>DAOUIY010000054.1:0-54609 GCA_034423215.1 Dehalococcoidia bacterium
GTCATTCTGGCGCAGGCCAGAATCCAGGAAGGTTAGCGCCGGACATGGTTCCTTACCTTCAGAACTCCTGGGTTCCGGCCTTCGCCGGAACGACGGAGAGAAGCAATTTCACCCATCATTTCGAAGTTGTCGAACTACTAGGCCGGGCCGGTTCTAATCACGGAAAACCTTCCGGACCAGGGAGCGGTGGTATCCAGGACACCGGCGATGAAGTCAGCTTCCTCGGGAGGGTTGGTCTCCCGAAATCGGAAAAGAACCACGCCGCATGGGGCTCTAGCGCCATCAGCAAAAACCAGTTTGCCGAAGTCCCCGGCATCAAGGGTTACCAGTACCCTGTCTTCCCTCGAAGCTCTGGCAAGGACATTCGGGTCAGCCGAAGACGGGCTGTCTTCGGCAACCCAGGCAATATCGTGGCCGGCTTCGCGTAGCTGTGCCACCACGCCACCGTACATGTTCTCGTCCATCAGGTAGCGCATCGAGTTCTTGCGTTATTTCTCCGGGGACGCTGCCGAGTCAGTCTTACCGGTCTCCTTGCGTGGTTGGATGCCGAACATTTTATCCCACTCTTCGAAGTCTTCGAAAGGCACCATGCCATGCTCTTCGGCGTAGCGCAGGGCAGCCGCTATACCCTCAGCGGTAAGACGAGGGTAGTTCCTCAAAAGGAATTCTTCAGTAGCGCCGCTGGCTACATGCTCCTGAATCAGCGACACCGACAGGCGCGTCCCTTCAATTACCGGCTTTCCACCCAAAATACCAGGGTCCTTGACAATCTTCACCGGCCCGGCCATTTCCTGCCTCGCTTTTTGTGTTTTGTTCACAATTTTATCACAGAGGCAGATTTCGCCAGGCTGCTTGCACTCCTGCCCCGGTATTACCTCTCCCCCAGTGAAACCGACGCTGCTAACTTGCCGGTAGGACTATTACCGCAGGGTGCGGCGTGGGGCCCGCCTCCAGCCGCTCTCATGCGCGCAGCGGCGAGCTGACCTGGTGCAGGTGCTGCAGAATTTCTACGTGGGAACGGGCTATCCCCGTCTCGTAGTACAGGATTGAATGGTCCCGGCAGAAGGGGCGGACGATGTCTCTAGCGGCCTTTAGCTTGTTTCGCGGCATACCCGGAAACAGGTGGTGCTCGATCTGGTAGTTCAGGCCGCCGTAGAGGTAGTCGTTCAACGGGCTGGACTTTACGTTCCTGGCCGTCAGGACCTGCCTTCTCAGGAAGTCCAGGGTGGTATTGCCATCCACTGCCAGCATGCCCTTGTGGTTGGGGGCGAAGGTTGAGCCGACGTACAGCCCCATGAGCAGTTGATTGACCGCCACGAACAGCAGCCCCTGCCAGAAGGGCAGGGCCAGGAAGACCAGGCCAAGGTAGATGACGATGTGTCCGACCACCATCACCGACTCGGCTACGGGGGACTTCAGCCTTTTCTCGAACACGTACATGATGCCCGAAATCTTGAGCACAAAGCCTTCGAGGCAGACCAGCGGGTAGAAGAGAAGGGCCTGGCGCCGGACAATCAGGCGAGGGATACCCCTCATGCTGCGGGCCTGGTCTTCCGAAAAGGCGATAAAAGGCAGATTAATGTCGGGGTCCATATCCAGATCGTTGGGATTCCCGTGGTGCTGGTTGTGTTTTTCCACCCACCAGCTACGGTTAACGCCAATCAGAAAACTGAGGAACAAGCCCAGGCGGTAGTTGTTGCGGTAGGACCGGAAAACCTGCTCATGGCCCACGTCGTGGCCAAGGAAGCACAGCTGCACCATGATGAAGGCCAGAAACGCCGCGTTCGCCATCTGGACCCAGAGGTTGTCCACCAGCGCCAGGAGCGCGACGCTGAACGCCAGCAGGCCCAGGTTCAGGGCCAGCTTTACGACATAATGCCTCGGGTTTTTCTCCAGCAGCCCCGCATCCCTCACAAGGCTCCTGAGCTGCGCGTACTCGCTGGGTTGCCTGTCCCGGGTCTCTGCGCCAGCCCGGGTATCCGCGCCAGGGGGGAAGTCCGTCTCCTCGTTAACAAACCGGCCGGTTGCCGTCATATACTTGACACCTTTCATACCCCGCTCCAAGGCACACAGAATGGCCGCCGGATTCGGCGGCCATTGTGAGTCCAGTATGGACACAGGTATAGAGAATCACGACTTTACGCCTTGGTCAGGGCGCATAACCGGCCGGCAAAGCAGCAAAAAGCTCCAAGTCACCTTTGCAAACAGAATTATGAGGCATCCTTTCAGCAAAATCGCGAGTATGAATCTTACCACGAATCCCCGGGCTGCGGTTGAAAAAAGAGCCGAATCTCCAGGGCAATCGCATTCTAAGTGTGAAAGAGTCCGTCGTTCCCGCGCAGGCGGGAACCTCGAACCTGGCAAATAATGTCTCAGTGCCCGTTTAGCCTTGGGGAATCCGGTCAGGTGGGAGAATGCGATTGCCCTGGCCACAATCTCAGAATTCGCCATAGGGCGTGGGCTTTTCTTCGGATTCAAAACTGCCGATTGTCTCCTGTTGCCCTTGCGCCGATGCGTTGTAACCGCTCGCTCCAGGGTTCCCAAAGGGCCGGTCACTCATCCGGTCTTCCGGGCAATCCCTGGCAAGCCTCTGCAGATGCCGCACATTGGCTTTGAAGGCCCAAATTCAGGATGTGTTGCCGGGCTGCCGGGATGTAAGGTTTACAAAGTTGCCGCGTTCCCTGCCCCGGTGTAATCTCTACCTGAAGCGGCGACCCGTGCCGGCGACCACAAGGGGATTGCATTGCGTCCAATTGCTTTGAGGAAAAAGTTCGGCGCCTGGCTTGGCAAGAATTGGCCGGCCAGGAGAGCGTTGTCCCCCGCCGGACGGGACTTGTATCAATGGAGCGGGCAATGGAGCCGACAGTGGAGCGGAGAATGGGGCGGCATAGAATGGTGGCGCCGCTGGCTTTTGCCGTCCGACTTCGCATCGCAAACGGTCCTACACCGGGAAGAAACGCTGGAATGCAGGAAACTCGTCACCGAGAGCCTGACCCTGGAAGAGACTCGCAAGACTGCCACGCTGAAAGTGGGCGATGCCCGAAAGTACGACAGGGCCGCCGACGGTCATACTGGGGAACTAGGGAACCAACCCTGGGATTTGGAGAGCCATCCGTGGGACTTGGGAAGCCGGCGGGTAACCCTTATCGAGAACGAGGAGCGAGTACCGTGCGCCAAGTGCAGGGGGAAGGGCAGACTGGACTGCAGCCCCCAGACTCCCTGCCCCGGTTGCAAGGGCAGGCGAACGCGCAACGAGTTTTGCTTTGCCTGCGGCGGCAGCGGCCGCGCCGGACATGACAATAAGGAGCAATGCTGGTCCTGCGGCGGCAAGGGCACCCGGTCGGAAGACTGCGCCGTCTGCGCCGGAGTCTATGCCAACAGTACGGGCAGGGTGAGGTGCAAGCGGTGCAACGGCATGGGCTGGGTGGTCTGCCGGCCCTGCGCGGGAGCCGGCGAGAAGGTACGCGCCAGGCTGGTAACCCGTCACTACACCCGTTCGGCAGAATACCATTACCAGCTTGGCGGCCTGGCAACCGACCGGTTCAGCAACGGCCTGGCCCCACGGCACTTCAAGCACACGCCGGAAGGCCCGGTACACCGCGAGTTCCAGGCGCCCGCAGGCAAAGCGGTTGCGTTGCAAAGGCTCAGCATATTTTCCTTTGCGGTGGAATCGAAGACATACCGGTACCGGGGCGCCGACTTCCACGTTAACCGGATAGCCGCCGGAAGCCACGCCCGGCTCATAACCTGCAACCTGCCCTGGTCGAGACCCAGGCTGGCCTCCGCGGGCATTGCCGGTTGCCTGGCTGCTTGTTCCATAGCTGCGCTGCTGTTGGCCCTCTGAACGGGGCTCCACGGGCTGACACGGGCTAACACGCTACGGGGGCCGATTTGCCCTCGTCCTGCTCCCGTTGTACCCTCTTTCCCGTCAGACCCAGCGCCGACACTCCCTGAAGGAGACCTGCCATGCCCTCCATCTACGCCGACACCGTAATACGCAACGCCAACATCATCACCATTGATTCAGGCCTGCCCCGGGCCGAGGCTGTAGCCATGCTGCACGGACGATTCGCCGCCGTGGGCAGCGCCGACGACGTGGCCGACTGGGTGGGGCCCGATACCAGGGTGCTGGACCTGGACGGCAAGACCGTTTTGCCCGGGTTCATTGACGCCCATATCCACGTTCTGAACAGCGGCATCCGCCACGTCATGGCCGCCGACTGCGCCCAGCCCACCATCGCCGCCATCCAGGATGAGCTGCGCAAGCGGCTGGACGTTACGCCCCCGGGCCAGTGGGTGCAGGGCTTCAAGTTCGACGATACCAAAACGGCGGAGAATCGCTTCCTCTATCGGGCCGACCTGGATGCCGTCAGCACCGAGCACCCTATCCTGGTGGCCCACCGGGCCGGCCACGTCTATTACATGAACAGCCTGGGTATGCAACTAGCCGGCTTTACCCGGGATACGCCGGACCCGCCTGGCGGTCGCCTGGGTCGCGACCCGGATACCGGGGAACTGGACGGCGTGGTGTACGAGCGGGCCATTGAACCGGTGCGGTTCGGCCTGATTCCCGTGGAGACTCCGGAAATCCGGCGGGAAGGTCTCCGCACCATCTGCGGGATGCTCAACGAAGCGGGGATAACCAGCGTCCATGACGCGCGGGTTACCGCCGAGGAATTCACCACCTACCAGGAAGGCTACAAGGACGGCGACCTGTCCCTGCGGGTCTATTGCCTGCTCTACTACCCCCACTTCCCCGCGCTGCGGGATGCCGGGGTGGTGGCAGGCCTGGGCGACGACCGGCTGCGTATCGGCGGCATCAAGATGGTAGCCGACGGCGCCATTGCCACCCGCACCGCCTACCTGTCGGCCCCCTACGAGGGAAGCTGCTGCGACTATGGCATCCTGGCCATGGAGGCGGACGAGATAAACGAGCGGGTGATGGAGATGCACAAGGCCGGGTTCCAGGTGTGCATCCACGCCAACGGCGACAGCACCATTGACATGGTGGTGTCGGCCTACGAGCGGGCCCAGGCCGCCGACCCACGGCCCGACCCTCGCCACCGCATCGAACACTGCACCCTGGTCAACCCGGACCTGCTGACGCGGATGAAGGCCCTGGGCGCGGTGGCCACTCCCTTCTGCACCTACGTGTACTATCACGGGGAGAAGATGCCCTTCTACGGCGAAGAGCGGCTGCGGTGGATGTTCGCCCAGCGGTCATTCCTGGACTACGGCATCGTCTCCACCGGAGCCACGGACTACCCGCCCGGCCCCTTCGAGCCGCTGATGGGCATCCAAAGCTGCGTTACCCGCACGGACAGCGAGGGAAGGGTATGGGGCGCAAACCAGAAGGTAACGGTGGAAGAGGCCCTGCGTATCTACACCCTGCACGGCGCCTACGCTGGATTCGAGGAGAACATCAAGGGTTCCATTGAAACGGGGAAACTGGCCGACCTGGTGGTGCTGGGCGAGGACCCGACGGCCGTGGACCCGTTGACGATTAAGGACATACCTGTGCTGCAGACGATTGTGGGGGGAGAGACGGTTTATGGGGGGTGAGGGGTAGGTTTCGGTGGAAGCTAAAGCAGTTTGATTAAGATTAGATTCATGCTGACGATAGCGATGGCCTGGACAGTCATTGCAACTACCATCCAAAACTTCCAGCTTCCCTTCATAATCAGTAGGCGCTAAAGAAGTTTGTCCAAAGTAACGGTCAAGCCTATTATCAGAGCGCTCTGAGCAATAATTGCGCTAAATAACCACTTTAATGTTTCGAACTTGGCTCTCTCTATCTTGGCCTCGGTGGACAAGCGCAGGGCTTCCATGCTTGACTCGGTGGACAAGCGCAGGGTTTCTACGCTTGACTCGGTGGACAGGCGCAGGGTTTCTACGCTTGACTCGGTGGACAAGCGCAGGGCTTCCATGCTTGACTCGGTGGACATCCGCAAGGTTTCAATGTCAGCCTTGGTGGCCAGATTACTATTGAGCAGGTTAATCTGCTCGTCAGCCAGAGCTTCCGCCTGCTTCTCGGTGAAGCCGCTGGCGACCAGATTTCGCACAAACCTGTGCGTGTCGAAGGGTATTGCCGCTTGAGTCATGATGCCATTGTAATGTGACACTCAGCCCTATGCAATTGCCTCGTTAATCTAGGCTGAACAAATCGGCCGCCTGTACCAGAAGGATGTTCTTAATCCACGAATAGACACGAATGATATCGGTTGAGTAATGGACTGCTGGCGTACTTAAGATTCGAAGACGGCAATTATTGGAGCGCTCAAACAATATCATTCGTGCTTAGTCGTGTGCATTCGTGGATAAACCCGGTTTGGTGGTAAGATATACGGCAATTAAGACTGGCCGGCAGCAGGGGAGGTTGCTATGGCTCCGATAAAGGTGGTAATCCACGGGGCAACGGGCAGGATGGGCACCGAAACCGTAAATGCCGTGTGCCGCGAGGATGACCTGGCCCTGGTGGGAGCCACCTGCGGGCGGAACAGGGGCACGACGCTGGCTCTGCCAACGGGAGGGGAAGTCCCCCTGTCCACCAGCCTGGAGGAAATCCTGGGCGAGACTAAACCCGACGTGGTGGTGGACTTTACCAACGCTGCCGTTTGTCGCGAGTCGGTGGCGGTGGCCGCGGCCCATTCCTGTAACATCGTTGTGGGCGTTAGCGGCCTGGTGGACGAGGACCTGCAACGACTGGACGCCCTGGCCAACGACAGCAGCATCGGAATTATCGTGGCCCCCAACTTTGCCCTGGGCGCGGTGGTGCTGAAGAAACTGGTGGAGCAGGCCGCGCCCTACTTCGACTACGTGGATATCGTCGAGGCCCACCACGAGGCCAAGATAGACGCCCCGTCGGGTTTTGCCTATGCCCTGGCTCAGGCCATTGGGAACGAAAAGCAGTTCACCCGCAACTACCCGGAGAAAGAGACACTGGAAGGAACCCGGGGCGGCGAGTATAACGGCGTCACCATCCACAGTATGAGGATGCCCGGGCGCAGCGCCCACCACGAAGTGATTTTCGGGGCCGCCGGACAGACCGTCTCCATCCGCCATGACACCTTAACCCGAGACTGCTACATGCCCGGGGTAATCCGGTGCATCCGTGAAGTTGTTAACAAACCGGGCCTTGTGGTAGGCTTGGAAAACGTACTGGGATTGTAGCTGAACTAATTCGCCCATGGGCACTCTACCGGCAACCCTTTCAACTGCTGACGGCAAGAGGCGCGAAGTTACTACACACTTACAGTACCAAGCCCTTCGTCGTCAGGAAATCACTGAAGAACGAATTATCTCAGTACTGGAAGACTGGATCATCAGGGGAATAAAGACCGACGCCAACGGGAGGCAGAGCACCGCCTATTGGGGCTGGGTTCTGTTTGAAGGCGTTGAGCGGCTCATGTGAGTAAGCGTTTCCATTGATGACCGGCGGCTTACTACGGCATACCTGGATAGCCGCGCAACCAGGAAATTGGTTACCGGAGACATGTTGTATTTCCATCGAAACTATGTCGGAATTGAAGTGCAAGATGGAACTGACCATTAACTACGACCCAAAGAGCGATGCTCTGGCTTTAAGTTCCGGCGAGTCGCGCGATGCCAGCGTACTGCTGGAAACTGAGGGCCACGCGGTGATTGACCTGCCAGACGAGGAAAGCTACGTGGCGGTGGGACTGGAAGTCATTGGCATCAGCGCTTACCTGCCCCTGGGCAAACGGGGCTACTCTGAAGCCACGGACGTGCTTACCATTGGAGATGACGTCGCATGCGCAACCCTGGTTGCGGAGAACGAAGACTTGATTGCGTATTGGCGCCCCGACGAATCGGACCCACAAGATATGGCACCGATTGGGTTGGGCTTGCGGAACGCATCAAAACACTTAGCCCCCTTAATGTCGGACTTTCGGCATAGTCCTGAAGCCGAAAAGGTACTATAGGAAAGGAGGCAAGGGGCGCTGCTTCGGCCACCAGCGTACAGTTTTCAGCGGTTCCAGTAAGACCCTCCTATTCACTCGGCAGGCGCTTCCGAATCTCCACAACCAACAACGCTACCCTATTACCAGAGTGTGCAATTATGACCCCCAGCCTTAACCACCTGACCATTGCCGTTGTGGGCGCTACCGGAGCCGTGGGCGCCGAATTTCTGAAAATCGTCGAGCAGCGCCACCCCGATTTGCGTAACCTGAAGCTGCTGGCTTCCAGCCGTTCCGCGGGTACCAAGCTCACGGTCAACGGCAAGGAGTTCACGGTGGAGGAGACTACCGAGGCGTCTTTCCAGGACGTGGACATTGCCTTCATTTCCGCCAGCACCGAGGCCAGCCGCCACTGGGCGCCCATCGCCGTGGCAGCCGGGGCGGTGGTCATTGACGATAGTTCCGCCTTCCGGATGCAGGAGGACGTGCCCCTGGTGGTGCCCGAGGTCAACGGCGCCGACGTTACCTGGCACCAGGGCATTATCGCCATTCCCAACTGCTCCACCACGCCCCTGGTAATGGTGGCCCACCCCATCAACCGGGTTAACCCCATCAAGCGCATCATCGCCGACACCTACCAGTCGGTGTCCGGGGCCGGCGGCGCGGCGGTGCAGGAACTGCGGGAGCAAACGGACGCACTGCTGAAGGGCCAGCCCGTAACCCCCCGGCACCAGCCCAAGCAGATCGGCTTCAACGTCATTCCCCAGATAGACAGCTTCCTGGATAACGGCTACACCCGGGAAGAGCAGAAGATGATTGACGAGAGCCGCAAGATAATGCACGCGCCCGACATCCGCGTCTCCGCCACCTGCGTGCGGGTGCCGGTGATGGTGTCCCACAGCGCGGCGGTGCATCTGGAGCTTGAACGGGCCATGGACATCAACGAAATTCGTGCGTTGCTGATGGACATGCCGGGCGTAACCGTACTGGATGACACCAAGGGGGGCGCCTATCCCATGCCCTGGGACGTGGCCGGTGAGGACGACGTTTTCGTTGGCCGCATACGAAAAGACGCCTCAGACCTGAACGGATGCGCCCTGTGGATAGTATCGGACAACCTGAGAAAGGGAGCGGCGCTGAATTCCATTCAGATAGCCGAGGAACTGGTCGACAGGGAATGCCTGAAACCCGGGAGTACTCCCAGGCCAAAGTTCCGTGTGGGTGAACCGGAAAACCTGGATACGTACGACGTTAAGGCCGATTATGAGTATTTTCGTGCGAACGTGGATGAACTCCTTCCCAAATACCGGAACCAGTTCGTGGCGATCGTGAACAGAGCCATAGTGGATTCGGATGCTAACAAGTCTGCTTTGTCTGAACGGGTTCGCGCCAAGTATGGATCGGTGTCCATACTGATGACCCAGGTCACTCCCGGACCTCGCATTGCCAATTTCCCCAGCATTATTAGCGAGAGAAATTTTGAAGCCGTATTCGGTGGGGAAAGCCGGGAGGCGGAGGTTGTATAATTACAGCCCTCGCATTATACCCCCGGCCCCTTTCCTGTTCGCAGGGTTTTCTGCCACCAATACTTCCAGAGCTATGAGCATTCATGCATTGCTGGACACCGGGGCAGATAGCTCAGCCCTTCCGATTGAGGTCATAGAGCAACTGGGACTGCAACAGGTTGATGCCGGATTTGTCGGTGGTATTAACGAGCCGAGAGCGCTCTCGCCTATATTTGCGGCTTTTGTTTCCCTTGCAGGCAGCGCCCCTTCGGAGATAGACGTTTATGGCCTTGCCCTGCCATTCGCCATCCTGGGCCGCGATGTCCTCAACCACTACCATGTAACCCTGGACGGCCCAAACCTTACATTGACCATAGCCAGGTAGGTAAGCCCGCCATCCCGAGCATCCCAAGTACCTGCACCAGTACTTTCACCAATACCTGCACCGAGGTTGCCGATGACTTCTGCACGCGCCGATGGCCAGTACTCTATTGAGTTGCCCCTTTCCTGCCCCCTGTTGATTAACGGAGAGGAGGGATCGGCCACCGGCGGCGGTGAATTCCAGCGAGAGAATCCGGCCAACACCCGGCAGGTGGCTACGGTTGCCGCCCAGGGCACCCTGGAGGACGCGCGGGCCGGTATTCAGGCCGCCCGCCGTGCCTTCGATGGCAACACCGGCAACTGGCTGAACAACTATAAGCTGCGGGAACAGGTGCTGTTCCGCACCGCCCAGTTGATGCGGGAAAACGCCGACCGCCTGGCCCAGGTGGTGAGCCTGGAAGTGGGTATGCCCATGCGCCAGGCCGTCCCCCACATTGGCGCCGCTGCCGATATCTTTGAGTTTTACGCGGGGCTGGCCGGCAAGATTTATGGTGAGTCCTTTACCCTGCCCAACGGCTCGCTTATCAACCTGGTCAAGGAACCCGTCGGCGTGGTGGGCCTGATTACACCCTGGAATTTCCCCCTGACCCAGACGGCCCGCAAGGTCGCGCCCGCCCTGGCCGCCGGCTGCACCATCGTCCTGAAACCGGCCAGCTACACCCCCGCCGCCGCCTACGAACTGGTCAAGCTGATGCACCAGACCGACATCCCCGCCGGTGTCCTGAACCTGGTCCCCGGGCCCGGCACCGTAGTAGGCTCGGAATTGGTAACCAGCCGCGATATTGACAAGCTCTCGTTTACCGGCGAGACGGGCACCGGCAAGATGATCGCCGCCCAGGCCGCCACTGAGGTCAAGCGCGTCAGCCTGGAACTGGGCGGCAAGGCCCCCTACCTGATATTTGACGATGCCGACG
Organism: Dehalococcoidia bacterium; assembly: GCA_034423215.1. Lineage (GTDB taxonomy): Bacteria > Chloroflexota > Dehalococcoidia > Lucifugimonadales > UBA3495 > Bin22. Next base: position 10,720 of record DAOUIY010000054.1, read on the forward strand.
TGGAGGCCGCATCCCGCGCCGCCGTCTTCGGCATGTTCCGCAATGCGGGGCAGGCCTGCGGGGCCACCACCCGCCTGCTGCTCCAGGAGGGCATTCACGACCAGGTGCTGGAGCGGGTTACGCAGTTGACCCGCAACATCGAGGTGGGCAATCCCGCCGCCAACAGCACCGACCAGGGGCCGCTGATTTCCGCCAGCCAGGAGCGGGTGGTGCAGGAGTTCATTCAGTTTGGCCTGGACGCCGGCTTCGACCTGGTGACCGGCGGCAATAAGCTCCAAGGTGAGGGCTACGACCACGGCTACTACGTGGAACCCACCATCTTCGACGGGGTGGACAATGCCTCCCGCCTGGGCCAGGAGGAAATTTTTGGTCCGGTGGTGGCGGTAACCACCTTCAGCGACGAGGCCGAGGCGGTGGAACTGGCCAACGCCGTGGACTTCGGCCTGGTGGCCGGGGTGTGGAGCGCCGACTATCCCCGGGCCATGCGGGTGGCCCGGGGCATTCGCGCCGGTACGGTGTGGATTTGGGACAACTACGCCCAGCCGGTGGAGGGCATCTGGGGCGGCTACAAGCAGAGCGGCATGGGCCGGGAACTGGGCTACCACGGCCTGGAGGACTTCCTGGAAGTGAAGCAAATCTTCACCGACGGCACCGGCCTAACCAGCAAGCCGCCCTATGGGCAAGTGATTAAGGACTGAACTGCCTGGGAGGGGACCTTTTATCAGGATGGTCGCTAAGTCGGGATGATGCCCCTCTCCGCCCGGCCAGAGCCTGTCCAGAATATCCCCACAAACAATAGATGCTTCAACAAGCGCACCATGATCGGAAAAGGGGGCTTTGCAGTCATCTTGTACCTTGTATAACGAGGAATAGATAACGCTCAAAAATGTCACTATAATTTTGCATATCCGGCCCATGGCAGGATGAATCAATGACCAGCAAATTGAACAAACAGGCTGCCAGCAGGAAAGGCAAAGGGCAGTTCCCCGACTTTCCACCCAGGGACGATATGCAAAACCCCCTGCACATCTACGTGCCCGGCTATTTGACCACCCTGAGCCGCCACTTCGGCTCACCCGACACGACGCTGGTCTTCAGCGAAGTTCCGGTAGGCCATCGCACCAGCCAGCGGCAGGGCATCCTGATCCCGGACCTGATAGTCGCCTTCGACGTAAATGCCCAACAGGTTATAGAACAATGGGGATTCGCCATTGAAGACCAGGGCAAACCGCCCGACTTTGTGATGGAAGTGGCATCTCCCCATACGTACCGCAACGACATAGGCCGCAAGCGAACCGGGTACCAGGCCTATGGAGTCCCCGAATACTGGCGGTATGACGGCTCGGGCGGCCGGTGGTATCCGCAAGCCCTGGCCGGCGACCGGTTGGTGGACGGGACTTATCAGCCCATTGCCATCGAATCGGATGGAGGCTCCTATTGGGGATACAGCGAAGCCCTGGGACTGACGGTGTGCTGGGAGGACGGCAAGCTGCGATGGTGGGACCCCGTAAGGGGGCGATACCTGGCAACTCATGCCGAGGAAGCGGATGCCAGGGAAGCTAAGAGGGAAGCCCAACGATTGGGCAGGGAAGAACTATTAGCTGAGCGGCAGGCGCGCCTTGCGGCGGAGGAAAGAGTCCGGGAGCTGGAGGAGCAGGTTGCCCGGCTAAGGCAAACGGACGGCTCTCCGTAGTCGGGTAAGTCCCGGACTTAGCCGACAATGCCCCGGTACCAGTCCGCAATTGCCTGTCCTATTTCGGCCGGCGAGTCTTCCTGGATGAAGTGGACGCCGGGAACCGTTACCTCCCGCTGGTTGGGCCAGGAACGGCAGAACTCGCGCTGGGCGCCGGTCAGGATGGCCCCAGGCTCGGCGTTGATGAACAGCTTGGGAATGTCGGACGCTGAAAGCCAGGCGGCATACTCCCCGACTATCTCCACCACGTCCTCCGGCTCGCCGTCTATGGGTATGTCCCGGGGCCAGGAGAGGGTGGGACGGCGCGATTCGCCCGGCTCCAGGTAGGGACGGCGGTACACCTGCATGGCCTCTTCGCTGATGCCCTTGAGCGTGCTGCCGGGCAACACCCGCTCCACGAAGACATTGTTGGTCAACACCATTTCCTCGCCGGCGTCGGAGCGGAAACCCTGGAACACCCTTCGCGCCGCCTCGGGCCACTCGTCCCAGGTCAGGGGACGCACCAGGGCCTCCATGTAGGCCAACCCCTTGATTCGGTCGGGGTGGCGGCAGGCCCAGTGAAAGCCCAGGGCCGAGCCCCAGTCGTGGACCACCAGCGTTACCGGCCCCTCCGGCACAACGGCGTCGAACCAGGCGTCCAGGTGGCGGCGGTGGTCAACAAAACGGTAGGAGCCATCGGGCGTCTTGCCCGACTCGCCCATGCCCGCCAGGTCGGGGGCCAGGCAGCGGGCCAGGGGCGCAACGTGGGGGATGACGTTGCGCCACAGGTAGGATGAGGTGGGATTGCCGTGCAGGAAGACCACGGCGCCGCCGCCCGATTCCGTATTCGTGTCCACGTAGGCCATTTCGACACCGGCGCAGGTTACACGGTGGCGGGGGTAGGGGTCGTTGGGGGAAATTTCATTGGCAGGCAAGGGATTGCTCCTAGTTGGCTTAATCTGCTTTCCTGTACAATCGTTGCAGCATGTTGAGGAGAGATGTATGACCACCCCCAACCCAGGCCCCAAGCGCGCATCTCCGCCGGAGCGTTACCGGGCCATGAGCCTGCACAAGCTGGCGCAAGCCCAGGAGGAACTGGACAAGGATGACCTGTGCCAGGCTTCAGAAAAGATATGGGGCGCAGTAGCCGAAATCGTCAAGGCGGTAGCCCAGCAACGCGGCTGGAACCACCACGCCCATAACTATTTGAGCCACGCAGCCAACTACGTGGGGTTTGCCCTTGGCCGCAGAGACTTGGTTACTATCTTCGCGGCTGCCAGCGAGATACACACCAACTTCTACGAGCATCAGGTGTTCAAGGACGAGGTTGAAGTTCGGCTGGAATCCGCCCGGACTTTCGTAGAAGCCATGGACGTAGTGCTGTCAGACCCGCAAAGAGAACTGTTGCCCAACACCCCCGAGCAAGAAACGCGGCTCCGTTCCCTTACCCGCAAAACCGCCTTTTCCCACGGCCCGGAACTAACTCCGGAGGAAGTAGCAGATTTACCGCCGGTGGTTCCGTAGCAAAGCTACTTGGCCCGTAAAGCTCGCCCCGTCCCTCAAACACAGGGACGGGGTAGCTTTTTGCCGACAGACCACCGCCAATCGCCCCTACTTCTCCCACTCCACCGGGTTGCTGAGGGTGCCTATGCCGTCAACCTCGATGTTGATGACGTCGCCGTCCTTCATGTTTTCGGGGGCCCCGTCGGTACCCATCCAGATTACATCCCCCGGGTACAGGGTAAGGTACTTGCTCATGCGGCTGATGTAGTGCTTCACCCCGAAGATGGCGCCCGACATGTTGTACTTGCTGATGAAGTTGCCGTTCAGGACGATGCGGACCTCGCAGTCCTCCGGGTCCACCCCGTCGGTGACAATCCAGGGGCCCATGGGCTTGAAGGTGTCGGTGTTCTTGCCTCGCCACATGGTGCGGTCGTTGCGCTGCCAGTGCCGCTCGCTGACATCGTTGCCGATGGTGTAGCCGAAAACGTAGTCCAGGGCCTCTTCCTCGGAAACGTTCTTGCACTGCTTGCCGATAACCACCACCAGCTCTCCCTCGTACTGGAGCTGCTCGTGGGCGTCGCTGGGCACGACAATGGCCTCGCCCTCAGCGACCAAGGCGTTGTTGGCCCGGTAGCCCACGTCGGCCGCCGGCGGAAACTGGGGCTCTTCGCCCCGCTTGGCCGCCATCTCTTCGACGTGCTCCCGGAAATTGATTCCCGCGGCGTAGAAGGTGGGCGGGACCACCGGCACCAGCAGTTTCACGTCGCCCAGGGCATGGACCTTATCGGTACGTTCGTAGCTGCCGCGGATGGGGTCGCCGGACACCTGGACGACGTCGTCGCCCTCGATGATGCCGTAGGATGGGCCGTCTGCGGTCTGAAACCTGCACCACTTCATAACTCGTTTCCTCCATTCATGTTCAATGCTTGCCAAGGTCGGTATGCCCCAATTCTTGCATTAACCCAACGGGGGGTCAAGGAGTCGGGCCGGGGCGGTCATCCACGAATGGGCACGAATATTCACGAATGGTATTGGCAGCTCATTAGTGGCTATTCGTGCGTATTTCGTACCCGTCGTTCCCGCGAAGGCGGGATTCCAGGGGGGTGACAGTTCAGAGATGAAGGGACGTTTAAGGTCCTGATTCGTCATACCGGCGAAGGCCGGTATCCAGAAGGGGAAATTTCAGTCAACTGGTCACATGGGAAAGGCTCCTGGGTTCCGGCCTGCGCCGGAACGACGGTTCGGCGGGCCAGGCCATTCCCTCAAGCTCTGAACAGTTACTCCAGGATTGTTGCGCTATTGTAGGTCAGGGTACAAATCTCGCCATTGCGGATTGTCTTCCTCAATAAGCCTCAATTTCCAGCTCCGATGCCAATTCTTCAAACGCTTCTCGCGAAGAAGGGCGCTTTCCATGGTTTCGTGGACTTCATACCATACGAGAGTGTGTGTATTGTGTCGCTCGCTGAACCCCTTCACCAGATTGTTCTTGTGCTGCCAAACTCGCTGGACGACATTAGAGGTGACTCCAGTGTAAATGGTCCCGTTGCGTTTACTGGCCAAAATATAAACACAAGGTACTTTCTTCATCGAATATATCCTGACAGGCTATTGTCGTCTCAGTGGAAGTACGGGCTGCCCTTTCCAAGGGGCAGCCTGCTGGACATCTTCACCTATGGAAAAGGGATTCCTTCCTACGGCTCCTGGATTCCGGCCTTCGCCGGAATGACAGTTCGGCCTGGATTCCGGCCTTCGCCGGAATGACGCTTCGGCCCGGGTTACGGCCTTCGCCGGAATGACGATGGTTAGCCCGCCATTTCCCCCAACTCCCGCTGTTCGCCTTCCGCGGGGCGGATGCGGGTGGCGGGTTGGTAGGAGGGTTGGCGGGGGGGCAGGTCGAAGCCCTGGCCGTCCAGAAGCTGGTCAATGGTGCGCAGCTGGATTTTCGGGAAGTCGCGCTGCCACAGGTCGGAACGGTAGAAGCCGCCGGACGCTTCCTCTTCGCGCATGGGGCGGGTGGGCTCCTGCAGGGAGATGAACAGGCCCAGGGCCGCCTTTTCCCGCTCCACCACGCCCTTGAGGTCGCGGATGTCCCGCACCTGGGTACCGCCGCCCTTGACCTGCACTACCACCTTCTGCGGCGTGCGGCGGGGGCCGTCTATGAAGTAGAGCAGGCCGTCAATGCCCCTGTCCGCCCCCCTGCGCTGCTGGTCCTGGGGTTGGGCCTCCAGCAGGGAGACGGCCCAGAACTGGAACTGGAAGGGGTCCTGCTCCCACAGGGCGCGGGCGCTGCCGGCGTCCTGGGGCTCGCCCACCACCTGGTAATCGGCGCCGGGGTCCAGGTTGAACATGGTCTTGAGGCGGGACTTCATCAGGGCCACGGCCAGGTGGGTAATGTCTATGCCGATCCACTGGCGGTTGAGCTTCTGGGCCGCCGCCACCGCCGTCCCGCACCCGCAGAAGGGGTCGAGAACTACGTCCCCCTCGTTGGAGGATGCCTGGATGATGCGTTCAAGGAGGGCTTCGGGTTTTTGGGTGGGGTAGCCCAGGCGTTCATTATTTGAACCCGACAGAGACCTAATGTCCGCCCACCAGTCTTGCACCGGAACGCCCCTTGATTCATCAAGAAATAACTTTTGACGGGGGTAACCTGTTCGGGAGTAATAGAGCCTGCCTGCCTTATCCAGTTCTTCCATGGTTGTTTTGTTGTATCGCCAAGCTCTGGTATGACCGTTCCATTCAAAAACGGGGTTGCCTTTTTCTGGACCCCCAGGACCAGTTAAGGGCGTGGTCGTAAAGCGCCGACCGGTCTCTTCCTCAACGTATCTGTAAGTTGAGGCAACATATTGGTCGTCGAGAGGTACGAAAACCTGATTCCAAGTCGGACTATTTGATTTAACGTAAAACAGCAAAACGTCGTGTACCCTGCCAAAATGCCTAGAACCTTGCCCGACATCGTTATGGGCACCGTAACGTCGCCACACTACTTCGTTCCTGAAATTCTCCTTCCCAAACACCGTGTCCAGCACAATCTTCAAATAATGGCTGGCAGTCGGATCGCAGTGGAGGTAGAGGCTGCCGGTGGGCTTTAGGACCCGGCGCAACTCCACCAGGCGGGGGGTCATCATCACCAGGTAGGCCATCATCGCGTTCTGGCCGATGAACTGGCGGAAGGCGGAAATCATGTCCTTGACCGCCGAGGGCGTGCCCGTGTGGAGGATGATGTCCTGCTGGAAGGTGCGCTCCGTCTCCAGGGTCCACTCCCAGGTATCGGTAAAGGCCTTTATCTGGGCCGGGGACTCCTCGCCGGACTTCTCGCGGAAGAGGACGTTGTAGGAGGCGTTGGAGTTAAAGGGCGGGTCCAGGTAAACCAAATCCACCGACTCGTCGGGGATATGGTCGCGGAGGACCTGGAGGTTGTCGCCGTAGTAGAGGGTGTTGGGCATGGGGGCCTTTCTAGTAGTCCGACAATTTTGAAATCATGGGTGAAATTTCCTCTCTCCGTCGTTCCGGCGAAGGCCGGAACCCAGGAGTTCTGAAGGTAAGGAACCATGTCCGGCGCCAACCTTATTGGATTCTGGCCTGCGCCAGAATGACGGGTTTCGATAGTTACCCGTCATTCCAAAGTGGTTGAACTAATAGTGGTTCAAGTCATTTGAACTGATGGATAGTATTTCCGCTCACCCTGAGCTTGTCGAAGGGCCGCCCATTCGCAGATTGACAATTTGATGGTTCGACAGGCTCACCATGAGCAGACTCCGGGGTTTACCCATCAATGCAAAGTGGTTGAACTACTAGTAGTCTGACAACTTTGAAATGACGGGTGAAACTGCTTCTCTCCGTCGTTCCGGCGAAGGCCGGAACCCAGGAGTCCTGAAGGTAAGGAACCATGTCCGGCGCCAACCTTCCTGGATTCTGGCCTGCGCCAGAATGACGGGTTTCGATAATTACCCGTCATTCCAAAGTGGTTGAACTACTAGTCGGGTTGTTCTGCTGGAGTCAAGCCTCTGTTGCGTTCCTGGGCAGCGTCGTAAGCAGCCTGCAAGCGACGCCACACATCCGGGCCGTTGCCGAAGAGCTCGCCCAAGCCCACTGCTAAGGCATCGGTGACGCCGGCCTGGCCCTTGATGACCTGCGCGAGTTCAGCAGGCGCTACTTGCAGCTTCAAGGCCGTTTCTTCGACGCTCAGGCGCATAGCATCCAGATTAGACCCAATCATTTGCCCGGGATGGGCGGGATTCTTCATTGGCATTTGTGGCGCCCCCTAATGATAATCCGTTAGATCCACGTCGGTTACGTTAGCCCCATCGAACCGAAAGATAATACGCCAGTTACGGCTTACCTGCACCGACCAAAAGCCGGAAAGGCGGCCACGCAGGAGGTGCAAGCGGTAACCGGGCTGATCCAGGTCGCCGGGCCGGGCAGCCGAATCAAGCAGAGTCAGGATTTCCTGGATTCTAGCGATGCTGTCAACCGATAATTGGCTCCGGTCATCGTCCTCGAAGAATAACTGCAACCCTTTGTTGCGAAAACGGATAATCATTGGCGGTTAGTATAACCCTTTGATCCTTGTTCCTCAGCACACTCTTCGGGCCGTTGCTTCGGGGAAGGGGGTGTTGGGCATGGACAGCTATCTTCCCGCCGTCCGTTCAGCGTCCTGAATGTAGTCTATGGTCTCGCGAATGTCGGCAATCAGGTCCTCTTCCGGCTCCAGGATTCCGTCGTAGCAAGCCCTGCCGTGGAGCAAAGACTGGCGGGAAGAGTAGCGCAGTCGAAAGGTCTCGAAAGACGGGTCCAAGCGACGCAGCCTCCGGATATTCAGCATCGTTTGCCCGGAGGTGCGCGGCTCCTCGCCGGTGCGGGCGAGAATCAAGGCGTCGGTGGCCCGCTTGGTGGCTACCCAGGCCTTTTCCGCCGCGTTGCGCAGGCGGCCCTGCTCCAGCATTTCCAGGGCATCCTCGTAAAGCTCCCGAGCGTCGGCAAAAAGGTAGCCAATACGGTCGGTTTCCAGCATGGGGACTCCTTTAGCGGGTTTAATATGAGATTCTAACAGATAGCAGCCCCAAGCCGTAACCGTGTAGCATTACATCTTGAACAACGGCGCCAGGCCAAACAGGCCCTCAGGTTCGTCGGGGATATGGTTCGTCGGGGACAGGGTTGTGGAGGGCATGTTGGTGACGCGGGGGGCGCTGGAGGGCGGGGACAGGCCGTTGGTGGATATTCACGCTTATACACGGGATGGCCGCCACTACGAAAACCGTTTTTTGACGGGGCGATAACCCGGTGTTAAAACCTGAAATTTCGTTGACAACAAATATGGGCCGATGATAAACTGCCTTGGATTGGCCACTGTACGTTTCGGGGTTGGCTGGGGGCTTTCCAGCGCAACGCAAGAGACGATTATCCCGGCGGCGGTTCCCGGCTCCGGGGCAGCGGGCAGGGATCTTATTCTACAGTTCAGTCCCGGGGAAAGTCCCGCTATATAAGATGACAGCCACCGGCACATCCTCAAGCCCCTTCCGACGGGGCCCTGATTTTCTGTCAGCGATTTTTCTTTTTTCTTTACCGGCCTCGTACAGCGGCCGGCTATTTTACGGGTTGACTGCCTGCCCGGAACCAGGCGGCAAGGCCACCTAGCCAATAACAGACCAATAAGAGTTGAGCACTAAAGGCTGATGTTGCCGGCGGGTCAAACCGGCAACGATCACTACGAAAATACTTGCCCTGCGAAACTACTTGCGAAAAAACTGAAGTTGTCCTGAGCGATAGGATCGGGAGGAGATAGGCAATGCAACTGCGCGACTTTGTTGTCCGCTTCGCCGGCGAAGGCGGACAGGGGGTGGTAACTTCGGCGGAAGGTCTGGCCCAGGCCTCCACCCAAGTGGGCTACCATGCTCTCACCTATGCTACCTTTCCTTCCCAGATTCTGGGCGGTCCCACGTGGACCCAGGCCCGGATTTCGGTGGACCCCATTCTCAGCGCCGGCGACGACGTGGACGTGCTGGTTGCCTTCAACCGGGAGGCCTACGACACCCACCGGGAAGAAGTCAGGGAAGGCGGCCTGGTCATCTACAATTCCAACGACTTTGACCTGGAGGGCGATGAACGCAGCTACGGCCTGCCGGTGGACGATCTGGCCCGCACCACGGGCAATAACCGGGCGGCCAACATGGTTATCATGGGCGCCCTGGCCCACCTGGTGAATATGCCCCAGACTTACCTGGAGCAATTCGTCGAGGCCCGCTTCCGTCGAGGCCGGGGCAACGACGACGAAATCATAGACTCCAACAACCTGGCCCTGAAGCTGGGCCGGGACGAGACCTCCCAGAGCGGCTTCACCCTGGGAGACCTCACTCCACCGGAAATGCCGGAATATCCCCAGGTAATGCTCAAGGGCAACGAGGCTGTGTCGCTGGGCGCCCTGGCCGCCGGTCTCGACTTCTACGTCGGCTACCCCATTTCCCCCGCGACCACCATCCTGGTATTCATGGAGCGACATCTGGTCGGCGAAGGCAAGTTTGCCTACCAGGTCAGCTCGGAAATCGAGTCCATCACCGCCATCCTGGGCGGCGGGTATGCCGGCCGGAAGGCCATGACCGCCACCGCGGGCCCCGGCTTCTCGCTGATGAGCGAGGGACTGGGCTTGGGCTGGATGGCCGAAATTCCGCTGGTTGTGGTTGACGTGCAGCGGGGCGGGCCGGCCACGGGACTGCCCACCAAGACCGAGCAGTCGGACCTGCTGGCCTGCATGTACCCGGCCCACGGAGACGTGAGGCTGCCGGTTATTGCCGTCGGTACGGTGGAAGAGTGCTTCTTCGGCGCCGTAAAGGCCCTGAACTGGGCGGAGAGGTACCAGGGGCCGGTAATCCTGATGACGGAAATGGCGCTGGCCGAACGGGTGCAGAACATTCACCGCCCCGACCTTTCCAAGGTCCAGCCGGAGCGGCGCGTCATTTACGACGGAAACAACGGGTACAACCGGTACGAGGGGTTTGAACTTTCCCCCATGCCCCTGCCCGGCGGCCCCGGACCCTACGTGGCCAACGGCAGCGAGCACGACGAAATGGGCGATACCACCCACCTGCCCAGCCGTCACGTCCAGATGACGGAGCGGCGCTTCGGCAAACTGAAGCTGCTGGAAGAGAACGAGTACGAAGCCGACAACGCCGATGAGCCCGTGGTGGTAATGCCCTGGGGCGGCTCCAAGGGGCCGGCCCTGGAGGCTTACAACCAACTGCGGGAGCAGGGCGTGCCCGTGGGCTGGTACTACACCATGCTACTGAACCCGCTGCCGCCCAAGATGCTGGAAGACCTGCAGCAGAAGGAGTTGGTGATAGTTCCGGAGCTCAATTACCAGGGGCAATTCTCCGGCATTCTGCGCTCCCAGGGCGTGAACGCCGTATCCATAACCCAGTACACCGGTTTACCTTTCAAGGTACGGGACCTGGTGACTCGGATTTCCGAAATGACCAATTCCCACCGCAAGGAGATGGTGAAAGCATGAGCAAGAAGAATCCTGAATACGATTTCAAGTGGTGCCCGGGCTGCGGCGACTTCGGTGTGCGCCGGGCGCTGGAATTTGCCATGATAAACCGGCTGGAGGAGACCGGCCAGCCCATGGAAAGCAACGTGGTTGTGGCGGGTATCGGCTGCTCCGGCAACCTGGTACACCTCCTGGAGGGCCAGCAGCCATACGGCTTCCACGGCATTCACGGCCGGACATTGCCGGTGGCCATGGGCGTAAAGATGGCCCGCCCGGAGTTGAACGTGGTGGTAGTAGCCGGGGACGGCGACTTCCTGTCCATCGGTGGCGAGCACATCGGTCCGCAGGCCGCGCGCAACCTCAATATCTGCGCCGTGGTGATGGACAACGGGGTTTACGGGCTGACCAAGGGGCAGAGTTCGCCCACCACCCATATCGGGACGGTAACCAGTTCCACACCTTACGGCAAAATCGAGGCCGAGGCCGACCCGCTGGAGCTGTACCTGACCCTGGGCGCTACCTTTATCGCCTCGGGCTTTTCGGGCCAGCCCCGGGAACTGGCCAAGCTGATTAACCAGGGCATGGACCACGAGGGGTTCGCCATGGTCCACGTCCAGTCTCCCTGCACCACCTACAACGATACCTACGAACTGATGAAGGGCAACGCCCGCAAGGGTATCGAGCCGTTGATGTACGACATACCGGAAGAGCATGACGTATCCGACAAGGGAGCTGCCTACAGCCTTATCCAGCAGCGGGGTATGCCGGTGGGCGTCATCTACAAGGACGAGACCCGCCCCTCCCTGCAGCAGCGGCTGGAGGAAATTCGGGGCAAGGCGCCCCAGCGTTCCGTCGAGGAGTTGATAGACAGTTTCGCGTTTTAGGGCCCGGTTTCCCTCAACTCGATCTAACGAGAACTCCCCGCCGGTTTTGGCGGGGAGTTTTTAATGTTGTCGCTAATGGGATGCTACATCTGTACTGATGGACAACCCAGTCCGCCAGGGGCGGACGCTCGTGGCGAGCTTGTCGAACCATCAGAGAGGTGGCCCTTCATCTGCCTGCGGCGGACTCAGGGTGAACGGGAACGCTGCCCATCACTCCAGCCGTGGCGGTCTGCTGGGCAGTGAACCGTCAATTCTGCGAGCGACGTTCAAGTTCGGCTTCAAGCTCTCTTATCCGGGCTTCGGCGCTTTCGGCCCTACTCTCGGCAGCGAGGCGGGCCTGATGCTCATCTTCCGCCCTTTCCTGATGGTCTATTGAACGCAAGATGTGCCGCCCGGTGGCGGGGTCGTACCAGGCCAGGGAGCCGTCCTCCCAGCGAAGGTACAGATTCAGTACCCTGCTGTAACCCTGATAGGTGGTGGCATCCAACCGTTCAATGGGTATGGAACGGTAAGCTCCTTCATCCAACTCGTCTCCGGCAAGGGGAGCGCCGTGGAACTGTCCCCCGGATTGGTCGAAACGCCAGTACTCGGGAATTCCCAGGGCTGCGTAGCCATCCCGTTTCACCGTTACGTCTCGACGCCCGGTGCTTTCAGACCCTATTTCCAGCACAAAGTCCGGGGGTTTGCCATGGTCTGATATTACGTAGCCATTACGCATTTCGCTCAAGGCCACGTCTACGTTGAAGGCGATAAGCATGTCGGGATACAGCAAGCCCCTGGCATCCCTGGTTGGATCCCGGCAGATGTACGCTTCGCCGGTTACCAGCGTGGAGTCCGGGTTGCCCAGATGTTCCGCCAGGTAATGAGAATTGCCGGGAAGATGCAGCTTGAGAAAGTTGTTCATATCCTCCGGCTCGGGGACGTCCGGCAGAACGATGAAACCAACGGATGGTTTGGTGGTCATGCTGACCCCCTGGAACGGATGTGGGTTGACTGTCTTCTCCGTTCAACTGGCAAAGCAATTATACCGCATAAGGTTGAAGCTGCCGCAGACGAGGCTTCTTTGTTGTTCCTGAATCCCTATCGGCTTAACGCTACGGCCCCTCAATTCCCAACTCCCCTTTCAGGTCGTCAATTACCTGGGTGCGGGAGCGGGTTTGCCAGCGGACCCGGCTGCCAATGGGCTCGTTCTCGATTTCGGGTTCTACCTTCAGGGCAACGAAGACGGGGCCGGGCTGGCCCAGGATTTCTTCAATGCTGCTGGCAAAATCTTCCAGGTTGTCGAAGGCGTAGGTGGCCGGGTAGCCGGAACCCTTTGCTATCACGTCGTACTCGATGTTCTTGGCGTTGGGTACGGGCTGGCCGCCGGTGGTGGCGTAGCACTCGTTGTCCAGCATGAAGTGGTAGAAGTTCTGCGGGGCCTTCTCGGCGATGGTGGGCAGGGCGCCCAGGTTCATCAGCACGTCGCCCTCGGAGTCAAAGAGGATTACCCGCTCGTCGGGCAGGGACAGGGCCACGCCCAGGCCGAAGGAGGCGTGGCCGCCCATGGCCGGATCGCCCACGGGCAGGTCCCGGTTGGGCTGGTCGGTGATATTAGTCCAGTGCCGCCCGCCGCGGCCGGGGATGACTATGGAGTTACCCCGGTAGGGGGCAAAAGCCTTGAGCATGTCTGCCATGTGCATCATTTCGGATAGCCTCGCTATTTTTCATGGATGTGCTGGAACTGCAGGATCATTGATATATCCCGATAAAGCGCTGGGGTCGGGCACCGAATATCCTGCTTTTTCTGTATTGCGAGTTTCTAATCTACCGGTTGAAGCCGTGGTACTCGTCGCCCACCAGGACCGCCACGGGGCGGCGGGTGCGGGACGCCTCCTCGAAGGCCACGGAAATGCGGGGCGCGTCCTCGCCGTTTTCCACCAGGTAGTATTGAATGCCGAAGGCGTTGAGGAAACGCTCGGTATAGGTGGCGGCGGTGTCGGTGTTGATGCCGTGGCGGGTCCAGCCCCGGTAGCCCACCATCATAACCACGGGAATGTTGAGGCTCAGGCCCCAGCCGCGCAGGGAATCGCCCGATTCCATCATGCCGGTGTTCTGGATGAGGATTACGGGCCTCTTGCCGCCCACGGTAAGGCCGGCGGCGGTGGAAAAAGCCTGCCCTTCCCGGCTGACAGGAATCAGGTCCAGGTCCGGGTCGGCCTCCATCAAGAGGTAGAGAAAATTGGTCTCGCTGTCGGGCAGCCAGACGACGTGGGTAACGCCGTTCTTCTTCATTTCGGCCATTACCAGTTCGGGACTGAGTTGGCCCTCTTCGTGCATGGTCATATCGTTTTACTTCTCCACCGGACAAAGCCGGTCAGCTTTGGGTTGGGTTGATTATAGCCCTGGCAGGTACGATGTCAAATAGAACCGAAGGGGCCAGCGTTTCGTATCAGAGTGGTGTGGCAGGGAATCTGGCAGGGGCAGACTTGTGTGTCCGCCCTGGTCCGGCGGCAACTACTCAGTTCATTGAGTTCCGCCTTGCATGCTTGTATGGTCTTTCCTTTGGCAAGAAACGCCAAGCTTGGAGGCAATCAATGCCCCGACAATGGATGAAACAGAGATTAAGCCAATTCCGGAGACTGCTGCCCGGAACCGTTCTGGCGCTGGCCGTAGTCCTGCTGCTCGTCCTGGCCTGCCGCACCGAACCAACCGTAACTCCGGTTCCCACCCCGGCTCCCACCGCTGCGGCCACGGCCGCACCGACCGCAACTTCGACACCAACTTCGACGCCAACGCCAACTCCCACTGCTGAACCTACCGCCGAGCCCTACGACGGTGCGACGGCCTTTGCGGAATACTGGAATCCGCCGACGGATTACTACGGCGAGCCCGTTTACGGCGGCACCCTCCGCATCGGCTACGAAGACCCCCTGGAACACGCCAACGTGTGGGGCGCCTTCTCCGGCGTCACTCTACGGTACCGGGTTCCCACCGGCGCCACGCTGGTGATGGACAACCCCTACGACCCCGGGGGGCCGGTGATACCGGACCTGGCCAGGGAATGGACGATTCACGAGGGGCAGGACGGCGTAACCTTTTATTTTCGGGAAGGGGTAACCTGGCACAACGGGGAACCCTTCGTCTGTGAGGATGCCCGATTCACCTTCGAGGCCATGATAACCGGGGAGGGCCTCACACATAGCAGAATGAAGGACGACCTGACCCACGTGAAACTAGAGGAAATGACCTGTGTTGACGACCTGACACTGGAGGTCAAGTTCGACGGCCCCACCGCAATCCCCTTGCTTGCCTTCTCCAATCACAAGGCGCTGGCCTTCAACAAGGCCTGGTTCCTTGCGGGGGGTGAGGATGCCATGTTCACCGATGTTAGCGTGGGTATTGGCCCCTTTGTGTGGAAAGAAGGGCAGCAAGTTGGCCTTGACGTGCAGAGATTTGAAAAGAACCACGACTACTTCATCCCGGAACTACCCTACGTGGACGAGTTGGTTATCTACGGCATCCTGGATGATTCCGCGCGGCACGCTGCCCTGCTGACTCACCAGGCCGACTGGTCGTGGGTTAGGGAGCATTACGGTGAAGACTTGGGGACCCACTACAAAGACTACGTGGACCACGACCAGATTGTGACCGTTATCGGACCTACGCGAGGAAACCTCCGTCTGTGGATTAACGCCCGGCACCGGCCCTTTGACAATGCAAGGATCCGCCAGGCCATCGTAATGGGCATTGACCGCCAGGCTTTCATCGAAAAATTCGCGGGAGGCCATGGCACTGTGGGGGGATTTGGCTACGCCCCGGGCAGCACCTGGGAACTGCACCGGGACCAGCGTTGCTCGGCGCCCGGCTGGTGCATGTCGGAGAACATGGAAGCAACCCGGGCCGAAGCCAGGGCAATCCTGGAAGAGGAAGGCTTTGACTTCGGCAAGACCTACGAAATCACCGCTGATTCACACGTTGAAGCGGTGGGCATTGTTCCCTTCCTGCAGGATCAATTAGAGCTGCTGGGCATCAAGGCCGAATTGGAGGAATGGGTCAGACTATGGCATCACCAGGATAACTGGAGATGGGCCCACTTCATGCCGACTTTCAGCACCGTTTTCGCCGACGACCCCAACGCCGGCGTAGCGATGTACCTGCGTTGCGACTCCTTCTCCAATTTCTGGTATCCTGACGGCCCCTGTGACGAAAGCATTGAGGCTCTGCTGGACCGGGCACAAGTTGAACTTGACCCGGCCAAGCGCCTAGCCCTGGCCCATGAAATAGAACTGGCCGCGATGAAGCAGTACAGTTCCTTCCCCATTTACTGGGAGCAGGAAGCGGCTGCCTTCTGGCCCGAAGTGCGGGGCTACGTCCACTTTCCCAGCTCCAGCGGCTCCTTCCTGAAGTTCATGCATATGTGGATTAACCCGGCTTACGTGAACGACTCCGGATACGCCGGCCAGACTACGGGGGTGCCTGGCGGGACTTAGGGAATGCCGTCAGCATGGTTTTCCCGCCATGCCGGTGAGAGCCGATTTGACCGGTAAAGAGCGTGGGCCGACTTCGCCTGTGTAGACAGTTACGCGAAACGGCAGTTAATGACACCGCGCAACGGCCGGTGGTATCATATCTGTTGCGCCATGAGTTTTGGCCGCATTCTTACATGAGCAATCGAGGTAGTCCGTGGCAGACAACCAACCCGTTCCGGCGGTGTTCGTACCTGAAGATGAATTGGAGGAGGAACGAACCGGACGCCGGACCCGCAATCGGCTGATAATTCTGGGCGTCGTGGTGGCCCTGGCGGTGGGCTACATGATATACGCCGCATTCCCCGGCAACGCCCTTTACTTCGTAACCGTCAGCGAGTTCGTGGGGGGCGACGAGTACCAGGACGGGAGAGTGCTGCGGGTTTCCGGCAAGCTGGCGCCGGACTCTTTCCAGCGGGAAGATGGCACCACCCTGGCCAGGTTCCAATTGGTGGACAAGGAAGGTGACGGGGGTGGCGCCAGCCTTGACGCTTCTTACGTGGGCGTCATGCCCGACCTGTTCTTCAATCCCCACTCGGAGATTATCCTGGAGGGCAGCTACGCCTCCAGCGGGGTCTTTGAGACCGACAACATACTGGTAAAGTGTCCCTCCAAGTACCAGTCCCAGGATGGGGAACAGCCCGCCGATTACAACACCTACAATTCAGGGCCGGCGCCCCAGGCCTCCTGAACCAACGGCGGCAAATGGATAGTAGTTTGAGGGCGCAAGGGTAGCTGGCATTTTCGTAGGGGCGGGTTTGAAACCCGCCCCTACTATTTTGGCAAGAACCCTGGGAAATCCCCTGATTACTCCCCCTCGCCCGGTTGGGCAGTATTGGCTTCCCCCTGCAATTCCCTGACTTCCCGTTCCAGGTCCTGGCGGCGGCGGGAGATAAAGAAGGCATAGACGAAGAATATTACCCAGGTTATGGCGAAGGCGGCAAACAGGAAGGTCAGGTTGGCCGGGGGCTGGCTCTGAAGCAGGATGATGGACATTGTGCTTTGCTTCCTTGCTGGTTGAATTCGTGGCTGGTTGAATTCGCGGCTGGTTCAAATCGTGACGTGGAACCTATCTGCGGGTCCTGGGAACAGTTGTCTCAGAATACGCTGCAGTCTATCCCCTCATCCTGCTGGCGTACCTGTGAGCGGCCAGGCTGTCTTCCAAGTTGCGCAGGTGCATCCGCTCCAGCAGTAGGTAGAGAAACAGCAGCAGGAACACGCCCAGGGAGAAGAACAGGACCCACTGCATTACCGGCTCCAGGGCTCCGGCGTCGGCCAGGGGGCCCACCACCGCCGACGGGTGGATGGAGCGCCACCACTGAACCGAGTAATAGACTATGGGCACGTCCACGAAGCCGATGATGCCCAGCCCGGCGGCATACAGGGCGCCCTGGGACTTGTTGGGCACGTAGGACCGCAGCATCAGGTAGGCCACGTAAATCAGCCACAGGATCAGGGTGGTGGTCAGGCGCGGCTCCCAGGTCCACCAGACCCCCCACACGGGCCGGGCCCAGACGATTCCCGTCAGCAGGGCCAGGCTCACGAACACCACACCCACCTCGGCGGCGGCATGGGCCACGCTGTCCCAGCGGCTTTTGCGGGTAACCAGGTAACCGATGCTGGCCACGAAAACCACGAAGAAGGCAATGAAAGAGACGACGGCAATGGGCACGTGGAAATAGAATATCCGCTGCACGTGGCCCAGCACCGAGTCGGTGGGCGCCACCAGGAATATCAGGTACAGGTCAACCACCATCAGGACGGCGGTGGCAACCAGCAGAATACCGGAAAGGCCGGGAAAACCAACTCCCGACCGTTTACCCGGGCCTGACCTTTCGCCGGAAGAGGCTTCCGGCATTCCCTGGGCAGAGGCCAAAGCAGGTCACTCCTCAACGATTATCGAAAAAATCCAGGGACATATTACCAGAAAAACGGCATCGAATACCGCCAGCAGGGGAAGCCACCTGGTAACTATGCCGGTCTCGGGCCCGCCGCCCACCGCGGCTCCCGACACCTCCACCGCGCCGATGAGTACCGGAAGGATAATGGGAAAGAAGAGGACGGGCAGCATTACCTCCCGGGACCTGGTCTGCACCGCAATGGCGGAGAAGAGGGTGCCCACGGTGGCAAAGCCCAGGGTGGCCAGCAGGATCGCCGCTCCCAGGGTAAGGGTAAAGGCGGTGAAGTGCAGCAGCACGGCGAATACGGGCAGCAGGGCAACTTCGATAACCAGCATGAACAGAAAGCTGACGGCAACCTTGCCCAGAAAAATCGCGTCGCGGCTTATGGGAGCCAGCAGCAGCCCTTCAAAGCCGCCCTGCTCCCGCTCGCGCACAAAGGCCCTGGTCATGGCCAGCGTACCGGCGAAAGCGAAGGCCACCCACAGGATGCCGGGGGCCAGTTCGGCAACCCGCTCCGCGCTGACCTTCAACGCAAAGTTGAAAACGACCACCACGAGGAAGCCGAACACCAGGGCGGATACGACTATATCCCTGGAACGCAGTTCCAGCAGCAGGTCCTTCCAAACCAGGGCCGCCATGGGCCGGAGAAAACGCAATTGGCACCTTGACCGAGTGAATCAAAAGTCGCGGCAATTGTACCAAAGGGCAGGCCGGCGCGTGTGCGATAATGGGCGGCGCACCCCATGACCAGAGGATTGACCTTGTACTTGCCAAACGCGGATAGGGCGGTGATTGAAGAAAGGAAGATTACGGAGTATTTGCTGTCTCTCACTCATACCGACGGAGAAAGCAAAGCCAGGTACTTCCGAGGTTTTGGCTTTCGGTCGGATGAGTGGGAGAGATTCGCCGATGCACTGCGAAATGTAGGACAAAACAACCGGGCAACGGAGATAAAGGAAACATCGTACGGAATCCAGTATGTTATCATTGGTCAAATGAACACTCCGGACGGGCGCAGGCCATTCGTGAGAACCGTCTGGCAAATTGACCACGGCACCGATTCCCCTAGATTAATCACGGCTAGAAGGCAGCGCTTCAGGTAAATGGCCGCTATGTTTCAAGAATTGGATACTGTCACACTTACTTCCGCTATTCCTCTTAAGAACACGTGGGACATACCCGAGTACAGCCCGCTGCTAAAGGAGGGCGTAATTGAAGGTGGTTTGGTGCCAGGAGATGTAGGTGTAATCGTGTACGTGCAAGGTGGCGGTGAGTGCTTTGAAGTGGAATTTCTGATGTCGGAAGGATATACCGTGGCAATTGCCACGGTATATCCGGAGCAAATGCGTTCTGCGTCTAACGGCGATTGGGAGAATTACCGTTTTCGGAAGAAAAGGGTCGATTAATTTATCTCCCCAACCCCCAAATAGTCCCCCACCCCGTCAAAGTCCAGTTTGCCGCCGGATAGTACCGCCAGCCTGCTTCCCCATGCCAGGCCCAGGTCCACATTGTGGGTGGTCATAACCACCGACCGGCCCGACTCGGTCCATTCTTTCAGCAGCTCCGCCAGGGCGGTCACCGATTGCCGGTCCAGCCCCGACTCCGGTTCGTCCAGCAGCAGCACGGAGGGGTGGTGCAGGATAGCCCGGGCGATGGACAGCCGCTTCTGCATTCCATGGGACAGGCTGCGCACCCGGCGGTCCGCCCGCTGGGACAGGCCAACCCGACCCAGAGCCTCGGCAACCCGACTCTTCAAGTCCGAAACCGAATACAGCCTGCCGTAAAAGGCCAGGTTCTCGGCGCAGGTCAGGTCGTCGTAGAGAAAGCCGCTATGGGAAACTACGCCCACCTGCCGGCGGGCGGCGCGGGGCTGCCGCTTCAGGTCATAGCCGGCCAGGCTTACCGCGCCCTGGTCGGGGCGGGCCTGCCCTGACAGCACCCGTAGCAGGGTGGTCTTGCCGGAGCCGTTAGAGCCAAACAGCACCAGGAACTCCCCCCATCCCAGGGAGAGGTCCAGGTCCCACAGCACGGGCAGGTCGCCGTAGCCCTTTTGCAGTCCCAGGACTTCAATGGCAAGGGGGGCGTCGCCGGAGTCGCGTGTTTGTGGAGATGCCAAGTGGATAATCCCAAGAGAGTCGGTTGTCCTATGATGGTCTTCATTTTACACGAAGGAGCAGCAGGTACGGCGCATGGGCGTGGCAATGACTGGCGCAAGGCATTTCCGGTCCGCGCAGATGCCGGGAAAGGCCCCCGTTGGCAGGAGCACTTTGCCCTACGATGCGTACTTGTGGGAGTCCACTGTTGCTGGTCTTGTGGGAGTCCACTGTTGCTGGTAAGGTAAGCCAACACCTGTAGAGACTTCTCATCCTCCCCTGCCAGTGCCGCCTCTCGCCTGGTGAGGAATGCCATGTTCAGCTACGGCCACATCAAGCGCCGGAATATGTTCCTGCAGCCCCTTCTCGTGGTTGTTACCCTGGGCATTTACGGGATTTACTGGTTTCACGTCACCCTGGGCGAACTTCACCGGGCCAATCGCCGGGAACCCGAGGTAGGCCACTGGCGGTGGACCATCCTCTTCTGCATCCCCTTGCTGGACTTTTTCACGTTCTGGCACTATGCCGGCGAATACTCGGAGTTTGTACGCGAGAAGTATCCCAGGATACTAATCTTCATTCTGTGGCTCCTGTTCTTTCCGGCGGTCTGGTTCCTGGTGCAGCGGGACCTTAACCGAGCCGCAGGCTCCCAGTACATGGGGTGAGGTTCAGAAGGGGGTAGGCGATGGCTAATGTGGACGGCCCGGGAGGGCCACAAACGATTTTCTGCTATAGCTGCGGGGCAGTAATGGAAGCCACCGTCCGCTTTTGCCAGGAATGCGGCGCGGCCAATCCGGGGCTGGCCCAAGCCGCGTCCGTGGAAAGCGGCGGAGAAAATGGCGGGCCGCTACGCACCGATCACATAAAGTACCGCAACATGTGGGTTCAGGTGCTGCTGTTCATAATAACCCTGTCGCTGTATAACATTTACTGGTTCTTCGTTACCCTGGAGGAACTCTACAAGGCCAATGGCAACGAAGACGGGGGCGGCTGCTTGTGGACCATTCTATACATAATACCCATTGCCAACCTCTTCGCGTACTGGCACCAAGGGAACCAGTATGAACGGTTCATTAACCGCAAGTACCCGGGCATTGCCATCTTTATTCTCTGGATCGTATTTGCCCCGGCGGTCTGGTTCCTGGTGCAGCGGGACCTGAACGCAGCCGCCAGAGGCAACCGCCGCTAGATTCTACGCCAATTCCGGCAGGAGGAACCCATGGCCCACCCCTACGACCACGACGATTACCCCGTTTACTGCAGCACCTGCGGCCGCGAATCCGACCCTGAAGCCCGCTTTTGCGACAACTGCGGCGCGGTGCTTGACCAACAGGCGGGAGGCCCCAGCTATGCGCCGGGGATGCCGTATTTCGAGCAGGGGGCCCAGGCCGTTGAGTACATGGGTTTCTGGATACGACTGGCCGCCCTGGTTATAGACGTGATTCTGCTGGGCGTCGTTAACCTTATCGTGTCTGCGGTCCTGGGAGATTCGCTATTCACCACGTTGCTGAATGCTTTGATTGGCTTCGGCTATGCGGTGATTATGATCGCCTGGCGCGGCCAGACCGTCGGCAAGATGATTCTTGGCATTCAGGTGGTGGACAGCCAGGGGAATATCCCCGGCATTGGCGCCGTCCTGCTGCGGGAGGTAGTCGGCAAGTTTCTGTCAGGCATTGCCCTGGGCCTGGGCTACCTGTGGGTGGCGTGGGACAAGGAGAAGCGCGGCTGGCACGACCATATTGCGGGGACGTATGTGGTCAGAAAGAGCCGGGAGGACCAATCACGTTAGGCCAACACTAACCCGAGGGATTCCAGGATGTTCTGCCCAACTTGCGGTCGAGAGGCCGCCCCCGACGCCCGCTTTTGCGACAACTGCGGCACAACGCTTGACCAATCGGCGGGAGGCCCCAACCATGTTCCGGGTATGCCGCCGGACCAACCAGGCTATGGCACGGCGGTTAACGTGCCCAACTACCTGGTCCAGGCCATTCTGGTTACGATCTTTTGCTGCCTGCCGGCAGGAATCGTAGCCATAGTTTTCGCCGCCCAGGTTAACGGCAAGGTGGCCTCCGGCGATTATGCGGAGGCTCAGAGGTTGTCCAATAACGCCAAAATCTGGTGCTGGGTTTCCTTCGGGGTGGGGCTGGCCGTCGCCATAGTTTATATGCTGTTCCTCTTCGGCTTGATGGTAAGCTTCGGTGGGGATTTCTAGGCCGGTGTTTTTTCAAAGCGGTACCCGGCTTTTGCTCGGGCCGGACCTGCCCCTGTGGCGCTGGCGTTACGCCCTGCTGGGCCTGGCCATGCTGCCGTGCCTGGCGCTGGTTTACGCCCGCAACCCGGAAGAGGCGGGGTTCTATCCGCCCTGCTTGTTCTACTCCCTGACCGGCCTGCATTGTCCCGGTTGCGGCACACTGAGGGGCATGCACCAATTGCTGCGTGGCGATGTGCTGTCGGCCCTTGGCTACAACCCTTTTTCGATGCTGACATTGCCCATCATCGGGTATGCCTTCCTGTCGGCCCTGCTGCTGACCGCCTGGGGCAGGAGACTGCCAACGGTCTTCGTGCATCCCACGTTGATATGGGGTTTGCTGGCAACAGTAATCGCCTTCTGGGCATTGCGGAACGTGCCGGTTTACCCGTTCACGCTACTGGCCCCGTAGGGTATTATTAATCTGCATGCGGGCCTTGTTGACAGATTATGAAGGCAGGAGGATACGTTTTCCCGAAGAGCGGTGGGGACATATTACTGAACACCATCGAGATATGGTCTTGTTGGAATATACCATCGGTGAAACCCTGCTCGACCCTGACGAAATCTATTGGGACCCGGAAAACTTGGGAGAAGTGCAATTATATTATAGGCGTTTCTACGGCTTGCCAATAGGAGACCAGCGTATATGCGTTACGGTCAGGGTTTTTGACGACGACGCATTCATCATGACTGCTCATGTCGCCAGCCGTATTAAGGGGAATGATCAAATATGGACAAGATTGAACCCATAAATGTCTGGTACGACAATGCTGCACCATGGCTGGAAGTAATCTGGCGCAGGGAGTGCGGTTGTTTCGAGCCCACAAAAGATGACCGTCTGGACGTGAATATGGACCAGGAAGGGAACGTATTGGGCTTTATGCTTACCGGCATCCGCCACCTTAAAGGACAGTCGCTTACCTACAGCCTACAACAAGTGGCGGTTGACGAAAAAAACTGGAAGGCACTGCATGACAAGCCGATAGGTTCGCCGTATGTGACGCTGCCGGAATACTGTGGCGCCGGCGCGACCGACGGTATTTTCTTTCAGGCCGATGACTCCGGCGACTGCATTGAAGTTCGCTGGGGCGACGGAGACGGCCATTACGCATCCACCGGCGACGACCGGGTAAAGGCCCTGATTGACTCTTCTGGCAACATCCTGGGATTCAAGATAACCGGCATAAGCCAAATGGGTGAAGGGGAGAAGGACTTCATAAATGTTGACCTTTACCCGGAAAAGCGGTCCGCCAAGCCCGTTTATCCAAATTCTTAACTCTTAACTCCTAATTGCAAAGAGGTGGCCCCATGCCCGTAACCTTTGGATGCTCCCTGCCCAGCCGGGGGCCCATGGCCAGTCCCCAGGCCCTCCGTTCCCTGGCCCAGCGGGCCGAAGACCTGGGGTTCGACTCCGCCTGGGTCAGCGACCACATAATTCTGCCCCGGCAGGTGGACTCCTTCTACCCCTACTCGCCCGACGGGACGCCGGTGTTCAGTCCAGACCAGCCCTACTACGACCCCCTCTCCACCCTGAACTTCCTGGCCGGCTGCACCCATCGGCTGCGGCTGGGCACCCACGTACTCATCATCCCCTACCGCAACCCGGTGCTGACGGCCAAGATGATCGCCACCCTGGACACCCTGTCCGAGGGGCGGGTGACGCTGGGCATCGGCGTGGGCTGGATGGAAGAGGAGTTCCAGGCGCTGGGACTGGACAACTTTGCCGACCGGGGCGCGGTGACCAACGAGTACCTGCGCCTGTTCAAGGAGTTGTGGACCGAAGAGAACCCGGAGTTTGAAGGCCGCTTCTTCCAGACCTCGGGCGCCGGCTTCCTGCCCAAGCCGGTGCAGCAGCCCCATCCGCCCATCTGGATTGGCGGCCACACCGGGCCGGCCCTGCGGCGGGCCGCAGAGTTGGGCGATGGCTGGATGCCCATCGGACTGCGCCCTCCGGCCGTCCTGGAGCCGGAGGAACTGGCGGGCAAGATTGCCCAACTGCGCCGCCTGACCGTGCGCGCGGGCCGGCCCGAGGATGCCGTTACGCCCTGCTTCAGTACCGACGTGGCGTTTGACCGCAGCGTGGGCCCCGCCCGCCGGATGATGCACGGTGCGCCGGAGCAGGTGGCCGCCGACCTGCGCCAGTACCAGGACCTGGGCGTTCAGAATTTCATCCTGGGCTTTCCCGCCGACAGCGTGGAGGGCCAGAGAGAGGCCATGGAGCAGTTCTCGCGGGAGGTAATGCCGTTGATTCCGCAGGAATAGTTGGTCAACCGTTTTGGATTGATGGCTGATGGACTAACCCGTAATTCCTGCGTAGGCAGGAATCTAAGCTCCAGCCGATCGAGGTTCCCGCCTTCGCGGGAACGACGGGTTGGGGCGTTCGGAGATTCCGCCGTGGGAACGACGGGTTGGGGTATTCGGAGACTCCGCCGCGGGAATGACGGGTTGGGGTGTTCGGAGATTCCGCCGCGGGAATGACGGGTTGGGGCGTTCGGAGATTCCGGCGTGGGAACGACGGGTTGGGGCGTTCGGAGACTCCGCCGCGGGAACGACGGGCTGGGCCGGGCCAGGCAGCTTTTCGGAGTTCCCAAGCCGTAGGGGCGCATGGCCATGCGCCCCTACATTGCGTCAATGAACTAACCGGGGGCCCGCTCGTGGTGAGCTTGTCGAACCATCACCTTTTCAAATTACAAACGGGCGACCCTTCGACAGGCTCAGGGTGAGCGGAAGTGTTATCCATTAGCTCAAAGGAACCGGTGTCTCCCTTGGTATCAGGCGCAGGCCGCTACTGCCGCCCTTACTTCGGCGTAGTCCGGCTCATTTACCGGGGCGGGCGCGTCCCACCGGTAGCGCACCACACCCTCGCCGTCCACCACGAAAACGGCCCGGTTAGCCGCCACGTAGCCCTCCATGCCGGCCAGGTTGGGCAGGGCCACCCCGTAGGCATTGACCGCCTCCCGGTTGAAGTCGCTGAGGAAGGGATAGTTGACGCTGTTGGCGTCTGACCAAGCCTTCTGGGAGAAGGGCGGGTCCACGGTGATGCCGACAACCTGGGCGTTCAAGCCGTTCAGGTCCGCCACCGAATCCCGCAGGGTGCAGGCCTCGGTGGTGCATACGCCGGTAAATGCCCCCGGGAAGAAGGCCAGTATCACCGTCTTGCCCCGGAACTCGCCCAGGGTACGGACGTTCCGGTCCGTGTCATACAGGGAAAACTCGGGGGCTGCCGATCCAACATCTGCCGCCATGATTGATACCTCCTGAATCTTAAATATAGCTGGCGTATCTTACCATATATTTAATGATAGAATGGGCCGTCGGGACGCCCTCGCCCCCGGACTTGGGGGGAGCGGGCGCAAAGGAGTTAGAAATGTTCTTTGATTCGAGACGGTCAGCGGTGCTGGCCCTTAACGGCATGGTCGCCACCAGCCAGCCCCTGGCAGCGCAGGCCGGCTTGCAAACCTTGATCAACGGAGGCAATGCCGTGGACGCCGCCGTGGCTGCCGCCGCCGCCCTCAACGTGGTTGAGCCGGAGTCCACCGGGGTGGGCGGCGACATGTTCGCCCTCATCTGGGACGACAGGGAGAAAAAAGTCCACGCCCTGAACGGGTCGGGACGGGCTCCGGGCGCGGCGTCCCTGGAACAGCTGCGCGCCGCCGGACACCGGCAGATGCCCCATGAGGGGGTCTTTTCCGTATCGGTGCCGGGCACCGTCCACGGTTGGGAGACCATCATCAACGAACACGGCTCCATGCCCCTGTCCGAGGCGTTGAAACCGGCCATACGCTACGCCGAGGAGGGATTCCCCGTCTCCGACTACATCGCATACCAGTGGTCGGGCCAGGGGCCGCGGCTGTCCGCCCAACCCTCGGGACAGGAGATGCTGCTCAATGGACGTCCGCCCCGCCAGGGGGAGGTGATAAAGCTGCCCACCCTGGCGAAGACGTTGCGGGCGGTGGCCGAGGGCGGCTCGAAGGCTTTCTACCATGGCCCCATCGCCGAGAAGATTGCCAGCTACGTGCAGGACCTGGGAGGATGGATTTCCACGGAGGACCTGGCGGCCCACACCTCCGACTGGGACGAGGCCATTTCCACCGACTACCGGGGAGTCACCTGCTGGGAATGCCCGCCCAACGGCCAGGGCATCGCCGCCCTGGAGGCCCTGAACATAGCCGAGGGCTTCGACATAGCCAGGATGGAACCCCAGGGCGTAAGCCGCTACCACCACCTCATCGAGGCCATGCGGTTGGCCTTCGCCGACGCCTACCGCTACGTGGCCGACCCACGCATGGCCGACGTGCCTGCCAGCGAGTTGCTGTCCAAGGAGTACGCCGCCGGCCGCCGGCGGCTTATTGACCCGGAGCGGGCCATGCGCTACGCCCCGCACGGAGACATAACCGGCTTTGGGCCCAGAGGCCAGGGCGACACGGTGTACGTTTCGGTGGTGGACGGCCAGGGCAACGCCTGCTCCTTCATCAACAGCGTTTACATTAACTTCGGCAGCGGTCTGGTGGTGCCCGATACGGGGATAGTGCTGCAAAACCGGGCGGCGCTCTTCTCGCTGGACCCGGACCACCCCAACGCGCTGACGCCGGGCCAGCGGCCCTACCACACCATAATTCCGGCCATGGCTACCAGGGGCGGCGAGCTGTACCTGTGCTACGGCGTGATGGGCGGCTTCATGCAGCCCCAGGGGCACCTGCAGGTGATGACCAACATGGTGGACTACGGAATGGACCCGCAGGCGGCTCTCAATGCCCTGCGCTTCCAGGTGATAGGGGATACGGTGCTGATAGAGGAGGAGCTTTCCCCCGACGTCATAGGCGGCCTGCAGAAAATGGGCCACCAGTTGCAGATGATCCGCGGCCACGCCCGGGTAGGCATGGGCGGCGGGCAGGTAATCCAGCGCAACCCGGAAACGGGGGTGCTGTGGGCCGGCTCGGAACCGAGAAAGGACGGTTGCGCGGTGGGGTATTAGGCGGGGGAGTGCAGCGGCATCGTATATTGAGAGTGCCGTTACTCTTTTGTCTCCATAGCCGCGTTATACAGAGTTGCTCTGCCTAGACCTGGGAATTTCCGAATTCGCCGGTAATCCAGTTCGGCAGGTCTCCAATGGGTAGCATTTCGGCTAACCGCTTGGTGAGCTTGAAGGTTATGCTCTGCCCTTCGGCCATACGGACCAGGCGCCCAGCCTCCCCTTCGGCGAGATCTCCCTTTCTCCATACGTTGAAGACAATAGCGTCGGGACAAACCCCGAGACAGAGCAGGTAACGATAGTCCCTGTCCAGCCGGATGTGATTAAACTGGAAGGTGCCATTCGCCCCCAGAGAAGCGGTCTTCACTTCGAACCGCCGGTTTTCAATGAACATATCCTGGCGTTCCGAGCGAATTTCGCTTTTCCGGGCCGAAAATCCCGAAAGATTCAAGAATCGGGCCAGAAATTCTTCGCCTATATCGCCCCGGTTGGTATTTTCCACTCTTCTGAAGCGTTCCAGGGGAGCATCGGTCCAAACAGACGTGGGAGAGTTCTCCCTGATAACTTCCAGCAACAGCGCCACCGGATCTAACCCGGGTTCCATATTCCGCTACCCTCTCCCTTTTTCCAGAATACGATGAAGTAAGAGTGATTCTTGCGCGCGTGTATTTGCCTAATTGTTCTGCTTACACCGGGGCGATTGTTACGAATTACTACGAACAGGTCTTCAGCAATGAAGCCCAGCCTGGCGTACTCCTCCATAATCTCCACGTGAGTAAACCGTTGACGATTGGCACAAACCTCGTCCTGACACTTGACAATCAGCACCCCGCGTTCCCGCAGGACCCGTAAGGCTTCCTGGCCTGCGGAAAAATACAGGTCCAGCACTGCCTGGTGATACTTGCTGGAAGTGGCGTTCCCCGCGGCATTGTTCCGGTAGTGGTCTTCAAACTGTGAATGAGACGAGTGGGCAGTACCCCCTGGCGAGTGCATGTATGGAGGATCTAACACGACACAATCAATTGTTCCGTTAGAGTACGGCAACTCCCTGCAGTCCACTCCATCCAGAAGGTCGGTAGCCAGAAGCTGATAGTGACCATCCGGCACCGTTTTCCAGAAAGCGCCCTTTCCAAAGGTTACGTCCGCCACCACACTCCCGACCGGCACATAAAGTTCGAGTATCTTGGAAAATACGTCAGAATTGCTGAGCGCGTACGCGCTCAGCACCAAATCGTTGGTTGGAGCGCCATTGCGGACTACTCTGCTTTTGGCCGGACTGTCTGACACAGGAGTATCGTCGAGCATACTCATTTGCGTAGAACTCAAAGCTCAACTTCCTGGGCGATAAGATTTTGCGGGCAACCATCGCAAGGAACTTTATCCTTATGCCCCAGGCAGGTCAATGGAGCCTGTTGGAAAACCCCTGGCCATGCTCCTTCCGGCACAGATTGGAACACGGAAACCCGGCGAGCCGGAATCCGTCTTTCGTCGGAATGACCACCAAGATAAAAGCTCCAACATTTCATTCGAAGGTTCCCTAATACTTGAACTCTTCCCTTACGGGGCTGAAAACGTCAAGGGCTTTGCAGGGCTTGTCGAGGCCCTTGGCGTAGTGCTCAACCCCTCCGGGGATGATGTACATATCCCCCACCTGCAGCACCTTTACCTCGCCGCCGATGCCCATTTCCATTTCGCCTTCCACCACTATGCCGCCCTGCTCGTGGGGGTGGGTGTGCAGGGGCACCAGGGAGTTGGCGTCAATCTCCACCAGGGACAGGAGCATATTGTCGCCCCAGTAGGTGCGGGTGCGGGCGCCGTCCGCCAGTTCCTTGGTTTCTCTTCCCTCGACGTGCTTGAAGTAGGACATGGCCGCTCTCCTCTGATTGTTTTAGTCCTGGCCCAATCGCTGACAATTTTCCTGCGGCCAGGTTCGGTGTCATGGACGTCGGCTATAGCTGGAGCTAGTTCCTGGCATCCACCCTTTCCAGGTCTCCGTTCCAGGCCAGAATGCGGTCATCGGCGGTAACCAGTACGTGACCGTCCAGTGCGGTGGCAACAATGATACGGTCAGCGGGGTCGGGATGAAAAGCCTTGAGGCCGCTGGCGCGAATCCCTATTCCGCCGTCCACCGGAATTTCCCGAAGGCCCTGGTCCAATTGTTGCTGTCTCCACCGGCCCAGGTTCTCCGGATGCCGTATGCGGCCTTTTTCCCGGAGCATCGCTATTTCCCAGAAGGAAATTGCGGACAGCCCCAACTCATCCGATTCCCAGGCGCGCTGGATTTCAGCCTGCGCCCCTGGGCCCAGCCTGGAGTCGCCGGCCCTCAACCATAACAATACGTGGGTGTCCAGCACAATCACGGGTTCAGCGCCCGGTCAGGATGAGAGTCAGCTTCCCAATCGGAGTCCAGGGGAGAAACGACGTCGCCAACTATTTCGAGCTTGCCCCGGTCAATGCCGTAGAGGGTCCGGGGTTTCTCCCGGTAGGCCACCAGCCTCGCCGTTGGGCGGCCATTCTTGGTAATTACAATCTCCTCGCCGTTTTCCGCCACCTCATCCATCAGCTTCAGGCACGTAGCCTTGAACTCTGAAGCCTTGACAGTACGGACGCCGTGGTGGGCGCTATTGGTGAAGGTCATTCTGTCACCTTGCTCTGCTGGTTGCAGAATTATATTACCATAGTCACGACCATGGTCATAATTTTATCGTTGTGCCAGTCCATTGGCCTTGAAGTGGGGTTGGCTTTCCCAGCGGCGATGCAGAGCAGGAGCCGAATATGAGCGGGGTTTCTTTCCGATGCGGCTGGTATTCTGCCGCCTCTGCATTGATGGGCAGGCACACGAGCCCGCTCACGGCGAGCCTTTCGAACCATGAAATTGTCAATCTGCGAACGAACGGCCCTTCGACAAGCTCAGGGTGAACGGAAACGCTACCCACCCCCATCAAGGAGGAAGGGATGTTGAAACAGGTTCTACTCAAACCCCAGCCGGCGTTCATTCAGACTGACGTAACGCCCGCCACTGCCGATTACCAGGTGGTCCAGCAGGTCTATGCCCAGCAGCTTGCCGGCGGAAACCAGGTCCCGGGTTATGGATACGTCCTCCGGGCTGGGGGTGGGGTCGCCGGAGGGGTGGTTGTGGACCACAATTATTGACGGAGCGTTGTCCCGCACCGCCGGCCGGAACACCTCCGAGGGCCGCACGATGGAACTGTTGACGTTGCCCACGTACACTTCTACCGTGTTGAGTACCTGGTTCCTGGTGTTGAGCAGCAGGACTTTCAGGTGTTCCTGCTCCAGGGTTGCCATCTCGGCCTGGAGCAGGTTGGCCACGTCCTGGGGCGAGTTGATAGTCGCCCGGTCCTGGGGCGCCAGGGAGATGAAGCGACGGCCCAACTCCAGGGAAGCCTGCAACTGGCAGGCCTTGGCCTCGCTGAGGCCCCGCTCGGCGCATAGCTCGGCGAAGTTGGCGCGGCCCAGGCCGTCCAGCCCGCCAAAGCGGCTGAGCAGGCGGTTGGACATGGCCAGCACGTTCTCTCCCCGGATGCCGGTACGCAGCAGGATGGCGATAAGCTCGGCGTTGCTGAGGTAGCGGGGCCCGTAGTCTCTCAGCCGCTCCCGGGGCCGCTCGCCCTGGGGCATGTCGCGAATCTTGGGCTGGTAGGCGGGCGCCCACCCGGCGCCCAGGTGAGCATTTTCTACATCCGGCGTAATCGTTGCGACCATAGGTTCCTTCCCAATCCTGTCTTTTCGGACATTGTTATTCGGGAAGTACCGCCGGCGCAACGGGCAACTGTCAGTGGGAAAAACTCAGGGGGTCGCAATCCCGTGAACTATTCCAACTTCCCGGACACCAGGGACAAGGCAGATCTCAGCCGCGTGGACCAGTCTTCCCTGATTTGGCGGACTGTGTTAGTGCTGATCCTGAACAGGCAGACCGCCTCCCTGAGGGCCAACTCCTGCCGGTCCCAGCAGTAACGGTCAAGCGCGGCTCCAAGCAACATTTCGTAGTATTCGCCAGCAGCAACCCGGCTATTATCTCTTCCGAAGACGGAAGCCCAACTGAGGTGCGCCAGAAAATTGCCCACATCCAGGAGAGGATCGCCAGGCCCAATCTCCTCGAAGTCAACCAGCGCCATTCGACCATCCGGCGTCACTATCAGTTGATCGTCATAGAAGTCGTTGTGGGCGAGCGGACCCGGCAGCCAGGACTCGACAAATGGGTCCAGAACACTGGCAATCTCATTGATCTTGTTCGATATTTCGGGAAAATCCTGGCCTGCATGCCGCAACGCAGACAGGGCCATTCGATAGGCGCCCGGAAGGTCGAATGCGGTCCCGCTGTCACCGCTGCCATCACTGGCCCAGAGAGACTCCAGCCCCCGGAACAATGGTTCCGGATCCGGTTGGTAGCCTCTGCGTATGTACGTGCGCAGGTTCTTGCCGGGAATCTCCGACATCCAGGTCACGCCGCCTTCGTTCCAGTGCCCAGCGATTCGGGGAGCGACAAAGGATGAGCCGCCTACCATGTCCCACGCCCCGAGGAAACTCGGTAGTCTATCGGGCCGAATTACTTTCGCGTAGAAAGCTGCCCTCCCCACCCGGTGCCGCAAGACTGCTCGGCTGCCTGGCCTGTACCTGATTACTTCAACCCGCGCCCGGCGGGCCCCGATGGCTAGCACGTATTTGTTCAGCAGCCTGAGGGCGCCTTCCGGGTTCGCGGCCTCCTTTAACCCCGGCAACCTGTTGTCGTTGGGAAACTGGAACAGCTCTATAGCCTTACCCCGTTCCAGCTGCGCTACAAAGTGCTCCGAGGGCAGATACTCTTCCTCGGGCCAGTCCACAACATAGCTGACCAGGGCTCTCCTTCCCTGGCTGTGGCTGAACTGCCGGATGTTGATGGCCTCGGGGACCGTGTCAGCCAAGCCAAACTCTCCCTGGCAGGTGAGCCAAAGCCACTCGGAGTCGAAGAGCATGGACAGGCCTGGCAACGCTGGGTCATCAGGGAAGCTGATCACGGGATACAGGGGTACCGTTGGCAGCGTAGAGGTCATAAACGTCAGCTTCCACCGCTTTCGTCAGAACCGGAGTCGGCAGTTTCGGTGGTTTGCGGCGTGTCCGGCGTGGGTGTATCCGGCGTCGGCGTGTCCGGCGTCGGGGTGTCCGGTGTGGGTGTGTCCGGCGTCGGGGTGTCTATCCCGTCGCTATCCGTCCCGTCGTTGTCCGTGGGAGTGGGAGTGTCTATCCCGTCGCTATCCGTCCCGTCGTTGTCCGTGGGGGTGGGAGTGTCTATCCCGTCGCTGTCCGTTCCGTCGTTGTCCGTAGGAGTGGGAGTATCTATCCCGTCGCTGTCCGTTCCGTCGTTGTCCGTGGGGGTGGGAGTGTCTATCCCGTCGCTATCCGTTCCGTCGTTGTCCGTGTCCGGTGGATCTGTGTCGTCAATGTCCAACTCGGGATTTTCCAAAAAATAGGCTGCAGAAAGGGGGCGAGGCGTCAGAGCGGCCTGTTCAAAGGCCCCCGGAGCCGCCACGAAAAATGCCATATTCAAGGACACTGCCAGGGAAACCGCAACAATCAACCTGAATGTCGCGATAAGACAGCCCTTAACGCCAGTGCGTCCTTCCATAACTCACCTAAAGGTCCAGCCACTAGCTTTTCGTTGAGACGCGGGCCTAGATTATCAATATTCTAATGTCTGATAACCTGCCTGTAAACCACGAACACCCATACCTCGACATATCACAGACCACAAATAGACCTCTCAAGGAAGAACCCCGGGAATATGGTTCCTCCCTCGCAGGCAGCGCTGATATACCCGCAAACAATTCTCAGGCCACTCCTGTCTTTGGTCTCGCCTCCCGTGCTGCCGCCCCCCAATCTGAACTCGAACGATTCCTCAGGGGGGCCTGCCTTTCGTTACCAGTAAACTATACGCTAACGCATTCGCCCCGCAAAAGCTCTTGCGCTTGAACCCAAAGGCCTCTTCATGGTCTGCGAGAGTTAAACAAACTGGTACTTGGAGTAGGCCCCCTCCTCCTTGGTTACGTATTCCAGCAGGGCGAACTCGCCGGCCTCGTTGCGTTCCTGGGCGCGGCGCATGGCCGGGGCAATCTGGTCGGGTTCGGTGACCCGCTCGGCCCAGGCGCCCATGGAACGGGCCATGTCGGCGAAGTTGCCGCCCATGTACTTGGTGTTGTAGCGGGCCACGGCGGTGGGCATCCGGCTGTCGGGGTAGATGGCCATGGTGTTGTTGTTCAGCACCACGGTGGTAATGGGTATGCGCTCCCGCACCGCCGTTTCCACGTCCAGGCCAACCATGCCGAAGGCGGTATCGCCCATGAAGTTGATTACCAGCTTTTCCGGGGCGGCCAGCTTGGCGCCCATGGCCAGGCCCAGGCTGTAGCCCAGCTGGGTGGACTTGCCCCAGCCGATGAAGCTGCGCGGGGCGCGGGCTTCCCAGAAGGGCGACACCTGTTCCCGGGGGCTGCCCGATTCGTGGGTGACGATGGTGTTGTCCAGGTTCACCGTGTGCATAATCTCCCAGATAACCCGGTAGGGATTCAGGGGCACCTCGTCGGAGGTAAGCCGGGGCAGCCACTGGTCCAGCCATTCCTGGCGGGAGGCCCTGATTTCATCCAGCAGTTCCCGGTCGGCGGGGCGCGCCTGTCCGCCGGTCTGCCGCTTCAACTCCTCCATGAACTGGTCAAGCACCAGCCCGGCATCGCCCACCACCGGGTAGTCGGCCTTATAGTCCTTGTTAATGTCGCCGTCGGAGTTGGTGGTGTGGATGAGGACCTTGCCCGGGGGCAGGGGTGCGGTGAAGTTGCTCCTGGTCATGCTGGCGCCCACGGCGAATACCGTATCCGCGCCGGTGAGGAAACGGTGGACCTGGCCCGTCTGGCTGGAGCCGCCAATGCCCAGGGACAGGGGATGGTTTTCGGGGAAGGCGCTCTTGCCCTCCAGGGTGGTCATCACGGGAATTTGGAGGTACTCGGCCAGAGCCACCAGTTGGTCGGTGGCCTCGGCGTAGAGAACGCCCTGGCCGGCGGTGATGACGGGCCGCTGGGCAGACAGCAGGGCACGGGCGGCCCGGGCCACCGCCGCCGGGTCGCCGGCGGTGCGGATGGGTTCGGGCGGGGAATAATCGAACTGCTCCTCGCTGATGTCTTCGGATATCAGGTCGCCGGGGATTTCCAGCAGTACGGGGCCGGGCTTGCCGGAGCGCAGCCTGGTGAAGGCCTGGCGCATCAGTTCCGGTACCCGGTCGGCGTAGTTAATCTGGGCGGCCCACTTGGTGATGCTCTCGTAGCTGCGGGTGGGACTGAATACCGGGTCTATCCCCAGCCGGTGGCGGGATGCGCCGGCCGGCAGCAGCAGGATAGGCACCGAGTCGGCGTAGGCCTGGGCCACGCCGCCAAAGGCGTTCTCGGCGCCGGGGCCGGCCTGCATCAGGAAGATGCCGGTGCGCTTGCCGTTGTTGATGCGGGAAAAGCCGTCGGCCATGTGTACGCCGGTGCGCTCCTGGCGAAAGACGATGGGCCGGATGCCGGCTACGGCGGCGGCTTCGATGAGGGGACTGGAGGGCATACAGCCGATAAAGTCCACCCCCTCAAGTTTGAGTACGTTGGCGATTGCGGTTACGCCGTCCATGGTGGTGTTCCTCCTGTAATCAACTTAATTCAGGGTAACTTTTCTTATCCACGAATAAACACCAATGCCCACGAATGGTGATATGTGATTATTGGCGCTTCATTCGTAAGTGAACGACTTACGATAGACCTGCCACCCCCTCCCACCAATACTCCACGTCATACTCCGCCACCAATTCCCCATTCTGGTTGTGGGCGGTTATGGTGAAGGTGAGGTAGCGGTTGCCGGCCCGCTCTTCCTTGGCTGCCAGGCGGGTCTGGGACGTTATGGTGTCGCCAGGGGTTACCAGCGTTCCCTGGAAGCGGATGGCAACGGCGACCGGGTTCAGGGAAACGCTGTCGGGCAGCGCGCAGCCCCTGGCGGTGGCAACTACTGCCAGTTGGGGCCGGGCGAAGGCCAGAATCATGGCCGGAGGAGCCACGATGCCGGGCAGCCCCGTTTCCCGGGCGGCAGGCTGGTTGGTGTAAACCAGGTTCTCGTAGCGGGCCGCGCCGCAGTAGTCGGCAATGTCCGTGTCGGCCACTTCCCGCAGCGCCGGCGGTCCGGCATCTCCCACGGTCGCGGTATCCCATGTGTAGGCCATCGCGCAACTCATGGCGTTAATTTAGCACACATGGAACACGCAGGAGGGAATCAGGCGTCGGGTTCGGGGGTATAGGACCAGGATACGGCCCGCTGCACGGTTACCTTGATGACCGGGTTGCCGTCCAGGTCCATTTCCCGGTATTGGGGGTATTTATGCCTCAGCAACCGGATGGCATGGCGTCCTTCGACAGGCTCAGGATGAGCGGGGGCTGCTGGTTCCCGTCCTTCGACAGGCTCAGGATGAGCGGCACCGAGGTTCCCGCCTTCGCGGGAACGACGGGTCGAGTCAGCCTCCAACAGTTGGGCGGTTCCCGTCAAGAGGATGTACCAGAGTTTGGTCCAGTCGGCTTCGTAGTGGTCCACCAGCAGGGACGCCTGAGGGTTTTCCAGGATGTTGCGGACCCGGCGCAGCCGGGCGGGGGAGGCGCGCTTGGGCTTCTGGTCCAGGACGATGTAGATGACCGGCCCTTCGCTGCCCTGCTCCAAAACAAAGCACACCGGAATGACGTGGGGCGTCCCGGCATTGCCGGAGGTCGCCAGGTGGCCCACCGGGGCGCCGGCCAGCCGCCGGGCCTGCTCGGGCGATAGCCGGAACGAGGTCTGCCGGGCCAAGGGATCAGGCGTCCGCGGTGAAGGCCATGGGGTCTTCGAGGAATTCCACGTTTTCCAGGGCGTTGCGGGCCGCGTCTTCCAGAGAAGCGTCGCCGTCCTCGATGCAGCGCAGCAGGGCCCGCTTGGCCAACGACCCGCCTATTTTGCCCAGGGCGTTCAGCCCCGCAATCTGAACCTGGTAGTCGTCGTCTTCCAGCAGGCCAATCAGGTGAGGGACCATGTCCTCCTCGCCCAGATCGCCGCAGGCGTTGGCCGACTCATACCGCAATGAAGGCTCAACGCTGTCCAGTTCCTTGATGAGCATGGGAAGCCAGTTGACCTCGCCGGTGCGGCCCATGGCAAAGATGGCGCTGGACTTGAGGTCAATGTCGTCGCTCTGGTAGGCCCAGCAAACGAAGTCGCGGATGTCGGGGGTGTTGAAGGGGGCGACGGCCTCCAGGCTGCGGCGGCGCACGTCGGTATTCTCGTCCGGGTCCTGCAGCACGTCCATCAGGCTGGAGTGGACATTGCCGGCGTCCCGGGCCAGCAGGTTGCCCTCCTGGGCCAGCTGCGAAAACTTGCCCAGGGCCGAAGCCGCGGCAGCCCGGACCTCGGCGCTCTTTTCCGAGTTCAGAACCTGGATGAGGCCCGGCAGCACCGACCGGTCTTCATATTCCCACAGCCCGTCTATGGCCTTCTCCAGCACCCATTCGTCGTCGTCCTTCAGGCACATCTTGAAGATGGTGCAAAAGTCCAGGTCGGCGCTGTCCTCGGCCAGTTCAACCATGGCGGCGATGATGGCCCGTTTCCGGTCGCGGGACAGCCGGAACCAGGCGCGGGCAAACACGCCCAACTCGGCCGGAGAAAGGTCGGAAATCTCGATGAAGTTAGAGTTTGCCAGGGAAACGGACGGATCGGCCAGATTTTCGAGGAAACTTTCGAGAGACATAGCACCCCCAACACACGCTTGGCGGGTCCCACCGGCTTGAAGCGCCCCGGGGACCGGCCCCACACATCACAACTTCCGCAACTGAGGATGTGGTTAGTGTATAACATAAGGCCAATCGGCGAACACTGCCGGCCAGGCCATTTAAGGGGCATTTTGGGCGGTAACCGGCGCCAGGGCCAGTGACCGGGCCTGCGAACGGAGGGACGCGGCGGCGTCTCCCGGCCCGGGGAGACCCACACAGCTTAGGGGGTGCCGTCAAATTTACCGTCATTTCTGCGAAGGGCCGTTCCCGCGGAGGAATGACGGGTATGGGGGCAACCGGTCTTCTCTAACTCTGAACAGTTGCCGAAAACCCCGCGCAGGGGGCCAGGAAGCCGGCGGGAAGGGGTGTAAACTGGCCATGCCGGGCCGCCCGGAATGCCCTGCGCGATGAAAAAAACGCCACAATACCCAAAACCGATTGGGGCTATACATCGTTATTCGATAGTTGATTATTGCTATAATAGCAATATTGTATCAGCCAGCCAGCCGCCGCCTGGGTACCTTTGCAAGCCGAAGTAATAAGGTGCAAAAGCGCGCCAAATACAAAAGAAGGGTCCGCCAGGGCAAAACAGCATAGTAATTATATGTTATTGACCGCACCAAAGGCGGATAGTAGGTTTTTTTACAATCCATGTGCATTTGACCACGAATCCGTGAATCAGCCGGCCCTCCGATGCCGGAATCTCCCCAACGGAGACTTCCTGCACACACTTCTTGCGGGCGGGTGATTCTCACAGAGGTGTATGTTTCATTGACCCCAGAGACTATTTTCACGCTGCTGGAGTCCGCTCCCTTTGGCGCCTACGCGATGTCGGTGGACCAGACTATCCTGTTCTGGAACCGGAGCGCGGAGCGTATTCTTGGATATACCTCGGACCAGGTGGTAGGCAAACGGTGTTATGAGGTGGACCACGGAACTAGCGGGGGAGGGTTTACGTCCGAATGCCAGCACGGGTGTCCATCCATCCGGTACGTCCGCGCCGGCCTGGTGCCGGCCCCGGCCCGGCTGAGAATGTTCTGCGCTTCGGGCGACATGAAATGGGTGACGGTTACCCCCATGATTGTCACCGGCATGATCAAGGACGCTCCTCTGCTGGTGCACATGTTCGCGGACGACGACGCCTCGGCGGAGTGGGTGCATCCCGGCGAGGACTACGCCAGGCGGGAGGCGGTGATGCCCGGTCCGGGCCCCGCGCCGTCCATAACCCCCGACGCCCCATCCCTGGGCAACCGGGACCTGCTTACCCCCCGGGAAATGGAAGTGCTGCGCCTGGTCAGCATCGGACGGGAGACTACCCAGATTGCCCAAACCCTGGGCATCAGTCCCCACACCGTTCGCAACCACGTGCGAAACCTGCGGCACAAGCTCAACGCCGCCACCAAGCTGGACGCAGTGGTGGCAGCCATCAGGATGGGCCTGCTTAACTGGAATTAGCAGCTCAACCTCTATTTGACCTGATGGACAGTATTTCCGCCCACCCTGAGCTTGTCGAAGGGGCCGTTTGCTCATGGTTCGACAGGCTCACCACGAGCGGCCTCCCGGGTTTGCTCCTTGAGGCAATGTAGGGGCGCACGGCCATGCGCCCCTACCGCCCGCAACTTTCAAGTGCTGCTTGGGTTCCCCCAACCGTCGTTCCCGCGGAGGCGGGAGCCTCGACAGGCCGGGGTTAAGATTCCTGCCTTCGCAGGAATGACGATTCAGTGGCTTAGCAATCATTAGCCCGATCACCCTGAGCTTGTCGTAGGGGCCGTTTGCTCATGGTTCGACAGGCTCACCACGAGCGGCCTCCCGGGTTTGCTCCTTGATGCAATGTAGGGGCGCATGGCCATGCGCCCCTACCGCCCGCAACTTTCAAGTGATGTTTCGCCCCCCCAACCGTCGTTCCCGCGAAGGCGGGAACCTCGACAGGCCGGGGTTAAGATTCCTGCCTTCGCAGGAATGACGATTCAGGGCATTGGTCACGATAAGTCCGTTCATGGTGAGCCTGTCTAACCATGAATGTCAGGAACGTCAAAAACCGCCGGGCGCCGTACTTAGCGGCGCCCGGCGGTTTATTCTTCGCAACTTGCGCGGGCTGTTAGCGGGCCAAGAAACCGAACTGCTCGAACTGGCCGTGGACTATGGGGTCCGGGTCCAGCCCCAGCCACCGGTCCAGGATGGTGGAGTAGGTGGAGCGGAAGTCGTTGGTGTAGGCCAGGTCTCCCTCGGACAGGTCGGCTTCCCGCAGGGACGGGTACTGGCCGTACTGGCCGCCCTGGACCGCGCCGCCCAGAACAAAGGCCACGCCGCCGGAACCGTGGTCGCAGCCGGTGCCGTTGTCATGCACCCGCCGGCCGAACTCGGACCACACCAGAATCAGCGTGTCATCCCACAGCCCTTGCTCCTTCAGGTCCTCGGTGAAGTCGCCGATGGCCCCGGATACGTCCTGCCACAGCTTGGCGTGGGATTGCAGTTCGTTGCTGTGGGTGTCGAAGCTGCCGTGCTGGGCGTAGAGGATGCGGGTGCCCAGGCCGGCGCTCATCACCTGGGCCGCGCCCTTGAGGCTGCTGGCGATGGGGTTGTCGGCGTACTCCACACTGGAGGAGTAAAGCTCCGGGGCGGTGCGGAGAATGTCCGCGCCCATCAGGGCCTGGGCGCCGTTTTCGCTGAGAGCCTGGGCCACGATGTCCCGGCCGCCGTCCGGGCCGTACATGCGGCCCAGGGCGTCCAGCGCGTGCAGACGGACGTTTTCGTCGTCAATGTCGGGCAGCAGGCCGTAGGTCTCAAGGCTGCCCACCGAGGCCACAGGCACGCCCTTGCAGACGAAGGCCCGGGGCAGGCCGCGGCCGAAGTTAACGCCGGTCAGGACGTTCTCGCCGCTGGGGTCCAGGTCGCGAATGGCGGCGCCCAGCCAGCCCTGGCTGCCGATGGTTTCCGGCTCGGCGGTGTACCAGATGTCGCGGGACCGGAAGTGGGAGCGGTTGGGCTGGGGATAGCCAATGCCCTTGATGATGGCCAGTTCGCCCCGGTCCCACAGGTTCTTGACCTCACGCATGTTGGGATTGAAGCCATAATCGCCGTCAATGGGCAGCACGTCCTGCTGGGCAATGCCGATGCCGGGCCGGTTATCGTAGTAGAGGCCGTTGCCGTAGGGCACCACGGTATTCAACCCGTCGTTGCCCCCGACCAACTCGATTACCACCAGGTTGCGTTCCTTGTTGGTTGATACCATCAGCCCACTCCTTTGCGCAAAACGTTTTTCTGCAAGTACCTGGGGATTCTGAGGGGAATTCTACCCGCCTCATTTGCCTTGAAGTAGTGGCCCCAGCTTAACAGTTATTGTCCCCTGCGGTAAACCTGGATGCGGTGGCGGTTGGTCTCGGTAACGTAGAGGTAGCCCCGGCTGTCCAGCCTTACCGAGGACGGGCACCAGAAGTATTTCTCTATGTGGGAAGATTCCTCGTGGGGGTCGTCCACCACGTATTCTATATCCATTTCCAGGTTGGCGGTGGCCCGGGCGGCGGCCTCCTCCTGGTTGATGCTGAGGAAGTTGGCGGCCCACTCGGAGACGGTGGCCTCGCCCCGCAGCTTGCCGACAAAGTTGCCGTTCGCGTCCAGCACCTGCACCCGCTCGTTGCCCCAGTCGGCCACGTAGATGTAGCCATCCTTATCCACGTCAACGGAGGCGGGCTTGGTGAACTGGCCGTCGCCCCGGCCCGGCGACCCGAAAGAGGCCAGGAACTCACCGTCGGGCAAGAACTTCCTGACGCAGTCGTTGCCGAAGTCGGCCACATAGACATTGTCCTGACCGTCGGTGGCCAGACCCCAGGGCAGGCTTACCGCCCCGGGCCCTGCTGACCCCATGGCACGGACAAAACTGCCATCGGCGGTGAATTTCTGCACCCGGTTGTTGTAGGTGTCGGCCACGTAGATATTGTCCTGACTGTCGAAGGCCAGGCCCGAGGGGGTGTCCAGTTGACCTTCGCCGGAACCCGCCTCGCCCCAGTGGAACAGGTAGTTGCCGCCAGCGTCGTAGGCGGTGATGCGGTGCAGCCGTTCGTCGCTGATAAAGAACCGGCCCCGGCTGTCCACGGCCCCGCAGGCCGGCCAGACAAACTGGCCGCCGTCAAAGCCATAGCCGCCAAAGTTGCCGTAATAGCCGCTGTCCAGGTCGCACATGGTAACGCGGATGCCCCGGGCGGTCTCCTCCTTGCTGCGGCTGATGACGTAGAGCCGGTCGTCCTTGCCCGCCACCGTATCCACCGGGTAGTAGAAGCCCTTGCCCTCCATAACGGTCATGCCCAGGGCCCGGTCATATACCAGGAAGTCGGTTTGTTGTGCGGTTGTCATAGCTGAGCCTCGGTTCAAGTTTATCGGGCGGTACCGGTCAAAACCTGGCTACCAGATAGGCGTCAAATCCAGGGTAAAGCCTGGCAACTCCGGGTCGCCAGAGATGGATTCCGGGGCTTCCAATATTTCTACTGGAGTATCAGGACGGTAGATGTAAACCCTATGTCTTGAATCCACCGGGTCTATCAGCCAGCCCAGGCGGGCGCCGTTGGCAATGTACTCTTCCATCTTGGCCCGGGCTGCGCTCAACCGGTCCGACTCGGAACGCAACTCGATGACAAAGTCGGGGCAGATGTGAGGATGCCTGCGTCTTTCTTCTTTGGGCAAGGCTTCCCAGCGGTCTTTTGATATCCACGCAGCATCGGGAGAACGCATTGCACCATTGGGCAGTGTGAATCCGGCGTTCGATTCAAAACCCACCCCTGTACCATCCGTCCTGACCCAAATTCCCAAATCAGTGATGATGCCAAAGTTCTGATTGCTGGTATCGCCGCTGGTAGGCGCCATAAGCTCCAATTCTCCCCGGGCGTTGCGCTCGATGCGTATGTCATCGTTTAACGAACAGAGTTCCAGCAACTGTTCGTCGCTCAACTCCAGGACGGGAGACAGCCTGAGAACTATGGGGCCGTAAGACTCCGGGCAAGCCGGTTCCGGCGGGGTTTGAACCGGAGCTTGTCGGGGTTCGACGCTTTGCGTGGTCATTGGTGTGCCACCTTTCCGATTTGGTTCAGGGGGGCGGGCTAAGCCCGCTGGAACTCCTGTGTCGCCGCTACCATTTGCAGCACGTCGGCGATGTGCTGGCGGTCCGGCCCCTCACCGGCGCTGGCGGCGCCCCGTGCGGAGAAGTCCACCA
Source organism: Dehalococcoidia bacterium (assembly GCA_034423215.1). Lineage (GTDB taxonomy): Bacteria > Chloroflexota > Dehalococcoidia > Lucifugimonadales > UBA3495 > Bin22. The sequence goes on from DAOUIY010000054.1 coordinate 52,981, forward strand.
GCGTCCGGCGGGTATCCTCTGACACGTCCAGCGCGCCCACCGCTTCCAGGCAGGCGTCCACCAGCCGCTCGGGTGAAGTTGCGCCGGTCATTTCGGCGCTGATGCGGTCAACCATGGCCTGAATCCCCGGCTTGGTCGCGTCGCCAATCTGCTTGCTGGCGAAATTGATCCGCTCCACCAGGGTGCCGCTGTTGAGCCAGTCGGTGCCGGTGTGCCATCCCTCCACGCTGGGCGGGTTGTTGAGTATCTGCCCCATGTAGGAGGCCTGGCTGAACCGCTCCAGGATTTCGTAGCGGGGCCGGTCAAATTCGCCGGTCAGCCTCAGGACGCCGGCCACCAGTTCCACGGGACTCTTCACCTTGGCGTAGCGGGCCTCTTCCGCCTTGAAGAAATCGGAGTTGAAAAGGACGCGCAGCATGGCGCAGATGTTGTAGTCGTTGTCGAAGTAGGCCTGGACCAGGGTGTCAATGGCCGGCTGGTTGGCCGGAGGAGTGTAGGGCCACTCGGGGACGGGCGGCTCGTCGGCTACGAAGAAGCTGTACAGGTGGCGGGCGATAAACCGGGCCGTGGCGGGCTGCCGGCAGATAATGTCAACGATGTCCTCACCGTTGAAGTTGCCCCGCTCCCCCAGGAACTCCTTCTCGCCATCATCGTGGTCCTCGGGGTGAAACTCGAAGTGCCAGGAAATGCGGCCATAGGGCCAGTCGGAGTCCCGCTGGGAGCGCAGTTCCATGTACTGGAGGTTGGCGATGGTCCAGCCGGTGAAGGCCCGGGCGCACTCCTTGATGTCCTGCTCGGTATAGTTGCCCACGCCCATGGAGAAGAGTTCCAGCAGTTCGCGCCCGAAGTTTTCGTTGATGGCGTCCCGGTGGTTGTCCTGGTTGTCCAGCCAGATAATCATGGCCGGGTCGCGGGACAGTTCCAGCAGCAGGGTGCGGAAATCGCCCATGGCGTGCTTGCGGAACATGCGGGTCTGGTCGGAAAGGGCCTTGCCGTGGATGACCTTGTTGTAGCCGGTGGCAAAGATGCCGTGCCAGAAGAGGGTCATCTTCTCCTGCAGGGGAGCGTTGGTGGTGGCCATGCGGTAGAGCCAGTTTTCCCCGGGAGCCTGGGGGCCCATCATGCCCGACAGTTCCGGGTGGAAGCGGCGGATCAGGTAGTCGCTGAGCCGCTGCTCGTCCCTGGGATTGAGCAATTCCTCGACGGTGGCCTCGTAACCCCTGGCCGCGTAGGCGTCCAGTTCCTCGCGGTTGGCCCCGAAACCGGCCCGGCGCAGCAAATGGGCAATCAGTTCAACGTGGGTGTCCAGCATCAGTCCTCTCCCGTGGGGAAAATGCCAGTAAATTAAGGCCATTCTATTATTTAGGGAAAGAATGCGTCAAATTAGCATGACAACTATCCACGAAGCGTCACGAAGGGTCACGAAGTTCTTCCCCGGCTGGAGCGGCGCTCGCGCTTATCGCCAAATATTCGGGCAGAGTTTTGCCCACACTGATTCCGGCTTCCGCCCGAATGACTAGTAGTTTGACCACTTTGAAGTGATGGGTGAAATTGCTTCTCTCCGTCGTTCCGGCGAAGGCCGGAACCCAGGAGTCCTGAAGGTAAGGAACCATGTCCAACGCTAACCTT
>DAOUIY010000055.1:0-129996 GCA_034423215.1 Dehalococcoidia bacterium
ATGGTATGCATGGGCAGGCACGGTACAAGGTATTGTGATATGCATTATCTTATGCGTCATAATGTTCTATCACTCGCTATTGTTATTGTCAACTCTGAGCGCCGGGACCTGCGCCCAAGACCCGGCGGCTCCGGAAGGGTCGGCGCCCCGGCACAAGTAAATGGCCGACCGGACTTTAGCGGGCCAACAATATTGACATTATGGCTGGTGCATTAACCCGTCATTCCTGCCTTGCCATGACGCTGAACTCCGGCCCCTCGAGGTTCCCGCCTTCGCGGGAATGACGGGTTCGGGTCCAGGTTCCCGCCGGCGCGGCAATGACGGGATTTCCGAGATTTGGTTTGTATTTGGCTTGGCCGGTAGTCCAGGGCAAGCGCGTTTTAACGAGTTATCGTCCTGAACGGCCAAAACTGTCATTCTGAACCCTTCAGCCTGCTCAGGGTAAACTCAGTGAAGAATCCAAAAGCCTTCCCAGAGCCCGGTTACGGACCCGAAAGTTGGCTTGGGGGTAGGATTTTAGGCCCTTCGGCAAGCTCAGGGCGACATGACCTCCTGCTTGGACGTATAGCCTAGCCCAAAACGCGATTGCCCTGGCCGGTACCCGGCTCCGTTTGTGGTAAGCCTGTTGCCGATGTTAAACTGGCGCGGTACCCGTCCCACTTAACCTGTAGCTTCTGTTTAACCGGTCTGATTGACCATGACGATGCTGAGCGCAGAAACAACTGCCGGAGGATTATATGGCTACCCACACTGATACCAGCGTTAAAGACCTTCAGCGTACCGCGCTGGAAAACCTCTGGGTGTACTTGCGTGAACCCAGTGACATGGCGGAAAAGGGCGAGCCCCAGATATTCGTTGAAGGCAAGGGCTGCCAGGTAACCGACGCCCTGGGCAACACCTATATTGATGCCATGTCGGGCCTCTGGCTCAAGAACGTGGGATATGGTCAGACGGAAATCGCCGACGCCGCCTACGAGCAGATGCTCAAGATTACCTACATGCCCATGGGCACCACCACCGAGCCGGCCGTCCGCCTTTCCGAGAAGATCGCATCCATTACGCCAGGCGACCTGTCCAGGTGCTTCTTCACCAGTGGCGGGTCCGAGTCGGTGGAAACGGCGTTGAAGCTGACCAGGGCTTACTTCAAGCGGGTGGGCGAGCCGGACCGCACCAAGTTCATCAGCCGCAAGGACTCCTATCACGGCGCAACCTTTGGCGCGCTGGCCCTGGGCGGCAACTTCCTATATCCCAAGACGGACTATGAACCGCTGATGCCCGGGTCCTTCCATGCTCCTCAGCCCAACTTCTACCACTGCGAGTTCAACAGCAGCACGCCCGAGGAATGCGGGCAGCGCAGCGTTGAGGCCATCGAGAATATCATCAGATTCCAGGGGCCCGAGACCATCGCCGCGGTGGTGGCCGAGCCCGTTTCCAGCCCCATGGGAGCGGTGGTCCCCCCGGACAACTACTGGCCCCTGCTGAGGGAGTTGTGCGACAAGTACGGTTGCCTTTTGATTGCCGATGAGGTGATAACCGGCTTCGGGCGCACGGGCAAGATGTTCGGCTGCGACCACTGGGGCGTGACGCCGGACATGATGACCGTGGCCAAGGGCATCACCAGCGGCTACATCCCCATGGGAGGAGCCATTCTGCGCAAACCCATTGCCGACGCTTTCGTGGGCGGCCCCAAGGCGGCCTTCCGGCACGTTATCACCTTTGGCGGCCATCCGGTGGCGGCGGCGGCCTCCCTGAAGAACCTGGAGATTATGGAACGGGAAGGGATGGTGGAGAACTCCGCCCGCATGGGCAGGTACCTGCTGGATGGACTGGAAGAGCTGAAGGAAAAACACCGGATTATCGGCAACGTGCGCGGCCTGGGGCTGATGTGCGGGCTGGAAATAGTCAAGGACCGGGAAACCAAGGAACATTTCCCCGCCGACGCCGACCTGGGCCCGCGCCTGACTCAGGGCTTCGCCGACAACGGGCTCTTCCTGCGCGGCGGCGACGTGATGAACGTAATGCCCCCCCTGTGCGTCACCCCGGGAGAGGTGGAACAGATAGTGTCCACCCTGGACCAGGTTATCGGCCAGGTGGCCCAGGAACTGGGGGCAGATTAGGGCAGGCGTTCGTTGCAGAGAAGGGAGTACCCGGTAGGAGCGCAACCGGTGGTTCAACTTATTTGAAACGATGGATAGTGTTTCCGCTCACCCTGAACCTGTCGAAGGGCCGTCCGTTCATGGTTCGACAGGCTCACCATGAGCGGACTTCCGGTTTACCCATCAGTCCTTTGGCAATGGGCTTTGGGCTAGTGGTCCGACAACATTGAAACGATAGTCGAAAGTGTTTCTCTCCGTCGTTCCGGCCTCCGCCGGAACCCAGAAGTCCCGAAGGTAAGGAACGATGTCCAAAGCCTACCTTCCTGGATTCTGGCGCAGGCCAGAATGACGAGTTTCGATAGTTACCCGTCAATCCAAAGTGGTTGAACTACCAGGTTCAAATTGGGATGAGCATTTTGCCTTGATGAGGTTTAGCCAGGGATAGGCGGCTGCCCTCACCCCCGGCCCCTCTCCCAGGGGGAGAGGGGAGATGGAGCAATGTGCATTTCGCCCTGGTAACGGTTCAGCTGTCGGGCCTGAACTTCGCCGCCGGTTAGAGTGCCGCCTTGCCGGTTAGCTTTACCGATTGGATGGAACCCGCGGGCGCCGGCTCTTCCTAATGTAGTTTGCTGTTTCGTGAGGCCGATTATGTCCACTGTTCCGCCGCCCCTTGAGAACATAGTTTTCTTCAACGGGAAGCTACTGCCTGAGCGGGAGGTGGGCATACCCATCCGCGACCGGGGGTTCATTTACGGCGATGCCGCCTTCGATGCCACCCGCACCTTCGGGGGCCGTACCTTCAAGCTGAAGGAGCACATTGACCGCCTCTACAATTCCCTGCGCTACCTGCGCATAGACCCGGGGATGGACAAGGCCGAGATGGAGCGATGGTCGTTGGAGGTAGTCAACCACAACTATCCCCTGCTCCCGCCGGGCCAGGATATGTGGGTCATGCAGCGCATCAGCCGCGGCGTTGAGTCCACTGAGCCGGGCGCCGGAGAGCAGCCCACGGTGCTGATTGAGAGTCACGCCATACCCTTCGCCCGCCGCGCGCCCCTGTACCGGGACGGCATCAGTGCGGTAACGCCCTCCGTGCCCCGCATCCCGCCCCGCTTTCTGAGCCCGCGGGCAAAGACCCACAATTACCTGAACCTGGTCATGGGCGACCTGGAGGTGCGGGACACCGACCCCAACGCCTGGGCGGTGCTGCTGGATGAGGCGGGCAACCTGACCGAGGGCCGGGGCAGCAACATTTTCCTGGTCAAGGACGGGACCGTTTCCACGCCCCAGGGCCGCTACGTGCTGGAGGGCATTACCCGGGAAGTGGTGCTGGACCTGGCGACAGGGCTGGGCCTCCCCGTCGCGGAGGCGGACCTGGATCTCTACGACGCGTATACGGCGGACGAGGCGTTCCTCACCTCCACCAGCCTGTGCATCTGCCCCATCGGGCGAATGAACGGGGCCGCCATAGGGTCGGGAGCGGTGCCCGGACCGGTGACCCGGCAGCTAATGACCGCCTTCAGCGACCTGGCCGGCATGGACTACGTGGAACAGTACCTGTCGCACCTGACCGACTGATAACGCATGGCGCGGACGGCGTGACCTGGCGCCCATCGCCCCGTAACCCTGGCTCCAAACTCCGCGTGAATGCCGCATGAACGAGGTTGATATGGCTACGCAACTGAGCGACATCGTTGAGTCCACCTCCGCCGAGCGCCTGGCCACCGGGTTTGTATTCACAGAGGGACCCCTGTGGCACCCGGACGGCTACTGGCTTTTTACGGACGTACGGCGCGAACCGGGCGCCATCTACCGCCTGGCAGCCGGCAATGAACCGGAAATCCACCGGGAACCAAGCAACGGCTCCAACGGCCTTACCTTCGACCTGGAGGGCCGCCTCATTATGTGCGAGGGCGATGGCCGGAGAATGAGCCGCCGGGAGCATGACGGCACGATAAGCGCCATCGCCGAGCAGTGGGACGGCAAGCGCCTGAACCGGCCCAACGACGTGGTGTGCCACTCCGACGGCAGCATATATTTCACCAATCCGGGCGGGCGGGTGCCCGAGAACGAGCGGGAGATAGATTTCAGCGGCGTCCACCGCATCGCCCCGGACGGCACGGTGACGGCGGTAGTAACCGACACCGAATATCCCAACGGCCTGGCCTTCTCGCCGGATGAGAGCATCCTCTACGTCACCAACACCCGGGAAGCGATGTACATCGCCGCCTACGACGTGCAGCCGGACGGAAGCGTTGCCAATGGGCGGATATTCGCAGACATGTCCTCGGACGAACCGGACGGGGTGCCTGACGGCATGAAGGTGGACTCGGCAGGCAACGTCTATAGCACCGGCCCCGGCGGGTGCTGGGTATTTGACCCGTCAGGCAATCACCTGGGGATTATACGGTTGCCGGAGATACCGGCGAACTGCGCCTGGGGCGGTGAAGACAACCGCACCATGTTCTTTGCGGCGAGGACGTCGGTCTATGCCATGCGAATGAAGATTCCGGGCATTTCACCCTGGCGGGCCGGGCAGTAGCGGCGGAAGCGAGTCAGGCAGCATCCATGATCTGGTTGATGGTAGCCGCCGGTGGCGCCGCGGGCTCCGTACTGCGGTTCGCTGCGGGCCGCCTGGCCATCCAATTGCTGGGAACGGGAACCGTCTGGGGCACCCTGTTCGTTAACGTTACCGGGTCGTTTGCCCTCGGTTTCTTCCTGGCCTATGCCCTGCAGCGGGGCGAACTTTCCGCGGATTTGCGGGCCATGGTGGCTATTGGGCTGCTGGGCGGCTATACGACCTTCTCCACCTTGAGCTACGACACTATCCGGTTGCTGGAATCGGGAGACCTGGCCAGGGCGGGAATCAATATCCTGGCCAGCCTTGCCCTGGGACTGGCCGCGGCCTACCTGGGCATAATTGCGGGGCGGGCCGTATAGGACGGGAGGCCAGCATGACAGCCGCCGGCGGCAGTCCTTGTTGCAACAATATTCCGATGTTAAACTTTGGTTGTGAAATGAATCACCAGCCGCTTTCCCTCTCCGACTAACCAGTCGGTACTCCTCAGAATGCCAGACCCGGACCGCCGGGATCTTTCCAAAGGGGCCGGTCTATGAGCTATTTGAACTTCCACCAGGAACTTGAGGGGAAATTTGACCACCTGATTATTGCCTTTGCGGGTTGGCCTGACGCCGGGGAGAGCGCCACCTCCAGCGTGAAATACCTGATGCGCCAGTTGCAGGCCACCAAGTTTGCCGAGATAGACCCGGAAGAGTTTTACGACTTTACCCAGGAACGGCCCCGGTCCTACCGGACCAGGGACGGGCGCCGCCGGGTACGCTGGCCGGCCAACGAGTTTTACTATTGGCAGGCGCCCAGGCCGGTACCGGAGGGTTCGGCCAGGGGCGCCCTATTCTTCATCGGGGTTGAACCCAACCTGAAGTGGCGCACTTTTTCGGAGACCATCGCCAACCTGGCCCTGGACCGGGGGGTGAAGACCGTAGTCCACCTGGGGGCGCTGCTGGACGCCGTTCCCCACACCCGGGAGGTCAAGCTCACGGGTTCGTCCACTTTGCCGCTGCTGCAGAACGCGCTGGACTCGGCCAATATCGGCACTTCCAATTACCAGGGGCCCACGGGCATAACCACGGCCGTTAACGAGACCTGCACCAGGAAGGGGATGAGCTATGCGTCCCTGTGGGGACACACTTCCCATTACCTGCAGGCCGCGCCCAACTACCGGGTAAGCTACACCCTGGCGGAGAACATTTCCCGGATGCTGGGCCTGCCGGTCAACCTGAAGGAGTTGCGTTCCGCCGCCGAGAAGTTTGACGAGGAAGTGGTGCAGGCCATCGGCAATGACGACCAGTTGGCCAACTACGTGCGGAAACTGGAAGACCGCTACGACGAAACCCTGGTGGACGCGCCCATGCCCGAACCGGCGGACGTCGTTCGGGAACTGGAGCAGTTTCTGCGCTCCGAGCAGCGCAGGAACCTGGGCGAGACCAACTAAACCATTGCCAAGTTGGGATGTAAATTTCGCTCTGGCGGTGCCCGGTTATGGTCAGTGGCGGCCCTCACCCCCGGCCCCTCTCCCCGAGGGAGAGGGGAGTAGAGACGCTACGCTCTTCATCTTTGGTTCCGTTTAGTGGGCTAACGCAATTGGAATGATGATTGATTCGGCCCAGCCCGTTGTTTCCGTACACGCGGGAACCTGGACAGGCTGGGGTTCAGATTCCTGCCTTCGCAGGAATGACGGGTTGGTGGATTAACCGTCACCCTAGATGAAAGCTGCACAAATTTTGCCTCGATAATAGGTGGGCCAAATTGCCGACCAAAGCGGAGCAAGCCGGGGCGAACGGCCCGGCTGCAAGAGTGACAACTACGGAAGTGAGTCTGCCGGCGGCGGACGCAGCAGCAGCAGACGCCCCGGCTCCCCCGAGACGGCGCAGTCGCAGGAAGGTTGCACCCTCCATTCCGGTGGCCGATGCAGTGCGGTTGATGACCGAAGCCTACGGCCCCTTTCCAGAAGAGCCGCGGCTTGACCCCGTCCATGAGTTGACCTTCACCATCCTGTCCCAGCACACTTCGGACACCAACTCCGAAAGGGCCTTTCGCAGCCTGATGCAGCGTTTCGGCTCACTGGACGCCGTGGCCGGGGCCGAAGTCTCCGACATAGAAGGAGCCATCAGCGGCGGCGGGCTAGCCAAGATCAAGGCCCCCCGTATCAAGGACGTGCTGACCCGCATAATTGAACTCAACGGTTCGCTGGACCTGTCCTTCCTGCGGGAAATGCCCCTGGCCGATGCCAAAGCCTGGCTGAGACAACTGCCGGGAATCGGCCCCAAGTCTGCCGGGATAATACTCAGCTTTTCCCTGGGGATGCCGGCCATGGCCATTGATACCCACATTTACCGGGTGTCCCAGAGGCTGGCGCTGATTGGACCCAAAGTGTCGGCCGACAAGGCCCACGACCTGCTGGAAAATGCGGTAGAACCGGAAATGGTCTATCCCTTCCACCAGGCTTTCATCACCCACGGCAGGCAGGTCTGCAAGGCTCAGCGCCCCCTCTGCGACGAGTGCGTTGTCGGGCACGGCTGCCCATCGCGGCAAGAGTTCGAGGCCGCCAGGGCCAAGGCGGAAAAGGCCAAAGCCAGGGCCCAGGCAAAGTCAAAATCCAAGTCCGGGTCCAAGGCAAAGCCCGGGGCTAAACCCGCATCCCCCTCCGGCAGCAAAGCGCCTGACGCAAAGACTACCAAGCGGCGGCAGGTTGCGGCCCAGGTACCCCACGCCTACCCCGACACTTCGGATTGATGGTGGATGAGCTGAAAGTCCGCTCGTGGTGAGCTTGTCGAACCGTGAACGGGCGGCCCTTCGACAGGCTCATGCCGACGCACATTACCTGTTCAAGAATCCCGCGCAAGTTACGATAACCTTACAATGCAACTGTCCTGAGGTTCTGGAGTAACGGTTCAGAGTGAATGGGTCAGGTTGCTCCCATAACCGTCGTTCCCGCGCAGGGGGGAATCTCGCCCCTGGATGCTTCGAGGTTCCCGCGAAGGCGGGAACGACGGGAACTCCCATGTTTAGAATGCGTTTGCCCTGAGGTTCCAAATATTGCGGTGGCATAGTCAACCCATGTGTAGTAAAATGGCTTTGCGTGCCCCGGTCGTCTAGCCAGGTTAGGACGCCACCCTTTCAAGGTGGAGATCATGGGATCGAAGCCCATCCGGGGTACCAACATACTCGTCTGAATTCGTTGAGCGCCCCAATTCAAACCCTCAGGCTTTTCGCCGCCGTTACAGTCAACTTGTCACAAACCTTCTCGGACCCGCATTCTGTTATCCCGCCGGAGGTAAGACTCTGAAGAACGGGATAGCTAAACTTGCCCAAATTCTGCGACTGAAGACGGTGCCCGCCGTGGCAGCCGAACACCCGGTAAGGCCCCTGGCGTTGCCCGTTCGCTGCCCGGAATGCGGGGAACAGGTCCTGGACGACAGCGGCCGTTGCTCCTCATGCAACTCGGACACACAGGTACTGCCGCCGTGGGCCCTCTATGGCCGCGATCGGCGCCTGTTCACCCGCAAGCGCCTCATCCGGGCCGGGATTGTCGTCCTGGTCTTGGTTTTCCTGTTGTGGCTCAACTATCCCTTCCTTCCCAACTACCGGGTGCTGCTGTTTAACCGGCCGGTTACCGCCGCAACCTCTAACTCGGCCCCCGCTCAATGGACCATGGAGGGCGGAGACCTGGCCCAAACAAAGGCGGCGCCGGCGCCGGACGGACTTCCGGGTGCGCTTCAAGGGTCTCTCAAGTGGAGCGCATCCACCGGGCAGGCAACGCGCTCCGGGCCGGTGGTCGCCGACGGGAAGGTTTACCTGGGGGGGCATTTCAAGGCGCTGTCCCTGGACGCTGAAACCGGGGCCGTCCTGTGGGAGAAGTCCACCAAGGCGCCGGTGCAGGGCACGCCGGCCCTGGCCGCCGGAAACCTCTACGTCGCATCCCAGGACCACCGGCTGACCGCCATGGACCCGGCGAACGGCGACACCATCTGGGAATTCCTGGCGGGAGACATCATTACCTCGGCGCCCGTCATACACGACGGCATGGTTTACGTCGGAACCTGGGACGGGATGGCCCATGCACTAGATGCGACCACCGGTGACGAAATCTGGGCGTACCAGGCCGACGACGTAGTCGCTTCCCATTCACCCATTGCCGACGGCGTCATGGCGTTGGCTGACCGCGCCGGCAAGATGCACCTGGTGGACGCCAGGACGGGGCAAAACCGTCTTGTTTACCGGACTCCCAAGTCGGCATACGCCGCCCCGGTGATTGCCCACGACCTGGTGTTTTTCGCCGCCGGGGGCAGCCTGTACGCCATCAATGCCAGGGAGAAGGAAATCCCCGGCCAGTACCACTTCAAGCGGGTGTGGGCCCAGCTCTGGCTGTGGCAGGTGCCGGGCGTTCCCAGGCCTTCTGGTCAGCAGGGAGGCCGGTGGCGCTTCTCTCCCGACGGGGCGGACCCCAGCATCGTGGGGGCGCCGGCCGTCGCCAGCGGCCTGCTGTACGCCGGCGATTTGCTGGGCAACCTGTACGCACTGGATCCCCTGACCGGGCGAGAAGTCTGGAAGACCAAACTCGCCGGGGGAATATATGCGTCTCCCCTCATAGTAGGTGATCAACTACTGGTGGCTACCCAGGGGGGCAAAGTCTATGCGGTTGACCGGGAGTCGGGCGATGTTGGCTGGGAAGTATCCCTGACGACCCCTGTGAACGAGTCCCTGGCTTATGCGAACGGGGTTCTCTACGTCAGGGACGCCGACGGCACGGTACACGCCATAGAATAGCCGCTGCCCGGCATGAAACGGGAACCCAACTTGCAACCCGATTTTACTGGCAGGGGGAGAGGCCTTTGGAGTCAAACGGGGAGACAGGCGAGCTTAAAGAAATAGTCCAACATCTGGTGGAGGACAACCGGGAACTGCAAGCGGCGGTAAAGGCGCTGCAGCGGCAAGTACGCCAGCGGGAACTGGATGCAGCATACATGTACATCCATTCCAATTGGCTTTGGATACGCTGGTTCCTTACCCGCGACCAGGACCGGGCCGGGGATGACGCCGACCTGCGGGAACGGGCCCGGGCCGCTGAGTCCGTCATCCGGGACAACTTGCCCCGCAACCTGCGAGGGGTGCAGTTCGACCCGGAACCCATGCAGGTGGCTTACCGCTGGCGCATTGAGACGACGGTGCTGCTCAACCGGCACGGGTACACTTTCTTCGACTAGCCGGCGACCTTCCCTTTTTACCCAGCCTTTGACGCAACCCTTTACTGGCGGCCCAGCCAGGGCCCCGGGGTTGCGTCTTTATCTGCCGGCACCTGCCCATTCAGGGCAATCGCGCTTTAAGTAAGGCTATACGTCCAAGCAGGAAGTCATGTCGCCCTGAGCTTGCCGAAGGGCCTAAAACCCTTCCCACAAGCCAACTTTCGGGTCCGTCTTTCCCCCAGTAACCGCACTTTGGGCAGGTTTTTGGGTTCTTCACTCCGTTCAGAATGACAGTTTTGGTCGTTCAGGACAACAAACCGTTAAAACGCGATTGCCCTGCCTGCCCATTGCCAGAAGACCATATATAGGCTAATGTCTGCAATGATGGAAGTGGTCCCGGAAGGGGACAATAGATTGCAGGAAAAGGAGTAAGGCATGGCAGGGGACAAGGAGACCTACGAAATCGCGCTTAACCCCGATCAGATGGGCTTCGTCAGGGCCATGAAGGACAAGTACGAACTGGCCGACGAGGGCAAGGTTATGCGGGTAATCATGGACTACCTGATTTCAAATACCGAAGTGCATGAGAGCGTCTTTACCCAGGTGCGCTGCCTGCGGTGCGGATAAGCTCCAGGTTACTATCCCGATTGTCTCCCTCACTTGAAGGGGGACGGGCGGAACCGGACGCAGCGGGCTGCGTTGAACCGGCGCCTTTGACGGTTTTGCGGGTTTAAGATTGCGTTGAGACCGACCGTGGACAGTTTCTTCATATCAGCAGCGTGGTCAGTTTGAACAGGTGCGGCAGCTGAAAGCAGGCGAATGACGCGTTCGCCTGCTTTTTACTGCCTCCCAAAGCGGTTGCAATATAGAGATATGTCATGCTGAGCCCTTCGGCAAGCTAAGGGTGACATTCATTTCCTGTTGAAGAGTCTGGCACAAGTTACGACAAGCTTATTGTGCAGTTGCCCAGGCGCAACCCGTCCTTCCCGCGGAGGCGGGAACCTCGACAGGCTGGAGTTCAGATTCCTGGCTCCGCAGGAATGACGGGTTTGTGCCTTTGCCATCGTTTCAATACGGTTGAGCTACTTGTTGAGCCCGTTCCAACCGTCACGGCCGGCAATCAGACAAGCCTGGACGCCCTGGCCCGGGCCATTGTGAGCCGTCGGGTGAAGGTCGGCTACTGGTCTTCCAGTTGCCGCTTCAGGCCCTCCAGGGCCAGGTAGTAGCCGTACACGCCGAAGCCGTAAACCGAGCCCTTGCAGACGGGTTGCACGGCAGAGACCGCTCCCCGCGACGTGGGATTGGAGGCGTGTACCTCTATCACCGGAAAGCGCACCTGGGCTATCGCGGCCCTCAACACCCCGTTGAGGGACGTGTACCCGGCCGGGTTGATGACCGCCGCATCTACGTCGCCATCGTGGCCGGCGTACAGGGCATTGGCGACCTCACCTTCTACGTTGGAATGGACAAACTCCACGTCCAGCCCCAGGCTCTCCGCATACCCCTTCACCTGTTCGTTAATCTGTTCCAGGGTCATGGGCCCAAAGATTTCCAACTGGACTTTGCCCCGCATATTCATCCCGGCCCCTTGAATCACCAGTATTTTGGCCATTAGCCGCTCCTTTTTTCCTGCTTGGGTTTCATGTGGCGTTAGTCAGCCTTGAGGATGACACGCCGGATTTTCAGCGTAACAGAATATAACCCTTCTGCCGGAATGCAACAAGGGCAACCCTGGCGCGCCGGTCTTGGCCGACAGGGGGTTGGTCAGGCCGTGCGAGCCGCCGCTACCTGCCTGGTCTGTCCCCAAGCCAATGGCGTGAACATAAGGGAGGGAAGCAGGAGGGCCAGGCCCAGGATGGCGTTGGCCGTGATAGCCCAGGGGGTGCCGAAAATTTCGGCCAGGATGCCAATGGCAAGCCCGCCCAGGGGGGTCCCAATGCCAATGCAGACGCTCATAAGGCCGACCATTCTGCCCCGCATTTCTGCCGGGGCCGCCAGCATAGTAATGGTGCTCTGCATCGTTCCAAAGCCTGACTGTCCGATTCCACCGATTATCAGCACTCCGAAGGCAACCATGTACCAGGGCGTCCAGACAAACAGGATCGCCATGAGCAGGACGGCAATGGACCCGAGCAGGAATACGAGGCCGTGACGCTCCAGGTTGCGGGTCAAGGCCATGGCCCCGGCACCAATCATCTGTCCGATGCCTTCGCCTGCCACCAGCACACCGACCAGGGTGGCCCCCACCTGGAGGTTGTTTGCCCCAATATCGGGAATGAACTGCTGCAATGGGAAGGCCAGCGCGTTCATTATGATGGTGACGTACAGCATCCCCCACAGGAGGGGCGTTGCCAGGGCGTAACGGACTCCTTCGCCCAGGCTGCGCCAGATGGGGGCCGTCACCAGGCTTCGCTCCTTTTTGGGTATCTTCACCCTGGTCATCACGGCCAGGTCCACCAGGTGGACCAGCACAATGAGCGTGCAGGCGCCCACGAAGCCGCCCGTTTCCACGGAAATTCCCGACAAGTAATGCACGATAAGGGGCCCAGACGTATCTATCATCAGGCCGCCGAGGAAGGGGCCCAGCATTTTGCCCGAGGTGTTGCTGATGGTGTCCAGGGAAAGGGCATTCACCAGCCGGCGCTCGCCCACAATGTCCAAAATACCGGTGCGGCGGGAAGGGTCTTCCAGGGACTTGGTGGCGCCCTGGAGAAACACGGCGGCGAAGACATGCCAGGACACGATGGAATCGGTAACTATGAGAGCAAGAATGACGCAGGCGACCAGCGTGTTGATGGCTTGGGAGATCATCAGGATTTTCCAGCGGTCCATGCGGTCTGCAATGAAGCCGGTGAAAAAGGACAGGACGGGACGGGGCAAGTTGTTGAATACCAGTACCAGGGCCAATTGAAAGGGAGACTGGGTAGCCTGGAGAATCAGCCAGCTGAGAACCAGAAGTTCCATTCTGCGGGACAGTTCCCGCAGGGTGCCCACGTACCAGATAGCCCGAAAGTCCCGGTCTTTAAGGACCGAAAAGACGGGCGCATCGCTTCTGGGGGTAAGTCTCAATGCTGCTAACCTCTGGCCTGGGCCAAACCGGGGAGACGGGGGAATCGCTATTCTAGCGCAGCCGGCTCACGAATTACTTTAGGCCATTGATGCAGATAAAGGGGATTTCCGGTTTACGCAACTGGCAGGAAAACCGGTTTGCAATGAAGGCTGATGCACCAGACCGTCATTGCTGCGAAGGCTGTGATCTTGACTCCAGCCTGCCGAGGTTCCCGCCTGCGGGGGAACCGCGGGTGGGGCTGCTCCTGGCCGTCAAGCATCATTTCAGATACGCCAGGCTACCGGGCCGGCCGCGAGACCTTTCCTTTTTCTGGCGCTCCGGGACGGCCTTGCTTCCATTTCCGTATTCCCTGGCGGCGCAGACTGGAGATTTGAAAGAGGGCGATTGCATATACACTACTATATTTGCCAAATATGATACGAAAACATCCAATATTCTCAATTTTTCTCACTTTCGGTTGCAAATTACGAAGTAAAGGGTATATATTGTTGCAATATGGCCTGAACTGAGTTTGCCGGGGATATGCGATAGCCTGTCCGGGCAGTTGAGTCCCTCTCCAGACCCAGTGGGCCGGCACCCGTAAATACCCATAGGAGGCCAACCGGTGGCACTATCCGACAAAACCCTGGTATGTGTCGATTGCGGCGCAGAGTTTATCTTCACGGTGGGCGAGCAGGAGTTTTTCAACTCCCGCGGCTTTGTCAACGACCCCAAGAGGTGCCAGTCCTGTCGCTCCACCAGGCGGGCGGAACAGCGGGGAGGCTTTTCGGCCGGGCCTCGTGAAATGTTCCAGATTGAATGTGCCGAGTGCGGCGTGGAGGCCACTGTACCCTTCCGGCCCCGGGGAGACAGGCCGGTATATTGCAGTGACTGCTTCAGCAGAAACCGCAACACCATGGCCCAGTACTAACAGCCGCGTCGGAGACCCCTGAGGAAGTTGGCCTCGCCGGGGCCAATTCCTCAAGTATCCTCCCCTTCCCCGAAAGTATTCTGCATTTTCAGGCTGCTTTCTCCCGGAATCGGTGGCGTCCGCAACCGGAGAACGCTGTTAGCCGTTCTCCCAAGTATTTGCCGCCTCGTTTACCGCGGTGCCTCCGGTCGCCCGCTACAGTTGCGGCCCGATTTCCGCATGGTTACAATTGAGGGGCGCTTCCCTTTGGCTTGAATTTCCCCCGTCAGTGGCGGCCAACCGGCTGCGCTTCACTCACTTTTCCCCTCCCGTACCCTGCGAGGCTTTCTGCATGAACTTCAAAGACCTGCGCGAATTCGTCGCCTACCTGGAAGGGCGCGGCCAATTGCACCGGGTCAGCGCCCCGGTCAGCTGCGAACTGGAAATGACGGAAATCGCCGCCCGCATGATTAAATCGGGAGGCCCCGCCCTTCTTTTTGAAAATGTCGCCGGTTATGACACCCCGGTGCTGATGAACATTTTCTGTTCAGACCGGCGCATGGCCTGGGCCCTGGGAGTGGAGAAGGTGGATGAACTGGTGGACCGGTTGGAGGGAATGCTGCAACTGGCCCAGGGACCGCCGGAGGGCTTGATGAACAAGCTCCGTACCCTGGGACAGCTAATCCAGGTGGGCCGGTTTCAGCCGAAAACGGTAAGCCGGGCGCCCTGCCAGGAAGTGGTGCTGGAAGGCAGCGAAGTTGACCTGTTCAAGTTTCCCATCCTCAAGTGCTGGCCCATGGACGGCGGAAGGTACATTACCCTGCCCCTGGTAATCACCCGCGACCCGGTTACGGGCACCCAGAATTATGGCACCTACCGGATGCAGGTTTACGATTCCTGCACCACAGGAATGCACTGGCAGACGCACAAGGTAGGCGCCCGCCATTACCGCCTGAGCCAGGAACGCCAGGAGCAGCGTTTGGAAGTTGCCGTGGCCCTCGGCGGCGACCCGGCCACCATCTGGACCGGGTCGGCTCCGCTACCTCCGGACATGGATGAAATGGTCATGGCCGGCTTTATTCGAGGAGAGGGCGTGGAACTGGTGCGGGCCCGGACGGTGGACATTATGGTGCCGGCCCACGCCGAAATAGTTCTGGAAGGCTACGTCATTACCGACGAGCAGCGGCTGGAAGGGCCCTTCGGCGACCACACCGGGTACTACTCCATGCCCGACGAATACCCGGTCTTTCACGTTACGACCATCACCCACCGCCGCAACCCAATCTACCCCGCCACGGTGGTGGGCCGACCGCCCATGGAAGACTACTGGATGGGCAAGGTCACGGAGCGGATTTTCCTGCCCCTGCTCAAGATGATTATGCCGGAAATCGTGGACATGAACATGCCGGCTGAGGGCATCTTCCACAACCTGGTGCTGGTTTCCATCAAGAAGGAGTACCCCGGCCAGGCCAGGAAGGTGATGTACGGTCTCTGGGGGCTGGGATTGATGAATCTCGCCAAGACCATCGTGGTGGTTGACGATTTTGTTGACGTCCAGGACCCGTCGGAAGTGGCCTGGCGGGTGTGCAACAACATCAACCCCAGCCAGGACATTGTGGTGGTTGAGGGGCCGCTGGATGACCTGGAGGTAGGGTCCCCCACGCCCAAGTTTGGCGGCAAGGTGGGAATAGACGCCACGCGCAAGGGGCCGCTGGAGGGCTATACCCGGGGCTGGCCCCCCGACATAGAGATGACGCCCGAGATTCGGGGCCTGGTGGACAGTCGGTGGGCGGAATATGGCTTCCAATAAAACGGTCCGGTTGGACCCCTGGGACTGTCTGAAAGACGTCGCCGGGTCCGGCACGGCATTCGGCCCGGCGCCGACCTTCTGAATTGGCGATGGAACACACGGAAAGCGCAGTGAAGGAACCTGGCGGGCCCTGGAGCCGGCTCTCCCACTATTTCAGCTCCATCCGCATTTGGGAGTCGCTGTTTGCGCTGCCCTTCGCCTATATCGGAATGGTCCTGGCGTCGCAGTCGGACAGCGGGCAACCCTGGCCCGGCTGGCACAGCTTCATCTGGATTACCGTGGCCATGTTCGGCGCGCGGACGTTGGGGATGTCGGCCAACCGCCTGATCCACGCCCGGGAAGACGCCGTCAATCCCCGCACCGTGTCGCGTCACCTGCCCAGCGGCCAGCTTCACGCCTGGGAAGTGGCGGCCATGGCCGTCCTGGGCCTGCTCATCCTGTTGGTGGGCGCCGCCCAATTGAACCCCCTGGCCCTGGCCCTTTCCCCGCTGGCGGCGGCTTACGTCGTCTTTTATTCCTACGCCAAGTACTTCACCTGGCTCTGCAACTTCTGCCTGGGCTGGGCCCTGGCCATCGCCCCCACCGCGGCCTGGATTGGCGTAACCGGTCAGCTTTCCTACGAACCGCTGCTCCTGAGCCTGGCGGTGGCGATGTGGGCCGGCGGCTTCGACGTCATCTACGGCTGCACCGACTACGACTTCGACCGGAGTCACGGCATCCGCTCCGTGCCCAGCCGCATAGGCATAGCCGAATCCCTGTGGCTGGCCCGGGCCATGCACTTTCTGTCCCTGACCGCCCTGCTGGCCATTGGTCTTATTTTTCAACTGGGCTGGCCCTACTACATCGGGTGGGTGGTTGCCGCCCTGCTGCTGATATACGAAAATAGACAGGTAAAGCCCAACGACCTTTCCAGGATTGGAGCCGTCTTTTTCCGAATCAACGGCTACGTCTCGGTACAGTTGATGGCCTTCACTATCCTGGCCCTGGTTATTTGAAATGGCCACAAGGCACATGAGCCGAGAATTCGGCAGCGCCCCGCTGAAGCCGGTGATTGTCGGCATTTCGGGCGCCAGCGGCTCCATCCTTGCCCGCGCCACCGTGGATGCGCTGCTGCGCCGCAACGTGCCAACCATACTTGTCTGTAGCAACGCCGCCAGGCTGGTGTGGCAGGAGGAGATGGAAACCTCCTTTGGCGAGACCCTGTCCGAGTGGCAGGAACATCCCCATTTCACCCAGTACGCGCTAGGAGATATGCGAGCCCCCATAGCCAGCGGCACCTTTGCCACCGGGGGAATGGTGATAGTCCCTTGCAGTATGAACAGCGCGGCGTCCATTGCCCACGGCCTGTCCGGCAACCTGCTGCTGCGGGCCGCCGACGTGTGCCTGAAGGAAAACCGCAAGCTGGTCCTGGTGCCCCGGGAGACGCCTCTGCACGCCACCCACCTGGAGAACTTCTTAACCATTGCCCGCCTGGGCGGGATTATCATGCCCCCCGAGCCGGCCTTTTACCTCAAGCCCCAAGGCGTAGAGGATATTGCCCGCTACGTGGCTGAGCGGGCCCTGGTGGCGTTGGGCATCGAGGAAGAACTGCCGCCGGAACTACAGTACCACGAAAGCGGGAACGGAAATGGCTAGGACCAGAAAGGCGCCTGCCGGCGGCGCGCTCCCGGGACTTGCCTAGCCCATGGCGGAACTGCGCGGTGACGAAAAGCGGGTTTACGTGGCCGACCTGTTCGCACGGATCGCCGGCCGCTACGACCTGATGAACACGCTCATGACCGGCGGGATGCACCACCGCTGGAAGCGCCGGACAGCGGCCGCAACCTCGGATGGGCTTGCCGGTCCCGCTCTCGATATCGCCACCGGCACGGGAGACCTGGCCTTCGCCCTGGCCGAGCGCCCCGGCGTCAGCATGTCCATTGGCGTTGACCTGCTGCCGGAAATGATAAGCCTGGCCAATGGCAAGCGGGACAGGGGCAGGCGCGAGAGTCCACTGAGAACGTCGCCGGTGGGCTTTCTGCTGGGCGACGCCCTGGCTCTCCCCTTTCCCGACAACAGTTTTGCCTGCGCCACTGCCGGCTTCAGTCTCCGCAATATGCCCGACCTGCCGGCCGCCATAGCTGAAATGGCGCGGGTGGTGCGCCCCGGCGGCCGCGTTACCACCCTGGAACTGACGCCGATGCCCGGGGGCCTGAAGACCGCCCTCTTTCGCCTCTACTTCCACCGCATCGTACCGCTGGTGGGACAGGTCGTAGCCGGTGACCGAGGCGCCTACACCTATCTGCCCCAGTCCGTGGACTATTTTCTGCAGGCGGACCGGCTGGCCGGCCTGTTTGAGGAAAAGGGGCTGGTGGATGTGAGTTACCGAAAACTGGGATTCGGAACGGTGGCCATCCACCAGGGCAGGAAACCGTAGGCCAGGCCCGCCGCACCCCATTGCGACAAGAACGGGGCGGGCGGCCAGTCTGCGATTTACGGTCAAGTCTTCCCGGCATTCGACGCAATCATGGGGAAATCTGGACAAACCCCTTGTTGGGTTCGTAGGCTTGGTATAAACTTGTGATAGAAATCCCGGCAGGTCTTTGCCGGCAGGTTCCGGTCGGTTTCCCCGATACCCTCGTTTTCCCCTTAGATCGTGCCTTCAGGGTGTGAAATGAGCTCCATATTTGACAAGCTGGATTCCCTGGTCAAGAGAAATGAAGAGATAGAGGCGGCTATGGGAAACCCCGAAGTCGCCGCCGACTTTGAACAGATACAGACTCTGGCCAAGGAACGCGCCGGTCTGGAGCACCTGGTTGAAATAGCGCACCGCCACCAGTCCCTGCTGCACGAAGAGGGCGACCTGAAAGCCCTGGTCGCGGAAGGCGGCGACCCTGAAATAGTACAGATGGCGCGGGAGGAACTGGAATCGGTTGAAGAACGCCTGGAAGACCTGGCGCAGGAGCTACGGCTGGCCCTGTTGCCCCGGGACCCCAACGACGAGCGGGACGTAATCGTGGAAATTCGCGCCGGCACCGGGGGGCAGGAAGCCGGCCTTTTTGCCGGCGACCTGGCCCGC
Source organism: Dehalococcoidia bacterium (assembly GCA_034423215.1). Lineage (GTDB taxonomy): Bacteria > Chloroflexota > Dehalococcoidia > Lucifugimonadales > UBA3495 > Bin22. The sequence goes on from DAOUIY010000055.1 coordinate 18,688, forward strand.
CTCTACACGCGGTATGCCCAGTTGCAGCACTGGAAAGTGGAAGTGATGGACTCCAACCCCTCCGACCTGGGCGGCTACAACAAGGTTGTGCTGGAAATCCAGGGCAAGGGCGCTTTCAGCAGGCTCAAGTTTGAGCGGGGCGTACACCGGGTGCAGAGAGTTCCCGAGACGGAAGCGCAGGGCCGCATTCACACCTCTACCGCCACCGTTGCCGTGCTGCCCCAGGCCGACGAGGTGGAGGTGAAAGTCAACCAGGACGAACTGCGTATTGACATCTTCCACGCCGGCGGGCACGGCGGCCAGAACGTGAACAAGGTGGCTACGGCGGTCCGCATCGTGCACGAACCCACCGGCCTGGTGGTGGTGTGCCAGGACGAGCGCTCCCAGCACAAGAACAAGCAGAAGGCCATGGCCATGCTGCGGGCGCGGCTGTTTGAGGCGGAGCAGGAGAAGCACGACGCCGAAATTTCCCAGAACCGCCGTTCCCAGGTGGGGACCGCGGAACGCTCTGAGAAGATTCGCACCTACAACTATCCCCAGGACCGCATCACCGACCACCGCATATCCTCCAGCTTCCATGGCATACCGAACATCATGGACGGGCAGGGGCTGGACGACATTATCGGCTCACTGGTTGCCTGGGAACAAGGCAAGCTGCTGGAAGAGGTAACGGCTTAGGCCGGACTCGTTGCCATGCCCCTTTTGCGCGAAGCCGTACAGCAAACTCACCGCACCCTGGAGGCGAGCCATATCCCTGACGCGCGCCTTGAGGCGGAAGTCATGCTGATGAACGTGATGCGAATGCAGCGTCACGACCTCTTTTCCCAGCAGGAAACGGAAGTGTCGCCGCAGCAGGAGCAAGCGGTGGCGCAGATCCTCGACCGCAGGTTGAAACGTGAACCGCTGGCCTACATCCTCCAGTACAAGGAATTTTACGGCATTAACCTGCTGGTCAACCCCGACGTACTCATTCCCCGGCCTGAAACGGAGTGCATGGTGGAGCACGCCCTGTTCATGGCCCTGATGGGTATGGAAACCCCCGAACTGGTCATCGCGGACATCGGCACCGGAACCGGGGCCATTGCAGTCAACCTGGCGCTGCACCTGCCGGCGGCCCGAATTCACGCCGTGGACTTTGAGGACGCCGTCCTGGACGTGGCGGCCTACAACATCCGCGCCCATAACGTGGCCGACCGGGTGCGGCTGGGAAAGGGAGACCTGCTGGAGCCACTGCCTGAGCCCGTGGACCTCATCCTGGCCAACCTGCCCTACGTGCCCACGGACCGCATACCCAACCTGCAGCCGGAAATCCGGTGGGAACCCAGGCAGGCGCTGGACGGCGGGGCCGACGGCCTTGACCTGATCCGCCGGCTGCTGCGCCAGGCTCCCGACAAGCTGAAGGAACACGGAATCATCCTGCTGGAACTGGACCCGGAGCAGGTGCCGGCGGTGGAGGCCCTGGCCCGAGAGATTTTCCCCGAGGCGGAAATGTCGGTGGAGAAGGACCTTTCCCAGCGCGACCGGATTTTCGTCATCAACCGGGGCATGGGCTACTGCTAGAGCCGGCCCGGCCAATGGACTAACCAGGACGGCCCCATGCGAGCCTGAACACGAACAGGGGCGGGTATATCACCCGCCCCTGTTTTTTTCCGATTACCGGCAGCTAACTCCGGACCACCGCCCTTTTAGAACCCTGCTAATCCATCCACTTTACGCCCAGGGTAGTTACTTGCATCGTGACGAGGTCGGCTACCCGGACCTGGTGATTGTTGGTGTCGGCGATGTACAGCTTGCCGTTGGCGATGCTCAACCCTCCCGGCTCGGAGAAACTGGCCTCCGAGGGGCCGCCGTCCTCGTACCCGGCCGACCCGGTTCCCAGCAGGGTCTGGCAGGTTCGGGGCAACGGGTTAACGGCTTTTACCTTGTGGTTGTAGGTGTCGGCCACGTAAAGGACACCTTCATGCATCTCCACGCCCAGGGGATGCTGCAGCCGCACGTAGTGGCCCTCGCCGTCCGTGTCCCCAAAGACGAACAGGTCCAGCCCAACTATGGTGCGTACGCGGCCGCCGGGGTTGAGTTCCGCCGACCGTATCGAGCTGGTCTCACTGTCGGCAAAGTAGAGCCGGTGGCCGTCGGTGGTTATGCCGCTGGGCTGGGCCAGGGTGGCCTGGGCCAGGGCTCCATCGGTGATTGACTCGGCGCCGGTGCCGGCGTAGGGCCCCACCATCCCCAATTCCAGGTCCATCACCCAGAGTTGATGACACCCGGCCATGGCGATGTAGAGCCTGTTGTCGTGCAGCGTCAGGTCCCAAGGCGAACTAAGCTCAACGTCCAGGCCGGGGAGGGCGTCATCACGCCGGCGGCCCTGGTTGCCGTTGCCGGCAATAGTGGTCACCGTTCCCGCCGACAAATCTACGCGGCGCAGGGCGTGGTTTTCCGTATCGGCGACGTACAGGGTATCCCCTTCCACGGCCAAGCCCTGGGGGTGGTTGAACCGGGCGGTTTCGAGGCTGCCATCGGTCAGCCCCTCCTCGCCGGAACCGGCAACGGCCAGGACCTGGCCTTCCGGCGTAGCTATGATTATCCGGTTGTGGTTGGAGTCTGAGATGAACAGCCTGTCACCATGCGGGTCCGCCAGCACCTTGCCGGGGAAGGAGAGGGTGGAATCCGGCGCGACCGGCCTGGCAAAGGCAACCGGACTGCGGTCCAACTGCCCCGCCGCGTCGAACTCTTCGACCATCTGGGACAGTAGCCTGTCCAGGTCTTCGTAGGGGATTTCACCTTCCTGCTTGCCAATTACCTTGCCCAGGGGGTCAATGAACATCATGGTAGGCCAGGCGCGGCAGGCATATTCCCGCCAAACCTGGAACTCGGCATCGTTCAACACCGGATGCTCCAGCTCACATCGCTGGACGGCCTTGTAGAGGTTCTCCTTTTCCTTTTCGTTGGGGAACTTGGCGGAATGGACGCCGATAACCACCAACTCGGACGAGTATTTTCTTTCCAGCTTCCGCAACTGCGGCAAGATGTGCATGCAGTTGATTCAACAATAGGTCCAGAAGTCCAGCAGGACAATTTTGCCCCGCAACTCGGCCATGGTCAGCGGACGGTCGGTGTTGACCCATTCGAGGCCTGCGGGAAACTCCGGGGCGTTTACTTTGCCGGCAAAGGACCTGGCGGTCATGGCATTTTCTCCCTGCTGCCCGGACGCCAGTAGCGCCCGGTTGTTTTTTCTGCTAACCCGCGGGCTAGCGCATTCTTCCAACTGGCCGGATTCCGCAAGGCTAAACGGGCCACGGGATTTCGTTAGCCAAGTTCGAGGTTCCCGCCTTCGCGGGAACGACGGACTCTTCCAAATTTGGAATGCGTTTGCCCTTCTGCTATCTCCACCTTGATGGACAATGGCGAAGCTGCCCGCCTGAAGGGAAACACACACGGAATCAAGTTTGTGGGCCATAGTCGCAGGGGCGGGTTTCAGACCCGCCCCTGCTCTTCCGGCTTCGGTTCTCTCCGGTCCATCCGGAAGTTCCGGCTTATGGTTACCGGGGCGCTTCCTCGAAAGCCAGGGTGGCGTGGCGGAAGAATATGGCTCCCACCGGGTCGCCCAGGGGAGCGTTGCCCACCAGCACCGCGACAACGTGCTGGGTGCCGGGCACGGCGGCATCGGTCAAGGCAACCCGCTTGGGCGTGTTGTTTCCGGTTATCACGCCGATGTTGCGGTCAATGGCGCCGTCAATGTAAACCTCGCCGTAGTTGTCCACGTTGCACTCAAAGAACACCCGATTGCCGGCCACGGCCTGCCCCTTCACGTTGTCCGGCATGGTAAAGGCAAGCCGGTACCAGGCAAAGGTAAAGCCCACGGACAGCCTTTCCTGGATGGTCTCGGGTTGCTCCCAGCCCGAGTCGTCATAGTCCGGCAGGCGGGCCGCTACGCCCCGCATCTCGGCCACCAATCCCTGGTTGGGCTCGCCGGGGACCATGCCCATGCTGCGGCGCCAACCGGAAGCTCCAACCACCTGGAGATCGCTACTGTCGTCCAAATCCAGCGAAACTCTCGCCATAACTCAGTCCTCCATCAACATTGTAAATTCGTCAGTCGGTGGCGTGGCGCAGCCGAATCCGGTTGCCGCCCAGCCACAGAAACGGCAATTAACCTCCCAGGTTTGCGGCAAAGAATTCCAGCGTCCGGGGCCACGAGGCATCGGCCGCTTCCTTGTGGTAACGACCGGCAGTAAAGTCCATGAAGGCGTGGTCGGCGCCGGGGTAGGTGTAAAACTGGTGGGACTTGCCCAGCATGGTCAGCTCATCGTCGAACTTGCGCATATCGTCCTGGGAGGGGTTTTCGTCCACCTCGCCAAAATGGAAGAGGATGGGACAATTGATGCTTCCCGCCATTTCGAAGGGAGGCTGAGTGCCCGCGCCCCAGGGCACCAGCAGGTTGCCCCCGTAGTAAGGGGCCAGGGCCTTGAAGTGGGGATTGGCGGCAGCTCCCAGCCAGGCCACCCGTCCGCCCATGCAAAAGCCGGTTATGCCCAGTTTTTCGCCGTCAATGGCCGGGTGGTTGCGCAGGAAGTCCACCGTGGCGTCAATGTCAGCGACAATGTCCGGGTCGCTGAGCACGTCCCAGGGCCGGGGCCTCGGGTCGCCGTTGAGCACGTCGTCGGGCACCCGGTGGTACAGGTTAGGGGCGACGGCGGCGTAACCCGCTTCGGCAAAGCGGTCGCAGATGGTCTGGATAAACCGGTCCACGCCCCCGCCATGCTGGCTTACCACTATCGCGCTGAAGGGGCCGGACCCTGAGGGCACGCTGGCATACAGGTCCATGTCCTGCCCGGCTACCTGAATTTTCTCCCAAAAGGACGGCATTTTCTTTCCTCCTTAGTGCGTTGAACTACGGGTCACCCAAATGTTGCCTGGCTGCAGGGAGCCCGGCAGTGCGGGGAAGAAGTGACAGGGAAATGCCCAGTAGTTCAACTCATTTGAAATGATGGCTGATATTTCCGCTCACCCTGAGCTTGCCGAAGGGCCGACCCTTGATGGTTCGAAAGGCTCACCATGAGCGGACTCCCGGGTTTGCCCCTCACCCCTCGATGCAAAGTGGTCGGCCTACTAGACCAGTCCCTCGGCCCGAACCTCGGCCAGGGAGCGTTCCACGGCGGCCAGGGTCTTGTCAATTTCCTCTTCGGTGTGGGTGGCAGAGACCAGGAAGGCATCCCGGCCCATTATGTCAACGCCGTGGTTCTGCATACTGCGCTTGAGGGCGGTAACCGCCGGCGACGCGGTGGCCTCCTTGATTTCCCGGTGCGACATGGTGCAGATGCCACGGTCGCAATCGCAATCGGCCAGCACCAGGTGAATCATGGAAGCTATGCCGTGAGCGTGTCCCGAGACCTCCATCTTGCCCAGCACATCGTTCAGGCCTCTCTTTAGCCGGGCGGCCATGGCGTCAGCCTGCTGATTGACCGGCTCCGCGGCTATCTTTTCCAGGCATACTGCCCCGGCCACTGCCGACAGGGGGTTGCCGTTGAAGGTGCCGGGGTGATAGACCCGGCGCTGGTTGTCCCACTCCGGGTCGTTCCGGTGTGCAATCATATCCACGATTTCCGCCTTGCCACCCACGGCCCCGCCGGGCAGGGCTCCAGCCACAATCTTTGCCATAGTCGTAAGGTCGGGCTCCACGTCGTAGAGTACCTGGGCGCCGCCGGGCGAAGCGCGGAATCCGGTTACAACCTCATCGAATATCAGCACCACGCCGTGCTGGCTGGTCAACTCCCGCAGGCCCCTCAGATATGTGGGAGTGTCAAAGGGCAGTTGACCGTAGTGGGCGCCGGTAGGTTCCAGAATCAGGGCCGCAATATCCGGGTCCCGGTTCAGGGCATCCTCGACCGCTCCCAGGTCACCTGACGGGACGATAACCATGCTGCCCCAGCTTTCCTGGGGTATGCCGGGCGCGGGACGGTCGGAGCCGGCCATGGCGTAGTCGTGCCAGCCGTGAAAATGGTCCTGTAGCTTGATGACCTTGCTCTTTCCGGTGTAGGCGCGGGCCAGCCGCATGGCCATCAGGGTGGCTTCAGTGCCCGAACTGTGGAAACGGACGCGCTCGACGGAAGGCATCAGCGCCATGATGGCCTTGGCCCAGCGCAGTTCCTCCTCGGTGCACGCGCCCAGGTGGGTGCCCCGGGCCATCTGCTCGGCAACGGCGGCGGCCACGTCGGGATGGGAATGACCCAGAATCAGCGCCCCGTGACCGGAAACGTAGTCAACGTACTCATGCCCGTCCACGTCCCACTTGTAGGGGCCGGTACCGTGGGTTATGTAGAGGGGAAAGGGCTGGGCGTACCGGTTGTCGTGAGTGACACCCCCGGGGAAAATCCGGGTGGCTTCCGCGTACCGCTCCGCCGAGCCGGGATGTTTGGCGATATATTCTTCGAGAATGGTAGCCATAGAGCCTCCTCCTCTGGCTTGGGCCTGATTGCCCTTATGATATACCAAAGGCTAGGCTAAGGCTACGGAAGGAAGGCCGGAGCATGGATTCCCCCGCCGGAAACCTGCGTTAAATTGCAGCGGCCTCAGGACCCGCTTTCTTGCGAAACGGTCAGCTGGGGAGGACGGCGAATCAGGAGGAAGCACGCGCTGGCCAGGGCGGCGCATATCGCTGCCGGCCCAATGGCCCAGTTGTAGTTGCCGAAGTGGTCGAATACCCACCCCACGTACACTGGCGACGCCACCAGGGCCCAGCTGTGGGAGAAGGTTATGTAACCCCGCAGGGTGGCGAACCGGTCCCGCCCGAAGAAGTCGCCCAGGGCCGCCCAGACGATGATTCCAGCCCCGTCGCCGAACCCCTCCAACACGATGAAGGTAATCAGGAGCAGGATGCCGATGGCGCCGGCATCCCAGTTGCCGAAGTAGAGGAAGACGAAGGCCAACGCTTCGGCGGCCAGGCTGAGCGCCAGCAGCAGTCCCTTGGACCACTTGTCTCCCAGGTAGCCGAGCACCAGCCGGGCGACGAAGTTAATGCCGAACATGACCCCGGTGAGGTTGGCGGCCATCTGCCGGCTTACGCCCTTGTCCTCGAGGATGGGAACGATGCTAACGAGGATGCCCAGGGTGGCAATCATCCGCAGGCCGGCGCCCAGCATCAACAGCCAGTAGGCCCTGGTGTGCAGGGCCTCGCGCACCGTGTAGTCCCGAAGCACCCGGCGACGCCCGGCGCCACCGCGGGCGACGGTGGAAGGAGGAGTCGCATCGCCATCGGGTAGCAGGCCCATGTCTTCCGGCTTGTTTCGGAAAAGGAAGCACAGGGGAAAGAGGAAAACCAGGTAGGCCAGCCCCGCCAGCAGCGACGCCATCTCCCAGCCCCATTTTTCGATGACGCCGTTCAGGGACGGGACCAGAAACAGACCGCCCAGGGAGGATACGGCGGCCAGGATGGAAATGGCCAGGGAGCGCCGGCGGCGGAACCACTGGTTGATTCCGGCAAACATGGCGTGCTGGAAGGCGATGCTGTTGCCCAGGGAAACCATGAGCAGGTAAACCAGGGTGAAGCCCCAGAACCCGCTGACAAACTGGGAGAGAACGAGATAGCCCAGCACCGCCAGCAGAACGGAGGGGATGAGAAGGTTCCGGTTGCCGAACTTGTCAATCAGCCAGCCGGCAAAGGGACCTTCCAGGCCACCCTCGGCGCGGGCCAGCGAAAATACCAGGTTGGTCTGGGCTTGGCTGATTCCCAGGGAGTCGCGCATGGCGGGAACGAAAACCGTAAAGCCGCGAAAGAAGATGCCGCTGGCAAAGAAGGCCATCCAGGAAGTGATGGCCAGCATCCACCAACCGTAGAAGACTCGGGGCCGTTCTTGCTCAGTTTCAACTTGTTGCAAGGTCTTGCCAACTTTCCGGCCCCAGGCAAATCGCCAAAAAAAGACCCGCCTCTCGGGCAGGCCGCAGGCAGGTTACCATTAAACCGTTAATACAATCTGCGGGTTACTATCGGATATTGTGGTGGATATTGTGGGGCCTAGTTTAGCCGCTTTGCCAAGATTCGGCAACGCAGAGTTGGACAACGGATTTGAAATGATAGCTTATTCACTGGACCGTCATTGCTGCGGAGGCAGGAATCTTGACTCCAGCCGGTCGAGGTTCCCGCCTGCGCGGGAACGACGGGTTAGGGTCGGGGTTTCCGCCTGCGCGGGAACGACGGGTTAGGGTTGGGGTTCCCGCCTGCGCGGGGGTGACGGGTTGGGCCAGTTCAATCATCACTTCAAAGAAGAAGATATGGCGGGGAATATTGCGCTGACATTTGCCGGTTGGTGACGGGCGCCTTCGGAGGATACAATAGCTGTAGAGACCCGGCGGGTTATCCCGGAACCTTGTCCCAGGCATTGGGCACGACGCCGGTGGCGAATCCTTTCCAACCCCTTAAGCCATCCGGTTGTCGGCGCGACCCGAATTTTAGATGGGTGTTGGTCCGAACCATGCGGCACATTATTCACGCAGATTTGGATGCCTTTTACGCCGCCGTGGAGCAGTTGGATGATCCCCAGCTTCGCGGCAAACCGGTACTGGTGGGCGGCCGTCCCGAAAGCCGCGGCGTGGTAGCCACCGCCTCCTACGAAGCCCGGGTATTCGGGGTCCACTCGGCTATGCCCATGGCAACCGCGGTGCGCCAGTGTCCGCAGGGCATAGTTGTCCGTCCCAGGTTCGACCGCTACCGCGAGATGTCCCGCCGGGTGATGGAGGTCTTTCACGACCTGACCGACCTGGTGGAGCCCCTGTCCCTGGATGAAGCCTACCTGGATATTACCTCCGTGGTGGAAAGCGGCAAGCCGGCAATAGGCGTAGCCATAGACCTGAAACGCACGGTGAAGACCGTCACGGCGCTCAACGTATCCATAGGCCTGGGGACCAGTAAGTCCGTTGCCAAGATTGCCTCGGACCTGGAAAAGCCCGATGGGCTGGTGGTGGTGCCCCCGGGCCAGGAACGGGGGTTCCTTGCGCCCCTGCCCGTCGGTAAGTTGTGGGGGATCGGCCCCAAGACGGCCGAAAGGCTGCACCAGGACGGTGTCCATACCATAGGGGACCTGGCCGAACAGCCCGATGAATGGTATGCCAGGAGATTTGGCAATCGGGCGCCGGGCATCCGGGCAAAGGCAATCGGACTGGACGAAGACCCGGTAAAGACCGAGCGCTCACCGAAATCCATCAGTTCAGAGACGACCTTCCCCGCCGATGTCAGCGATGCAGAGGAAATACGGGGCACCCTGGCCCGGCTGGCCGGCGGCGTTGCAGGTCAACTGCTCAGGAAGGAAATCCGTGGGCGCACCGTCACGGTGAAGCTCCGGCTTGCTGACTTCACCACGTTGACGCGGCAGACCACGCTGCCCGCGGCCACCCACTCGGAGGAGACAATCCGCGAAGTTGGCTGGCGCCTGCTGGAAGGAGAGCTGACCCCGGGCCGCTCGTTGAGGTTGCTGGGCGTGGGAATGTCCGGCTTCGACGAGCCCACCGAGACCTGGAAGCAATTGCCCCTGCCGCTGCCCGAGTCTTTGGGCGAGGCCCGCTAGCAGGCCAACGCCCTTGCATTGATGAGTAAAGCCGGGAGTCCGCTGCGGTGACCCGTACCGTAAAACGGCGGCCCCTCGAAAAGCTCAGGGTATGCGTAAACGCCACCCTTTATTTCAGATACGCTATATGCCAGTAGTTTGGCGAATTTGAAACTATGGCTGATACACCCAATCGTCATTTCTTCTAAGCCAGGAATCTTAAGTCGAGCCTGTCGAGGTCCCCGCCGGCGCGGGAACGACGGGTTGGGCCGGCCCAATGGCCATTTCAATGCGGCTGACCTGATGGGAGTGTCGGCGGATCTAGCGGAACAGGTCCTTGTCCGGGTCGCGAATCAGGGCCTGGTTGCTGGCGTCTTCCATGGATTCGTATGCATAGCCCCGGATAATCGAAACGGGCACGCCGAGCACCTTTCCCGTTACCAGTTCGGCGGTGGCGGCCAGTTCGTCGGCCACATTGATGACAGTGGTGTACATCATGTTGCCGTGGGCGTCCTCCTGGCCTACGTAGCTCAGCAGGGGGTTGATGCCGGCAACCCCGATGGCCACGTTCACCGCCGCGCTGCGCCAGGGACGCCCGAAGGTGTCGGAGATTATTACCGCAACGTCCACACCGGCCCTTTCCCTGATGGCGGCCCGAATCCCCCGGGCCGAGGCGTCCGGGTCTTCGGGCAGAAGGGCCACCGTGCCCTCGCCGGGGATGTTTGACGCGTCAATTCCGGCGTTTGCGCAGTTGAAACCGTGGTAGGTCTCACTGATGATTACGCCCCGGTCCATGCGGACAATGCGACGGCTCTCCCGGAGTATTAGTTCCGTATGACGTGGGTCCCGGCGGTGCCCCTCGGTGATGGCAATGGCCAGGGGCGAAGGTTCCACGCTGTCAATGGACAGCACCCGGTCCTCGGCCTTGGAGACTATTTTCTGCGTTACCACCAGCACGTCGCGATTCTCCAACGGCGTGCCCTGGTCCTTGGCCGCCTCGAGAATCTGACCGGCCAGGTCATCCCCGGGCTTTGCTTCGGGCATACCCTCTATTCCGATAACGGTTAGTTGCGGAGGCATGGTTTCGCTCCTAAGAGACTAAGTCAAAACTGTTAAGGCGTGTCGCCAGATACACTGTCATTCCTAGGGGGTGTCGTCAAATGCATCGTCATTCCTGCGAAGGCAGGAATCTTAACTATTGCCGGGCGAGGTTCCCGCCTTCGCGGGAACGACGAAAAGGGACGCTAGGAAGCTCCCGCTATCAATTTGACGACACCCCCTAAGAAGTCAGGAACCTCGACTACCGCCAGTCGAGGCGCCCGCCTTCGCGGGAACGACGAAAAAGGACGCTGGGAACTTCCAGCTTCGATTTGACGAAAGGCCGTGGCCAACGTCGTGGCCGCCTTGTATTCGTGTGAAGCGGCGTCATTCCGAAATACCGGCTGCGGGCCGTTCTTCCGGCCCGTCAAACCAGTATAGCCCCGCCACCGGGCCTATGCTACAATGCCCCTACCCCTAACTGACGGCGCAGGGCTGTGATTAGTAGCCCTTCATTTTATCCGTGGCAAGGACCGTTTCCGTGACATCTTCATCGTCTTCTTACAGAAAGAGAGTCTATACCAAGTTCGGCGACAAAGGGGAGACCAGCCTGCTCTACGGTGGGCGGGTGTCCAAAAACGACCCCCATACCGAAGCCTACGGGATAACCGACGAGGCCGTATCGGTAATGGGCCTGGCCCGGTCGCTTTCGGAAGACCAGCTGGTGAAGGACATCTTGCGGGACGCCCAGCGAGAGTTATTCACCATCGCCGCGGAGTTGGCCACCGAACCGGACAAGTACGAACTCTTCCAGCAGCACTTCGCCCCGGTAACCGCGGAAATGGTGGAGAACCTGGAACAGACCATTGATTCCCTTGAGGAAGAGTTCCAGATGCCCACCGTGTTCGTGCTGCCCGGCGGCTCGCCGGCCTCATCGGCTATTGATATGTCCCGCACCTCCATCAGGACGGCGGAACGGCGGGTGGTTGCGTTGGCGGAGGCCGGTCGCCTGACCAACGACCTGATTATCCACTACCTGAACCGGCTGGGCGACTTGCTCTTTGTGCTGGCCCGGTACCAGGACCGGGGCATTCCCATAGAAAGGGCCACGGGTGACCGCAGTTGACCACTAATCCCTTTGAGACTGGCCCCTCTGAGACTGGCCCCTCTGAGACTGGCCCTTCTGAAACCGGGCCTTCTGAAACCGGGCCCCTGCGCCTTGGCGATGATTTTCGGGTAGTGGTGATTGACTACCAGTCCGGCAACCTGCGCAGCGTGGCCAAGGCCCTGGAAGCCGTCGGCGCAAGCCCGATTGTAACGGAAAAAGCCTCCGACCTTGACTCAGCGGACGCCCTCATCCTTCCCGGGGTGGGTTCCGGCCCGGCGGCTATGAAGGCGCTGGAGTCACGCCGGCTGACCGACCCCATTCGCCAGTACATCCGGGCGGGGCGGCCTTTCCTTGGCGTTTGCCTGGGTCTCCAGTTGCTGCTGGACAAGACCGAGGAGGGCGATGCACCGTGCCTGGGCCTGCTGGGCGGCCAGGTCCGCCGTCTGCCCCCGGGATTGAAGGTGCCCCACATGGGCTGGAACAGCGTGGAGATTGGCATGGACCACCCGGTCTTTGACGGAGTTCCGCCCAGTAGCCACTTTTACTTCGTGCATAGTTACTACGCCGACCCCGATAGCGCCGAGGGTGTGGCCGGCACCACCACCTATGGCATCCCCTTCTGCAGCGCGTATGCCAGGGGCAACCTGGTTGCCACCCAGTTTCACCCGGAAAAAAGCGGGCCCGTGGGGCTGCGCGTTTACCGCAACTTCCTGGAATTCGCTGCCGGTTCTCCCGCGAAATCGTCCGCCTGACGGCTGATTCCTCCTTCGCGAGCGCCAATGGAAATCATACCTTCCATAGACTTGAGGGCCGGCCGCTGCGTCCGCCTGTTCCAGGGAAATTTTGAGCGGGAAACCGTTTTCTCGGAAGACCCGGTCAGCATGGCCCTGGAGTGGCAGTCGCAGGGAGCGAGCCGGCTGCACCTGGTGGACCTGGACGGTGCGGCCAGCGGGATTCCCGCAAACCTGCCCACCATCAGGGCTATCGTTGAGGCGCTGGAAATTCCGGTGCAGGTGGGTGGCGGCATCAGAGACGTGGCGACGGCCACGGCTCTGCTGGAAGCCGGCGCCGAACGAGTCGTAATGGGCACGGCGGCCATAGAAGACCCCCGGCTGGTTGAGGATTTGTGCCGGGACGCCGGGGCTGAGAGGGTGGTAGTTGCCGTGGATGCCAGGGACGGCCTGGTCGCCATAAAGGGCTGGACCGAGAAGAGCGAGGTTACCGCTATCGAGCTGGGCAAGCAAATGGCGGCAATTGGCGTGGGCCGCCTGCTCTACACCGACGTCTCCCGGGACGGAACGCTGTCTTCGCCCAACTTTGCGGCAAATGCGGAACTGGTCCTCGGGACGGGGCTGAAGGTGCAAGCATCGGGCGGGGTCTCTACCCTGGCGCACATCAGGCAGCTGAAACCCACTGGCGTGGAAGGGGTAATCGTAGGTACCGCCCTCTACCGAAAGGCCATAACCCTGGGGGAAGCTATCGAGGCGGCGTCAGCCTGACCGGCCAACCCTTTACACACGATGGCTGAAGTACTGAACCCTTATTCCAGCGAAGGTCGGTATCTGAATTCCAGCCCGTCAAGATACCCGCCGGCGCGGGAATGACGGGTTGGGTCGGTGGGAGATTTCCGCTCGAGAACGACGGGATGGGAAGATGTCACCATCATTTCAGAATTGGCAGGCTGCTTGTGGTCTGCCAATTCTGACCTGATAGGTGAGTTGAGAGTCCGTCCGTGTTGAGCTTGTGGAAACGTGGACAAAGCGGCCCTTCGACAGGCTCAGGGTGAGCGGAAACGGTGGGCGCCGTCTCAAAGAAGTTGACTCGGAGAAGCATCGCCTACTGTTGCTCTGCGGCCTCTTTCGGCCACCGGTTCGCCAGCCGCTCCTCGGCATTTTCGAACCAGTCATCCCGCAGCACTTCCATCAGTATGAAGTCGCGCCCCATGCGACGGACGGGCCGCACCGGGTTGAAGCCGCACTTGCCAAAGCTGCGCTGGGCGCGGTGGTTCCATTCCAGGGTGTGCAGGTAAACGCGCTTCAGGTTGCGCTCGTTGAACATGAAGTCCAGCAGGGTCACCACCGCATCGTAACCGAAGGAATTGTTCCAATAGTCGCGGTCGCCAATGACGATTCCCAGTTCGGCTTCCCGGTTGACCGTGTCCAGGTCATAGTACATGCAGTTGCCGATATACTGGCCGCCTTCGGCATCAATGGCAAAATGATGGGAGCCGGGGGTGGGATAACGCAACTGGTCCTGGAACATTTTCAGGTACCGGTCGTAGTTCATGGTGAGGGGATATGTGGCGTCAAGCTGGGCCAGTTCCGGGTCGCACCGCCAGATGTAGTCCTGCTCGGCATCTTCCAGTTTCTTGTCGCGCAGGGTTATCCTGGCGCCCGTCAACTCCGGCATTTCAGACCGCTTTCTCCCCGTGGGATATGAGGTCGAAAGCCCGTCGCAGAACCTCGGCTTCGTTGGGATAAGCCAGCCTGGTCAGCGCCTCGTCATAGGGAAACCACTCCACCACGTCAAACTCGGGGTCGTGCAGGCTGGTGTGGCCGCCTACCGAACGCATCAGGTAGAAATGGACCGTCTTGTGGTATCGGACCTCGTTGTCCTTGTTGGAAAACCAGTAATCTATACTGCGGATTTTGTCTTCAATTACCGGCTCAAGTCCCGTTTCTTCCTGGACTTCGCGCAGGGCCGTTTCCTCCAGGGTTTCCCCTGGGTCCGGCGTTCCCTTGGCCAAGCTCCAGCGAACGGGATCATCCCGTCCGCAAAGGACGACCTCCAACCCTTGATTCGCCCAGCGGTAAACCACGCCCCCCGAGGAAACCGGTTCCTCAACCCGGGGACGACCGCCAGGCGGGTTCCTTTTCGCCATGAATGCCCCTTGCTAACTCCGGGCTCGACCAAAGGCAGCCGCGAAGCTCTTCTTTCAATGCTTGGTAGCTACCCATTTTAGAGTCGTACCTAGCAGTAGTCAATGCGAGGTCACAGCTGGCAGGGGCCCAGGCCCAGCGACTAATTTCAGCATTTCGAAGGGACTACAGCGCCGGAGAGCTGCCAGATGCAGGCCCTTTCTGTTGCCACGGAAGCCGCCCGCAACCCCCGAAACTGCCGTGTCTATTTGCCGCCGCTGATGGCCGGGACGAAATGCACCTCGCTGTTTTCTCTCACCCGCTCCAACAGGCCCATACGGGCGATTTCTCCGTCAATGGACACCGCCAGGTTGGACCTGACCTGATTGTCCTCGGTCAGGCGGTCCTTGATGCCGGGAAACTGCTCTTCCAGGCCGTTGATAACCTGGCGCACGTTGGATGCGCTAACCTGGGTCTGCTTCACTCCGCCCGTTACGGGCAACAACATTGTGGGAATGTAAACTGTGGCCACTTGCACCACTCCTCGCCAGGGTATGTTACTCCCGAACCCTGGCATACAACAGGCGGTCAATTGTCTTTCCGTTCTTAGTAACGCTCTTTCTGAGGCGGCCTTCAAGGAGGTAACCTGCCTTTTCCAGCACCCGCGCCGACGCCGGGTTCCATTCGTAAACGTGGGCCTCGATTCGCGCCAGGTCAAATGCGGCGAAGGCGTAGTCCGTGGCTGCCCGGAGGGCCCGGGTTGCGATACCCTTTCCCCAGAAGGGTTCACCCAGCCAGTAGCCAACCTCCGCGGTGCCGCTGAACACATCATCGCCCAGCCGGAACCCAATCCCTCCGATGGCCTCAGCTTCGGTGGCGATGGCGAAATTCGTTTCCGGCTGCTGGCGGGACGTAAATCGCACCCAGGCCTCGGCGTGCTCCCAAGTATAGGGATAGGGGAAGGCGTCGCGCAAATTGATAGAAACGTTTCTGTTGTTGGCATACCCGGCCAGGCTGGCCACATCGGAATGCCCCCAACTCCGGACTTGCAAATCATCAAAATCCAACTGCATGGCTTCCCCCCGAATCCGGGTCCACGAAAACAGGTAACCCTTTGTAGTTCAAACGCCTTTAGGTGATGGCTGATAGACTAACCCGTCATTCCTGCAAAGGCAGGAATCTAAACTTCAGCATGTCGAGGTTCCCGCGTGCGCGGGAACGACGGCGTGTGGTTGACGACTCCCTCAAACTTTTTTCCAGAATAAGCAAGGGCGGGTTTGAAACCCGCCCCTCTTGGAATCTCCAACTTAAACCTTGAAAGAACCGGGTCAGTTCATGGCCTCGAGGACCGCGCCAGGATTGGCCGGCAGCCGGTTTATGCGGCTTCCGATGGCGTGAGAAATGGCGCTGCCGATGGCCGGCAGGGGAGGAACGATGGGCACCTCACCCACACCCCTCACGCCGTAGGGATGGCCGGGATTGGCAACTTCCACGATAACCGTATCTATCATGGGCAGGTCCAGGGCGGTGGGCATACGATAGTCCAGGAAGCTGGAGTTCATCATCTGGCCCTGGTCGTTGAAGAAATACTCTTCATTGAGGGCCCAGCCGATACCCTGCACCACGCCGCCCTGCATCTGGCCTTCAACGTAGCTGGGGTGAATTGCCTTGCCGGCGTCCTGGACGGCGGTGTAGCGGAGGATGGTTACCTTTCCGGTATCCGGGTCCACTTCCACATCCACTAGATGAACGCCAAAGCCGTTGCCCTCGCCCGTGGGGTCCACGTTGGAGGCCCCGGTTATGCCGCCGCCGGTGCCAAGCAACTGGCGGGCCAGCTCCTTGAAAGTCATGCGCAGTTCCGGGTCGGACTTGTGGGACAACACCCCGTCGGCATATTCCACGTCCTCAACCGCCGTATCCCAAATCTTGGCGGCCCGCTCCACCATCTGGGCCTTGACGTCCTCGGCGGCCTCAATAGCCGCCCATCCGGTGGCGAAGGTGGTGCGGCTTCCGCCGGTCACCATAGTGTAGCCTATGGAGTCGGTGTCCACCACCGTGGGCTTCACGTCCTCATAGGCCAGACCCAGGGTTTCCGCGGCCTGCTGGGCTATGGAGGCCCGGCTGCCGCCGATGTCCACCGAACCCTCAATGAGGTTGACGGTGCCGTCCGGGTTTACGGAGATATTAACGGCAGACTGGAAGCCGCGATTGAACCAGAAACCGGCGGCGATCCCCCTCCCGCGATTGGGGCCCTCCAGCGGCGTCTTGTAGTGGTCGTGGTTGCGGACCGCCTCCAGACATTCCACCAGGCCGATGCGTCGGAAAACGGGGCCCTCCACCCGGCGCACACCCTCGCGGGAGGCGTTCCGGAGTCGAAACTCCACCGGGTCCATGCCCAACTGCTCGCAGATTTCGTCAATGACCGATTCCACGGCAAAGGCCGCCTGGGGCGAACCGGGCGCCCGGTAGGCCGCCGTCTTGGGCTTGTTGACCACCACGTCGTAGCCGTTGATGCGGGCGTTGGGCACGTCATAGCAGGCCAGGGCACATGCGGCGCCCTGCATTACCGGCGAGCCCGGGTATGCCCCGGCTTCAAAGGCCAGGAAAATATCCGCCGCCGTAATCTTGCCCTCGCTGGTGGCGCCCACCTTGACCTTCATCCAGGTGCCCGGGGCCGGTCCCGAAGCCTCAAAGACCTCAGTGCGGCTCATCAGCACCTTGACCGGGCGTCCCGACTTCCTGGAAAGCAGGGCGGCCAGGGGGTCGAGGTAGGCGGTAATCTTGCCGCCGAACCCGCCGCCGATTTCCATGGGCGTTACCTTAACCCGGGACACCGGGTGCCTGAGGATGTCGGCAACGCTGGTGCGGACCAGGAAGGGGCCCTGGGTGCTGGTCCAGATGTTCAGCTGGCCGTCCGTGTTCCAGAAGGCCGTGGCGTTATGGGGTTCAATGTAGCCCTGGTGTACCGAAGCAGTCTCATACTCACGCTCCAGCACCACGTCGGCCTGTTTGAAACCGTCGTCAACGTCGCCCGTCTCGAAGGCCATGTGGGAAGCCACGTTGCTGGGCGTGTCGGAAAGCTGACCCAGTTCAGAGGTAAACAGGTCGTCGTGCAGCAAAGAAGCGTCGGGCTCCATGGCCTGCTTGACCGTCATGGCCGGGGGCAGCGGTTCGTATTCAACCCGGATCAGGTTGATGGCTTCCTCAGCGATGTGCTGGGTCTCGGCGGCGACGGCGGCAACCGGATGGCCCTTGAACAGGACCTTCTCGGAGGCCAGGACGTGGTTGCTGGCAAACTTGAGCCGCTGGTAATCGCTGCCGAGTTCCTCCCTGCTGAGAGATGCAAAGGGCAGGTCCACCGCCGTCACAACCGCATGGACGCCGGGATAGGCTTCGGCGGCAGAAGTATCTATGGAAACAATTCGGGCGTGAGCGTGGGGACTGCGCAAGACCCTCGCCTGCAGCAGACCGGTCAACTGCACGTCGGCGCCGTACTGCGCACGGCCCGTAACCTTGTCAACGCCATCGGGGCGGATGTGCCGCTTGCCGACGACGTTGTACTCAACCTCGGATAGAACGATGTTGGAGGTCACTGCGGGTACCTCCTTCTAGGCTTTCATCTTCTCTTCCGCATCCAGCACGGCCCTGACAATCTTGTCGTAGCCGGTGCAGCGGCAGAGGTTGCCCGCCAGCCAGTGGCGAATGCGGCCTTCGTCGGCATCGGGTTCGCGATCCAGCAGCGCCTTGGACGCCACAATGAAGCCAGGGGTGCAGATACCGCACTGCAACGCAGCATTCTCCAGGAAGGCTTGCTGCACCGGATGCAGCCCCTCCGGGGACGCCACGCCTTCAATGGTGGTGATTTCCTTGCCCTGGGCTTCCACGCCCAGGACCAGGCAGGAGGTGACAATGCGGTCGTCGAACATCACGGTGCAGGCGCCGCAGTTGCCGTCGTTGCAGCCCTCCTTGGTGCCGGTCATGCCCAGCACGTCCCGCAGCACCTCTAGCAGGCTCTGGCGGGGTTCGCAAAGAAAGTCGGTGGGGTTACCGTTGATGGTAGTACTTACGTGTACAAGTCCAGGCATATCTGTTACTCCCCCCTAGCTCGCTGGATTGCATTGTTCAAAGTGCGGCGGGTCAACACGCCAACCAAGTGAATCCGCTGGCGAATGGTGCCACGCATGTCGGTAATCGGCTTGGCGTCTTCCATGGCCAGCCGGGCCGCTTCTTCAATAGCCTCGTCGGAAACCGCTTTTCCGGCCAGGCTGTCGCCGGCCGCCTGGCTGAATACGGGCGTCGGAGCCACGGAGGCCAGGGCAACCCGGGCGGAAACAAAGTTCTGGCCCGATTCGTCCAGCACCACGGCGCTGCCCACACCCGCCACTGCAATGTCCATCTCGTTCCTCGGAATGAACCGAAGGTAGTTTGCCCCCGAATTGGCCTGGGGAGCGGGAACGGTAATGGAGACGAGAATCTCGCCGGGCTCCAGCACGTTGCGGCCGGGGCCGGTGCAGAAGCTCTCCACCGGGACCTGCCGGGTACCGTTGGGGCCGGCGATATTGGCGATGGCTCCGAGGGCAATCATGGGCGGAATGGCGTCGGCGCTGGGGGCGGAGTTGCACAGGTTTCCACCCAGGCTGGCGCGGCCCTGAATCTGTATGCTTCCAATCAAGGATGCCGAATCAACCAGGCCGGGGTAATTGGTTGCCACGTCCGCATTCTGATAGATGCGATAGCAAGCGGCAGCCGCGCCGATGGTCAATCCGTTGGCAGAGCTGTAGGATATTTCGTTCAGCTCGGGGATGTCCTTTACGTCAACAACCAGGTCGGCGCTGCGGCGTCCGCCGCGAAGCTGCACCAGAAGGTCGGTGCCGCCGGCCAGGGCCCGGGCACGCTCACCCTTGGAGGCCATGGCCTGAATGGCCTCATCTACTGTTTTCGGTGTGGTAAATTCAATTGCTTCCAATTGCCCACCTCCTTTCGGGTGGAATTATAACACTCCACCAAAGGGGTGTCAGCTACCGATGCGGCCCGCCCGATGCCGCCGATTCATGCCCCAACCCACGTTTGACAGCCGTAAACCCTGAACCTAGACTGAGGCCAACCGGGGCCGGCCTAATACTAAAGAGACCGCCAAGGCAGAACAGCGCCGGCGGGCCGAGGAGCACACCACCCGGGACCGGCCAGGAGGCGACATGGACTCACTGCAGGATAGATACTTGTCCAGCTACCCCATCCTGGAAAGGCTGGGCCGAACGGGGCCGGACGGAGTTCCCGTCCCGCATCCAATGCTGAGTTCCATCGCGCCCGACCTTTGGCGCATGATAGGGGAGTCCTGTTTCGGCGTAATCTGGAACCGGCCGGGGCTTACCATCCGGCAGCGCAGCATGGCGACGATTTCCGTAATTGCGGCCCTGCGTCGCGACGACAACCTGAAGGGCCACATTGAGGGCGGCCTCAACATCGGTTTCTCCCCCACCGAAATAGTGGAGATGATAATACAGACCTTCTTCTACGTGGGAGCGCCCATCGGCACCACGGCCCTGGACATCGCCAACCGGGTCTTCGAAGAGAGGAACCTGGCGGTGGAACCCGTCCGGGTCTTTGATGCGGCGGAAGACCCGGATGAACTACTGCGCCGGGGAATCGCAAAACGGCAGGAGATTATGGGTCCGCTGCCTGAACCACCGGACATAGCAGTGGACCAGGAGTGGGACCGGTACCTGCTGGAGTACCTGTGGGGTTCGGTCTGGACCAGGCCGGTCCTGGACCTTCAGAGCCGCATGATTTGCACCCTGGCGGTGCTTCCCCTGGTGGCCACCAACCGGTCGCTGCGAGACCACATCCGGGGGGCATTGAGAATCGGCCTTACGGAAGAAGAGGTTAATGAACTGTTCTTCCACCTGACCTTCTACACCGGGGAATCCACGGCCCGGCACGCGCGGGTCATCGCGCGGGAGGCTTTCGCCAGGCGCCAGCCCAATGCTCTTTAGCAGCAGCCGCAACGGACAAAATAGTAGTCCATGGCGACACGCCAGAGGCGCCATAAGCCCCAGAGGTCAAAGGGCTGACGCACAGACCGGGAGTCCGCTCGTGGTGAGCCCTTCGAACCATGAACGGGCAGCCCTTCGACAAGCTCAGGGTGAGCGGGAATAGAACCGTCACTTCAAATGAGCTGAACCAGCGGTAGCCTGATAGGTTTGTTTTGTTGATTGTACCGGCCCCACCCGTCGTTCCCGCGCAGGCGGGAACCTCGACACAGGCTGGAGTTCAGATTCCTGCCTTCGCAGGAATGACGGCTTAAGGAATTGCCCATCAGTTCAAACAAGCGGACAGTGCCGGCTCAACCCCGTCGTTCCCGCGAAGGCGGGAACCTCGACACAGGCTGGAGTTCAGATTCCTGCCTTCGCAGGAATGACGACTTAAGGCATTGCCCAACAGTTCAAACATGTTGAACCAATAATTGCCATCTCAACAACCGCCAGGGGGAGAGGAACTTATGCCTAGAGAGTATTTCAAAGGTGAAGCTGAAGAGGACCGGGCCTATTCGCCCGCAATTAAGGTATCGGGGGGAACCACCATTTACCTGGCCGGCGTGGGGGCTACCACCGACGCCAACGGGAAGTCCCTGGGCGGCGATTTTGAAGGGCAGGTCAGGGCATCCTTTGAACGGATAAGGGCCAACCTGGCCAGGGCCGGCGGCACCCTGGAAGACATAGTCACCATGACCGTCTTTATCAAGGATATGCAGTACGGCACCCACTTTACCCAGCTTCGCAAGGAGTATTTTACCCGCGGCTACCCGTGCAGCGCGCTGATTGGCATAACCGCCCTGGCCCGCCCGGAGATGATGGTGGAAATCCAGGCCATCGCGGTGATTGGAGAGGAATAGAAGAGGGCGGGTATCGCTCCCGTCCAAGAAAAATTGCCGGCCTTTGGGCCCGGAGTCAGGCAAGCTGGGGCAGGACCTCCCGGTTGAACAGCCGCAGTGAGTTCAGCTGCATTTCGACGGGCAGGTGGTTGCCCAGGTCAATTTCGTAAATCAGGTGCGTCAAACCCAGGTCTTCCTGCAGTTGGCGCAGCTTGGCCGCCACCACGTCCGGCGTGCCGTAGGCCACCTTGTCGCGCAGCCAGTCGTCGTAGTCCATATCCAGGACCCGCTCCCCCTCGGTGCGCCAGTCGCCGGTGGTGGCCCCGTACTCGGCATAGCCCAACACCCGCTGCCCCAGCCGCTGGGCCATAAAGATGGCGCCCTCCCTCGGGTCGGAGTATGCCTTCTCCTCGGTCTCGGCAACGTAGATGGGGACACGCAGGCCAATTTCGGGCTCGCCGGCGTGGCCCGCTTCCCGCCACGCCCGGCGGTACTCCCCAATGTGGTAGGCGAGTTCGTCCAGGGTGAATACCCGCGACGGGTTTATCAAAATGGGGTAGCCCATGCGCCCGGTTATGGGAAACGACTCCGCGGAAGTGATCCCCACGCGGATGGGCGGGTGAGGTTCCTGGCGGGGTTTGGGCTCAACGCAAAGGTCCCGGCACTGGTAATACTCGCCCTCGAAGGTAAAGGACTTTTCGGTCCAGGCCCTCTTGATGATTTCCAGGCCCTCGTCAAACCTGCCCCTGCTCTCGGAGAAGGGGGTATTGAACCCCTCATGGACGTTGGGGAATGTTCCCCGGCCCACGCCGTATTCCAGGCGCCCGTTGCTCAACTGGTCCAGGGTTGCGGCCTCCTCTGCCAGCTTTACCGGGTGCCCCAGGGGCAGACACTGGACCGCCAGACCCAACCGGATGTTCTCGGTACGGGCGGCAATGGCGGTGGCAATCAACATGGGCGAGGACAACACCCGTCCGGGATTGAAATGATACTCGGCCAGCCACACCGAACCGACGCCCAGTTTCTCCGCTTCGTCCACCAATGCAAAGGAGGACTCAAATGCTTCCTGGTAGCTGCTTTCCGCCGGACGGGGAAATTCGAGGAACATTCCGTAGTGCATATCAGACCCTGCCACAGTTTTAACTCCAGGGCTATCGTCAAATTGAAAGCGGGAACTTCCGAGAGTCCCTTTTCGTAACTTACTAGCGTACCATTCCGTTGTTCCCGCCTTTGCGGGAACCTTGGTCGGCTGTAGTCAAGATTCCCGCCTTCGCAGGAATGACGGTGAACTTGACGACGTGCCCCCGGGCCGCACACCCCAGCTTGCCCAGGCTAACCCGAAAAGTCGGAATGTCGCTGGCCACACCGGGAACGGCCGGTGAACGCGCCGGTTGTTTACGCGCGCTGCGTCCCCGCCTGCTCGAAGCTGTCGCGCCGCTCGACGGTGGCGGTGAGCATCTCCCTTGGTATGGGCTTGGCGCCGCCGATGGTTGAAGCCTGGGCCGCCAGTTGCGCCGAGGCCTCTACCAGCATCACGGAGCGGGCAGCTTCGGCGGGCGTGGGGCCAAAGGCCAGGATGCCGTGATGTTCCATCAGCACTGCCCGGATATCCTGTGCGCTGTTCAAGGCATCGGCAATGTACTCGATTGACAGGTCAGAACCCCGGGGCCCGTACTTGGCCAGGGGGACTCCGTCGGTCATGTTGAACCGGGCCATGGCCTCGTAGCTGCACTCGATTGCCTGGCTGGCAACTGCAAAAGTGGTTCCCCAGGTGGAGTGAACGTGGACCGCCGCTCCGGCTTCGGGCCGGTTACGGTAAATGACGGTGTGCAGGTGGACAATTTCCGCCTCCCGGGCGGTCATGTTCCCTTCAACCAGGTTTCCTTCCAGGTCAACCAAGACAAAGTCGTCCTTGCGGACTGTATCCATATCGCCGCCGATGAGCAGGAAAGCCCCGCCGCCGGGTATGAGCGCGCTGAAATTGCCATGCTGGCCGATGCCCATCACGCCGGCCTTTTCGATGGCGTCAATGGCCTTCAACACCGCTTCCTTTTCAACATCCAGGTCCTTGAGAGCCATAGGTAAAACCTCCGAGATTGCAGTCAACCAACTATTGGGATGATTCGGGATTATACGGTATAGCGTTATGCCGGGCGTAAGAGTCTATTGGGTAAACCGTTTGGAAATAATGACGATTGCGCCAAATCGTCCTTTCTGCGAATGCAGGAATCTGGACTCCGGCTTGTCTCGGTTCCCGCAAAGGAGGGAAAGACGGGTTGGACCAGCTTTAGAGGACAAAACGCCTAAGCCGAATTTGGTAGAGCGCCGACGTAGGGGCGCACGGCCGTGCGCCCCTACGATCCAGGACAATCTGAACTGCTGCCATCACCAAGCAAAGTTTCCTCGACACCGTTTTCAACCTGGCTGTGGTTAAGTTACCAAAGGGGCGGAAAGCGCCGTCGTTTCACCTCTACCGGTTTCGCAGCTTGGGGTCAAGCCTGTCTCGCAGCCAGTCACCGGACAGGTTCATGGACAGCACTACCAGCAGGATGGCCACGCCCGGGAACAGGGATACCCACCACCCGTTGCCGCCCACTATCAGGTCCCGGCCGTCGGACACCAGCAGGCCCCACGCGGGAATAGGACGAGGTATGCCGGCACCCAGGAAGCTCAAGGTCGCTTCCAGCAGTATGACGTGCCCCACCTCCAGGGTCACGAGGACAACCAGCGGGTTGACCACGTTGGGGAAAATGTGCCGCAGCATCACCCTGGTATCGGAGCAGCCCGATACCTTGGCCCGGCTGACAAAGTCGCGGCTCCGCATGCTCAAGGTCTCGGCCCGGGACATGCGGGCAAATCGCGGCCATAATATGACCGCCACCACCAGCACAATTGTCTGGAAACTGGGGCCCAGCACGATAGCCAGCACCAGGGCGAATAACAAGCCGGGAATCGTAATGAAGACGTCCACCAGGCGCATTACTACATGGTCAAGCATACCGCCAAAGTAGCCGGCCAGAACGCCCAGGCCGCTGCCCACCACGCCGCCGGCGATAATCGCCAGCAGGGAAATGCTCAGGGAGTACCGGGCGCCGTGCATGATGCGGCTCAATACATCCCGCCCCAGCTTGTCCGTGCCCAGGATGTTCTCCCACGAACCCTCGGGCCGGACCTGAACGCCATTGAGATACTGGGCCCCGGACCAGGCCGGCGGGGTCAGCCTCTCGCGGGGATTAACCTTGTACGGGTCATGCGGCGCAATCACGTCGGCAAAAATTGCCGGGATTATCAGCAGCACCACCAGAATGAAGAGGGGAATCAGCGGGTAACGACGGGCTTCAGCATAGACCCTTCCCAAACCGACGGGTTCAATGCGGTCGGCGCTGGCCCCTATTCTACTTATGTCCATAGATTGCCTCTTGAAATCCAAATGCTAGGCATACCGAATTCTGGGGTCAATGTAGGCATAGATTATGTCCACAAACAGGTTTATCCCCACAAATATCAGGGCAAAAATCAGCACGATGGTCTGCATCACCTGGAAATCGCGGTTGCGTATGGCGTCAACCGCCAGCAGACCAACGCCGGGATAGGAAAACACGGTTTCGGTCACAACCGTGCCGGTGACCAACTGGGCCACCAGCAGTCCCAGCAGGGTCACGGGGGCAATGGAGGCGTTCCGGAGGGCATGCTTCCATACCACGCCCGCCTCCGACACGCCCTTTACCCGGGCCAGCTTGATGAACTCGCTGTCCAGGACCTCCAGCATGGAGGAACGCACCAACCGCATCAGCGCCGCCACCTGGTACCACCCGATGGCCAGGGCGGGGAGGATCAGGTGAACAAACCGGTCAATGCCGGGGTCGCCCCGGCCCGACGTTGGCAGCCAGTTCAGTTGCACGGCGAAAATCCACATCAGCATGATGGCTACCCAGAAGGACGGAGCCGACTGTCCCATCAGGGCAAAGGTTTTCGCCACATAGTCGGGCATACTGTCTTTCTTGACAGCGGACAAAACGCCCACGGGGAAAGCGATGACTATGGAAACCACCAGGGCTAGGCCCGCCAGCATGAGGGTAGCCGGGAATCTCTTGAGAACCAGTTCCAGCGCTTCCCTGGTGGGATGCTGAACGGAGCGCCCGAAGTCTCCGGTCAGCGCGTTGCCCAGAAAGGCGAAATACTGGACGTGCAGGGGCTTGTCCAACCCCCACTTCTGTTGCATAAGCTCAAACTCTTCGGGGCCGGCGTCGTCCGGCAGCAGTACGTCCATGGGATTGCCGGAAACCCTGGCCAGCCCGAAGATGATGATGCTGACAGCAAACAGGACAATCAGGCTTTGAAATAACCGAACGATAATATACCGTTGCATACTTTATCCCCGGAATTCAGAGGGCTACGGCAGTAGCCGGCTGGATTGCCTGGCCTCCGGCGACTTATCCGACCAGGCTCCCCCGGCGGAGGCGCCTGGTCGAATTTTAGCCATGTCACGAGGCACACTAGGTAAGCGCCGCTTCAATCAACTTTTGGCGGACGCCTGTCTCAAGGCCGTCAGGCAGCTATTTTACCGCCTTGACGTACTCAAAGTCGCGGACGCCGAAAACACCGGGGGTCAACCACTCCTCGATT
The DNA here is from genome assembly GCA_034423215.1 of Dehalococcoidia bacterium. GTDB lineage: Bacteria > Chloroflexota > Dehalococcoidia > Lucifugimonadales > UBA3495 > Bin22. The sequence continues at coordinate 44,725 of DAOUIY010000055.1, forward strand.
ACTTCCGGGTTGATCATGAACTCGAAGGGCACCCAGTGCAGGGGAATGGAGCAATAGATTTCGTAGCAGTTCTCGCCCATTTCCCGAATAAGATTGTCCCTGTCCTCGGTTGTGGCCGCCACTTCCAGGGCCTCGTACTTCTCGGTGAAGAAGGGAGACTCAAACCGGGGACTCCTGGCTCCGCTGTAGTGGTACACGAAGATGGCGCGGGTCGGCTCCGTGAAGCTGCCGGTGTGCAGCCACGCGGTGTTGTTCACTTCCTTGGCCCTCAGCTTGGAGCTGTAAACGGCGGTTTCCACGGGCTGGAAGTCCACGTCAATACCGATTTCCCGCCAATAGTCGGCAACCAACTCGGCTATGTCCAGCATTTCGGGCAGGCCCGGGCGGGGGTAGGAAAGCTGGGTAATCTTGAAGCCTTCGGGGAAGCCGGCCTCGGCGAGCTGGGCTTTGGCCTTCTCGGGGTCGTAGCCGTAATCGGCCTCAAAGGTATCCAACCAGGAGGGCTGCCAGCCGGGGAACTTGGCATGGGAGTGGGTCTGCATCATCAGTTCCGCCCGGCCGTTGAAGAACACCTCGTTGATTTCCTGCCGGTTTATGGCCCGGTTCATCGCCTCGCGAACCAACGGGATTGTCATCGGTTCGGTGGAGTCAAAGTTCGGGTTGTCTGGCAGGTAATTGCCACCGAAGAAGCCCACCAGCCTGATGGCGGGGGTGGTGCCCAGCACAACCTTCATGCCGCGGGACAGGGCGCCCACCTGCAGGTCCCTGGGAATTTCGGCAGCGTGCACTTCGCCGGTTACCAACTGGGCAAGCTGGGTTGACGGCTCGGCCACGAAGTTTATCTGCAACTCAGGGAAATCGGGAGTCTTGCGCCAGTGGGTTACCTCGGGCTGCTCGTAGCGCAGGTACTGGGCCTCGGCGTGTTCGGCAAACTGGTAAGGTCCGGTCCCAATGGGGTCGTTGGCCATCAGCTTTATGCCGGCGTCATTGGCCTCAAAGCCCGTCATCACGCCGCCGTTGGCATCCCAGTGGTCCTTGCTGCGTATTACGGTGGTGTAGTTGGTGCTCATGTAGGTGGTCATAATGGGCTCGGGCTTGTTGAGGTGGAGCTCCACCACGTGCCCGTCGGGCCCGTCCGGCATGACAACCTCTTTCAAAAGGTCGCGCCAGGTGGCGGCGCGCCCGTCGAAGTGGTCGTTCCGCCGCTCCTGCCACATGGTGTGTTCCACGTCCTTGGCAGTCATTTCGCCCCAGCCCTTGTGGAACTGCACCCCCTCCCGCAGCCGGAAAGTCCACACCGTAAAGTCCTCGTTGGCGGACCACTCGGGCGAGAGCATGAACACGGAATCGGTGTACTGGTCGAACTGCACCAGCCCCTCGAACATGGGCAGAATCACGGGCAAGTCGCCCCTGCCGGCTATGGGGTCGGCCAGGTCCCTGGTAGTTGGACCGCGGGACACTAGCAGTTCCGAAATGGCCGGTTCTGCCGGAACTTCCGCTACGGCAGCGGGGGCTGCCGTCGGGGCCGGCGTAGCCGTGGGCTCTTTAGCCCCGATGCCGATGGCGCCCTGGCCAACTTCCGCGCTGACCGTCGCCTGAGGTTCTGGTTGCGCCGGTTCGGGGGGTGCGGCAGGTTCCGCCATTGTCGAAGGCTGGGCCGGTTGCGCCGGCTCGGAAGAGGCCGACGAACTGGCCGCCGGAGCATCGCTGCCCGACACCGCCGCCGGTTCCTCTGCCGGAGCAGAGGCGCCGCACCCCACCACAGCTAATAGGCTGATAATAATGACGCTTTGAATCAACCACCTTGGCAAAGAAAAACCGGATAACGTCATGATTCCTCCTCCTTGATTACGGTCAACTCAAACAGCCCGGTTGCATTGCCGCCCAATCATGCGTCCATCGTTACGAATTCCATACAACTCTTTGCCTGGTACAGTGAAATGCTCACATGATCGGCGGTCGGCACACCGGACTGAGGCCAGTTTTCGAGATTCTAGTATTAGGTACCCAAAATGTCAATGAAATCCGCAGCCTCTCAAATAGGCAAGACCTGGGGCGCCAAATGCTACACTCAACCGGTACTTCTATTTTCTTCATACTCTCAGGAAGGAGGGAGGATGAATCCCAGAGTGAGACGCGTCACCAGGCGCAAAAGCAATAATCATTTCATAGAAAATGTCATGGTACCTACAAGAGACGGGATCAATCTGGCAACGGATATACACCGACCACAGATAGACGGGGAAATCGTAAAGGAACCCCTGCCGGTCTTGCTGCAAAGGACGCCCTACAACAAGACGTCCTCGGTGCGCCTGGAGGAGGCCGCCTTCTTCACGAACAGCGGCTACGTCACGGTTATCCAGGACTGCCGGGGCCGATACGACTCTGAGGGAGGTTTCTCCAAGTACGTGGATGAAGGCCAGGACGGCTACGACACGGTGGAATGGCTGGCCGAGCAGCCCTGGTGCAACGGCAAGATTGGCACCTTCGGCCTGTCCTATGCGGCGCACACCCAGGCGGCGCTTGCCTGCCTGAATCCGCCCCACCTGTCGGCCATGTGGCTGGAGTGCGGCGGGTTTGCCAGCGCATACCACAGCGGTTGCCGCAACGGCGGAGCCTTTGAACTGCGCCAGGTAACCTGGGCCTTCAGGGAAGCCATGGAAAGCCCGGAGGCTCGGGCGCGGCCGGACACCACCAGGGCGGCCATGTCCAGGCAGGACATCCACGACTGGTTTGCCAGGTTCCCCTGGAAGCCAGGCCACTCGCCCCTGAGCTGGACGCCGGACTACGAAGACTACCTGATGGAAATCTGGGGCCACGATACTTACGACGAGTACTGGCAGCAGGTGGGGTTGTGCGCCCTGGCCCACAGCGGTCCCTTCTCCGACGTGCCGCAGGTACACCAGTGCAGTTGGTACGACCCCTATTCCCTGGGAACCATCGAGAACTACCAGGCGATGCGCCGGGCCAAGTCCGGTCCCGTTTCGCTGATAATGGGGCCCTGGACCCACGGCGCCCGCTCGGCAACCTACTCCGGGGATGTGGATTTCGGCCCGCACTCGACGCTGGACAACCCCAGGGACGGGAGTTTTAACCAGCAGCGGCTGGACTTCTTCGACCACTGGCTGAAGGAAGCTGATACCCACTGGGAGAGCAAGACTCCGGTGAGGCTCTTTGTCATGGGCGGAGGGAGCGGGCGTCGCAACCCGGAGGGCCGGCTGGACCACGGCGGGAGGTGGGTTGACGAGACCTGCTGGCCGCCCGAAAGAGTCCGGGAAACCAATTTCTACCTCCACCAGGGCGGCGGCTTGTCTATCGCCTTGCCGCAGGTAGGCAACCCGCCCAGCAGCTACCTCTTTGACCCGGCGAATCCCGTACCCACCATCGGCGGGAATATCTCCTCGGGCCTGCCCATCATGGAACCGGGCGGATTCGACCAGCGGGAGAGCGAAGCCTTCTTCGGAAGCAAGGCTCCCTACCTTCCCCTGGCTACCAGGCCCGATGTCCTGGTCTTCCAGACCAAGCCATTGGCGGACAGCCTGGAAGTCACGGGGCCGGTGCTGGTCCACCTGTGGGTCTCTTCCTCGGCGGTGGACACGGACTTTACCGCCAAGTTGATTGACGTTTATCCGCCGTCCCGGGACTACCCGGAGGGCTACGCCCTGAACCTGACCGACGGCATACTGCGAACCAAGTTCAGGAATTCGTGGAGCGAGCCCGAATTCATGGAACCGGGCCAGGTCTATCCACTGACCATCGAACTGTATCCGACCAGCAACCTCTTCGCCGAGGGCCACCGGATCCGGCTGGACATCTCGTCCAGCAACTTCCCCAGGCTGGATGTCAACGGCAACACCGGGGTCAACCCGGCACTGTCTCCCATCAAGGTGGTAGCCAACAACTCGGTTTACCACGACCAGAGCAGGCCATCCCACGTGGTCCTGTGCGTGGCCGCCGGAAACACGGAATAGCGACTCTCTCCAACCGGACGGAATATTCTCTCTTTTTTATTTCCAGGGGCGGGCCGGCGGCTCGCCCCTTTCTCATGCCCGACTGCCTTTACGACCGCAGGACTGCCAATTCCATCAGCCTTACGAGCTTGAAATGCGAATCGGACCACCCAACCAGTCATTCCCGTGCATACGGGAACCACGACAGGCTGGAGTTAAGATTCCAGTCTTCGCAGAAATGAGGATTCAGCGCAACAGCCATCATTTCAAAGCGTTTGACCTCTTGGCTGTTCAACTAATTTGAGGCGATGGACAGAAAGTCCGTTCAGCCGGAGCCTGGCGAAGGGCCGCCCTTTGATGGTCCGACAAGCTCACCTGAGCGGACTCTCAGCTTATCCATAATTCCAATGCTACGGGCCACCTGCAGCGGTTGCCCAAGGAGGGTTTGCCCAAGGAGAGGCGTCACCCCCCTCCTGACCTTCCCCCGCCAAGGGAGAAGGGACTTTGAAACAAGCTCCAAATAAAGCTACTCCCCCGCGAAGAACCGGCGGGGGTTGACCACCATTAGTTGATGAATGTCTGCCTCCGAGGCTCCCAGTTCGCGCAGCCTCGGCAGGACATTCCTGCTTATGAAGTTGTACCCGTCGGGGTTGGCGCGCCGCCGTTCCTCCTGTACCGCGGCCCCGTGGCGGGCCTTTGGCACCGAATAATCGTGAGAGAGCATAATTCGCTCGGTATAGCCGGCGTCCATCAGCTTCCGGGCAATGTCGGTCCGCTGCTCCCAGTCCGGGGTGCCGGGCGCCCTGCCCCCGGGGTACCGGTCCAGCCCGAGCCATACGCCCTTTTCCAGCAGACCCACCAGGTAGTCCATGTCGGTGTCGTCATTGCTGTGGCCGATGTAAACCCGGTTCAGATCCACTCCTTCCTCCTCCAGCACGGCCACCTGCTGCTCGCCAACCCGGTCCGGCGACCAGGTATGGGTGGAAATTGGCGCACCGGTCTGCAGGTGCGCGCGAGCCGCCGCCCGCAAAACGACCTCCTGGGGCGCAGTGATACCGCCCCGGTCGCTGGCGACCTTGATTACCGCCGCCTTGACGCCCGTATCCTCGATACCCTGCTCTATCTCCCTCACGAACAGGGGCGCAATCACGTCCGGAGAGAGTTCGCCGAAGGGACGAGGTACTGCCAGGTGGTTGCCCGTAGCGACCACGATGTTGACGCCGCTTTGCCTGGATACCTGGGCAATCATCTCGATGTCCCGGCCCAGGTCAAAGGTGCTGACATCTATAATGGTCCTGAGACCCTCGGCATGGGCTTCCTTCAAGGCCTGGGTGGACTGTTCAACGATGCCCTCCCGGTCAATTATTTCCGGGTATGTATGCCGCAGTCCGGCCGCGTTGGTTCCCACGTGCTCGTGACTAAGGGTAAAGCCCAAATCTTCGGCTTCAATCGGGCCCAAAACCGTTTCCAGGGTACTCATAAGCTCACCTCCTCCAATGCGTCAGCCGGTCCGTTGGGGGGACTGCCGGTGGAGCCCCTTCCAACGGAACCGGGATATTCTAAGGCTATCCGCGCTATATGACGACACTGCTCTGGATTGAATAAACCTGCCAGAGTAAAATGCCTCAAACCAAAGAACGAAAACAGGGCGAGGCGCGCAAGAGGCAAGACCTCGCCCGCCGCAGGGAGGCCGGATGTTTGAGGGATTTGAGCAGCGCCGTATAGCTGTGACCGGAACCGAAATAAACCTGGTTGTGGGCGGCAGCGGGCCGCCGCTGTTGCTGCTGCACGGTTACCCCCAGTCCCACGTTATGTGGCACAAGGTGGCGCCGCGGCTGTCCGAGGACTTTACCGTGGTGGCCGCCGATTTGAGAGGTTACGGCGACAGCGGGAAACCGGAGGGAGACCCGGAGCACTTCAACTACTCGAAGCGGGTCATGGCCCGGGACCAGGCAGAAGCGATGGAGAGCCTGGGCTTTGATACGTTCTTCCTGGCCGGCCACGACCGAGGGGCAAGGGTGTCCCACCGGCTGACCAAGGACTTCCCCGACAGGGTGACGAAGCTGGCAACCCTGGATATCATACCCACCCACCGCATGTTCCAAATTGTGAACAAGGACATGGCCCTGAATACGCACCACTGGTTTTTCCTGAGCCAACCCTACGATTTTCCGGAGCGGGTCATCGGTGCAGGGGCAGACTACTTCATCCGCCACAGCTTTCAGCGGGGGCCTGATTGGGAGAAGGTCTTTCCTGCCGAGGCCCTGGAGGAATACGTGCGGTGTTCGACGGACCCGGCCACAATTCACGCCATTTGCGAGGACTATCGGGCCGGCGCCAGCATTGACCTGGCCCATGACGATGAGGACTTTGAAAACAAGGTGACCTGTCCCCACCTGGCTCTCTGGAGCGACCGGGGCTACGTGGGCAGAACCCAGGACGTGCTGGAAGTCTGGCGGGACTACTCTACCAATGTTCGGGGAACGTTCCTGCCTTGCGGTCATTACATTGCCGAGGAACTACCGGAGGAAGCATACCAGGAACTGCGGAACTTCTTCCTGGAGTAGACCGCCCTTTGTATCCGCCGGCCGCGGGTACGAGGCATGGAGGCGGCGGAACTGAGGGACGGTGAGTGGGGAAATCCCCCTGAAACGTGAGCGGGCAGGGAGACGGGACCTGGATCCGTCAGGAAGCGTTGGGGGAGGCTTGGGGGAGACTCTGCTCCATGGCCCGCATCTGGCACTCAAGGCAAAGCAGTTCTTCCGACAAGTCGGTGGCTGCCCAGATGTTGTCGCCGATCTCACCGCAAAGGAATTGGGGAACGGTCTCCTCCCATGAGGATGCAGACAGCGACTCGACGTAGTGTATGTGACCCGACTTGTCGGCGGTGCCCCACCACCACGGGCTGAACTCCCGATTAAGCTCCGTGGTGATTGCCTCGCTAATCCAGCCGTCCTCGGGCAATTCCACCACCCAGCCCACACCGCCGCTGGACCTTTCCTCACGAAACGCCTTCAACTCTCCGTTGCGGATACATTCCCGCACGCTGGCCGTGGATATTCTCAGCTTTTGGGAAGCCTCCCTAATGGTTACCTTTTCCATTGGCGGATTCCCCCTCATTCAACTTTATTGGTCTTGGAACGGTTTTCGATTTCTTGGGGTTCAGCGCCGTTCCTGTCGCCTAACTCCCCCAGGTTTTCCCAGTACCTAAAGCAAAAGCCCCGCGCTCTGTCTATGACCGAGTCGGGGGCTTGTGCTGTAATACCCGAATCGAAGGAACCGAATCGCTTTAGTTTACGCCGGCCTCCTTAGCTTCCTTGGTAGCCTTGAGCCAGCGCCACCGCTGCAAGGGGTCGCTTACGGCGCGCATCCAGACTCCGAACAGGTTGAAGGACAGCGCCGTCAGGAAGATGGCCGTGCCCGGTACCACTACAACCCACCAGGCGGTGACGATGTAGTCACGGCCCTGGGAAAGCATGAGGCCCCAGGAAGACTCGGGCGGCTGGATGCCGAAACCGAGGAAGCTGAGGGTTGACTCGGTGAGAATGTTCCGAGGTACCTCCAGCGCAGCCAGGGTCAGCAATGGAGTAATCAGGTTGGGCAGCACGTGCCGCCCGATGATTCTGCCGTCGCTGGCGCCAATGGCGCGGGCCGCATCCACGAATGCTTGCTCACGCAGCGACAGGACCACCCCGCGGGTTACCCGGCAGAACAGCATCCAGCGGGCTATCGCAAACACGATGATGATGTTGGTGAAGCTGGGCCCTAATATGAACAATACCATCAGGGCCAGCAGTAATAACGGCACGGACATAAAGATGTCCACCGCCCTCATGATGACGTCGTCCAGCAGGCCCCGGTAGTATCCGGCGGTTATGCCAAGGAAGACGCCGATGACGCTGGACACCAGCACTCCCAGCAAACCTACCGAGATGGAGATGCGACCGCCATAAATCAGGCGGCTCAGGTAGTCCCTGCCCAGGTGGTCGGTGCCCAGCAGGAAGAACCGGGTTTCCTCAACGGTCTGGCTGTCAACCCGGCTGGTAGCCGTGCCGGTAGCCAGGGGACCCTGGTGCCTCAGGCGCAACTGCTGGTTCTGGGGGTCATAGGGAGCCACCAGGGGCGCGAAAACGGCCGCCATGACGATGACGAACAGGAACAGCGCCGAAAACAGAGTTATCGGGTCGTTCAAGAACGCCTGGACCAGCGCATTCTGCCAAATGGCAACTATCGGGTTTGGCTTTTGGGTAATGGTCGAAAGTTCGCTTTGCATATCGAAACCAGGTCCTCAAAAAGAATCTGTACTTCTTCTGTCCCTGTTTCCCAGGCTTCACCCCGCCACGCCGGCCACTGGAGCCGGAGGTATCGGGCGCGGGGAAGCCAGGCTAGCTGTAAGAAATCCTGGGGTCGAGCCAGGTGTAAATCAGGTCAACGGCCAGATTAATGACCATCACCATCAGGGCAATCACAAACACCGACGAAGTGACAATGGGCAGGTCCCTGGCGTTGATGCCGTCAATAAGCAGCTTGCCAATGCCGGGCCACCCAAAAATAATCTCTACGACGGTTGAACCGTTCATAAAGCCGGCCAACTCGTCGCCCATGAGGGTGACAATGGATATTGAGGCGTTCTTGAGGACGTGGCCATACAAGATAGCGGTTTCTCCCAGCCCCTTGGACCGGGCGGTGGAAACGTACTGCTTGGCAATCTCCTCAATCATGGTTGAGCGGGTAATCTGGGCGTTCCGGCCCATTACCAGGGGGCAGAGGGCCATGGCCGGCAGGACCATGTACTTCCAACCCTCGGGGCCCAAGCCCTTGAAACCTGAAGTGGGCAGCAAGTCCAACTGAACGGAAATAACCAGTATCAGCATCAGTGCCAGCCAGAACTGGGGCACCGAAATTACGGCGAATGAGAGAATATTCACTATTCGGTCAATAAACCCTCTTGGTCTTCGGGCCGCCAGCATCCCTAACGGAATTCCGAGCATTCCGATGGTCCAGGCGACGATGGCAAGCACCGCGGTATTGGGAAGCCGGTCGAAAATCATTTCGCGGGCATCAATTCGGTGTCTCAGGGACTTGCCAAAGTCCCCTCGCACCAGGTCCCAATAGAAATCCGCAAAACGCACATACAGAGGACGGTCAAGTCCGAACTTTGCGCGGAGTGCGTCAATGGTCTCCTGGGAGGCATCTTCGTCCACCATCAGCTCCACCGGGTCTCCCAGAACATTGATGGCGAGGAAAAGTAACCCCATCAGTCCGGCCACGATGAAAACGGAATGGCCGATGCGCCGAATCATGTAGTTACGCACTTCATTCCCCCGACTTGTTAGTTTCGTCGCCTGGCAAGTTGCAACAAGGAATAAGTATGTTCCCGAAAGCTGGTTGAAGGATATTAAAGGTAATTTCCTTTATCGTCAACAACCATAAGGGCGCGGGTCCCAAATCCCGAATGAGCGGATACCGATTCCGAAACCCCTGTACGCATTTTACGAATGGATATGGTTTTCGGATTTTACCAACAATGTTGCGTTGGTCAATACCCGGTGACATGTTTGGAGTAGCAATTGATTAAAGTGGCCGGCGCCGGCGCTGCCTTGAACCTGCTCCAGCCGTACCGTTCCACTCCGGCCACAGGGCGAGGCGCTAAAGGCCAGGCGTCTCGCACATGTGCCCTCACCCCCGGCCTCTCTCCCTGAGGGAGAGGGGCGAAGAGGACTGCAAGTTTCACCTTGGCATTGGTTAAGAAGGTACAACATTCCGGATTGATGGTTAATGCTCTGTATCGTCATTCCCGCGAGGGAGGGTATCTTAACCCTCGCCTGTTCGGGCTCCTACCTGTGCGAGAATGACGGGTCAAACAAATCCCGGCCTCGTAGCTAGTAGTTCAACCACTTTGGAATGACGGGTAACTATCGAAACCCGTCATTCTAGCGCAGGCCAGAATCCAGGAAGGTTAGCGCCGGACATGGTTCCTTACCTTCAGAACTCCTGGGTTCCGGCCTTCGCCGGAACGACGGTGAGAAGCAATTTCACCCATTACTTCAAACAAGTTGAACCACCAGGTTGTCACAGCACTGGTGGGTCAGCTCATCTAAGACAAAGGGTGGTATTCTCTCTAACCCTGGGCCTGTCGAAAGGTCACCTTTGATGGTTCGACCAACTCACCATGAGCGGACTCCCGGGTTCGCTCATTAATGCAACGGCGTGGGGCTACTAAGAAAACTGCGACATTTCCTGTTGAGGTACTGCGCCGGAGAAAAAACTGCCCCGGCCCGAGGGTTCGGGCCGGGGCTTTTGCAAACGGTCAGCCGGTTAAGGTCACTCGGTGAACCTCATGGAATTGACGCGGGTGCGGGGGTCGTAGCGGGGTTCCCAGTCCAGGTTATCCGCCATACCGTACACTTGCACCGACACGAAGAAGGGCAGGAACCAGTATTCGTCGTGAATAATCTGGGCCATCGCTTCCATCTTGCGGGTACGTTCCGGGCCCAGAGGAGTTTCTATGGCATCGGTGATGCTCTCCTCAAAGGTCAGGCCGTCAATGCCGGGAACCAGGTTACAGACCCGGCTGTTGACGTTGAAGCAGCTGTTGCGCAGCACCAGCTGACGCTGCATGTCCAGCGCCTCGTTGGAGGTGGCCGTCTCGTAGTAGTGGGTGGACGAGCCGAAGGGAGCCGGCGGGTCCTGGTCTGAGCAGGCCAGCGCGCCGGAACGGTCCTGGGTTCCGTCGTCGTTTACGACAATGAACTTGCCGCAGCCGGAACGCCGGGCTTCACGGGCCCGATTGGGTTCCAACACCACCACGTGAGCGTTTATGCCAAGGTCGCGCCAGGTGCCAACCACCGACTCGAACATTTCCAGGCCGCGATATACGCGGGCGGCACGGGTGTGAATGCGAATCTCTTCGTTCACGTCGTAGTTGTTCTCGGCGGGGTCGTAGTTGGGCTTGTAATAACCGGAAGAAGCCAGGAGCTCTCGGGACTTTTCAGGGTTAAAGCCATAGTCCGCATAGTTGCTCTCGTTTATGCCAACGGTGCCCCACTGGGAAATGTTGCCAATGCACTCCTGCAGTCCATCGTAAAGGACTTCCATGAGAGTCTGGCAGTCCACGCCAAGGGCCAGCGCCTGGCGAACTTCCTTCTTGCTCAACTCCGGGTGCCAGATGTTGTCGGCCACCAGGGTAAACACTTCGTTGTTGGTGCCGCTCTTAGCCTGGGGCACAGAGTTGATATTCTCGAAACCGATGTCAACGGCCCAGTCGGCCTCCTCGGCTTCAATCATAGCCGCCCTGACCAAAGGCTCAGGACGCCAAACCTGGAAGGCGTGCTGAATGGAAGGAGCCTGGGCATCGAAAGCGCTATTGGCCTTGTAGTTTTCGTAGGCTTCTATTTCCACCTCAACGCCGGGCCGCCACTCCACTATTCTGTAAGGGCCAATGCCTATAGTGTTGCGTTCCCGGTCGTCTTCGCTGGCGTTCTGGTACCAGTCCGGAGCCTGGAAGACGGTGAATATGGCAGTACGAGGGAATATGGGACAGGGACCGTCGCAGATAACGTCCACGGTCAAGTCGTCCACAACCTCGCCGCCAATCTTCTGGTGGAAGCTGTAGCCGCCTCCAATGTCCGGGCGACCGTTCAGGTCCAGATTCCATGCCACGGCCTCGGCATTCCAGGGCTCGCCGTTATGGAACTCGACGCCTTCCCTGAGGTTGAACCGCCACCTCTCGGGGTCAACCTGGGACCAACTGTCAACACCGCTCAGGGGGACTACCTCAAAGTTGGTGCTGTCAATCCAGGTGAAGGGGTCGGTCGCAATTTCCTCGCAAATCATTGACGGGACGTTACCGCTGCAACCGTCGCTGAAGGTTCCCAGGGAAGTCGGCTCCTCCTGGGTCACCAGGATAATAGTATCCTTGGCGGTAAAAACCGTTCCCGGGGTAGGGGTGGGAACGGGGGTTGCCGTCGCGGCCTCCATTGCGGCCTCGGGCGTCGGCGTGGATTCAAACTGCCTGGTGTCAGTAAGGGCCCTGGCGTCCGTGGGCACGGCCGCCTGTTCCTGCATAGATTCCTGGGCAGGCTGCTCCGGCTGCGCAGCCGGCTGCTCCGGCTGAACCGCCGCGGCGGGCGCCGGCGCCTGGGTGGGTTCTTCCGAAGCCCCACAAGCAACGGCGAAAAGCGCAACCAACACCGCTAGCATTAGCGGATATCTGCGCCAGTTGGCCCCAAGGGATAACCTCATATCCTGATTCCTCCTGTAGTTTGGAAGTGTATTGCCTTACCGGCAAAGTACGAGTTCGCCCCGCAGGGCAGGTCCCGGAACCCTCTCACGACTAGGCCCACGCAGGACTGGCCCAACGTAAGCCATTATCGTCAAAAAAAGACCCAAATTGCGGCAATTTTTACATTGGGCCGGTGAATTTGTCAATGGACGGGCATTCCGTAAGTATTGTGCCAGGATTTGATTATCGAGCAACAATATCACGTTTTCCATGACGAGGCTGCATAACTATTACGGCAGCTCCGCAACCGGCAGCACTATAATTGAAGCCGTCCACTATGCCTGACCTCTCCATTGCCGACTTTACCTGCGGCCGAGTCTGGCAGTTAATGGAAAGACAGGGCGAGGCAAAGCCAAGGCGCGGCAGGCTCGAAAGAAAAGGCCTCCAGTATTGCTAATCTGGAAAATCCTAGTACCATGTGTATAGGGACTTTGATCTTTCCTTGATCGGTCTCGTAGAGGATCAATCGGACCTGAATTTTCAAGAAGGATTTGAACGGACGAACTGAGATGTCAGTTATGGTAATGGAAGGCGGCATTTACGGATACGTGGTACCCGCCGGCAGAATTATCGCCGGCTTTTTTGTTGGACTGATTTTGGCTATCGTGGGCGGATGGGCAGCCCTTACCTTTAACGCCATGGTAGGCTACCCGTGGCCGGCCAGCATTCACCTGTCCATCTATATCGCCGGCATCGGCCTGGGCGCCGGGCTGGGGGCGTATGTAGGCTGGATAAACCTCAGTATGCGCTGGTACGTGGTCATTCTTACCTTTCTGCTGGTGTTGGTTGCGGGAATAGTCGGCAGCACGCTGGGCAACGTTTACTGGGAGTATTTGCTGGGCGAAACCTACCTGGGGCCGAGGGACAGCAGGGTGAACGCCACGCACTTCGGCGCGGCGGTGGGAGCCATAGCCGTATCCTCCGTGCTGGGGCTCTACTACCATTTCCGCACCCGAAGCTGAACCATCCGGCGGCCAGGTAGCCATACAGAACAAGGCCCTATAAATCAACGGATTGATTCGTCTCAAATAAGCAACTCCCTGTCACGGATGCAAGTTAGCGCCTGGGCGCCGACTCGAAGGCAGGGAGTTGTCGTTTGCTTGGAGGTAAGCATTTATGACAACCCTGGACATAACCGGACAACTAGCCCGATACATGGTGCAGGCAGGCCAACAGGGACTGCCCCAGGACGCGGCCCAGGCGGCCAGGCACCGCATCCTGGACACGCTGGGAGCAATAGTTTCGGGCGCCAGGCTCAAGCCCGGGGAAATGGCCATCAAGTACGTGGGGCTCCAGGGCGGCACGCCGGAGTCTTCGGTGCTGGCCACGGACATACGCACCTCGGCGGTAAATGCGGCTCTGGCCAACGGGATGTTCGGTCATGCCGACGAGACGGACGACTTCGAGCCGGTGACCAAGTCTCACCCCGGCTGCTCGGTGGTGCCGGCGGCCCTGGCTATGGCGGAGCGGGCGGGAAGCTCGGGCGAGGACCTGCTGCGGGCGGTGGCGCTGGGCTATGACCTGTGCTGCCGCTTCTTGCTTGCCCTGGAACCCGATTCGGTGCGGGGCGGGCACCGCAGCGCCGAGGGCACCAGTTCCACCATGGGCAGCGTGGGCGCGGCAGCGTCCATAGCCCAACTGGACGAAGCGGGCATGCGCTACGCACTTTCCTACGCCGCGCAGCAGGTGTCGGGCATCTGGAGCTGGGTTCGGGATGCCGAGCACGTGGAAAAGGCCTTCGATTTCGCCGGCATGGGCGCCCGAAACGGCGTCACCGCGGCGACTATGGCCGAGGCCGGGCTGACCGGCGTCTGGGACGTGCTGGAGGGCGAACACAACGTGCTGCAGGCGTTGTCCCTGGACCCCCGTCCCCTGGAGATGATAAGAGACCTGGGCAGCCGGTACTTTGTGACGGAGACCGCCATCAAGCCCTACTCCGTCGGCTACCCGATTCAGGCGGCGCTGGATGCCTTTTTTGCCCTCCAGCGCGAACACGGTCTGACGGTAGAAGGCGTGGAATCCATTACCGTCAGGCTGCCCCGGGACGGTGCCGGCGTGGTCAACAACCGCTCCATGCCCGACGTGAATTGCCAGCACATGATCGCCGTGGCTTTGACGGACGGGGCAGTCACCTTTGAGTCCACCCACGATTATGGCCGCATGTCAGACCCCGCGACGCTGGCAGTGAAGGAAATAGTTACGCTGGTGGCGGATGAGGAGTTGATGGACCCGGCGGCTCCCCGCAGCGGCAAGGTAACCGCCCTGCTGAAGGACGGCAGGGCCGTGGAGCACTTTACGCCCCACGCCTACGGCACCAAGGAAAACCCCATGTCCACCGACGACGTTAACGCCAAGAACCGGTCGCTGCTGGAGCCTGTTCTGGGCTCGCAAAAGGCTGACGCGGTGATTGACCTGGTGAACAACCTGGAGAATCTGGGCAATGTACGGGACCTGATTCCGCACCTGACGGTTACTTCCGAAGAAATGAAATCTGCCGTGTTTTTTCACTAGTAGGCCAACTACTTTGGATTGACGGGTAACTATCGAAACCCGTCATTCTGGCGCAGGCCAGAATCCAGGAAGGTTGGCGTTGGACATGGCTCCTTACTTTGAGGACTTCTGGGTTCCGGCCTTCGCCGGAACGACGGTGAGAAGCATTTTCACCGATCATTTCGAAGTTGTCGGACTACTAAGAGACCTTCGCCAAAGGCTTGTTGGGCAATGCACTGAATCGTCATTCCTGCTTGTCGAGGTTCCCGTGCCGTCTGGAACGTCGGGTTGGGCCGGTCCAATCATCAAACATCATTGCAAATTTGTCAGGCCGTAGGGGCGCATGGCCATGCGCCCCTACATTGCATGGAAGGGCAAGACCGGGAACCCGCACGTGGTGAGCCCTTGAAGCCACCAAGGTGCGGCCCTTCGACGGGCTCAGGGTGAGCGTGGGCATTGCCCAGAAATCCGGTGGCCCTTCGACGGGCTCAGGGTGAGCGGGGGCATTGTCCATCAATCCAGTAGCGCGGAGCAATTCCGCCTTGAATGAAAACGAGGGAGGGTGCGCACCCTCCCTCGCATACTTTTCCGGTGTAATAGGCGGACCGGAAATGCTCAACGCTTGCCGGCTACCACTGGACGAACATGGGCATCACCACATGAACGTAGTCGTCGGCGCCCACGGGCTTGAACACTCCCGGGCTGGATGAGGTGGTGGTTTCCAGGGCCACCTGGCCCCGCTCCAGCACTGCAAGCACTTCCTGGAGGTACTTGCTGTTAAAGGCGATCTTGGATTCGCCGCCCTCGATGGTTTCGGTATCTACCTCGCCCTGGTTTTCGCCAATCTCCTCGGACCTGGCGGATATTACCGCCTTCCCCGACTCCCCCTCCTCCTCACCCGGCGTCATCTGCAACCGGATGATGTTGCTGCCGTCCCGGGCGAAAATCGCCGCAGTCCGAGCGGCCCGCAGCAGTTTCTGCAGGTCGAAAACGCTGCGGTTGTCGTAGTTCTGGGGAATCAACTGGTCGTAGTTGGGGAAGGTACCCTGCAACAGTTGAGACACAACTTCAACGCCGCCGACCTTGAACAGTACCTGGCCGCGGGCCGGTACCATCATAATGTCCACCGGGTCGTCCTGGTCTCCCAGCAGGCGGCCCAGTTCGTTCATGGTCCTGGCCGGCACGATTACGCCGATTTCGTCTTGCACTTCCTCAGTAAGGTTGCCATGCTGCACCGCCAGCCGAAAGCCGTCGGCGGCGGCCAGGGTGAAGCGGTTGCCCGACAACTTGGCCTCCACGCCGGTCAAAACGGGACGGGACTCTTCCGTGGCGGCGGCAAATGCAACCCGATTGATGGCCATCTTGAGGTCCTGGGATCCAACCTTTGCCGCGACCCCTTCCTCCACCTGGGGTATGGGCGGGAAGTCGTCGGCGCTGGCCCCGTGGATGCGAGCTTCGGCTCGCCCGCAAACCAACTGCAGGGCGCCGCTTCCTCCCTCCAGTTCCAGGTCAATCCGGTCGCTGGGCAGGGAATTGACAAACTCGGTCAGCAGCCGGGCGGGAACGGTAATTGACCCTTCCTCTTCAATCATCGCCCCGATCCAGGTGGTTATGGCAATCTCCAAGTTGGTGGCCGAAAGCTTGAGCATGGACCGGTCGGTTTCCAGCAAGACGTTCTGGGTGATGGGCAGAGTGGCGCGGGTGGCCACCGCCCGCCCCACGATGGAGAGCCCTCGGCTCAAATTTTCTTGCAGACATGAAAGTTTCATCGAAGGGTCACCTGAATACGTTTGTTATATGGCGCATTGAAAGCAGCCAGAAATCTATAGTCTATCCGGCCCCCAATTCTATGTCATTTCGGAAGTTTATGCAAAGAAACGGCAAGGCTAAAACAGGGCAAACGCATTCTCCAACCTGAGCGGATTCCCCAAATCCAAAAGGCACCTGAGACATTACTTGCCAGGTTCGAGGTTCCCGCCTGCGCGGGAACGACGGGTTGCCCCCGAATCAGAACGCCATTGCCCTGCCGGGTGTTGGCCGGGGAGAGTCCGGGAACAAAGCTTCTGCTATAATGGCTCGAACACCAACCTACGCGGCACGGGATGATTTGACCATGACCGAATTGCTGGCACAGGCCGACGCTTACCTGCGGGAATTCACCGCCACCGTGACTGAAGTGGTGGAGGGCGGAGTTGTTCTCGACCGGACAGCCTTCTATACGGGCGGCGGCGGCCAGCCCTGCGATACTGGAACCCTTTCCGACGGGGAGCAAACGTACCTGGTCGAGAAGGTCGGTCGCGTCGAGGGCAAAATAGTTCACCAGATTGACGGCCCAACTCCCGCCCCGGGCGCCGCAGTCACGGGATCCATTGACTGGGAGACTCGCTACCGGCTGATGAGGACTCATACCGCCCTGCACATTCTTTGCGGCGTGGTTTGGCGGGACTACGGCGCCAAGGTAACCGGCGGCGATATGCGTCCCGGCGAGGCCCGCATGGACTTTGAACTGGAGCAGATGAGCGGCGAGTTTGCCAGCGAGGTCGAAGAGAAGATAAACCGGGAAGTCGCCGCCGCTCGCCCCATACACGTCAACAATCTCAGCCGGACGGAGGCGGAGCAGGAACCCGACCTAATAAGGACGAAGATTAACCTGCTGCCCGCCCACATCCACGAGGTGCGCACTATAGATATTTCCGGCCTGGACCTGCAGGCTGACGGCGGCACCCACGTGGCGAATACATCCGAAGTGGGCGCTATCAAGGTGGTTGGACACGAGAGCAAGGGCCGCATAAACAAGCGGCTGCGAATTTCCCTGGCGGAGTAGGCTGGCCGACAAACCGCGCCAGCGAGACCAAAACTCAGGCTTGAAACCCGTTCCGGCGCTCCCTGGCGCCAAAACCCGGGCGAATTAACCCTTCCGAAGCAAGGCTGATGACCCGAACGATAATTGGAATTGATGTCGGCGGCACTTTCACCGACATAGCTATCCTCAGGGATGGACTCCTCTCCATCCACAAGCTTCCATCCACACCTGCCGACCCCTCGGAAGGAGTGCGTCTCGGCATAGCGGAAATTGACGCCGGGCCTGCCGACTACGTTCACGGCTCCACAGTGGCCACCAACGCGCTGCTGGAAGGCAAGGGAGGAAAGACGGCGCTGGTGACGACGCTGGGCTTTGAGGATGTGCTGGAGATCGGCCGGCAGAGCCGCTCGGACCTGTACGACCTGGACCTGGACCGCGCCCCGGCCCTGGCGCCGTGGGAATTGCGTTTCGGGCTGCCCGAGCGGGTGGACTACACCGGAGCCATACTGGAAGACCTGACGACGGAAGCCATCGAGACCCTGCTGGCCCTGCTGCGGGAGGCCCAGGTGGACGGCGTGGCGGTCTCTTTCCTCTTTTCGTTCCTCAATTCGGTGCACGAGGAAAAACTGCTCTCGGCCTTGAAGAACATTCCCAATCCGCCCTTCATTTCCATTTCCTCGCAGGTTATTCCCGAATTTCGGGAGTACGAACGCACCAGCACGGTGGTGGTCAACTCCTACGTGGGGCCTGTAATGGCCCGTTACCTGGGCGAACTGGAAAAGTCGCTGGGCAGCGGGCTGCGCATCATGCAGTCCTCCGGCGGAAGCATCACCGCCCGCCTGGCGGCAGAGCAACCGGTCAGGACCATACTCAGCGGCCCGGCGGGCGGCGTGGTGGGAGCCTTCCACACGGGACGGCAGTCCGGCTTTCCCGACGTAATTACGCTGGACATGGGCGGCACCTCCACCGATGTCTCCTTGTGCCCGGGGCAAATCAAGGAAACCACGTCGGCCAACCTTGGCGGTTACCCCATAAGCGTTCCCATGATTGAAATCCACACCGTGGGCGCGGGTGGCGGTTCCATAGCCAGGGTTGACGCCGGCGGCGCCCTGGTGGTCGGGCCGGAATCTGCCGGCGCAGACCCCGGGCCCGCGTGCTACGGCAAGGGAGACCAGGTTACGGTTACGGACGCCAACCTGGTCCTGGGACGGCTCAGGCCAGCCCAGTTCCTGGGTGGCAGGCTGACCCTGGACGCCGAGCGGTCCACCCGGTTAATCGGCCAACTGGCTTCCCAGATAGGCTCCACGGTGGAGGAAACGGCCCTGGGCATTGTCCGGGTGGTCAACGCCAACATGGAGAGGGCGATACGGACCATATCCCTGGAACGGGGCTACGACCCCCGCCGGTTCACGCTGATTCCCTTCGGCGGAGCCGGGCCCATGCACAGCTGCGAACTGGCCAGTGAGTTGGGCATCCCGCGGGTGCTGGTGCCCACCCACCCCGGCATCCTATCCGCCCTGGGCGTCGCCATCGCCGACGTGGTGAAGGACTATTCCCGCACGGTCATGCTGCGGGAAGAGGAAATAAACCAGGTCCGCCTGGAGGAGGAATTCCACGGCATGGAAGGACAGGCGCGTCGGGAACTGGGGCACGAGGGCCTGCCCGCCGAGCGAATGGCAGCCCGGCGATTCCTGGACGCCCGCTATGTGGGCCAGTCATTTGAACTGACCATAGACTGCCCCGACACTTCCCGGCGGGCCGACCTGCAACGCTCAATTGCCAATAGCTTCTACCGCGCCCACCTGCAGCGGTTCGGATATGCGGACCGGAACGAGGCCGTGGAGATAGTCAATCTGCGCCTGAAACTGGAACTGGAGATGGAAAAACCGCGGGCAACGCCCCAGGATACGGGCCCGGAGGACCCGTCGCCCGCCTGGCTGGAGGAGGCCGAGGTCACCTTCCGGGAGGGCCGGCTGAGTACCAATCTCTACGAGCGCGGGCGGCTGGAGTGCGGCAACCGGGTTTCGGGTCCGGCCCTGCTGCTGCAACTGGATACGACCATAGTAGTACCGCCGTCGTGGAGCGGCGTCGTTGATGCATACGGAAACCTCATCCTGGAACCTGTATAACAGCCTTCCACCTAAAGGGACGATCTAAAGGGACGATGGCTTTATAACAGCTTTTCTTGGTTCGGCCGCCACCGGATGACGGCCGCTAATCCTTTACTGTTAATTGCAGCCTTGAGCCGACAAGACGGTTATTCCCCAAACCGCCATTACAATGTTTCAAACGCCCACTACAGCACCGACTAACGGATAAATAATCATAGGAGTCCCCAACCCATGAGCAACGCTCCCCGGGACCTTTCGCACATCCGACTGCTGGCCGCCTTTGCCCACCCCGACGACGAGGGGTTCGGTACGGGGGGAACGCTGGCCATGCTGGTTGACCGGGGCGCCCACGTTACCCTGGTCTGCGCTACCAATGGCGACGTGGGCGAGATCAGCGACCCGTCCCTGGCAACCCCGGAAACCCTGGCCCAGGTGCGGCAGCGGGAGCTTGGGGAGGCGATGGACGTTACCGGCGTCAAAGACGTGCGTTTCCTCAACTACCGGGACTCCGGCATGGCCGGCACGCCCGAAAACGACCATCCCGATTCGCTGCACCAGGCGCAAACCGAGACCGTGGTGTCGCAGCTGGTGGACATCATCAGGGAAGTCCAGCCGGAAATAGTGGTGACCCACGACCCCACCGGGGGATACGGGCACCCGGACCACCGGGCCGTATGCCGGCACGTTTCGGAAGCAGTCAAACGGTCCGGCGACGCTGAACAGTTTCCCGCCGGCGCCGGCGGCGAGACAAAGGGCTGGGAGCCTACATACCTCTATTACGTGGGGTTTCCCCGCAGCAACTTCCAGCGGATGTGGCAGAAGATGGTGGAAATGGACATCAAGCCGCCCTTTGCCAGCCAGGACGTTGACAAGGTAGGCACCCCGGACGACGAGGTCACAACCGTAGTTGACGTGAGCGCCTACGTGGATACCAAGATTGCATCTCTGAATTGCCACCGGACCCAGATTGATTCCAACGGACCCTTCGCCCAACTGCCGGTGGAGATGACCAGGGAGATTATGGGCACAGAGTATTACACGCTGGTCCAAGCCGGCCCTTCCGGGGATGACCCGCTGGGTAACCTTTAGGCCCCACCCAAAATAAACCAATGCTATTGGCGAGTGATGGGAGAGGCACTAAAACGTCATTCCTGCGAAGGCAGGAATATGAACTCCCACCTGTCGAGCTTCCCGCATGCTAAAGAACGACGGGTTGGGCAGACCCCATTAACATTTCAGATTTGCCAGACCGTAGCGGAGCATGGCCATACGCCCCTGCATGCCATCAGTGAGCAAACCCGGCAGATCGCTCCTAGTGAGCCTGTCGAACCATGAGCGGACGGCCCTTCGACAAGCTCAGGGTGAGCCGAATTGAAACCCGACTGGTTCCCTACGGCGTGGGAAAGACGAAAGGGCACACTCAGAAACATCCCAAGCAGAAACGCCGGCAAATCCGGTGGTTTCCCTAGGGGTGTCGTCAAATTCAATGTGAGGGCTTCCTAGCGTCCCCTTTCGTCGTTCCCGCGAAGGCGGGAACCTCGACCGGCAGTAGTTAAGGTTCCTGCCTTCGCAGGAACGACGGTGCATTTGAGACACGCCCTAGCTTTGTTGGCGCTTCTGGAAGCGCTCACGCTGCAATGCCGCCAGGCTACTGTACGGCTTCTTCCAGCACGGGCTTGATGGCCGCCACCAGCGGCGGCAGGTACTCCCTCCAATCACCAACAACGCCAAAATCGGCGGCCTTGAAAATTGGGTGGCGCCGGTTGCTGTTCAGGGCGATTATCACCCCTGCCTTTTGGATTCCCACCGTGTGGTCGAAGACGCCCCTTATGCCCACGGCCAGGTAAACCCGGGGGGCGATGGTGCGGCCACTGATTCCCACCTGCACCTGGTGGGGCAGCCACCCGGCGTGTACCACGTTCCTGGTGGTGGCAACGGTGGCCCCGATTTCCGCGGCCAGGCCCTGGACTTCCGGCAGGCTGTCCGGGCCGCCTATGCCCATGCCGGCGCCCAGGACGATTTCCGCCTGGGCCAGGGCTATCCCTCCCGGGTCTTCCTCGAAATGGTTTTCCAACAGGGTGATGTCCCGCTCCGTGAAGGCGGGAGGGGCGATGACCTCAGCTGCAACGGCGGCCGACTCGTCGGGTTCTACCGGGGCCAGCAGTCCGGGCCGGATGGTGACGAGGTTGGGAAGGGTCTTGGACAGAATCGGGGCGAGGACGTTACCGCCCAGGGCCGGCTTCAACTGGACCAGGCGGCCTTCATCGTCAATTTCCAGGTCAATAGCATCGCCCGTGAGGCCCAGGCCCAGCCTGGCCGCGATGCGGGATGCCAGGTCCCTGCCGTCGGCCGTGGCCGCGAACAGGACGGCGTAGGGCCGCTCGGCTGCTATGACCTCGGCCAATGCGCCGGACACTGCCCTGCCGCACACCGGCCCCAGGGCGGAGTTGTCCAGGGTCAAAATGCGGTCGGCGCCATAACCGGCCAGGGCCCTTATATCTTCGGTCCCCGCATCGCCGATGAGGACTGCCACCACCTGGCTCCTGGTCTGAGCGGTCAGGCGCCTGGCCTTGCCCAGAAGCTCCAGCGTGACTCGGCGAAGACCCGACTGCGACGATTCGGCAATTACCCAGATGGCCCGTTCCTTCTCGTCGGGGTATCGTGTCGTGCCGGCCTCCGGGGCGTCGTTCCCGGTATCGCCTGCGCTGGCGGAGAGCCCCTCCCAAAGCAGCCGGGCTACCTGGCGGGCCGCATCTTCCGGCGTTTCACCTTCTATCATCACACCCTGGCGGGTGGGTTCCACCAGCCGGATGTCCTCCACCCAGGTAGGCGAACCTTCCAACCCGAACTGGGAAAGGTCGTCGGTCAACTGGGAGCAGTTCAGCTCTTCCACCGGCTTATCCTGGGCTGCGGCCATCTGCTCCCGGTTGGCGAAGGTTTCGGCGGCCACCCCCTCGGTAACGCAGACTACAGCAGGCAGGGAACACTCGATCACCTGGTAGCCCTCGTCGGTTATTCGCTCGGCAACAATGGAGCGGCCATCGGGGCCGAGGTCGAGTTTCCGGACCTGGCTGATGTGGGGCATTCCCAGCAGTTCGGCCAACTCCGGGCCCACCTGTCCCGTTTCGGCGTCATTGCTGTTGCGGCCGCACACGATGAGGTCCGGCTCCTCTCTCTCCAGGGCCATGCCCAGGGCTCGGGCCGTGGCCAGCGTATCCGAGCCGGCCAGCGCCCGGTCCGAAAGGAGTATGCTCCGGTCGGCGCCCAGGGCCATGCAGGTCACCAGGCCTTCCCTGGCCTGGGGCGGCCCCATGGAAACGGCTACCACTTCGTCGCCGGGGCCGGACTTGAGCTCAACCGCGCGGACCAGTCCCAGAACGTCGAAGGGGTTTACCTCGGAGGGCACCCCGTCGCGGATGATGGTCTTCTTCTCGTAATCAAAGGTTATCCGGGAAACCACCGGCACGTATTTGACACATACAGCCGTCTTCATCTGCTTGCTCCTGGCTCCAAAGTCTGATGCTTCCCAGGTCTCACGACGGGAACAATACCGTGCTCCCGATTCTTGCTCATTAAGAAACTATCTCAAGACTATCAGCTTACATGTATCATGGTCACCGGGTGCGAGAATAAGAACCGTACTAGATGGCAGCATTTCGCCGCTATTCTGACCTTTCCCCGTCCAAAAGGACGGGACTCTTGAGATAGTGGCTAAGCGTTTTCAGTTTCGGGATCCTCGATATTTTGCAACAGTTCAGCCTGGACCTGGTGTTCCAGCCTCCTCAGGCGAGGGCTGGGCGTTACCGGGTAACGCGGGGGGCCGACTACCCTCTTATAGTGGTCGCCCAGGCGTTCAAAGTCCTTCCAAAACCTGTCGCGCGCCTCTGAAAGGGCCGGGGCGGGGCGGGTTCTCTGGCCGTTTTCCATGACCGTTTCCAGCAGAGGTTCGCCGCCGGGAAGGCGCTCATCCCGCAGGGCGACAATATCCCTTTCGAAGACTCCCGCCGAGTCTCCCATGCGAAAGACCTGCTTGGCCCCCGGTGGCGAGACCTTCCCCTGGCTCAGCTTCATTACGGGCCGGCCATCATAGCAAACCAGCTTGTAGGACATATCGCTGTAGGGCGCATCGGAAGAAACGCTGACCCTGGTCCCGACGCCAAAAATGTCTATGGGCGCTCCATTTTCCAGCAGCCGGGCAATCTCGTATTCGTCCAGCCCGCCGCTTACCACTATCTGCACGTAGGCAAGACCCGCATCGTCCAGGATGCCCCGCACCCGCCGGCTTAGTTCGCCGTAGTCGCCAGAATCCAGCCTTACGCCAACCAGCTTGTGTCCCGATTCCTCCATTTCCCTGGCAACCTGAACGGCATTGTACGCGCCGTCTATGGTGCTGTAGGTGTCAATCAGCAGGATCGTCCGGTTCGGGAAGGCCTTGGCGTAGGCCCGAAAAGCCTCCAGCTCGGTGGGATAAGAGGTAATCAGGGAGTGGGCCATGGTTCCGGCGGGGGGAATGCCGTAGCGGCGCGCCGCCAGTACATTGCTGGTTGACTGGAAGCCGCCGATGTAGCCGGACCGCGCCATGGTGAGGGCGCCGTCAACCCCGGGCGCCCGCCGCGCCCCAAAGTCCGATACCGCCCTGCCCCGGGCGGCCCCCACGCAGCGGGCGGCCTTGGTGGCCTGCAGGCTTTGCAGGTTCAGGCGGTTTATCAAGAGTGTCTCGATAAGCTGGGCTTCAATGATGGGCGCGGTAACTTCCAGAATGGGTTCGTTGGCAAAGAAAATCCGGCCCTCAGGCATTGCCCGGACTTCGCCGGAAAAGCGCAGGTCGCCCATGTAGTCCAGGAAGTCCTCGGAAAACAATTGCGTGTCCCGCAGGAATTGGCGGGCGCCGTCGCCGAAGCTCACGCCTTCCAGGAACTCCAGCGTGTCTTCCAGCCCCGCGCAGACCAGGTAGCCGCGATTGGGCGGGTAGTTGCGCAGGAAGATGTCAAAGGTGGCTGTCCCGAACATGCCTTCGGCAAAGTAAGTCTGGGCCATGGTCAGTTCATACAGGTCAGTGAACAGGCCCAGGTCGGCGCGGGCTATGTGGAAAGCGCTCTGGGTCATTTCCGATACCCCGTCAATCTTTCAGGCTCCTTGGGCGGCCCCGTTGCGGCTATTATGTTTGCGCCTTTCTAGACCTGTCAAACACGGCGCAATCATGGTAATGGCCCTCGCGGCGTAGCGCTTGTTTCTGCCTGGCATGTTTCGGTTTCCGGGTCATTCATGGAGTCTGTGATACGGATTATGCAAAACTCATGTCGAAATCCTTTTGAAAGCGGCAAGCGAATGTGTTGACCAGCGGGATAGGTCAATTTGACACTTGCACTCTCCTTCATTATTATAAGCCTGCCCTGATGGGTCGAAAAGTGAATAAAATATCTGGAACCCTTATCCAGAACGGCAGAGGGAACGGCCCGAAGAAGCCAAGCAACCCGCCCGGGCGTCGCAATGCGCCCGAGGGCAAGGTGCTAAATCCGGCCACTCCCCAGATGTGTGGGGAGTGGAAAGATGAGGGAGCAGCAAGTGACACGTGCTTCTCTCATTGAGAAGCTTTTTTGTTGCCCGGAAATTTCCGGGGGAGAACCTGAACTTTGAACGAAATACGCCCGATTCAGTGGGACGACGGAACCCTCAAACTGCTTGACCAGACCCGGTTGCCCGCCGAGCAGGTGGTTGTCGAACTTGACGACTACCTGGGAGCGGTGGCGGCCATTCGCGACATGCAGGTACGGGGAGCCCCGGCCATAGGCGTCACCGCGGCCTATGCCGTGGTCATGGCGGCTTCCGAACTGGCGGTGGACGACCGGGACGCGTTCCTGTCGGCCCTGCGCCAGGCGGGGGACACGATAAACGCCGCCCGGCCCACGGCGGTAAACCTCCAGTGGGCCGTCCGGCGGATGCTCGCCGTAGCTGAAGGCGTGAGTGATTTGTCGGCAGTCCGGCATAGGCTCCTCGCCGAGGCCAGGCTCATCCAGGAGGAGGACGAAGAGATTAACCGGCGAATGGGTGAACAGGGCCGAGCCCTGATGCCTGGCGGGGGAGCCGTCCTTACCCACTGCAACACGGGGGCCCTGGCCACTTCCGCTTTCGGTACCGCCCTGGGGGTGATTCGAGCGGGCTGGGAGTCGGGACTGCGCTTCAAGGTCTTCAATACGGAGACCCGTCCCTTCCTGCAGGGCGCGCGCCTGACGGCGTGGGAGTTCCAGCAGTTGGGGATTCCGGCCACCCTCATAGTGGACTCTGCCGCCGGCCTTTTGATGCAGAGGGGCGAGATTAGCTGCGTAATCACCGGCGCCGACCGCATTGCCGCCAACGGGGATACGGCCAACAAGATTGGCACCTATTCGCTGGCCGTGCTTGCCAGGGAGAACGGCATTCCCTTCTACGTGGCCGCTCCCACCAGCACCGTGGACCTGAGCCTGGCCTCCGGGGATGAAATCGAGATTGAAGAGCGAGCCAGCGCGGAGGTCACGCATTTCCAGGGCGCTCCCACTGCCCCGGTTGGCGTCGAGGCGATGAACCCTGCCTTTGACGTGACGCCCCAGCGGTACATTAACGCAATAATCACCGAACACTCGGTGGCCCGACCGCCTTACCTGGAAAGTCTGAAGCTGGCGGTGGAAGGATCCCGGTAGTGTCGCCATTGCACGCTTTCAAGGAGAGAACTTAAGAGCTATGCCTTTGCCCGACCAGCAAACCCGCCGCCGGATGGCCCAGACGGGTCTCACGGTGAATGACCCGGAAAAGTCCTGTAACGGCTACCTGCTATACGCTCCCATGAGCGGCAGCGGCCAGGTCTATCTAGTAGATTCAGAGGGCACCGAGGCCCACCGGTGGGACCTGCCGCATCCTCCGGGGCTTTACGGTTACCTGCTGCCCAACGGCAACCTCTTCTATGGCGGCAAGACCCGGGACGATACCTGGGACCGCTTTCCGTCCTGGAAGCGCTTCAAGGGCGGGGTGATGCTGGAGGCCGACCGGGACGGCAACATTGTCTGGGAGCATTTCGACAAGGAACACCACCACGACGCCCGGCGCACGCCCGAGGGCGGAGCCATCTACCTGACCGTCGAGCTGATGGACCCGGCGCTGGCCACCCGGATTAAGGGCGGCGTTCCCGGCACCGACGCAGAGGGAATGTGGGCGGACGTGATAGTCGAGGTGGACGCCAGTGGAAACCGGGTATGGGAATGGCACGCCGCGGAACACCTGGACCCGGACCGGCATATTCTTACCTTCAACGACCTTCGGGACGAGTGGAGCCACGGCAATACGGTTGCGCCCCTGGAAGGCGGACGGGTGATGTTCAGCTTCCGGAACATTTCCACCGTGGGAATCATAGACAAGGCTACGGGCGAAATAACCTGGCAGTTGGGCGATACGGTATTGGCCCAGCAGCACGACCCCAACCTGCTGCCCAACGGAAATGTGCTCATCTACGATAACGGTTCCCACCGCAGGCACACTGGGTTGCCCTTCTCCAGGGTGATTGAGGTCAATCCTGCCACCAACGAGATTGTGTGGCAGTACCAGGACTCCCCTCCCTACAATTTCTTCAGCGCCTACATTTCCGGGGCGCGCCGGCTGCCCAACGGCAACACCTTGATTACCGAGGGTATGTTCGGGCGGATGTTCCAGGTTACGCCCGAGGGCGAGGTGGTGTGGGAGTACATCAACCCCTATTTCTATGAGGATGCCGAGGGCCAGGTGGTGAACCGGGTTTTCCGCTCCACCTTCTACGAACCCGGGGAAGTTCCCGGTCTTTAGGAGAATGCATGGCTGACCAGGAAGCAACCATCGGGGTAATCGGCGGCAGCGGCCTCTACGACATGGAGGGCTTGACCGACGTTCATTACATAGACGTGGACACGCCGTTCGGCAAGCCTTCCGACAGCGTGGTCGTCGGCACCCTCGAAGACCACCGGGTCGCCTTCCTGCCCCGGCACGGTCGCGGCCACCGCATCAATCCCTCGGGCATACCTGCCAGGGCTAACATTTACGCCCTCAAGGTTCTGGGGGTTAAGCGCCTGGTTTCGGTAAGCGCGGTGGGCAGTCTCAAGGAGGAGTTTGCCCCCCTGGACCTGGTTATACCCGACCAGTTGATTGACCGCACCCGCCAGCGGACGGGCACCTTCTTTGATGAGGGAATTGTCGCCCACGTGGGATTTGCCGAACCCTTCTGTCCGGGGGCCAGCGCCGTGATTGCCGCCGCCGGCCAGGAAATTGGAGTCACCACCCACACGGGCGGCACGATGATTGTCATGGAGGGGCCGGCCTTTTCTACCAGGGCGGAGTCCTTTATGTACCGATCCTGGGGGGCCGGAATTATCGGAATGACCGCTTTGCCCGAAGCCAAGCTGGCCCGGGAAGCGGAAATGTGCTACGCCACCATGGCCTGGATTACGGACTATGACTGCTGGCACGAGTCGGAAGAGACGGTAACGGTGGAAATGGTGGTCCAGAATCTGCTGCACAACGTGGCCCATTCAAAAGAGATGCTGCGGAGGGTTATTCCCCGCCTGGGCCCGGCGGAGGATTGCGCCTGCAATTCCGCTTTGAAGGATGCAATCATCACCGACCCCCGGGGAATTTCGGAGGAGACTAAGCATAAGCTGGCCCCCATAGTCGGCGATTACCTGAAGTAGCCGTCGCCGGCGTCCGGTCAGCTTTACACACTCAACCTGCAAGGAGGTAAATATCATGCCCAGGCAAGAACCTGGCGAGCCCTATTACAGGGTGGATTCCGACGAAGCCCGCCAAATTCTGGACGGCGACTCCGACGGCGTTGTAGTCGTGGACGTCCGTCGGGACGACGAGTGGATTACCGGCCACATTGAGGGGGCGGTCCACATACCCATAGACGACCTGCCCGACCGCATTGACGAGGTCCCTCGCGACAAGAAGGTCCTATTCATTTGCGCCATGGGCGTGCGCAGCGGGCTGGCCTGCGAGGTGGCCTTTTCCATGGGCTACGACACGGAGAACCTCTACAACATCGAGGACGGCACCCCCGCATGGATTGCGGGAGGGCACCCGACCAGCTACCCCGGCTACGCCTAGCCGGCGGCGGCCGGTTCGGCAGCGAATCTTGAGAACAAACCGATAATCTAAGGAGTTTACTTTTGGCATCAATAGATACTAAGGGAGATGTCAGGGACTTATCCCTGGCGAAAGACGGGGTAAACCGCATCCAATGGGCGGAACGGGAGATGAGAGTTCTTCGCATCATCCGGGAACGGTTCGCCAGCGAAAAGCCCCTGCAGGGACTGCGGATGGCAGCCTGCCTGCACGTGACCACAGAGACGGCCAATCTGGCCATTACCCTGAAGGAAGGCGGGGCCGACGTGGCCCTGTGCGCCAGCAATCCCCTCAGCACCCAGGATGACGTGGCCGCGGCCCTGGTGAGCGAGTACGGCATTCCTACTTTTTCCATCAAGGGCGAGGACAACGATACTTACTACTCCCACCTCAGCGCCGTACTGGACCACCGGCCCCAGTACACCATGGACGACGGCGCCGACCTGGTGAGCATGCTGCACCGCGACCGCTCGGACCTGCTGTCCAACGTGGCGGGCGGTACCGAGGAGACCACCACAGGCGTCATCCGGCTCAATGCCATGGCAGCGGACAACGCCTTGAAGTACCCGATTATTGCGGTTAACGAGGCCGAGACCAAGCATTTCTTTGACAACCGGTATGGCACCGGCCAAAGCACTCTCGACGGCATAACCCGGGCCACCAACATCCTTTGGGCCGGCCGCCGGGTGGTAGTCGGCGGCTACGGTTGGTGCGGCCGCGGCGTCGCCTCCCGGGCCCGCGGCCTGGGCGCCCACGTTATCGTTACCGAAGTCAACGCCGTCCGCGCCCTGGAAGCCGTAATGGACGGATTCACCGTAATGCCGGGCGTCGAGGCTGCCAGCGTCGGCGAGGTGTTCATCACCGTAACCGGCGGGCTGCACACCATCAGCGGCGACCACATGGCCGCCATGCCCGACGGCGCTATCATCGCCAACAGCGGGCACTTCAACGTCGAAATTGACATTCCGGCCCTGGAGGCCATGTCGGTGAGCCACCGGGAAGTACGCCCCTACGTGGAGGAGTACACCACCACAGACGGCCGGAAGCTCTACCTCCTGGGAGAAGGGCGGCTGATAAACCTGGCCGCCGCCGAAGGCCACCCCTCTGCCGTGATGGATATGAGCTTTGCCAACCAGGCCCTAAGCGTGGAATACCTGGTGAAGAACCACGGCAGCATGAGCGCCGGCGTTTACGTGGTCCCCACCGAAACCGACCAGGAAGTTGGCCGGCTCAAGCTGGAGTCCATGGGCATCCATATTGACGCCCTTACGGCCAACCAGCAGCGGTACCAGGAGAGCTGGGAAGAAGGCACCTGATTCCCTCGAAACACTGCTTGTTCCCACAAAACAACAAGGGAGCGGGGCTCGAAAGCTCGACCTTTCCGGCAATGGCAACCGGAAATCCCCGCTTCCTCAAATGGAGGATAAACCAATGCCAATTCAGTTCATGACTTCGCCCAAGTACCTGCTGACCTCAGAGTCAGTTACCGAGGGTCACCCCGACAAGCTTTGCGACCAGATTTCCGATGCGGTGCTGGATGCTGCCCTGTCCGGCGACCGGATGAGCCGCGTGGCCTGCGAGACCGTGGCCACCAAGAACCTGGTCATGGTAACCGGCGAAATTACCACGGGTTCCCATCTCGACTTTAACGAGATTGCCCGCCAGGTTATGCAGGAAATCGGCTATACCGACGTGAAATACGGCCTGGACGGCAACTCTTGCGGCGTGGTCGCCCACGTCAGCCAGCAGTCCCCGGACATAAGCAGCGGCGTAACCACCTCCCTGGAGCATCGCGGAGAGTCCGAGGCCGATGCCCGCCGGGCTACCGGCGCCGGCGACCAGGGCATGATGGTCGGCTTTGCCTGCAACGAGACGGATGGCCTGATGCCCCTTACCGTGGACCTGTCCCACCGGTTGGTTGAGCGCCTTTCCCTGGTCCGCAAGGACGGACTGCTTCCCTACCTGGGCCCGGACGGCAAGTCCCAGGTAACGGTGGAATACCGGAACGGCCGGCCCCACCGGGTGGACGCGGTGGTCATAAGCACCCAGCACGAAGACCAGGACGACCGGGACATTTTCACCAAGCAGCTGCGCCGGGACATCAAGCAGCACGTCATTGACCCCATAGCGGGCGAAATGATGGACGACGATACCAATATCTACGTCAACCCCAGTGGATGGTTCGTGGTCGGCGGGCCCCAGGGCGATACCGGCCTGACCGGCCGCAAGATCCTGGTGGACACCTACGGCGGCATCGCCCGGCACGGCGGCGGCGCCTTCTCCGGCAAGGACCCCACGAAGGTGGACCGGTCCGGCGCTTATGCCGCCCGCTACGTGGCCAAGAACCTGGTGGCCGCCGGCCTGGCTGACCGGGTAGAGGTTATTGTTTCCTACGCCATCGGCGTGGCCGAGCCCATTTCGGTCTCCGTGGAAACTTTTGACACGAACCACTTGGACAACGACAGCATAGAGAATCTGGTGAGGGACAATTTTGACCTGCGTCCCGGGGCGATTATTGAAGACCTGGACCTGCGCCGCCCAATCTACCGTCAGACCGCTGCCTACGGGCACTTCGGTCGCACCGACGTTGACCTTCCCTGGGAGCGGACCGACCGGGCCGACATGCTGCGGCAGAAGGCTGGCATCTAGCCGACCCAATTCTACGTCCTAGGGGGTGTCGTCAAATTGAATGTGGGGGCTTCCTAGCGTCCCTTTTCGTCGTTCCCGCGAAGGCGGGAACCTCGCCCGGCAGTAGTTAAGCCTTCGGTGTTGTATAGACGGCCTTCGCAGGAATGACGGTGCATTTGACGACACGCCCTAAGAATCGGATTCAAGATTGAACACAACCCCTTCGCTCTCCTAGCCCTCCTATGGCCGGGTCAGGGCGAAGGGTTTTTTATCTTACCGGGCAGTAGGTGTAATGACATCTCCAATAAAGTTCGGCACCGACGGTTGGCGGGCAATAATCGCGGAGGACTTTACCTTCAGCAACGTGGCCGTGTGCGCCCAGGGACTGGTGGACTACCTGAAGGAAGCAGGTATCGCGGAAAGGGGCCTGGTGGTGGGCTACGATACCCGGTTCCTTTCCCGCGAGTTTGCCGAGACCGTCGCATCGGTGTGCGCCGGCAACGGAGTTCGGGCCTTCCTTACGCGGGAAACGGCGCCTACCCCGGTGGCAAGTTTCAGCGTGCTGGAGAGGCGGGCAGCCGGGGCGGCAATCATCACGGCCAGCCACAACCCCGGGATCTGGAACGGGTTCAAGTTCAAGCCCGAATATGCCGGCAGCGCAACCGATGCAATCACCGCCCGGCTGGAGGAAAAGATAGAAAGTGTGGTCAGCCCTCAATTGATGCCATTCCCGCAGGCTGTGGAAGTAGGGCTGATTGAGGAGTTCGACCCCAGGCCGGCCTACCTGGACAAGCTGACCTCGCTGGTGGACTTGAACCTGATTCGACAGGCGGGACTCAACATAAGGGTGGATGCTATGTTTGGGGCAGGAGCAGGCTACCTTCTCTCGCTGCTGGAGGGTGGCGCTTCCTCGGTGACCGAGTTGAACGGGGCCAGGAATCCCGCCTTTCCGGGGATGGAACAGCCGGAACCCATTGCCCACAACCTGTTCACGTTGATGCGCCAGGTACCCGAAACTTCATCCTCCGTAGGCATTGCCCTGGATGGCGACGCAGACCGGGTAGGTGTAGTGGACGAGAAGGGCCGTTTCGTCAGTACCCTGGAGGTGTTTTCGCTGCTGGCCTACTACCTGCTGGAACACAAGGGGCAGCGGGCGCCAATCGTTAAAGGCGTAACTTCTTCCATGATGCTGGACAAGCTGGCCGGTATCTACGGCGTTGATATCTACGATATGCCAGTGGGATTCAAGAACATCGGTCCCAGGTTCTCGGAAGTTGATGGAGGGATGGGAGGGGAGGAAAGCGGGGGTTTCGCCTTCCGCGGGCACATACCGGAGCGAGACGGCATTCTCAGCGCCCTCTACTTCCTGGAGTTCATGGCCACGACTGGGAAGACGCCTTCCCAATTGGTGGAGGACCTTTTTTCGCTGGTGGGACCTCATCATTACCTGCGCCGCGACGTGCGATTTGACGCCGCTGCGAGGGACGAGATTCAGGCCAGGCTACGGTCCCGCGAACTGGAGAAACTGGCCGGCCACCGGATAATTGGTTCCGATGAAATTGACGGCCGCCGCCTGTTCTTTGAAAACGGCTGGCTCGCCTCCCGTTTCTCCGGCACGGAACCCTTGCTGAGAATCTACTGCGAGGCCGATAGCATCCACCTGGTTAACACGCTATTGGATGCGGCCCAGGAGTACCTGGGCGTTTAGCGGCCTACTGCAGGAGCCGTTGCAGCCTTCTCCTGCGTGGCAATAACGTCCCTGCCGGGTCACCCCCAATTGCTTACAATGTTCCCGCGCCGCCTACTCCACAGGCCAACCCGCCGGATATAATGGAATAAAGCGTAATAGCGGCAGGTGAAAAGTGGCTTCGAAGGGTGAAAGTGGTGAGCGGGTCAATTATGTGGTTGGCGGGCTGGTGGCGCTGGCGGCAATTCTGGTGGCCATCATAGGCGCCCGGACCCTGGGCTCCGGCACGGACATAGATTTCATTAACCTGTTCGTGGAAGGGTTGTCCGGCCGTTCCAGTTCCTTCCTCAGCGAGATTTCCTCCATATACGCGTTTGCCGTCGGGATGGCTTCAGCCGTAAATCCCTGTGGATTCGCCATGCTCCCGGCCTACCTGGGGCTATACCTGGGAACCGGGGCCGGAGAACAGCGCCGATCCCCGCTGGGCCAGATTTGGCAGGCCGTGCTGGTGGGCGCCGCAGTGACCGCGGGGTTTGTGGTGTTGTTCGGCATAGCAGGCACGGCTATCGGTTTTGGGGCTTCATTCGTAGTCAGCTACATTTCCTGGATCGGCCTGGCCATTGGAGTCCTGCTCACCCTGACCGGGGCGTGGCTGGTGGCGGGAGGCAAGCTCTACAGCGGGGTGGCCGCCCGGGCCGCGTCCCAGATCGGGGACCCGAGCAGCATCAGCGTCAAGGGCTATTTCCTCTTCGGAATCAGCTACGGCGTAGCATCCCTTAGCTGCACCTTGCCCCTGTTTCTCATCGTCCTGGGTCTCAGCGCCACCGATTCCAGTTTCTTGGGCACGCTGCTGGACTTTTGTCTCTTTGCCCTGGGCATGGGGCTGGTGATTATGGTCCTCACCCTGGGCATCGCCTTTTTCCGGGGCGCCATGGTGGGAGGGTTGCGCAAGGCGCTGCCCCATATCCAGCCCATCGGCTACTGGCTCATGGTCCTGGCCGGCGCCTACATCGTCTTCTACTGGCTCACCATTGGCGGGCTCTTCAGAAGCTGAGCCGAGGCAAACGGATATTCAATCACAAAAGAAGAGACGGCCGGATAGGGCCGTCTCTCAACTCTGTAACCTGCCAGGAAAAGGAACAGGGTCTTAGCGCTTGGTGTACTGGGGGGCGCGCCTGGCCCGCTTGAGGCCGTATTTCTTGCTTTCCTTGATGCGGGAGTCGCGGGTTACGAGGCCGCTGCGACGCAGCGTAGCCTTAAGCCCGGCGTCGTATTCGATAAGGGCCCGGGCAATGCCGTGGCGGATGGCTTCGGCTTGGGCATTAACCCCGCCGCCGGTCACCTTGGCCACCAGTTGAAAGCGATTGTTGGTGCTGGTTACCCGGAAAGGCTCGTTAACGATTACCTGCCAGGGCAGCCAGTTAAAGTAGTCTTCCATCAGCTTGCCGTTAACCAGCATGGGGCCGCCGTCGGAGGCAGGGTAGAGACGTACCCGGGCGATGGCGGTCTTCCGCTTTCCAGTACCGTAGAAGTATTGCTGTTGAGTTTCAGCCTGTACCAAAACTTTATCCCGTCCTTAATTTCCTTCAGATTGTTCCGACAACTGGCCCACCTGAGCCTGGTGAGGGTGGGTGTCGCCTGCATAGACCTTGAGACGCCTGAGCATGTCCCTTCCCAGCTTATTGCGCGGCAGCATCCCCTTAACGGCCAACTGCAGGACCCGGTCGGGGTGCGATTCCAGCATGTCTCGAAGGATGAATGACTTCAGATTGCCTACATAGCCACTGTGGCGGTAATAGGTCTTCTGCAGGAGCTTGTCCCCGGTTATTCGCACCTTGTCCATGTTGACCACCACCACGTGGTCGCCGGTCAGGACGTGGGGCGTGTAGGTGGGACGGTCCTTGCCCTGCAGGGCCACGGCCACGTCCCGCGCCAGCCTGCCGAGGGACTGGCCCGTAGCGTCAATCAATCGCCAGTTTTGGGGAACCTGCCCCGGCTTGGGAAAGTATGTACTAGTTCTTTTCATGTTCTTCGTCAGCCTTCCAGAGTTGGTCCCGATATTTAACTTCCATAAGGCACAGCCCGTGGGCGGGCAGGGAAGGTATGTTTTTCAACCATTGGTCGCCTGGCTTCCCCGGCGAGGCCCTCAGGATCTCATCCATTGTTTCTACCGGCCACCGGCCCTTGCCAATTTCCACGAGCACAGCATTTGTCCTGCGGATCTGGCGCTGCATGAAGCCATTGGCCTCGCAGGTAACAACCAGGGTGTCCGGGTGCTCAGTTCCCCTGGAAAGCTCCCAACGGTACACTTCCCTGACTGAGCTTTTCTCCGCGGGATGTCCCTGCGCCAGGGCCCTGAAATCGTGGGAGCCCAAGAGCGCCGAAGCCGCCCGGTTCATTCTTTCCAGTTGTAAAGGTTCCCTTATCCAGTGATAGCGCCGGCGCAGTAGCGGCGAAGGCCAAGGCCGGTTAAGTATGCGATATTCGTATGCCCGACTGGTTGCGCTTCTCCGCGAATTAAAGTCGGGCGGAACTTCGCTGGCCCTTATCACTCTTATGTCCGTGGGAAGGTAGTAATTCAGCGCACCTACGAAAGTCTCAACCGAATACCTGCCGTCCGTCAGGAAGTCTACCACCTGACCCACTGCGTGGGCTCCCGAGTCCGTGCGGCTGGCGCCCCTGATTCTTACGTTGGCGCCCAGGAATGACCTCAGGGCCCCTTCCAACACTCCCTGGATGGTAGGGTCGGTGGCTTGGAGCTGAAATCCGACGTAATCGCTGCCGTCGTACTCTACCAGCAGCGCAAGCCTTCTCAGCCCGTCAGATTCCGCCAGTATCCCCTCTTGCCTGTTGTTGACGGTATAAGTCCTGCCTTCCATTGACTGGTCGGCAAGGGCTATACCAACTCGATGACTGCCATCTGCGCCCCATCGCCCTGGCGTGGGCCCAGCTTGACAATCCTGGTGTATCCGCCTGGCCGGGTTTCGTAGC
This sequence comes from Dehalococcoidia bacterium, assembly GCA_034423215.1. Classification (GTDB taxonomy): domain Bacteria; phylum Chloroflexota; class Dehalococcoidia; order Lucifugimonadales; family UBA3495; genus Bin22. The sequence goes on from DAOUIY010000055.1 coordinate 80,789, forward strand.
GAGGGGCCAGGTCGTCGAACACCTTCTTGACCACCTGCTTGTTGGGAATCTGCGCCATCGCCAGCCGGCGGTGGTGAAGGGTTCCCTTCTTCCCGTGAGTTATGAGCTTCTCGGCAACGATGCGAGTCTCCTTGGCCTTGGCCAGGGTTGTCGTAATCTTCTCGTGGCGAATAAGCTCGCAGGTAAGGCCCCGGAGCAGGGCCTTACGCTGGTCCTTGTACCGGCTCAAGTTGCGCCCGGCGACGCGGTGGGATGCCATGCCTAGCAGTCCTCCTCGTCCTCTTCAAAATCGTAATCGAGGTCGTCCTCGAACTCTTCCTCGTCTTCTTCTTCAGGCCCGGCGAGGTTTCCCAAGGCTTCCAGCAGATTGGCGCCTCCTTGGGCGCTCTGAATCACCGAGATGCCGGCCAGGCCGTCCTCGTCCCCTGCGCTGCCCCCGTCGGCGAACGCGCCAACGGCAACCAGGCTGGAATCGGCCATTGCCGCGTCGCCTGTCCCGGAACCCACGCCCTGTTCGGCCAGCTTGCTTCTCAGTTCGCTGAGAGACTTCTCCCCGAAATTCCGAATTTTGAGCAACTCATCATCGGACATTTCCAGCACCTCGCCCACCCGGCTAATGTGGGCGCGCTTCAGGCAGTTCAGGGTACGGTGAGACAACTCCAACCGTTCAATCGGGGTCTGATAGATTTCTGGAGAAAGGCTCAACGAAGGGCGGCTGGAACTGGCGCCGCCGGAGGTGGAAAGGTTCTTGAACAGGAAAAAATCCTCCACCAACGCATTGGCCGCCTCACCCAGGGCCTCCAGGGGCTCGATGGTGCCGTCAGTCCACACTTCCAGCACCAGCCTCTCATAGTCGGTCCTCTGCCCTACCCGAGTAGGTTCCCTGGTGTAATTGACCTTCTTGACCGGATTGAAAATGGCGTCAACCGGCAGTACGCCCACCTGGAGTCCGGCGCTGCCCTCAGACTGCGTAGCCGGCCGATAACCCAGGCCGGATTCCACGTTAAACTCTATTTCAAGCTTGGAAGTGGAGTCGTCCAAGGTCGCCAGGTGCAACTCGGGGTTGACGATTTCAAAATCACTGGAGGTTGCTATGTCGCCGGCGCAAACCCGGCCTTCTCCCTCCACATTTAGCCGCATCTTTCCGGTACGTTCACTGGAGGCATGAATCCGTATCCGCTTGACGTTTAAGAGCAGGTCCATGACCTCTTCCTTGATGCCCTCGATCGCGGTGTACTCATGCACCACGTTGTCTATCTTTACCCAGGTTATTGCGCTGCCCCGTATGGAACTCAACAGGAAACGCCGCAGCGGGTTGCCGATAGTATGGGCAAAGCCCGGCACCAGCGGTTCAAGGGCAACGCGGGCAAATTCCTCGTTGGCCTCTAGCACCGTAATGCTTGGCTTGATATTTTCAGTGGCCCCTTCCTGGGGGCCGGAAGGGAGGATATAAGTTTCCAGCATGAGACTTACTACCTCGAATAGAACTCAACAATTAGACGGGAATTAATGGCCTGGGTCAAATCCTCGTCCGCTGGGAGGGCTACCACCTGGCCTGCCATCTCGTTTATGTCCAGGGAAAGCCATGCAGGCACCGGGCGCTTGGGAATACCGTCGGTTCGCTCTTTGAAAAAGTCCGTGTTCTTGGTGGATTCCTTCCAGGCAATGACGTCGCCGGCCTTGACCAGGAACGACGGAATATCCGTCTTGACGCCGTTAACCAGGAAGTGGCCGTGCATGACCATCTGGCGGGACTGCTTGCGCGAATCGGCAAAGCCCAGCAGGTAAACGATGTTGTCCAGCCGGCGTTCCAGGGTACGAAGGAGGTTGACGCCCGTAATCCCGGGGCTGTTGAAAGCCTCGGACATATACCGGCGGAACTGACCTTCCATAATGCCGTAAATCTGCCGCGCCTTCTGCTTTTCGCGTAGGTGAACGCCATAGTCCGACGGCCGCCTCCGGCGGTTCATCTGGTCTCCGGGAGGCGAATGGCGTCGTTCCACGGCGCAGCGGGGGGTAAAGCACCGGTCTCCCTTCAGGAATAGCTTTTCGCCTGCGCGCCTGCACAGGCGGCAGGATGGCCCTGTATATCGTCCCATAATCCTCTTCTTATACCCTTCTTCTTTTCGGTGGTCGGCAGCCGTTGTGGGGGATGGGAGTCACGTCCCTGATGCTGGACACCAGCAGCCCCGCTCCCTGCAGGGAACGGATGGCGGCTTCGCGTCCGGCGCCGGGGCCCTTGATGTAAACATCAATGTGCCTCATTCCCATGTCCATGCCTCGGCGGGCGGCCTGCTCCGCTGCCCTCTGTGCAGCAAAAGCGGTGCCCTTCCGGGACCCTTTGAACCCCACCGTTCCGGCGCTGGCGGATGCAATCACATTGCCATCCGGGTCGGTAATGCTGACCAGGGTGTTATTGAATGTCGAATAGATGTATGCGCGTCCCTGGGGGACGTTGCGCCGCTCTCGCCGGCGAGTTCTGGGCCTGGGCATAAGAATCCCTCAACAAATGATAGCTTTTACTTCTTGCCGCCGGTCCTGCGGCCCCTGCCGGCAACGGTGCGGCGCGGGCCCTTGCGCGAACGGGCATTGGTGCGGGTCCGCTGTCCGTGGACGGGCAGGCCCCTCCGGTGTCGGAGTCCCCGGTATGACCCGATTTCTATCAGGCGGCGGATATTCTGGTTGACCTCGCGCCGAAGGTCGCCCTCCGTCAAGTACTCCCGGTCAACGATTTCCCGAATCCGGTCCACCTGCAATTCGTCCAGTTCGTTCATCCGGGGGGACATATCCGGGTCTATACCGGCCTTCTGCAGAATCTCGGCAGCGATTACGGGACCCACCCCGTAGATGCTGCGCAGGGCGATGTGAGCTCGTTTCCGGTCTGGAACGTCAACTCCGGCTATACGTACCATCTCCTACTCCTCCTGAACCTGGGAAACCCATTCCTGGGAGACCACTACCTGGGAAACCTATCCCTGCCGCTGTGCGTGCCGCGCGTTGGAACAAATCACGCGGACAACTCTCTTGCGCTTGATGACCCGGCACTTGTCGCACCTGGGTTTCACCGATGCGGTCACTTTCATCAGAAACCTCCTGTGGCAGCCGTTGCAGAGGGCCCACAACCCCGCTCCACTACTTGAAGCGGTAGGTTATCCTGCCTCTGCTCAAATCGTAAGGCGAAAGCTCCACCAGCACCCGGTCGCCGGGCAAAACCCGGATAAAGTGCATTCTTATCTTGCCCGAAACATGGGCCAAGACCTGGTGGTCATTAGGCAGTTCCACGCGGAACATCCCGTTAGGCAAAGCCTCGGTAACCTTGGCTTCAACCTCGATCGCTTCCTTTTTTGGCATAACCCTCCTAGATGCGGCCCTGTGCTGCCGGACCGCATTGGCCGGCCGCGGCCCCTGTTCAGCTATGCTTGGTAAGAATTTCCGGCCCGTCTTCGGTGATGGCGATGGTGTGCTCGAAATGCGACGACAAGGAACCGTCGGCCGTTACCACCGTCCAATCGTCATCCAGAATCCTGGTGTGCCAGTCGCCGGCATTGAACATGGGCTCTATGGCGATGCACATACCCGCCCGCAGCAACTGGCCCCTGCCGGGCTGCCCGTAGTTGGGCACTTGGGGGTCCTCGTGCAGGAACCGGCCCACGCCGTGACCGACAAACTCACGCACCACGCCGTAACCCCGGGCCTCGCCCAGGGTCTGAACCGCGTGGCCAATATCGCCAAGCCGGTTGCCGGGACGGGCCTCCCTGATGGCCGCTTCCAGGCTCAAACGGGTGGCTTCCATCAAATCGAGGGCTTCCTGGGAAACCTCGCCCACGGCAATGGACACCGCCGCGTCTCCGATAAAACCGTCAATGGTGGCACCCACGTCCACCTTGAAAATGTCGCCTTCCTTCAATGCCCGTTTGCCCGGTATTCCGTGAACTATCTCCTCGTTCACGGAGGCGCAAATGGAGCCGGGGAACCCGTGATAACCCTTGAAGGTGGGGACGGCCCCGTGACTGGTAATTTCCTTGTAAGCGATGCTGTCCAACTCCCGGGTGGTGATACCCGGTTCAACGGTACGCTTCATCAACGTCAACGTAGCTCCCACGATGGAACCGGCGTGACGCATGGCATCCATTTCCTGGTCGGACTTGATGGTAATGCCGCCCGTGTACGTCGTCGGTGAATTGGAAGCAGTCTTGGCTCTCTCTCGACGATTCATTGCTGCTATTCTACTCCCAAATGGTGTTCAATGGAAACTATCATTTTATCCCATGCTGACAGTGGAGTCCAGACCTATTGCCGTCAGGGCCTCCCGGTTGACTTCTTCCACGGTGCCCAGTCCCGATATTTCGGCCAGGACCCCTGCCTGGCGGTAGTAGTCCAGTACCGGGGCCGTCTGTTCCTGGTAAACGCCGATTCTTACCTGTACCGCTTCAGGCCTGTCGTCCTCGCGTTGGTAGAGTTCGCCGCCGCAAAGGTTGCATGGGGGCGGCGCCGCAAACTGGTCGTCCGTCAGATTAAAGGGAGCCTGACAACTGCGGCAGATGAAGCGGCCACCCAGTCTTCGTATCAATTCGTCCTGGGGAACGTCAACCAGCAAGACCCGGTCCAGGCCCCTGGATTCCTGCCGCAGGGCCCGGTCAAGGGCTACTGCCTGGTCCCGGGTTCTTGGAAAACCATCCAGGATGAACCCCGAATCCTGGCCCAGTTCATTCACCTTGTCCAGCACCATCTCTATGACAAGCTCATCCGGCACCAGCAAGCCCTTGTTCATGTACTCGGATGCTTTCGCGCCCAACTCGGTTCCTTCCTGGATATTAAACCGGAACAGGTCGCCGGAGCTGACGTGGGCTACATCCAACCGTTCCTTCAGCAACTGTGCCTGGGTGCCCTTGCCCGCTCCCGGCGGACCGAACAACGCCAATCTAAGTGATGATGCCACGCTTTATCTCAAGAATCCTTCGTAGTTTCTCATCAGCAACTGGGCTTCCAATTGCCGGAGGGTATCCAGTCCCACGCCTACCATAATCAGGAGGCTGGTGCTGCTCAGCTGAATAGCCTGAACGTCGGTTACCAGGGAGGCCAAATACGGGACGATAGCAACAAACCCCAGGAACAGGGCGCCGCCCGTGGTAATTCTTACAATCACCCGGTTCAGGTAGTCCTGGGTGGGCCGCCCCGGCCGGATGCCCAGCACGAAACCGCCGTTTCGCTGCAAGTTCTCAGCCAGGTTCTGCTGCTGGAAGACCACCAGGGTGTAGAAGAAGGTAAAAATCACCACCAGGATGAACACCATTATCCAGTAAACCACGGAGGTGGGATTGAACAGGTCCGCGAAGAACCTGGCAACATCGCCCACAACTCCGGTGCTGGTGGCGAAATAGGTAGCCATGGTGCCCGGCAGAATCACGATGGAGAAAGCAAAAATCAGGGGTATCATTCCGGCGGAGTTAATCCGCAGCGGAATGTAGGTGCCCCCGCTCTGCCGGTACATCCTCCCGCCCCTGAAAATGCTCCTGCCGTATTGTACCGGTATTCTGCGGTGCGCCTCATTGAACAGCACAATCAGCGCAATAATCAGCACGCCGATAATCACAAAGAAGCCGATGCCCAGCACGTCCTGCCGGTCCAGGAACCCCTGGGTGATGAGACCCGGGAATCCGGCGACTATACCCGCGAAAATTATCAGCGAGATGCCGTTTCCGATACCCCGTTCCGTAATCAACTCGCCCAGCCAGACCAGGAACATGGTGCCTGCCGTCATGGAGATAATGGCGGCCATCGTGGGCATTAAGGCGTCCCCGGTGAATCCCACGTTGGTAAGCACGTTGCTCTGCTGGAGAAGAATCAGCTGACCAAACCCCTGGGCCACCGCAATGGGCACCGTCAACCAGTGTACCATCCGGTTAATCTTGACCCGGCCGGCCTCTCCTTCGCGGGAAAGCTGCTGCAGGGAAGGAATAACCGGCGTCAACAACTGCATCACGATGGAAGCCGTGATGTAGGGGAACACTCCCAGGGCTACTATGCTCATGCGGCTCAGGGCGCCGCCACTGAACAAATCCAGGAATCCCAGCAGTTGGTTATTCTCAAACAGCTCATTGAGCTGCACGGTATTTATGCCAGGAATCGGAATATGGGAGACGAACCGGTAGATGGCAAGCATGCCCAGGGTAAATAAAATCTTGTATCGCAGGTCCGGCAAGCTGAACGCGTCAACTGCGGCCTGTATCAGGCGTGGCCAGCGACCCCCTTGCGTTTCGGTCGAGATCATCTACCTAGATTTCCTCCACCGAACCGCCGGCCGCCTCAATCTTGGACCGGGCCGAACCCGTGAACTTGTTAGCCACCACGGTCACGGCCTTGTCAATTTCGCCATTGCCAAGAATCTTTACCGGGTCTTTCAAATTGGGGACCAGTCCGCGCAGGTACAGGCCCTCGGCGGTTATCCGCTCGCCCGCGTCGAACCCTTCCAGGTCTTGCAGCTTGACCAGCGAATACCGGGTCTTGAACTTGTTATTGAAACCCCGCTTCATGGGCAAGCCCTTGATGAGGGGCAGCTGACCGCCCTCAAAACCGGGGCGAATCCGGTACCCGGAGCGGGACTTCTGTCCCTTCATGCCCCGGCCGCCGTAGCTGCCTTGCCCCGCGGCGTCTCCCCTTCCTACCCGCTTGCGGGCCTTTCTTGCCCCGGGGGAAGGGATGATGTCATGCTCCATCATGGCGTACTAATCTCCTGGAAAATTCTCCCCGGACCGGCCGGGTTTGTGCGCCCTGCCGGTGCCGGGGAACTATTCAGTCTTGTAGTGCTAAGCCGGTCTGCCAATTGGCTGGAGAAGGCTGCCTAGTCCTCGGCGATTTCCTCCACCGTCAACAGGTGGGAAACCTTATTCACCATTCCCCGTATCGTCGGCGTGTCCCCGTGGGTCACCGAATGGTGCAGCCGGCGCAATCCCAACGCCCGTACAACCTTGCGCTGGTCCTGGGGCTTGCCGATATAGCTCTTGGTCCACGTAATCTTCAGTTGGGCCATAAATACACCTGTCTGGTCCTAAGCCTGGCTGGCCGTCTGGGTGCCCAGGCGGCGCGCGTTTTCCACCTGGGGGTCCCGGAGCCGCCGCAAGGCTTCCAGGGTTGCCTGGACCGAATTGATGGGGTTCCTGGAACCCAAGGACTTTCCCACCACATCCCTGATGCCGGCCAACTCCAGTATGGCGCGCATAGCGCCGGCGGCGATGATTCCCGTACCCTCGGGAGCCGGCTTAATCACTACGATTGAAGCCCCTACCTTGACGGTAATCTCGTGGGGAATGGTGCTGCCCTTTATGGGCACCTTTACCATGTTTCGGCGCGCAATGGCGTTGCCCTTTCTGACCGCATCGGGAATCACCAGCGCCTTGCCCATTCCTGCGCCCACGTTGCCATCGCTGTCTCCAACGACGACCAGGGCATTGAACCGGAGGCGCCGTCCACCCTTAACCACCTTGGCGATACGGCGGGTATATACGACTCGTTCGGTAAATCCCGAAGGGTCTTCTTCGCGTTCCCTGGGCGGCCTGTTGGGCCTGGGCCTGTTTGCAGTGCTTACCATTAGAACTGTAAACCTCCCTCGCGTGCGGCATCGGCCAGGGCCTTAACCCTTCCGTGATACTTGTACCCGCCCCGGTCGAACACCACCCGGGTTATTCCCTGCTCCCTGGCCCGCTGGGCCAGCAGGCTCCCCGTGGCGGAAGAAGCCTCCGTCTTGGGACCAGCGTTCTCGCCCGCTTGCTTGGCCGCATCGTGGCTGGAAGCGGCTACCAGGGTCTTTCCGTCGGAATCGTCAATGATCTGGGCATAAATAGATCGCAAGCTGCGAAACACGCAGAGCCTCGGCTGTTCGGACGTGCCGGAAACCTTCTTCCGGACCCGCCGGTGCCTTACGTTCCTGAGCTTGCGAGCGTCTCTGTCTCTGGGCATGTCTTGCTGACTATCTCCGGTCTAGTGTCGTAGTTATTTGGCGGTAACCTGGCCGCTGCCTGTCGCTTGGGCGGGACCTGTCTTCCCGTGGGCTGGCCTTACGCTTTGCGGGCCGCAGCCTTCCCCGGCTTGAAATGGAGCACCTCGCCCTGGTAGCGGATACCCTTTTCCTTGTAGGCGTTGGGGGGGCGGACCTTTCTAATCTGCGCCGCCAACTCGCCCACCTTTTGCTTGTCAATGCCACGGACGTGGACCCGGTTGTTGCCCTCAACTTCCATGGTCACGCCGGCCCGCGGCTGGATTTCCACCGGGTGGCTGTACCCGACATTCAGGACTATCCCTTCACCGGTCTGCTGCACGCGGTAGCCCACGCCCATCAACTCCAGGGTCTTGGTATAGCCGTCGGTGACGCCCACAATGGCATTGGCGATAAGGCTGCGGGTCAGGCCGTGCAGGGAATGATGGAACTTGCGCTCCGACAAACGTTCCACCAGCACCTCTCCATCCTCAACCTTCACGGCCACTTCCGGATGGTAGTCCTGGGAAAGAGTGCCCCGGGGCCCCGTAACCGTAACGCCGCCGTACCGTACCTCCACCTGCACTCCCTCGGGTATGGGAATGGGCTTGCGCCCGATGCGGGACAGGGTACGTCCTTCCGTCTTTTCTCTTACAAAAGGGCTACCAGACATAACAGAGTAGTTCTCCTCCTATCCCGAGTCGCCAGGCCTGCCTGCCACTCATGACTCCCTTAGAGGTGGACACAATGGCCAGTCCCAGGCCCCCGTAAACCCGGGGAATCTCGCCCTTGCCCACGTACACCCGCAGGCCGGGTTTGCTCACCCGTTTCAGGCCACTGATGACCGGATCCCGGCCGGACCTGTATGCCAGGTGCAGCCGCATGGTGGGAAACTGGTGGCCGCGGGGCATATCGAAGTCCCGGATGTAGCCCTGCTCCTTCAGGATGGTGGCTACCGCCGACTTCAGCTTTGAGTGGGGCACCAGCACCGATTCGTGGCGCGCGTGGATACCATTGCGTATCCGGGTAAGCATGTCTGCTACGGGGTCATTTACCGGCATCTTGTCGTTAATCTCCTGGCTGAAAAGCGAAGTTAGGGTGGCTCAGGGTCGGCCCAGCTACCAACTGGCCTTGCGGATACCCGGCAAGTCTCCGGTCAGCGCCAACTGCCGGAAGCATATTCTGCATATTCCAAAGTACCTGATGTAGGCCCTGGGCCTGCCGCACCGATGGCAGCGGTTGTACTTCCGCACCGGGTGCTTGGGTTCCCGCATCCATTTCTGGATCATTGACTTCTTTGCCAAGGTATCTCCTCAGTCTCTTTCAGCGCTGTCTAATCTAGCTTTCGCGGATAAACGGCATTCCGAACATTTCCAGCAGCCGAATGGACTCCGCATCATTCTGCGCCGTGGTGATAATGGTTACCTGAAGTCCCCGGAACCGGTCTATCTGGTTGTAGTCAATCTCCGGGAAAATAATCTGCTCACGTATGCCTATGGAGAAGTTGCCCCGGCCATCGAAACCCCGCCTGGAAATCCCGCGAAAGTCCCGGATACGGGGCAGGGCGGTGTTAATCAACCGGTCCAGGAAGTGGTACATCCGGTGGCCCCTGAGGGTAACGCACGTTCCTATGGGGTTGCCGGCCCGGAGCTTGAATCCGGCGATGGACTTCCTGGCCCGCGTAATTATGGGTTTCTGACCGGTAATGGTCATCAGGTCCCGGGTGGCGGCCTCCATGGCCCGTCCGTTGGTCAGGGCCTCGCCCAGGCCGATGTTGACCACAATCTTCTGTATCCGAGGGACCCGCATGGTATTGGCAAAGTCAAACTCGGACATCATGGCCGGCACTATTTCGTTCCGGTAGGTCTCCAGCAACCGGGGGAAGGGAGGCCCCTGGGCATCATCGGCTGACGGTTCGGCCGTGGCGGTGGCTCCGCCCCGGCGCCCTCGGGACTGGCGTTGCCGCCTGGGCGCTTCCTGGCTCTCTTCTCCGCTGGCCGCAACCTGCTGCTGTTCCTGCTGTCCGTCCTCTTGGGCCTGCTGTTCTTCGCCGTCGTTATCGGGCATCATCAATCACTTCCTTGCACTTCGGGCATCCCCGCACTCGCTGACCCGTCTCAAGAGTCACCGTCTGGGGCCTGGTGGTCTCATTGCACTTGTTGCAGATTAGCATGACGTTGGAAATGTGAATGGGCGCTTCTCGCTGGATCCGGCCGGCCTGCCGCAAACCCGGGCGGGGCTTCATGTGGCGGGTGATGATGTTCACTCCCTCCACCACCACGCGGTTCTCGGAAAGCAACTGCCGCTCAATCCGGCCGGTCTTGCCCTTTTCCTTGCCGGCAATCACCAGCACGTTATCTCCGGTGCGAATCTTCATTTAGACCACCTCGGGAGCCAGCGACACTATGCGCATGAATCCCTTCTCGCGCAACTCACGAGCCACCGGGCCAAAAATGCGGGTGCCTCGCGGCATCAGATTGTCCTGGATTATTACCGCTGCGTTATCGTCGAACTTGATATAGGTGCCGTCGGGCCGGAGCAAAGCCTGGGCCTGCCTGACCACCACGGCCTTTACCACCGTGCCCTTTCTCACCGGGGAATTGGGCACCGCCTCCCGGACCGTGCAAACGATCACGTCGCCAACCTTGGCGTATTTCCGACGGCTGGCCCCGGGGATATTTATCAGCCGGATCAACTTGGCGCCGCTGTTGTCGGCTACGTTCAACCTGGTATATGTCTGAATCATTCTCCGGTTACCCCTTCGCCGTCCTGGTCTTCAGCGGCGGTGTCGGCTCCGGCGGCATCGGTGTCCTCTGCAACCCCGGCAATGTCCTCGTCGAGATTAGTCTCCAGCTCAATGGGCTGGACGTCGGCGACCTGGCGCCGTTGCAGAATCTCCATAAGCCGCCAATGCTTGGTCTTGGAAATGGGCCGGGTCTCCTCGATTCTCACCGTGTCGCCCACCCGGCACTGGTTCTGCGGGTCATGGACATAGAAGCGGGTAACCCGGCGGACCTGTTTCCGGTAGAGCCGGTGCCGCTGCTTCCAAACCATCTCAACGACGGCGGTACGGTCCATGCCGGTTCGGACCACCTCGCCGGTCCGAACTTTTCGCATCTCTTTTGACATATTTAATTCACCCTAATATTGCGCTCCCGCATCACCGTGAGCAGGCGGGCAATGTCCTTCCGGGTCTTCTTCGGTTGATTGGTATCAATTAGCTGGTTTGTTGCCGCCCGAAACCGCAGGTTCATCAACTCCCGATAGGTCTTGCTGAGTTCTTCGGTGAGTTGCTGGTCGGTGAGCGACCTGATTTCCTGGATATCCATTACTGGCCTGGCCCCCTTTAGGAACTGCCCAGGCTGGCCGCTACCTGGTCGCGCTGCACGGTCTTGGTCGGAATGGGCAGCTTGTGGGACGCCAGCCTCAACGCCTCCACGGCCTGGTTGCCCGGAACGCCGCCAACCTCGAAAAGGATGCGGCCAGGCTTCACTACTGCTACCCAGTGGTCATTGGCTGCCTTGCCGCCGCCCATGCGGACTTCGGCAGGCTTCTTGCTTACGGGCTTGTCCGGGAAGACCCGGATCCAGACCTGCCCGCCCCTCTGGAGATGGCGGGTGATGGCAACGCGCGCGGACTCTATCTGGCGTGCCGTGATCCACTCGGCTCCCATGGCCTTCAGGCCGTACTCACCGAAATGGACGCTGTTGCCGCTGGTGGCCATGCCCTTGCGGCGGCCCCGGCCCATCTTCCGGTACTTGGTTCGCTTAGGTTGCAACATCGAAAGCCCCCCTGGTAGCCACGCCGTCAATCACGTCGTCGGCAATGGCCTCAGTCAAATCTTCATCGTCGGGCCCGGACTCGACCCTAACCTCGATGGTCTCCAGTTCTTCCACAATTTCGGGCGTCGGGGGAAGAATCTCGCCCCGGTAAATCCATACCTTAATGCCGATCCTGCCCATGGCGGTGGCCGCCTCGGCCAGGGCGTACTCAATATCGGCCCGCAGGGTATGCAGGGGGACCTGGCCCATCATCAGCTTTTCGGTTCGAGCGATTTCCGCTCCCGAAATGCGTCCCTTGGCGATAATCTTGATGCCCTGGGCTCCCGCCTGCATCGCCCTCTGCGCTGCCTGGCGCATGGCCCGCCGGTAAGCGACGCGGCGCTGCAACTGGTCGGCAATGTTGCGGCCAACCAGGTAGGGGTCAAGTTCAGGCTGCTCAATTTCAACGATGTTGAGCTGCACCCGGCGGCGGGTAATGCCTTCCAGCTTGCTCCGAAGGTTCTTGACCCGCTCACCGTCCCGGCCAATCAGAATACCCGGCCTGGCCGAGTGGATGTTGATAACCGTATCCTGCGCTCCCCGGTCTATTTCCACCCGGGCAATGCCGGCGTCCGAAAAGCCCCGGTACTCATTGTGTACCGTGCTCCTCAGCTTCAGGTCTTCCAGCACCAGGTTACGGTAATTGCTGGCGTTGTTGGCGTACCAATGGGTCTTCCAGTCCTTGATGATCCCCAACCGGAATCCGTAAGGATGCGTCTTATGGCCCATGGGCTAGGCCTCCCTTTCAATTTCATCTACCACCACGGTGATGTGACTGGAACGCTTGGTAATCCTGCCGATGCGTCCCCTGGCCCTTGGCCGGAATCGCTTGATGGACCTGGCCGGGTCGGCGGTTATATGCACAATCCGCAAATTGTCCCGCTCCATGAACATATTGTTCTCGGCGTTGGAGGCAGCCGACTGGACAACCTTGTACACCGTCCGGGCCCAGGGCGAAGGCAACAGGCTCAGGGTATTCAGAGCGTCCTCCACGTTGCTGCCCCGCACCAGGTCCAGGATAGGCTTTAGTCGCTTTTGAGATGCGCCAATCTGCTTGGCTACGGCTTTTACCGGCGGCATGTCGTCACCTCACCCGGCTGGTCCGCTCGGAGCGGGAAACGTGGCCGCGATAGGTGCGGGTGGGGGCGAATTCGCCCAGGCGATGCCCCACCATGTTCTCGGTGACAAACACCGGAATATGACGGCGGCCGTCATGGACTCCCAGGGTCAGACCCACCATTTCGGGCATAATCATTGATGCCCTGGACCAGGTCCTGATTACGGTGGCCGCGCCGGACCGCTGAACCGCGTTGACTTTCTTCATTAGCTTGGGGTGAACGTATGGCCCCTTCTTAACAGATCTGGACATGTACTCCGTCCCTACCGGCGCCTGCCGCGAATTACGAATTTGCCGCTGGTCTTCTTCTTTCTGCGGGTCTTGTACCCCAGGGTGGGCTTACCCGTGGGTGACTTGGGGCCGGGCATTCCTATCGGGGAACGTCCCTCGCCGCCTCCGTGGGGATGGTCCACCGGATTCTTGGCCACGCCCCGCACCTTGGGTCTCCGCCCAAGGTGACGGCTGGCCCCGGCCTTCCCCAGGCTCTCGTTCTTGTGGTCCGGATTCGACAGCTGGCCGACGCTGGCCCGGCAATTCAACAGAATGCGCCGCATCTCACCCGAAGGCAAGCGAATCAAGACGTACTCGCCCTCACGGGAAAGCACCTGGGCGCCCACGCCGGCGCTCCTCACCAACTGTCCACCCCGGCCGGGCGTCAGTTCCAGGTTGTGAACCACGGTACCGGTGGGTATGTTGCGCAATGGTAGAGAGTTGCCCGGGCTAATCTCGGCATTTGGTCCCGCCTCCACCCACTGGTCAACTTCCAGCCCCAGGGGGGCGAGGATGTAGCTCTTTTCTCCGTCGGCATAGTAAATCAGGGCGATCCGCGTCGTCCGGTTCGGGTCGTATTCTATGGACACTACCCGGCCCGGCACGCCCTCCTTGCGCCGTTTGAAATCAACGATTCGGTACATGCGCCGGCTGCCGCCGCCCCGGGCCCGGGTGGTAATCCGTCCCCGGTTATTGCGGCCGGCGTGTTTCGCCAGCGGCGTCAGGAGAGACTTTTCCGGCTTGCTACGGGTAATCTCCTCAAAGGAGGGCCGTACCGCATTTCGTGTACCGGGAGTAATCGGCTTAAGATTCTTCAGTGGCATTTCTTGCTACCTTTGCCCAGGATACCCTGCCTGTTATCGAGCCCCTAACCGGGCCCGCAGCCAATTGGGACTATAGTCCTTCAACCAGGTTTATGCGTTCACCGGCCTTCAGGGTCACGATGGCCTTCTTGGTGTCCGGCGTCTTCTTGACCTTGGGGCCGTATCGCTTGCTCTTTCCCCGGAGCATGGTGATGTTGACGTCAACCACCGTCACGTTGAAGTTCTTTTCCACCGCTTCTTTTACCAGGCCCTTGTTGGCCTTGAGCGCTACCTGAAAGGTATAGCGCCCTTCATCCTGAAGCAGCGTGCTTTTCTCCGTAATAACCGGCTTGAGCAGGACTTCGTAGATATTCATTAGGCGTCCTCCTCAGCCTCACCGTCGGCTCCACCGGCGCGCACCAGCGAGGGGCGGCGGTCGGGTGAACCAGACCACAATTCCTCTCCCTTCTTAAGCGCGTCCGCGGTAATCAATAGCGTTGTCCTTTTCAATACTTCGTGGGCATTTACCTGGTTGACCGGAAGGCTCCACACCTGTTTCAGGTTTCTGCCCGCCCGGCTCACGTCCAGGTCAGGATTTTCGGTTACCACCAAGGTGGAGCCGGAGACACCCAGGGACTCCAGCAGAGAAACCATGGACCTGGTCTTGCCGTCCAAGCCGTCGAGGCTGTCCACGCAGATGACTCCGTCAGTGCGGATTTTCTCAGACAACGCGCACTTGAGGGCCAGCCTTCGCATCCGCTTGGGCAGCGCCATGCGGTAGTCTCGGGGGTGGGGGCCAAACACCGTTCCGCCGTGCCGCCACTGGGGAGAGCGTATGCTGCCCTGGCGCGCTCGGCCGGTGTGCTTCTGGATCCACGGTTTGCGGCCTCCGCCGGAAACCTCTCCCCTGGTCTTGGTATCGTGCGTGCCCTGCCGCTTGTTGGCCTGGTAAATCACCAACGCCTGGTGAACCAGGGCGTGGTTCATGGGCACGTCGAACACGGAATCGTCCAGAACAAGCTGGCTTATCGTTTCGCCTTTTTGATTAACTACCGGGATTTCCATTTCAGTATCCTTAACCTGGTCCCTGGATATGTTACTGGCTAGCGTTGCTGGCTCTCTTTCCGGTCCTGCGGATAATCAAAAGCCCGTTGGGGGCTCCTGGCACTCCGCCCTTCAAGAACAAAAGGTTCCGCTCGGCATCCACCTGGACTATCTCCAGGTTCTTGACCGTAATGCGGGCGTTGCCCATGTGCCCGGACATCTTCAATCCCTTGAAGACCTTGCCGGGAGTGGTGCCGCCGCCGATGGAACCCGGGGCCCTGGCCCGGTCGGACTGACCGTGGGTCCTGGGGCCGCCGCCGAAGCCGTGCCGCTTCATGGTGCCGGCAAAACCCCGGCCGCGGGAGGTGCCGATTACGTCCACCAACTCGCCCGGTTCAAAAATGTCAACCTTGAGTTGCTGGCCCAGTTCAAACTCGGACACATCGTCAGCCTTGACTTCTCTCAAGTGGCGCACCGCCGGGCTGCCCTTCAGGTGTCCCGTTTCCGGCTTGTTAAGTTTCTTAACCGGGTCAAAGCCCAGCTGAAGAGCCTGGTAACCGTCGGTTTCCCTGGTCTTAATCTGGGTCACCGAACAAGGGCCGGCCTGTATCATGGTCACCGGAACAACGCGCCCGTTTTCCTGAAAGACCCGGCTCATTCCTACTTTCTTTCCCAAGAATCCGCGGAGCATGTCTGACTCCTGTTTTGTCTATTGGCCGCTGCTTCCGACCCGCCTAGAGCTTGATGGAAATATCCACGCCAGCCGGCAGATTCAGTCGCGTGAGTGAATCAATCGTCTTGGACGTTGGCTCAAGGATGTCTATGAGCCGTTTGTGAGTTCGGATTTCAAAATGCTCCCGCGAGTCCTTGTCCACGTGGGGCCCGCGAATTACGCAGAAACGCCGAATGTGGGTAGGCAACGGCACCGGGCCAGCGATCCTGGCGCCCGTCCGCTCTGCGGTCTCCACAATCTGCTCGGTGGAACTGTCCAGCACCTTGTGCTCAAAGGACTTTAGGATGATTCTGACCTTCTGTCTCGTGACCATATAATTCTAAATCCCAAACTCTCTTTTCTTGATAGGACAACCGTCCGGCTTATTTTACCTAGACGCCCACCAGGGTTTTTACCAGGTGGTCCGGCACCTGCTCGTAATACTTGAACTCCATGGTAAACGTGGCCCGCCCGCTGCTCAGCGACCGTAGGGCCGTTGTGTAGGCGAAGGTCTCACCCAGGGGAATCATGGCCCGTACCGTCTGCAAGTCCTCTTCCCCTTCTATATGCCGTATCTGGGCTCGCCGCATTCCCAGGTCGCCCAGAACCTCGCTCAGGAACTCGCTGGGAGTTACAACTTCCAACTCGACCATGGGCTCCAGAAGTACCGGGCCCGCCTTGCGGGTGCCTTCCCGGATGGCCAGCATTCCCGCACTGCGGAAGGCCATCTCCGACGAGTCCACAGTATGGTAGCTGCCGTCATAGAGCGTTACCTTCAAGTCCACCAGCGGGAAGCCGCCCAGGGGACCATTGTCCAGCGCCTGCTTCACGCCGTTCTCTACGGCCGGAATGTACTCCCGCGGTATCACCCCGCCGCTAATCCCGTTGACAAAACTGTTGCCGGTACCCGGCTCCTGGGGTTCAATCTCCAACCAGACGTGGCCGAACTGGCCGTGTCCGCCCGACTGCCGGACGAACCGGCCCTCGCTGCGGATGGCCTGGGTAAGAGTCTCCCGGTAGGAAACCCGGGGACTGCCCACATTGGCTTCCACGCTGAACTCGCGCCGCATCCGGTCAACCAGCACCTCCAGGTGCAACTCTCCCATGCCCGACATAACGGTCTGCGCCGTCTCGTCGTTATACCGTACCTGGAAAGTAGGGTCTTCATCGGAAAGCTTGCGGAGGGCGTCGCTGAGACGGTCCTGGTCGGCTCGGGAAGTGGGTTCAATGGCTACGGAGACAACGGGTTCGGGGAACTTGGGGGGCTCGAGAATAAGGGGGCGGTTTTCGAGGCAGATTGTGTCGCCGGTAAAGGTGTTCTTGAGGCCAACGGCGGCGCAAATATTGCCAGCTTGTATGGTTTCCAGTTCCTCGCGATGGTTGGCGTGCATGTGCAGCAGCCTACCCATACGCTCTCGCTGGCTCTTGGTAACATTCATCACGGATGCGCCCGCGTTTACGGAACCCGAATAAACTCGGAGAAACACCAGCCGTCCCACGTAGGGGTCCGTAACGACCTTGAAGGCCAGGGCGGAAAGGGGCTCAGAGGGATCGGGGTATCGCAGTTCCAACTCTTCGGTCTTGGGGTCAACGCCCTCCACCGGGGGAACATCCAGGGGGGAAGGAAGGTAGTCAATTATCGCGTCCAGTAGGGGATGCACTCCCTTGCCTGAAATGGCGCTGCCGCAAAGGACCGGAACCAACTGCCGTTGGATTGTGGCCTCTCGCAACGCGGACCTCAAGTCCTCTTCGGACAGGTCCTCGCCTTCCAGGTATCGAATCAAGAGGCTCTCGTCAGTCTCCACAATCTTCTCAATCATGGCCTGACGATATTCTTCAAAAGTCTCCTGGTACTCGGCGGGCACCGGTACCTGCTCCGGGGGAGTTATGCCACCACTGTTGTCTCGCCCACGGGGATAAACGGAAGCCTTGCCGCCCACCAGGTCAATCGTCCCGACGAAGTCTTCCTCTTCGCCGATGGGCAATTGCACCGGCACCGGGTTTCCCTTCAGACGTCGCTTGATTGAATCTATGGTGCGGGAGTAACTGGCTCCCACCCGGTCCATCTTGTTGACAAAGCAAATGCGGGGCACCATGTAGGTGTCCGCCTGGCGCCAAACCGTCTCGGACTGGGACTGAACGCCGGCTACGGCATCCAACACAACAATGCCGCCATCCAGCACACGCAGGCTGCGTTCCACCTCGGCCGTAAAGTCCACGTGGCCCGGAGTATCAATGATGTTGACCCGGTGGCCGTCCCACTGGGCAGTGGTGGCGGCGGCTGTAATGGTGATACCCCTTTCCCTTTCCTGGGGCATGTAGTCCATGGCCGTCGTGCCTTCGTCCACTCCGCCAACCTTGTGAATTCGGCCGGTAAGGTAGAGCACCCGCTCGGTAACGGTGGTCTTTCCCGCATCAATGTGGGCGATGAAACCAATGTTTCTTATTTTTTCGATTGGATAAGCAGATACCATTCTGTCAGGCACCTCAAGTCCTCGCCCAAACACAGGACCACGTAAATATTGAGCTAGACACTCGTAAAATCAAATTTGCTGCCGCACCGGCGGCCGGGTGGGCCGTTACCGGCGGTAATGTACAAACGCCCGGTTGGCCTCGGCCATCCGGTGCAATTCCTCGCGGCGGCGCACCGCCGAGCCTTCGCCGCGGGCTGCATCCATCAACTCGTTGGCCAGACCGCGCCGCATGGGCATACCGGTCCTTCCGCGCGCTCCCCGGATAATCCAGCGCATTGCCAGGGCTTCGCTTCTGTTGGCCCTCAATTCGGTGGGCACTTGATAAGTAGCCCCGCCAATACGGCGGGGTTTCACTTCTACCAGGGGGGTCGCGTTTTTAAGGGCCTGTTCAAAGATCTCCATAGGGTCCCGCCGCGACTCGTCCCGAACCAGTTCAAGAGCTCCGTAAACCACCCGTTGGGCGGTGGATTTCTTCCCACGAGTCATCACCCGGTTGATAAACCGGGCCAGGGGCACGCTGTTGTATAGTGAATCCTCAGGTATTACTCGGGGGACTGCTCTTCTTCTTCTCGACATTAATGCCGTACCCTTAATTTACTTTAGAGTCTGCCATTAACAAGCAAAATTTCACTTCCGGGCAAGGTAATTAATTCCCCCTGCCCAAAAGTGAACTCAGAGGGTCCGATAATTTTCAACCGTGGAAACGGAATGCTCCGCTTCCGGGTCCTTTCAGCAAGTGGCTAGGGCTTGGATGCCCCGTACTTGCTTCGGCCTCGCCTCCGGTTCTGAACACCTTCGGTATCCAGCGCGCTTCTTACCACGTGGTAGCGGACGCCGGGAAGGTCCTTGACCCTGCCGCCCCGAACCAACACTACTGAGTGCTCCTGAAGGTTGTGACCCTCGCCGCCAATGTAAGCAGTTACTTCAACGCCGTTGGTCAGCCGTACCCTGGCAATCTTCCGCAAGGCGGAATTGGGCTTCTTGGGTGTCATGGTCCTTACCTGTATGCAGACACCGCGGCGTTGGGGGCAACCTTCACCCCACCGGATTCGGTTCCGGAGGGAATTTTGCACCCAGTGCAACGCAGGGGCCTTGGTACCCTTGCGGACCGGCTTTCGACCTTTTCTGACCAACTGGTTAACTGTAGGCATTCAGGAATTGACCTCTCGTTGAATTCGGGGGTTTCCTGTCAACGTAATTCGATACTCTATCAACACCTTTTGGCAATGTCAATGCTCTTGAGGGTTATTTTGGGCACATACGGTGTTTTGCAAATTTGACCTCCCGGATTGGTTCTCTTCCACGGTTCCCGGCCTCAGTTCGGCAGCCGGCCTTCCCAAGTTTCATTTTATTATGAGCGCCTTAATCCAATCCTGCAAAAGTAATGCTGCGGCGAGGGCCGCAGATGCGCAAGTAACAGGTTCGATATGGCCGGTATGCTGCGCCATTTGAGGCGATGTTATACTGAACGCTGCAAAAGGGCCGCAGAGGTTTCAGGATGTGAAAGCTGCAGGTTGGTTCAGATGGCTCCAACGGCGGCAAATATCCAATCGGCCCGTAACCGGCCAAGAATCTTCAGTTAAATTCAGTCAATAATGTAAGTGTTGGTGGAAGCGATGCCGCTGTACTTTCTAATGGGCAATATTACCGAGAATGGCCAGAGACGCCTTCGGGAAAACCCGAACCTGCTGGTTGAGTCCGTAGTGGATTGCGACTGTGAGGGCGCCGAAATTCTGACTCAATATGCCGTGTTGGGACGCTTCGATTTTGTCATGCTGGCCGAGGCCAGGGACAACGATGCCGTCGCCAGGCTCTCCCTGGAAATGAGCTACCGGGTAGGGATGCACGTGGAAACTCTGCCTGCAATTGCCCTGAATCAACTCTCTGACCTGGACAGAAATGAGGACGACCAGGAGGCGGTTTACGCCGAATCTCCCGAAGGCGAGTGGCGATTGCCAGAATCTGAGCCAAACCAATAGGAAAGCCTCAGGGGCCAAAAGCCCCGGACTTGGTGCAATCTGCGACGCCTCAGCCGTGGGAAAGGGTCCAAAACCGCTAACGGGATGCCAGCCAGTCTGGCTTTGCCAGAAATGGGCTTGAATTAAAAGCAGTAGAGCTCCAGATTTCTTCTGTGTTTCCCCCCCTTCCTGGCCGGTCTTGAAATTGATTC
Source organism: Dehalococcoidia bacterium (assembly GCA_034423215.1). Classification (GTDB taxonomy): domain Bacteria; phylum Chloroflexota; class Dehalococcoidia; order Lucifugimonadales; family UBA3495; genus Bin22. The sequence continues at coordinate 101,172 of DAOUIY010000055.1, forward strand.
CTCAACTGGTGCGGATTTGTAAGGAAGTTCCCGGTTTTCAACCTCTCTTGGCCCATGCGCCGGAATCATCCTTGTACTGATTCCTGTGATGAATGAAGCTGGAAAAGACCAATCATCTTGGTTGTACGGTGTTGGAAGCGATGACAACAAGCAGAAAAGTTCCAGTGGCGATGACAATAGCCGGGTCCGATTCCGGCGGGGGAGCCGGGGTCCAGGCCGACCTGAAGACCTTTTCTGCCCTTGGCGTTTACGGCGCTTCCACGTTGACGGCGATTACGGCGCAGAATACCGTCGCCGTCACCGCCGTTCACGAAATTCCCATCGAGATAATAGCGGCCCAGATTGAGGCCGTTGTTACCGACATCGGCGTGGACGCCGTCAAGACCGGCATGCTTTCCAGTCCGGCCATCGTCCAGGTTGTAGCCCGGGAAGTTCAGCGCCACGGCGTAGCCAACCTGGTGGTTGACCCGGTGATGGTGGCGAAGAGCGGCGACGCCCTGCTGCGGGAGGAAGCCGTGGATTCCGTTCGTACCCAGTTGCTGCCCCTCGCTGCCCTGGTGACCCCAAACCTGCCCGAGGCGGAAACGTTGACCGGCATGACCATTTCCTCCGAGCAGGACGTGAAGGAAGCAGCCGCCAGGATTCTGGGCATGGGCGCGCGGGCCGTAGTAATAAAGGGAGGGCACCGGGAAGGACCCGCATCCGACCTGTTCTACGACGGCAACGATTTCGCGGAGTTTACTTCGGAACGAATTGATACTGTCAACACCCATGGCACCGGCTGCACCTTTGCATCGGCCGCCGCCGCCGGCCTGGCCCAGGGCATGACCGTCCTGGATGCTGTTGCCCAGGCCAAGCGGTACGTTACTGAAGCCATCCGCAATTCTTACCCTCTGGGCCGCGGCCACGGCCCAGTGCACCACTTTTACGAGTTCTGGACTGAGTAACATTTCCAAGCGGCAAACCAATAGGAGCCTGTAGAATGGGTCTTTTCCATCAAACCTTCCAAATTGGACCCAAAGACGGCAGCCGTCTGGCAGAAACCACGGCGATGGTGGATACAGGCAGCATCTACACCCTGCTGCCCGCCAATTTCCTGGAGGACCTAGGCATCAGCCCTGAAAAGGTCAGCGAGTTTGAACTAGCCGATGGTCGGGAAGTGCGACTCGGCATGGCTGACGTACTGGTCAGGATTGATGACGAGGAGCACATCAGGATATGCATATTTGGCCCTCCTGACTGCGAACCATTGTTGGGGGCGGATACGCTGGAAGGTTTTGGCCTCATGGCTGACCCCGTAAACCGCCGTCTCGTTCCGGCCAGGTTGTTCCTGGGCTGAAAGTTTTTCGGTGATAGTTCCTGGGGGCCAGTATTTGGGCTGACAATGTTTGCCTTTGCGTTATAATGTCTTGCCGAATAAGTCCCTCTCGCCTGCGAGGTTGTTCAGAAATGTTTACTCCCGTTCCCAGCCGCGTCAGTATGCCGGAGCTCGATGCCCGGATTTTGCAATACTGGAAAGAAAACGATGTCTTCCGCCGCACCGAATCGGAACGGCCCGGCGCTCCCCTTTTCATGCTCTACGAGGGTCCTCCCACGGCCAACGGGAGCCCCGGCATACATCATGTGTTGGCCCGGGTATTCAAGGACGTAATTTGCCGCTACCGTACCATGAAGGGCTACCGGTGTTTGCGGAAAGGGGGCTGGGACACCCACGGCCTGCCCGTGGAACTGGAGATAGAAAAGGAACTCGGCCTCAGTTCCAAGCGTGAAATTGAAGAGTACGGCATCGAGAAGTTCAATCAGAAGTGCCGGGAAAGCGTGTTTCGCTACGTCAAGGAATGGGAAGCCCTCACCGACCGGATTGGTTTTTGGGTGGACATGGATGACCCCTACGTGACCCTGCACAACGATTTCATTGAGACCGGTTGGTGGATTCTCAAGCAACTCTGGGACGACAACCTTCTTTACGAAGGTCTGCGGGGCACTCCCCACTGTCCCCGGTGCGAGACCAGCCTGAGCTCCCACGAAGTGGCCCTCGGTTACCAGGAGAACACGCCCGATCCCTCGGTTTTCGTAAAATTCAAGGTTACTGAGCCGGCCAGCGGCCTCAACGTAAATTGTGAAGTTCCCACCTTTTTGCTGGCTTGGACCACTACTCCCTGGACCCTGCCGGGGAATACCGCCCTGGCCGTGGACGCCGACGCCGATTACAGCATGGTCGAGGTGGCAAGCGAGGGCAGGAAGGAGCGGTTGATACTCGCCACTCAACTCCTGGAGCCCAACTTGCCGCAAGGCCATGTTGTCTTGGAGGGCTTCAAGGGCGCGTCAGTGGTGGGAACAAAGTACGAACCTCTGTACCACCCTCTGGAATATGGCAGCGAAGTCCGCCAGTTTGTCAGCCAGGCCGGGCCCGGCGGGGTCACCATAACCAACCTCGTGGCTGCGGAGAATTTCGCGCCGCAGGTTGTGGCTGGCGACTTTGTATCCATGGAGGACGGCACCGGCATCGTCCACATCGCCCCAGCCTTCGGTGATGAAGACCTGGGATTGGGCCGGGATAAGGGACTGGCCTTCGTCCAGCCCGTCAACCTGCGGGGCCTCATTACCGGCGATTATCCCTTTGCCGGCAAGTTCGTGAAGGAAGCCGACGAGGATATAATGCAGGACCTCTCCGGCCGGGGCCTGCTGCACCATCGCGACATCTACCGCCACACCTATCCCTTCTGCTGGCGGTGCGATACGCCTCTCCTCTATTACGCCAAGTCTTCCTGGTATATTCGCACCACGGCTCACAAGGACCGGCTGGTGGAGGGCAACAGCGAAATCAACTGGTACCCGGACTACATCAGGGAAGGCCGGTTCGGTGAATGGCTGCGCAACAACGTGGACTGGGCCATTTCACGCGAACGGTACTGGGGTACTCCCATTCCCATCTGGCAGTGCCAGGCCTGCAGCCACCGCATTTGCGCGGGCAGCGTCGAAGAACTGAAGGCGATGGGAGCCACCCGTAACGGCGGCCCGCTGGACGACCTGGACTTGCACCGTCCCTACGTGGACGAAGTGGAAACGCGCTGTCCCTTGGACGGTTGCGGCAGCCCCATGCGGCGCATACCGGAGGTAATGGATGCCTGGTTTGACTCCGGCGCCATGCCCTTCGCCCAGTGGCACTATCCCTTCGACAACCCTGAAATTGGGGAAGACGGCCGCTTTCCCGCCGACTATATTTGCGAGGCCGTGGACCAGACACGCGGCTGGTTCTACAGTCTCCACGCCCTCGCCACCCTGCTGAAAGGAGAGCCCTCGTACCGCAATGTCATTTGCCTGGGTCTGATACTGGACAGTCGCGGCCACAAGATGAGCAAGCACGTCGGCAACGTGGTGCAGCCCGACACCGTGCTGGATGCCCACGGGGCCGATGCCCTGCGCTGGTATTTGTTCACCGCATCCCATCCCGGGGAGCCCAGGCGCTTTTCGGACAAGTTGGTCAACGAAACGCTGCGACGGGTACTGCTTACCCTGTGGAATGTCTATTCCTTCTTCACCAACTACGCCAGCATTGACCGCTTCCACCCGGAACAGGTGCCGGCCGACTGGAAGCCCGAAAACGAGTTGGACCGTTGGGTCTTGTCCGAGTTGAACGTCCTGGTGGAACAGGTTGACGGTTACATGGACTCCTACAACCCCACCGACTCGGGACGGCGGCTGCAAGAGTTCATTGACCAGCTTTCCAACTGGTACGTGCGCCGCAGCCGCCGCCGGTTCTGGAAGAGCGAAAATGACGGCGACAAGCTGTCGGCCTATGCCACCCTGTACCGCTGCCTGGTTACGGTCGCCCGGCTGATGGCGCCCCTGGCGCCCTTCATGGCCGATGAAATCTACCGTAACATGGTTTGCACCGTGGATGATTCCGCCCCGGACAGTGTTCACCTCGATTCCTACCCGGTGTCCGACCCGTCCCTGATAGACCGGGACCTGATGGACGCCACCCGGCTGGCTATGCAGGTTTCCAGCATGGGCCGGGCCGCCCGGTCCCGCGCCGGCGTCAAGGTGCGCCAGCCCCTGGCCGAAGTCCGGGTCTGGGGCAATGCCGGTCACCTGAAACAGGTTCAGTCCCAGATTCTCGAAGAACTAAACATAAAGCAGCTGTCCGTAATCGAGAGTTTTGAAGGAGAAGCCCAGGGTTACTACGACCAGGTCAAGGACGCCACGGATGCCAGGAACAAGGGAGAATTTAACGGCCATGGCATCCAGCAGGTCGAGGATTTCTGGGTGTCGGTGGAGCCGGGTTGCCTGGTGGCTATTGACACCAGGGTAACGCCGGAACTTGCCGACGAGGGGCTGGCCCGGGAGTTGGCCCACCGGATCCAGGGTATGCGCCGCAACGCGCAGTTTGACCTGACCGACCGAATCGTTACCTACTACCAGGGGCCCGAGGAAATTGGCCGGGTGATGATAGGCCATGCTGACTACATCAGCCAGGAGACCCTGAGCGAACAGTTGGTAGCCGGTCATCTTGACGATGCCGAGGGTTCGGAGACTCAACAGATTGAGGGGATGGACGTGACCATCGCCGTGAAGCGCGTGTAGCGAGGGGCTGCGCTCACCTCTATGCCTGAGCTACCCGAAGTCGAAAACGCTTGCCGCGTCCTCCTGCGGGCGGAACTGCCCGGCCGCGCCATCACAGACGTCCGGGTAGGCTGGGCCCCAACCGTCAAGGAACCCTCCCTTGAGAACTTTGTTCTGGGCCTGGGCTACAAGACAGTGGAAGGGGTATCCCGTCGGGGCAAGTACATTCTGCTGCCCCTGGATAGCGGCGAGACTTTCATAATTCACCTCGGCATGACCGGAGGGCTGACCGTCCAGTCCAGTTCCCTGGCCGCCGACCCAATGGTCCGGCATACCTTTGGACTAGATGACGGGCGAATACTGCGTTTCCGAGACCCTCGGAAGTTCGGCCATCTTTGGCTCACCGGCGACCTGGCAGCCACGCTTCCCCCGTTGGGGCCGGAACCCTTGTCCCCGGACTTTACCGCCTCGGCCTTGCAGCAAAAGCTGGAAGGCCGCACCGCTCCCATCAAGGCGCTGCTGCTGGAGCAGTCCGTTGCGGCGGGCCTGGGCAATCTCTACGTGGACGAGTCCCTCTTTAACGCCGGTGTGAGTCCCGAACGCGAAGGTGGCTCACTGTCGGCGGCGGAAATTGAAAACCTGCGCAACCGCATTGTTGCAGCCCTCGAATCCGCCATTGCCATTTACGACCAGGCTAGGGAGGACCATTGGCCTTCACCGCCTTCCGCCCTGCATACCTGGACCATACCCCGCAAAGAGGATGAACCCTGCCCCCGCTGTTCAACCCCAATTGTTGCCATAAGGGTACGGGGTCGTGGCACCTTTTATTGCCCGGCCTGCCAACCCGCTTCCGCCGGTTAGCGCAAGCTCCTGAGTGTCGCTGGACCGGCCATCTCCTGAAAAACGCCAATCCCCGGGGGTCGTCCGATATGACGCTGTAGAAGGGTTTCTAGGGCGTGTCGTCAAATGGACCGTCATTCCTGCGAAGGCAGGAATCTTAACTACTGCCGGTCGAGGTTCCCGCCTTCGCGGGAACGACGAAAAGGGACGCTAGGAAGCCCCCACATTCAATTTGACGACACCCCCGAGGCAGTGAAGGATAGACACGGGAGCCCGCTCATAGTGAGCTTGTCGAACCATCAACGGGCGACCCTTCGACCGGCTCAGGGTGAGCGGGAACTCTACCCTTTAGTTCAAATACATTGCACTGCTGGCCGGTAGCCATCAGGCCGCCGAGGTAATTGCCACTCCCACCGACCGGGGGCCGACGTAAGTACCCAGGGCGGGACCGAATCTGGCGGTGACTATCTGCTCCCGGGGCAGCAGGTCGCCCAGGCTTTCCGCAATCTCGGCGGCCCATTCGGCATCGGTACTGTAGATTACTCCGAGGCGAGCGGCCGGCCCCTTTTCCCGCGTCAGGTCAACCAGCCGGCGCATGGCCCGCTGGTGGTTGCGCGGCCTTTCCAGCGGATGCACTTCGCCGTCCACCAGGGTAAGAATGGGTTTCACGCTGAGCAGGGAGCCCACAAAGGCCTGGGCCTTGCCTACCCGCCCGCCCTTCTGCAGGTACTCCAAAGTATCCAGGGCGAACACGGCGCTGGTGCGGGACAAGTCCTGTCGGACCCGGTCAACGACCTCCTGGCGCGATGCCGATTGCTGCGCCAGTTCCGCCGCGCCTATCACCGCCAGCGCCAGCGCAATGGACGCCGCCTGCGAATCAATAACGTCAATGGGCGGGGAATCTCCCAGGCTGGCCCGGGCCTGTTCCGCCGAGTTTACCGTGCCGCTGAGTTTCGCCGAAACATGGACGGATACCAGCTCGTCGCCCTGGCCCAGCAATTCCTGGTAGGCAGCCTGGAAAGTCCCCACCGAAGGCTGGGAGGTAGTTGGTAGGGCGGGCCCGGTTACCAGCCGGTTGTAAAACTCGTCGGGAGTCATGTCTATGCCATCCCGATAGTTAACGTCGTCAATTACCACGTTGGCCGGAACGATGGTTACGCCCAGTTCCTCGGCCAGGGCCGGGGGCAAGTCTGAGGTGCTGTCGGTCACTATTCGTACTGCCATGTCGCCTACTCCTGGGCTACTCCACCGCCGCAAAATATGGATAGTGGGGTTGTCCGCCGTTAACCAGGTCAACCTGGATTCCCGGCGTTGCTGCCTCCAGCTGCGCCACCAGGTATTCCACCGTCGGCTGGTCGGTATCGGCCCCCCAATAAATGGTCACTATGTGGTCGTCGGTCAGCCCAACGCCGTCCAGGGAGGACAGCAGGGCCGCTTCTGCCGAATCTTCCACCACTGCCAGGCTGCCTTCCACCAGGCCCATGTAATCGCCTTCCGAGACCGTCTTGCCCTCCAGCACCGTATCCCTCACCGAGCGCGTAACTTCGATGGAGACCACGGCGCCAACGGCCGCCTTCATGGCCTGGAGGTTCTGCTCCGCCTCGGCCTGGGGGTTGAAGGCCAGCGCCGCGGCAATTCCCTGGGAAACGGTGGAAGTGGGCACGACGTAGAGACTCTGGCTTTCGTTCTCCCGTTCCGCCGCCTGGACGGCGGTTATGGCCACGTTCTTGTTGTTGGGCAGCAGGATGACGTGCTCGCCGCCCGATTCCTCTGCCGCGTTGACCAGTTGGGCCACGCTGGGGTTCATGGTCTGCCCGCCGCTGACGATGGCTGCGCCGGCGGTGTCCCGGAACAGTTGGGCCAGACCCTCGCCCGGTGCCACAGCCACCAGGGTGATGCCCGATTTGGGCGCGCTGCGTTCCTGGTGCCCCGAAGCCCAGTCCTGGTTCTGCAGGCTCATATTGTCAATCTTGATCCGGTCCAGTTCCCCCAGGGATACGGCATAGGTAAGCGCAACCCCCGGGTCCTCCATGTGTACGTGCACGCGGATGAACCGGTCGTCGCCAATAATGACCAGGGACTCAGCCCTCTCCCCCAGGTCTGCCCTTACTTGCTCAATGTCCAGGTTTTCGCCCTGGATAAGGAACTGGGTGCAATACCCCCACTCCGACTCCGTGGAAGAATCCAGAAAGTCGCTTTCCACCGTCACCGATGCCAGTTGAGAGGGGTCAATCTGGCCGGCCGCCGTAGCCAGCCCCAGGTCGGCGCTGGCCACGTCGCCCCCCGTCATCTGCAGCAGGGCGCCGCCCAGGATGACGACGATGCCCATGCCGCCGGCGTCCACCACGCCGGCCTCCTGGAGCTTGGGAAGCATGGAGGGCGTGGCCTCCAGCGCGGCCTTGGACGCGTTGTAACCCGTCTCCCACAGCGCCACCAAATCGCTTGCATCGTTTGAGCCGGTGTCCGAACCTCCTGACGAATCCCCGGGCATTTCCCCGGCTTCTTTCAGTGACTCTTCAATGGACTCTTCCAGGGCTTCGGCAACCCAACGGATTACCGTCAGCATGGTGCCTTCCACCGGCGTGCCCACGGCCCGGTAGGCGGCTTCGGTGGCGGCGCGGAAGGACCTGGCCAAATCTGCCCCGGCGCAGACCTCCGCGCCGTCCATGCCCTGGGCGAGGCCCTTGAAAAACTGGGACAGGATTACGCCGCTGTTGCCCCGCGCCTCCCAGAAAGTACCGTCGGCCATCTGGGACGCTACTTCTCCGGCGGTTGCTCCCTCCAACTGGACCAGCTTTTCCACGCCGGCCCTCATGGTCAGCAGCATATTGGTACCCGTATCGCCGTCGGGCACCGGATAGACATTCAGCGCGTTCAACGGATCACGGTATCGTTGCAAACATTGGAAACCGGCGTTGAAGGCGGCGGCAAGCCCATCTCCATCAAGCGCTTTCATACACAAACCAGCCTGTAACCCCGGGTAGGTTCCGAGCAAAATCAAACGCCCTGCACCGGCCCATCACACCCAAGCCCAACCATCCACCTGGCATTTGCCGGCGTTAACACACCGGCCTTCACCAGGACCTCACTAATTGGGCGATGGGGATGCGGCAGGCGCCAGGACCAAGATGCTGGGTGACGTTTTAGGGCGTGTCGTCAAAAGCGCCGTCATTCCTGCGCAGGCAGGAATCTCGGCTCCGGCCTATCGAGGTTCCCACCTTCGCTGGAACGACGAAAGGGACCACTCGGAGGCTTTTACCTTCAGTTTGACGACACCCCCAGTCTTCCTGCGCAAACTTCCCGGGTTAATGTTGATTCATTATATCGGTACGCATGGCATTTTCAAGCTGAAATTCCTGGACTACGGGCTGCAAGCTCTCTTTCCGGCGCGCATTACTGCCCCTCTCCCACTTGGCAGCCGCTCGTTTTTGACGATTTTGCTGACTTTCCCCCGGGCCGCTAGCGTGAGCGTTACACAAGCCGCCCCCGAGGTTACTCATGCAACCCGGACTGGAGCGCCGCCCACGTTTGCCTTTCCGCAACCTTCACGCTCGACGGGAAGTTTCTCTTCTGTAGCAGGCTTGCCGGCGAAAGCCGGCTTTGGGGGGACAGGCCGTTCCTTCCAACCCCCGAGGGTTGCTCCTTTCCTTGACGCTATCCCGGCCCTGGCCTAGAATTACCCGGTAGCCCAAGGCTGCAATTTGCTAGCTTTGTCCCTGGTTCTCTGCCAGGTACATTTCAAAGCAGTCCTCTCCCCGACTCTCTTGCGCCAGGCAGGTAAATTGACGTATTCCGGAGCAGATTCCGACGGCCATTCGATACCCTCGGACCGGGTCGTGTCGGGCGTTTCCCAGCCCGACGACGAGACCACGGACGTTTCCCTGCGCCCCCGCCGACTCTCGGATTTTGTGGGGCAGGCGCCGGTCAAAGAGAATCTCGCCATCGGAATCCAGGCCGCCAAGATGCTCAACCAGCCGCTGGACCACATCATCCTGTACGGCCCCCCCGGCTTGGGCAAGACCACCCTGGCCCACATCATCGCCAACGAAATGGAAGTCAGCATAAAAGTAACCTCCGGCCCGGCCATCGAAAGAGCCGGCGATATGGCCGCCATCCTAACCTCCCTGCAGCCCAACGACATTCTCTTCATAGACGAGATTCACCGGCTGCACCGGGTTGTGGAAGAGGTGCTGTACTCGGCGATGGAGGACTTCTTCCTGTCGTGGATGGTTGGCAAGGGACTGGCGGCCCGCAATATAAACCTGCGCATCAACCCCTTCACCCTCATCGGCGCCACCACCCGGTTTTCGCTCATCAGCGGGCCCCTGCGCGACCGTTTCGGGTCCGTGTTTCGCCTGGACTACTACGAACAGCAGGACATGGAAGTGGTGGTAAAGCGGTCGGCCAAAATAATGGGGGTGTCCGCCGACGGCGAAGGTGTCTCCGAAGTGGCGGCCCGCTCCCGGGGCACCCCCCGCATCGCCAACAGGTTGCTGAAGCGCACCCGGGACTATGCCCTGGTGGTGGCCGATGAGGCCATTACCGGCGACGTGGCCCGGCAAGCCCTGGACCGGCTGCGTGTGGACGGCCTCGGCCTGGACGAAACAGACCACCGGCTGCTTACCAGTATTATGGACAAATTCAGCGGCGGCCCCGTCGGTCTTGATACCCTGGCCGCCTCTCTCAGCGAAGACTCGGACACGGTCATGGAGGTTTGGGAGCCCTTCCTGATGCAATTGGGTTTCCTGGAGCGCACTCCCCGGGGTCGGGTCACCACCAGGCGCGCCTACGAGCACCTGGGCCGGGCCGCCCCGGATGGCAGCCCGCCAAAGGACCAGGGCAGGCTATCCGGCTTCTGAACCGCCATTGCCGGGTCTTCACCTTTACCGGCTATCACAATCAGACGTGCAAACTCAGGAGGAACTATGATCTACGAACTCCGCATTTACGACACCGTACCCGGCCGGCTTCCCGCCCTCAACGAGCGATTCGCCAACCATACCCTGGGCTTCTTCCGCAAACACAACATTCACGTAGTGGGTTTCTGGACGGAGGACATTGGGACCAGCAACCGGCTGGTTTACATGCTGGGTTACGACAACCTGGCCGACCGGGAAGCTAAGTGGAGCGCCTTCCAGGCAGACCCGGGCTGGCACCAGGTCAGGGCGGAATCGGAAAAGGACGGCCCCATAAACGCCCTGGTCAGGAACATGATCCTAAGGCCCACCGACTACTCGCCCATGCAGTAAGCCTTGAGCAGTTGGCGACCCGCCCGCGCCGGCTTTTGCCCATTCCGTCGGCTCAGGCTATCGGCCCAAAGGTTCGCGCCAAGTTCGGCGCGGGCCAGGTTCATCCGGCTTGACGTGGGTTGGGGATGATTGCTAAGGAGGCAAGTGCCCCCCATTCCCGCTCATCCTGAACCTGTCAAAGCGCTTCATCGTCCCAAGGCATGGTTCGACAAGCTCACCACGAGCGGCTCCCGAAGGCTCGGCAATGGCGCTGGGCGCTGAACGGCTGTGGTTGCCTGCCGCCGGGGTAGCCGCTACAATGTGCTTTCTATTTGGCAAGTCTCAATCCGTTGCATTTCCGGCAGAGTTTACGCCTTTGAATACTGTTGCCGTTGGCACAATAAGCAAACCCGCCGGCAGTCCGGGGCTCTCCAGCAGCCTTGGCGCAGGACGCCCTCGCCCCCCTTCCACCGGCGCCGGAAGGACGGACGAGTTGCTTCAGACGGCCCTTGAAGGGCAGGGGCTGACCGACGATCAGGCCTACGCTCTGGACGGGCCTAATGCCCCGGCTGTCGGCGAACTCTGCACCGCGGCGTCAACCTTGCGGGATATGGGCAAGGGGAACGTCATCACTTTTTCCCCCAAGGTGTTCATACCCTTGACCCACCTGTGCCGGGACTTTTGCGGCTACTGCACTTTCCGCCACAGCCCGCAGACCGCTCCGAGCCTCTACATGTCTCCCGAAGAGGTGCTGGCCGTTGCCAGGGCCGGCCAGCGAATGGGCTGCACCGAGGCGCTGTTCACCCTGGGCGAACGGCCGGAGCAGCGTTATCCCGAAGCCCGGCAATGGCTCATTGAACGGGGCTATGAGACTACCCTGGAGTACCTGACGGACATGTGCCGGCTGGTGCTGGAAGAAACCGCCCTGCTGCCCCACGCTAACCCGGGAACCATGAGCCGCAGGGAGTTGGCGGCCCTGCAGCCCTTCAATCCGTCCATGGGGCTCATGCTGGAAAGCACCAGTCCCCGCCTTTACCAGCCCGGCGGCCCCCACGAGCACGCCCCCAGCAAGCGGCCCCGGGTTCGGCTGCGTACCGTGGAACTGGCCGGTGAACTGGGCATTCCCTTTACGACCGGGATACTGGTGGGAATCGGAGAGACCCGCCGGGAGCGCATTGACGCCCTCCTGGCCATTCGGAGCCTCCACCGCGCCCACGGGCACATCCAGGAAGTAATCATCCAGAACTTCCGGGCCAAGCCGGCGACGCCCATGGAAGAGCGCGACCACGCATCGGCCGCAGAACTGCTGTGGACGGTGGCCGTGGCCCGTATTCTGCTGGGACCGGTCGTCAACCTTCAGGTGCCGCCCAATCTGAGCGCTGACGACTATCCCGCATACCTGGAAGCGGGCATAAACGACTGGGGCGGGGTGTCGCCTTTGACCATAGATTTCGTAAATCCGGAGGCGCCGTGGCCCGTCCTGTCCGACCTGCAGCGTCGCACCGAGGATGGCGGCTTTACGCTGAAGCCGCGCCTGCCGGTTTACCCCGAGTATTTCATGGGCTCCCAGGCATGGCTGCCCGACCCTCTCCGCGAAAGGGCCCTTGCGCTGGCCGGCGATGATGGATTTGTAAGAGGAGGAATGGAGCGGTATGCCGGAAAGAATTGATCAAAACGCCGCTGACACCACCGGCTCAGCCGCTGCCAGCAGCCTTTCGGCCCTGGTGTCGCAGTTGGAGCCCCGGGTGGCCCACGTTCTGGACGCAGCCCTGGCCGGAGCCGACATCTCGGTGGACGACGCCGTAACCCTGTTCGACGCCACCGGGGCCGAATTTGCGGCTCTGGGCATGGTGGCCGACGAGTTGCGCCGCCGGACCGCCGGCGACCTGGTTACCTACGTGGTAAACCGGAATATCAACTTCACCAACGTATGCATCAAGCGCTGCGGCTTCTGCGCCTTCAGCCGGGACTTTCGGGAGGAAGAGGGCTATTTCCTGCCCGTCAACGAAATAGTCCGGCGGGCCAGGGAGGCCTGGGACTATGGCGCCACTGAGGTCTGCGTGCAAGCCGGCCTGCCGCCACAGATGGAAGGCGACCTGTACATCAGGCTATGTGAGGCCATCAAGGAAGAACTGCCCGACATGCACATTCACGGCTTCTCGCCCGAGGAGGTCCTGTACGGCTCCGTGCGCTCCCGCTGCTCAATTCGGGAATACCTGGAAGGACTGCGCGACGCCGGCGTGGGAAGCCTGCCGGGCACCTCCGCCGAGGTTTTGGACCAGGATTTGAGAGACCGCATATCCCCCGGGCGCATATCCGTCGAGCAGTGGAAGGAAGTCATCACCACGGCCCACGAACTGGGCATTCCCACCACCTCTACCGTCATGTTCGGCCACGTGGAGACCAACGAACACCTGGCCCGGCACATCGCCCTGCTCCGCGATATACAGAAGGCCACCGGCGGCTTTACCGAGTTTGTGCCCCTGAGTTTTGTCAACTCCGAAGCCCCCATGTTCCTCAAGGGGCTGGTTAACGATGTGCGCTCCGGCCCCACGGGCATGGACGTGGTCAAGGTCCACGCCATCGCCCGGATAATGCTGAACAACTGGATCCCCAATATCCAGGCGTCCTGGGTCAAGGAAGGCAGCCGTATGTCCCAGTTGCTGCTCACCACCGGCGTCAACGACCTGGGGGGCACCCTCATCAACGAGAGCATCTCCACCTCTGCCGGCGCCCAGCACGGCCAGTTAATGCGTCCATCGGAATTTCGCCAGATGATCCGGCAGGCCGGCCGCGTGCCGGCTGAGCGGTTTACCACCTACGGCCTGAACCGGGTTTTCGACCAGGACGACGGGCAGGTGGACCCCCTGGACCTGGTGGGCGACAACGTGGAGGAAATCTTCGGTTCCTACCGCCGCCTGGTCAAACTGGACACCTACCGGTTCGAGCACCCCCGCCATGCCGCAGGTTCCGGGGCCCAGGTTGCCTCCGGGCCCGATTAACCTCAACCGGTAGCTCCTGTTGCCTATGACTCCCTTTAACGGCAATGTCGTGGCCCTGGCCGGCGGGGTGGGCGGCGCCAAGCTGGCCCTGGGTCTGGCTCGAAGCCTTCCGCCGGACCGGCTGGCTATCGTCGTAAACACCGGGGACGACGACGAGTTCCACGGCCTTCACGTTTCCCCCGACCTGGACACGATGTTATATACTCTAGCCGGTATTTCCAACGAGGAAACCGGCTGGGGCATTGCCGGTGAGACCTTCCATGCCCTGGGAATGTTGTCCGGCTACGGCGCGGATACCTGGTTCAACCTGGGCGACCGGGACCTGGCCACCCATATCCGCCGGACGCAACTGCTGCGGGAAGGTTCGTCCCTGTCGGAAGTTACCGCGCGGCTGTGCGGCTGGCTGGGGGTGGAACATCCCATTGTGCCCATGTCGGACCAGCCGGTAAGGACTTTCCTGGAGACCGGCGACGGCCTTTTGGCTATGCAGGATTACTTCGTCCGCCGTCGCAGCGAGCCGCCGGTAAGTTCCGTCCGGTACCAGGGCGCCGAAGCGGCGCGTCCATCGCCGGGTTTCGCCGGTGCGCTGGAAGGGGCGGGCTTGGTCGTGTTGTGTCCATCCAACCCGCTGCTCAGCACCGGGCCGATTTTGTCCCTGCCGAGAATTCGTCAAAGCCTGGCGGAGAGAAGACCGGACCGGACCCGAATTGCGGTCAGCCCCATCATCGGGGGCGAAGCGGTAAGGGGCCCCGCCGCCAAGATAATGTCGGAGTTGGGCCACGAGGCCAGCAGCCTGGGCGTGGCGAGGTTGTACCAGGACATTTGCGACCTGTTCCTCATTGACGAAGCGGACCGGGAGTTGGCGCCGGCCATAGCCGAACTCGGCATGGAACCGGTGACAGCCCCCATCCTGATGCGGACTGAACAGGACAAAGTGGACCTGGCGAGACTCATCCTTGAACTGGGAGGCAGCTTTCTAGATGTTTGACGAAAGCAGCATCGTGCCTATCATACCGATGAAACCCCTCGCCGACTGCAAGACCCGCCTGTCCCGCACCCTGACGGCTGAGGAGCGCGGCGACCTGGTCATAGGCATGCTGCGCCGGGTGATAATGGCCATCAAGGGAGCATCCATAGAGGTCTTCTGGGTTGTTGGCGGCGACTGGCGCATCCGCAACTTGACCCGCAACTTCGATGGCCTGTGGATGGAGGACTTCGGCCGCAACTTGAACGATACCCTGGACAAGTCCTTTGACCGCGCCTCGGAGCGTGGGTATGGCTCCATGTACCTGCCCGGCGACTTGCCCTTCCTCAAGCCGGCGGATATTACTAGCATGATGCGTTCCACCGGCCACGGCAGGAACATCGTTCTGGCTCCGGCCCGGCGGGACACCGGCACCAACGGCATCCTCATACCGCCCAAGCTGCCCTTCAAGCCCGAACTGGGTAATCGCAGCTTCACCAAGCACCTGAGCCAGGCCGGCAAGCTGGGCATTTCGGTAGCCATCTGTTACAGCGAGGGGCTCGGGTTCGACCTGGACATTACCGAAGACCTGGAGTTTTTCCAGCAGCGGGAACCCGGCCTGCTGGACCGGCTGACTCCCCACCGGGAGGCCAATCCGCGGACCGAGTTTCCTAATTTGAGAGGCGAAGGTGACCCAACCGCAATCTAACCCCAACAGTCCAACCGGCCCGGGCAAACCCGGCAATAGCGCCCAACCCAAGCTCGGCTTTCTGCTGCCCACCCGGGGCCTGCTGCTGGCCGAAGAACGCCCGGAGAGCGCGGACAGGATTATTGACCTGGCCTGCCGCGCCGAGGAGGCGGGCCTGGACTCCGTTTGGGTGGGCGACAGCCTGGTCGCCAAGCCCCGGCTGGAGCCGCTCACCGCCCTGGCTGCCGTAGCCGCCCGCACCAACCGGGTAAGGCTGGGCACCGCCGTCCTGCTCATGGCCCTGCGCCACCCGGTCCTGTTGGCCCAGACCCTGGGCACGGTGGACCTGATTTCCAGGGGCCGGCTCCTTATCGCAGCCGGCGTGGGAGGCGCCTTCAACGACGAGCAAAGGGGCGAGTGGAAGGCGGCCGGCGTCTCCGAACGTCGCCGGGCCAGCCGGCTGGAGGAAATGGCCCAGATAGTGAAGGGCCTGGGGAAGAGAGAAACCGTGACCTTTCCCGGCCGGCACTTTGACCTGGACTCGGTTACGGTCAAGCCCTGGCCCGTGCAGGAAGGCGGCGTGCCATTGTACCTGGCCTGTCACTGGCGGGCGGCCGCTCGGGACGCACAGATAAAGCGGGCCGCGCGGCTGGCCGACGGCATTATCTCCATCTCAGACACCCCCGAGGAACATGCCATGACCATCGAAGCGTTCCGTTCAGAGGCGGAAGCCCTGGGCCGGGACCCCAACTCGCTGGAAACGGTTATGTACCTCACCGTGAACATGGACTCGGACCTCTCCAGGGCGGAAGCCGAGGCCGAGCGCTACCTGCTGGGCTACTACGGCGCAGAAATCTGGGGCGACCGCTGGGGTCCCTTCGGCGGACCCGAAAGAGTACGGGAACGAATCGCCGAGTATGCCGAGGCCGGCGCCGACACCGTGATAGTCCGCTTCGCCTCCTTCGAGCCCGAAAAGCAGCTCAGCGTCTTCCTGGAACAGGTGGCCCCTGCCTTTGCCAAGTAGGGAGTCTTTCCCCGGTGCGGCGGGGCGACACCTTTCCTTAGTTTGGATATGACGGAGGTTTTTCTTGTATCCGATTGACCTGAGCGGCAGGAAGGGCATAGTTTTCGGCGTGGCCAATGACCGCAGCATAGCGTGGGCCATTGCCAGGTTGTTGGGCTCAGCCGGGGCGCAGTTGGCCCTGACCTACCAGAACGACCGCCTCAAGGACCGGGTTGTCCGGTTGGCCGGCGAGCTTGAGGGCTCCATCGCCCTGCCCTGCGACGCCTCGGACGACGCTCAGATTCAGGAAGTCTTCGACCAGGTCGGGGAAGCCTTCGGCGACTTATCCTTCCTGGTCCACAGCATAGCCTTTGCCAACCGGGACGATCTGGCGGGGCGGTTCGCCGACACGGGCAGAGAGGGGTTCCGCGTTGCCCTGGACGTGAGCGCCTACACGCTGATTCCCCTGGTCAAACACGCCGCCCCCCTGATGCAAGAGGGCGGCAGCGTCATTGCCATGACCTTTGACGCCTCGCAGAAGGTGTACCCGGGCTACAACGTCATGGGCACCGCCAAGGCCGCCCTGGAAAACAGCGTGCGCCAACTGGCCGCCGAATTTGGGCAGGACAACATCCGGGTGAATGCCATATCCGCCGGCCCCCTGGACACCCTGGCGGCACGGGGAATCCACGGCTTCCTGGACATGAAGAAAATCCACGCCGAGCGGGCCCCCCTCAAGCGCAATATCGTCGCCGACGAGGTGGCCAAGACCGCCCTGTTCCTGTGCAGCGACATGTCCAGCGGCATAACCGGCTCCATCATTCCCGTGGACGCCGGCTACCACATCATGGCCATCTAACAGGCCACCTTTACTTCGCGGAAATGAAGGTGCATTTGACGACACGCCCTGAACAGCTGCCAGCGTCTCCGTCTATAAACAGGTCGCAAGAATCGTAGGGGCGGGTTACAAACCCGCCCCTGTTCCGTGTGTCATTTAGTCCCGAGACTGGCTAAAAAGCTTCCAGCCGCCGCTGGTCCGCCTTCTGCCGCTCCGGACGTCCCAGGCGCCCGTAGGCTTCTGCCCGGCGTTCCCACGCTTCCTTGTACTCCGGGTCCAAGGCTATCGCCTTGGTGAACTGGTCTATGGCTTCCTGGATTCGGCCCTGGTTGAACAGGGTAACACCCCTCTCCGTCAGGTTGGCCGGGGTAGGCAGCGGCCTCGGGGCCGGCGCCGGTCTCACCGGCTCTGCCCCGGCATCCGAAACCGGGTCCGAGACCGGCCCCGCAACCGGGTCTGCGATACTTTCCTGCGCCAGCGCCGGTTCAAGAGGCGCCCCCGCCCCCGCTTCGGCGGGTGCCGGTGCAGGCTCAGAAACTGGTTCCGTCACCGCGCCAGGCGCCGCTTTCGGTACCGGTTCTACGGCAGGTTCAGCGGCAGACACCCTGGTGGGCGGCGGGGCATAAGGCTGGCTGACGGGTTCGGGTTCTGCAACCGCCTCGGCAGGCTCTTCTGGGCGGCGGACCTCATCATCCGCCGGGGCAGGTTCGGGCTGGGAAGGTTCGGTGGGCTGAGGGTCGCCCGCCGGCATGGGCGGTTCTTCGGAAACCTGTCCCTGTGCCCTCTCTTCTACTCCGGGGCTGTCGGTGGTCAGGGTCGAGTTGAATGTTTCCTGCGTATGCTGCGAAGCTTCCGGGGCGGCTTCTGGAGTGCTGCGGGAAAGCTCCCAACCGCACTGAACGCAGAAGTTCAGGCCCCCGGTCTCGGGCGCGCCGCACTTGGGGCAGGGCATGGACACGGCCTTCCTGCCACGCCGGAACAGAGGGCTTCTAAACAGGAGCAGAAAAATCAGCGGGGCCATTACCACCGGCCCCAGGAACCTGGGACTGAAGTTCCAGGCCAGGGCAATCAGAAGTATGGACCCAACGCCCCACGCCCACGGATTCAATCCCTTGGAACGGGCCAGCCTGGTGGTCCAAAGAACGATAATCCCCAGCGACAGCAGAAGCAGAATATCTTGTGCGGCCATAAAAACAGCTTTAAGAGGCGCCTCGTCTTTCCCAATAACGACCGGAACCGGCCGCTTTCTAAGAATATACACTTTATGGAAAGGCTAGACAATGGCTTGGGTTGCGATGGCCTCTACCCAACAAAAAGACGCGCTTGCCACCCGCCGGACAAAAGGCAAGTCAACCACAGCCAGGCTACCGCCTTATGTACCAGGAGCAAGTACCAAAAGACGGATAGGATGACCTCGAAGAGCCGTCACCTTACGCCTGGCTCCACCTTTGTCTCAAGTTTGACCCAAGGGGTCAATGTTGCTATAATCCCGGACTGCTGAAGCCCCGTTTCAAGACCTCCCTCTACGAACGCTCAGATAGCGAAATCTCTGCCGCAAGTCTGAACGAATTTTTCGGTGGTTGCGCCACAAGGAGTTTAGGGTATGAAATTGACTATTTCCGTATTGAAGGCCGATGTGGGTTCCATTGGCGGCCACACCAAGCCGTCCCAGAGGATGATGGATGCGGTGGAGCAGGAGGTGGCGGACGCCATCAGCAGCGGGCTGCTCATTGACGGTTACGTCGGCCACACGGGTGACGACATCTGCATGACCACCACCCATACCCGAGGACCCAACGACGACGACGTTCACCAGTTCGCTTGGAGCACCTTCCTGAAGGCCACCGATATTGCCCGTCAGTTCGGCCTCTACGGCGCCGGCCAGGACCTGCTGGCAGACGCCCCTTCCGGGAACATCCGCGGCGCCGGCCCGGCGGTGGCCGAGGTGGAGTTTGACCATGACCCGGTGAAGACTAATCCGGTTCGCCCGGCCGAGTCCTTCTTTGTCCTGGCCGCCGACAAGTGCGGCCCCGGCGCCTACAACCTGCCCATGTTCCTCGGCTTTGCCGACCCCATGTATTGCGGCGGGCTGATGCTGCCCAGGCTCAGCCAGGGTTTCACCTTCAACATTATTGACATGGACAACACCGAGGGAGACAGCATAATTTCGCTGCACGCCCCCGAGGACTACTACAAGCTGGCCGTGCTGCTGCGGGACAACGAGCGCTTCGGCATTGATTCCATCGTTTCCCGGTATTCGGGAGAGACCGCCGCGGCCATTTCCGCCACCCGCCTGCACAACATTGCCGGCAGCTACACCGGCAAGGACGACCCGGTGGCCGTGGTGCGGAACCAGGGCATATTCCCCGCACCCGAAGAGCTGACTTCCCCCTACGCCAAGGCCCACTACATCGGCGGCGACGCCAGGGGTTCCCACGTCATGCCCCTGATGCCCGTGCCCATCAACACTCCCGTAACCGGTATGTACTGCCTGCCGCTGGTTTCCTGCGTGGGCTTCTCCATCGCCTCCGACGGGACCTTCTCCGACTCCAACATAGATTTCTTCGACAACCAGTCATGGGACCACGTCCGGCTGCTGGCCCAGCAGAAGGGCATTGAAATGCGCTCCCAGGGCTGGTCCGGCGCTGCCATGCTGCCTTACGGAGAGCTAGAATACTCCGGCTTCCGCCAGAGCATCGGCGACCTGGTTGACCGGTTCGCCTTCCGCAACGGCCACGGCGCCGGCGTACCCGAAAAGGCGGCAACTGCCGACAACGATTAGGCCATCAGGAAGTTGCCACTGGCAAAGGAAATGGCCCAGACTTTTTCGGTCTGGGCCATTGCTTTTGCGTCAACCGGTATCACCGGGGAGCGGAGACTAACCCGTTACCCCCTCAACACCCCGTGCCTCTCAAAGATACGAGCCAGTTCGGCCACGCCCTCTGCCACCGTTTCCGCGGTGGGATGGCCGAAGCAAAGCCTGGCGCAGTTGGTCCCATTGCCCTCCGGGGAGAACATGGAACCGTTGTAGTAGCCCACCCCTTCCTGGAACGACTGTTCCTGCAGGGCGGCCAGATCCACGTCCTCGGGCATTTCCAGCCAAACGTACAGGCCGCCTTCGGGCTTGCTCCACTGGGCCTGATCGCCAAAGTTCTCCCCCAGGGCCGCCAGCATCGCATCTCTCTTAACCCTCAGCGCCCGGTTCTGTTCGTCAATGTGGGCGTCCATGCTGCCCTTGGCGAATTCCTGCACCGCCAGGGCCGCAAACTGGTTCACGCCGCCGCCGCCCTTGAAGCTCATGGCCCTCTGGATTACCTCGGGCGGCGCCACCATGTAGCCCAGCCGCACGCCCGGGGCTACAATCTTGGAAAAGGAGCCCACGTAAAGGACCCGTCCCGTATCGTCCAGCGAGTGCATCGAGGTAACGTCCTCGCCCTCGAACCGCAGGTCAACGTAGCAGTCATCCTCCAGCACTGGCACACCGTAGCTCCCGGTAATCTCCAGAGTCTTCAGCCGCCGCTCCAAAGTCATGGTCCAGCCCATGGGATTCTGGAAGACGGGAATGGTGTAGAGGAACTTAACCCTCTTGCCCTCGGCGGCCACTGCCGCCAGCGTGCTTTCCAGTTCTTCGGGAATTATGCCGTCTTCGTCGCACTTGACGCTGCGCACGTCGGCGCCAAACCGCCGCATGGTTCTCAGGGTGCCCAGGTAAACGTACTCCTCGGTCAGCAGCACATCGCCCGGGTCCGTCAGCGCCGCAATCAGCATGGAAATTGCCTCGCCCGAACCGGAGGTCAGTACAATGTCGTCCACGTTGACGGTCATGTTCCGGTCGTGGGCCAGCTTCTCGGCCACCCACTCGCGAAGCGAGGGAAGACCAGCCGCAACGGGATACAGGGCCAGTCCCTTGCCCTCCCGCTCCAGGGCCACCCGCAGCGAGTCCGCCAGACCTTCCAGGGGCAGGGTGTCCGGGTCGGGATAGGCCACCGCAAAATCGTACCGGGCGTGCCGGTTCTCCCCGCGCACCACCGGAACGGAAAGCTGCGAATACAGGCTGTCGTAGCTGAAGTCACTTGAGGTTGCCATCGTGGTTGCCTCCTTGTTGCCGGCCTTCAATGCAGGCTTCTGGACAAGATTCGGGACGGTTTTCTGAGCAGGAACAGGTACCAGCTTAGGACCTGTTTCAATATCCCTTCCCACTTGACGGGGGAAGGCTAGTAGTTCAACCACTTTGGAATGACGGGTAACTATCGAAACCCGTCATTCTGGCGCAGGCCAGAATCCAATCAGAATCCAGGAAGGTTAGCGCCGGACCTGGTCCCTTACCTTCAGGACTCCTGGGTTCCGGCCTCCGCCGGAACGACGGAGAAAAGCAATTTCACCCATCACTTCAAAGTGGTCAAACAACTAGGATGGGGGTGACGGCCTTCCTCGGGTCACCCCTGCGAATAACTAACCGGGCACTAAATGACTCTTGAAACGGCTTCTGGAGCCGCATCCGGGGCCGGCGGGCGTTCTACCCTCCATTCTCGCGCCTGCCGGCTATTCGGTAATTCTCAGGGCCAGGTCCCGCAATTGGGAAGCATCCACCGCGGAGGGAGCTCCGAACAGCAGGTCCGTGCCGCTCTGGGTTTTGGGAAAAGCAATGACATCGCGAATGGAGTCTGCCCCGGCCAGAATCGTCACCAGCCGGTCAATGCCGGGGGCAATGCCTCCGTGCGGCGGCGCCCCGTACTCAAAGGCCTCCAGGATGTGCCCGAACCGCTCTTCCACCTGCTCCGGGGTGTAGCCCAGGATGGCAAAGATTTTTTCCTGGAGTTCGCGGCGGTGTATCCGGATGCTGCCGCTGGCCAGTTCGGAACCGTTGCATACCAGGTCGTAAGCCTTGGACTCAATGCCTCCCAGGTTTTCCCCGTCCAGCAGCGCTTCCTTGCCGTCGGCCGGAGCGGTAAAGGGATGATGGGAAGAATCCCAGCGGTTGTTGGTCTCGTCCCAGTCAAACATGGGAAACCCGGTGATGAAGGCAAAGGAAAGGGTGTCCTCGTCCACCAGCCCCAGCCGCTCACCGAAGTAGTTGCGCATGGAGCTTAACCACAGGTTGACCCGATTGGCCGGCCCCGCCATGAGGATAATCAGGTCGCCGCCGCGGGCCCCCATCCGTTCCACCAGCCGCCGCGACCATTCCAGCGGCATACGCAGCCCCGGGGAGAGGAGAATGGAGTCCTCTTCCAGGTCGGAAGCCTTGCCCTCCCCTTGCAGGCGGACGTGGCTCATGCCGGCCGCCCCGAACTCCTTGGCGGTTTCCTCCAGGCGGCGCATATCCGATCCGGTGTAGTGCCCCTGCCCCGGCGCCACGAAACCCTTGACGATTCCGCCCCGTTCAATGGTGGACAGGAAGACTCGGAACTCGGTTTCGCCGGCCAGGTCGGTCACGTCGGTCATTTCCAGGCCGAACCTCAGGTCCGGCTTGTCGCTGCCGTAGCGGGCCATAACCTCGTCGTAGGGAATTCTCGGGAAGGGCTTGAGCAGTTTCTTTCCCGGCGTCAGCTTTTCCACCATGCCGGTATAGAGTTCCTCGGTCAACTGGAGAACGTCCTCCTGGTCAACGAAGCTCATCTCCAGGTCCAGCTGGGTAAACTCCGGCTGCCGGTCAGCCCGAAGGTCTTCATCCCGGAAACACCGGGCAATCTGGAAATACTTCTCCACACCCGAAACCATCAACAACTGCTTTAGCTGCTGGGGAGACTGGGGCAAAGCATAGAAGCTGCCCTTCTGCATCCTGCTGGGCACCAGGTAGTCCCGCGCCCCCTCCGGCGTACTCTTTATCAGGATGGGAGTCTCAATTTCCAGGAAGCCTCGGTCATCCAGGAAGTCGCGTATGTACTTGACCACCTGGTGCCGCAAAATGAGGTTGCGCTGCATTTGGGGACGGCGCAGGTCCAGATAACGGTACCGGAGGCGCAGGCTCTCGTCCGCCCGGACGTCGTCCTCGATATAGAAGGGCGGCGTGAGAGAGGCGTTCAGGACGGTAACCTCATCGGCCATCAATTCCACCATGCCGGTGGGAATTGTCGGGTTCTCCGATTCAGGCGGGCGGCGGGACACGCTGCCCTTAACTTCGATTACCCACTCCGACCGCAACTGCTCGGCAGTCCGGTATGCCTCCGGCGACAACTCGGGACTGAAGACTATCTGCACGATGCCCGAGCGGTCCCGCAGGTCAACGAAAATTACCCCGCCGTGGTCCCGGCGGCTATCTACCCAGCCGGACAGCGTATGGCGCCGGCCGATGTGGTCTTCGGTGAGGTTGTTGCAACTTGCGCTCTTCAGGGTTGGCCTCCAGGCAGGGCTTTCAGCCCCGGGTACAGGTTGATTGCTGCCCCGGGCTAAAAGCTCACGAATCTCTCAAAAATGTTCTCCGCCGGGGTCTGGGGCCCTTCGAGGGCCTCCTGCACCGACGCCGCCAGTTCTTCGGGCTGGCTGACCGGGGGATAGCACAGGGTATCCACGCACACGTGGGCGACGGCGGGCGTGCCAGGCAGGGAGGGCGAGGGCTTCAATACCAGGTGAGGATAGCTTACCCGGAGCGCCGCCGTCGCCAGGGCGGAGGTATCGGCTCGGCCCAACTCCCCCTCTATGGTTATTTCAAGGGGCGAGTGCAAAAACAGATCCACCGCCACGGCATAGGACGCGGCGTGCTCGCCAAAGTCCCGGTTGGCCTCAGTGTAGGCGCCAAGCACATTCTCGGCCTGCTGCCGGTAACGGCCATCGCCCGTCGCATGATGCAGCTTCACCAGCCCTTCCACGGCTTGCATGTTTTCTGCCAGCGGTTTCTCCAGCAGCCGCATATAGCCCACCGCGTCGGGGTCAGCGGGGATGTCAAAGTAGGCACCCCTGGACCGGTCGTAAAACCGGCCGTCCATGTGTTCAACCGCCGCTTCAGCACGCTCCAGGTAAGCGCCGTTGCCGGCGCCAAAGTGGTGGGCGTCCATGAGGGCGTTAAGGTATGCCGCCCAGTCTCCCAGCAGGTCCGTGTCGTCGGAAAGCTGCGGAGAAGGTCTTCCGGTCCCGTCGAAGACGTGGGGCATGCGGGACCCGTCAAACCTGCCGGCAACCCTCTCCAGGGAAGCAAGGGCCGTTTCCGCCCATTGGGGATTGCCCAGCTTCCACGACGCCTCCAGCAGCAATGAAATGGCCTGGCAAGTCCAGCCGGTATAGCAAAAGGAATCGGTGGCCGGGGGTTCAGTTGCCCCCCTCACTTCTTCCGGCATTCCAAAGTACTCTGAGTGCGCCCCCTGGCTCCCCCGGAATCCCCCCGTATTGCTGTCGAACAGGGTGGCAAGCAGGTAATCAATGGTGGCCCTGGCTGCGCTGAGATAGCGCTCATCTTCCAGCAGGATTCCGGCGTCCAACAGCGCCCGCGCCACGCCGGTGTTGTCCTCCAGCATCTTTTCGTGCTGCGCGGCGGTCCAGTCCTCCTGCGCGCAATAGCGGAAAAAGCCGCCTTCAACGCCATCGTACAACTCTCCCGACAGCATGGCGTCCAGCGTCTTTGCCAGCATGGCCCGGTAAAAGTCCTCGCGGGTAGTCCGGTAGAGATGCAGCAAAAGGCGCAGCACCGGCGCCGAGGGAAACTTCAGGTCTTCGCCGAAACCCCCGTTTCGGGCGTCGTAGGCTCCCGCCATCCGCCGGGCTACCACGTCCACCAGGCGGTGACTGACTTCGTAGCCGGATTCCACCCGGCCCACGTATTCCTGGCGCTGGCGGTGCAGCTGGGCTGCCTGGTCGTACAGGCCCGCCTTGTCGTCGTCATAGGCCCGCCTTACTTCCCTCAGCATGGCCAGCAGTTGGTCGGGAGGCAGGTAAGTGGCCCCGGCCATATAGCCGCCGTGCGGGGTCAGGAAGGCTGTGGTGGGCCACCCGCCCACGTTGTAGCGGGCGTTAACGTCGGGCCGGTGGTCGTTATCCACCTGGACCGGCACAAAATTCTCCCGGATGTACTCGGCCACTTCGGCATCGGCATAGGTGTTCTCTTCCATCACGTGGCACCAGTAGCACCAGACGGCCGTGATGGACAGAAACACCGGCTTGTCTTCCTGCTGCGCTCTTTGGAAGGCGCGATTGTTCCAGGGCAGCCACCCGATTGCACTTCGGCTTTTGCCCTGGCTAACACCTTCACCCTTCCCGGGGGATAGACCCGCCATAAGTCAGCACTTCCGGGACATAATTGAATTCAGCGAAACCTTGCCCGAATCCTGCCTAAAGTTAGCATAGCCCCTTCGGATTTTCAATGACGGAGAGACTGTTTTCACTCCTTTTTCCCGCCAGGGCCGCCGAATTAAGCAACCCCTTCAACGGTCCGTCCAACGCAGGCACAAGGGAAATCTGAGCCCATCGTCAAGCCAACCGCCAGGATAAGAAACAGCCCGGGCATCGGCTGGCCAGGCAGTAAATCCGACGCCCAGGCACGGGCGTAACAGATATACGGTCGGCCCAACCCGTCGTTCCCGCCCGGTCGGGAACTTCGACAGGCAAGAGTTAAGATTCCAGCCTCCGCAGGAATGACTAATCAACGCATTGACCACAATTTCAAAACGGTCGAACCATTAGTGGTTCGACTTATTGGCACTGATTGGACATTACTTCTGCCCACCCTGAGCTTGTGGAAGGGCAGCCCGACAACCTGGACCGGCCAGAAAAACCATCTTGAGAGTTTCTTGATATTTCTGCGTTATACTTGCTTAAAACAGGTCATAAATGGCCAATTCAGTCAGTCTTGCCAACCACGTTCAACGGTATTCACTGGCAGGAGGCGATTACATTGAAAACGCTAGTTTCAAAGTCCAGTGTCAACAGGAGAAAACTCGGAAGGGGCGTGGCCGTTCGTTTTCCGGGAGCGGTTGCCCTCGCGCTGGTCCTGGCCCTCAGCCTGGCCCTGGCCGGCTGCTCCTTCTTCAGCCCCGACTTTTCCGCCGAAGAAGCCCCGGCGCCGACCACCGTGTCGCTGACTGCCGAGGCCGGCGGCGACCAGGCCAGCAACGGCGCGGGCGAGGCCCCGGCTACCGCCCAATCTGCCGCCGCGCCGGGCGCCAGCCAGCCGGCAGGTTCCACCGCAAGCTCCGTAGAGGGAGCAGAGGCAGCAGAGGCGGAAGAAACCGGCGCCGCAACGCCGCGGGACATCGCCTCCCAGGCCGGCGAGTCCCTGGGACCCGGGCCCCTCAGCAATATCCTTGGCGACAACGTCAGCCGGGTCTCGCCCCCCGGTAGTTCGGCTTCCGGTGATTCGACTCCCGGCGGCAGTGAACAGTTGTCCGACCTGACTCCCCAGGCCATAGTGGAAGCGCAGGAACTGGTGCTCAAGGGCATCTACGACAACGTGCTGCCATCCGTGGTCTTGATTAAAGTGGCTCGCAACCTGGGCAGCGGCGAAAGCCGGCCCGAAATTCCCGACATACCCGGCATCCCCCGGGACTTCTTTGAGAGGACCGGCGGCACGGGCTTCGTCTGGGACGACCAGGGCCACATCATTACCAATCATCACGTGGTCGCCGAAGCGGACCGGGTAACGGTGGTGCTGCCCAACCGGACCGAAATGGATGCCGAGTTTCTCGGCAGTGACCCGGACTCCGACCTGGCCGTGCTGCGGGTCTCAGACCCTGATGGCATGTTGTCTCCCGTCACCCTTGGGGACAGCGACCAGGTTTACATGGGTCAGATAGCGGTGGCCATGGGCAACCCCTTCGGCCAGCAGTTCAGCATCACCACCGGAATTATCAGCGGCATCGGGCGCACCATCCGGAGCGGTCACAGTCCCTTCTCCATACCCGAAGTCCTCCAGACCGACGCCCCCATCAACCCGGGCAATTCGGGCGGCCCCCTGCTGGACAGGTATGGGCACGTCATCGGAGTTAACACCCAGATTGTCAGCCGCACCGGCGTAAACTCGGGCATAGGTTTCGCCGTGCCCATCAACATCGCCAAGCAGGTGGTACCCGCCATTCTGGAAGATGGCAAGTTCCAATACTCCTGGCTGGGAATAAGCGGAGCATCCCTGGCGCCCGACATAGCCGAGGCCATGGACTTGCCCAGGAACACTCGCGGCGCCCTGGTCATCGAAATCGTGCCCGACGGACCGGCGGAGCAGGCCGGCCTGCAGGGCAGCGACGAAGCCCTGATGCTGGAGGGACTCGAACTGCCCGTCGGCGGGGACATCATTGTCTCCATCAACGGCGAACCCGTGAACACAATTGACGACGTGATTACCTTCCTGGTCGGCAAGACCCGTCCCGACCAGGAGGTCACCATGGAAGTCATACGAGACGGCGATACCGAACAGTTGACGGTCACCCTTGGCACCCGCCCCGGGTCCTAATCGGCATCGCTGCCTGAAGCTCTTTCGCAAAGAGACGCAGATCCGGGGAGTTCGCAGGGAATCTCTGTGCCGCTCCCCGTTTCTGCGTCTCTTTGTGAAAACCCGGTACGTTGGTATAATGCGCCGGAACAAGGGGAAAGTTGCAACTATGAACTTGCCGGCCCACGCCTTTCTCGACGAACGGAAGATACCCTACCGGAAGCTGGAGTTTTCGCCGGATACGGAAAAGGGAGCCGCCAACGTGGCCCGGGCCCTCGGTTTTGAGGAAGGGCAAATGGTGAAAACCCTGGTCTTCCGCACGGGCGAGGGCGAGTTGTCCCTGGTCATGCTCGGAGGAGACAAGAATGCCGTTTCCGGTCAGCTAAAGAAAGCCCTCGGCTCAAGGAACGTCAGCCTGGCCGACCCCGATGCTGTCCTGGAGGCCACCGGCTACGCCATAGGGTCAATTCCTCCTTTCCACTGGCAGCCGCCGGGTTTTCGCACTTTCATGGATTCGGAATTGACCGAGTACGGGGAATTAGGCGTTGGCGCGGGTGTCTGGGGGCAGGAAATAATCATAACCCCTGACAATCTCATTGACGCGTCGGCTGCCACAGTTTTTGACCTTTCCAGGAGACAACCATGAGACTAATGCTGGCAGTGGCGTTACTGGCGCTGACCCTGATGGCCTGTACCGGTGACGGGAATGGCGCCGAGAACACGGACAATAAAAGCCCCCTGACTACCCCGTCAGGGCTTAAGTACGATGTCCTGGTTACCGGCGACGGCCCGGCGGCCAAGGCAGGAGACACTGCCGTGGTCCACTACACGGGCTGGTTGCTGGACGGCGCCAAGTTTGACAGTTCGGTAGACCGGGGCGAACCCTTCGAGTTTGTGGTCGGTCAGGGCGGAGTCATACAGGGCTGGGACGAAGCGGTGGCCATGATGAAGGTCGGCGACAAGTGGAAGCTAACCATACCGCCGGACCTTGCCTACAAAGAACGGGGCGTGGGCGGCGGACTAATCCCCCCCAACTCCACGCTGGTTTTCGACGTGGAACTGCTGGACCTGAAATAGGGTGCTTCCCAGGAATCCCTCCCATTCCGATGGGGGAAAGCTATTAGTCCGACAACTTTGAAATGATAAATTATAGTTGAAACTGCTTTTCTCCGTCGTTCCGGCGAAGGCCGGAACCCAGGAATCCTGAAGGTAAGGAACCATGTCCGGCGCTAACCTTCCTGGATTCTGGCCTGCGCCAGAATGACGGGTTTCGCAGGAATGACGGTTTTCCTGAAGACACGCCCTAAAAGCACAATGAGTAAATTATGGTAAGAGCCAACTGGTA
>DAOUIY010000056.1:0-77524 GCA_034423215.1 Dehalococcoidia bacterium
TCATCGTCCTGAGCGGCCAAAACTGTCATTCTGAACGGAGTGAAGAATCCAAAAACCTTCCCAAAGCCCGGTTACGGACCCGAAAGTTGGCTTGGGGGGAAGGATTTTAGGCCCTTCGGCAAGCTCAGGGCGACATGACCTCCTGCTTGGACGTATAGCCAAGCCCAAAATGCGATTGCCCTGCCCGCATCTTCTCTTTGGCTTGTAGCAGGCTCCCCCGTATGGTAAGCTGGTAGGAGTGTCGGGGCGTAGCGCAGCCCGGAAGCGCACCTGCATGGGGTGCAGGGGGTCGCCGGTTCAAATCCGGCCGCCCCGACCATCTACAGAGACCACTGAATGCCCTCCATCAAAGTCCGCGAAGCCATTCAAAGAGTTGAAGAGGATGGCTGGTACCATATACGTACTAGCGGTGACCACCGTATTTTCCGCCATCCTGTCAAGCGAGGAAGTGTAACCATCCCCGGAAGGCTGGGGGCCACCTGGACGCATGGCTTTGGTCAAGCATACGCCGTCAAGCCCAGTTATGAGGTTTGAAGATGAACTACGCTATTGTCCTGGTACCTGGCCCCGAAAACTGGGGTGCTTTTTCGCCAAACGTGCCGGGGTGCGTGGCGATTGGCGATACGCCGGAAGAGGCCTTAGCCAGTTTCATGGAAGCGCTGGAGGTTCATTTGGACGACCTCAGAGAGCAGGGCCTTCCAATTCCAGCGGAGTACGAAAGTCCCGAGGAAGGAATAGATTCCAAAGGCGTCTATCTGCCATGGGCTAAGGTAGATAGAACGGTAAAAGTGTAAGAACAAAAAATACCGCATGGTTGACAATGAAAGGCCGATCGAGCAGATCGGCCTTTCAATTTATCCGACAATGAGGGCGGCAGTTGTGCACATTCAGTATTCCTGGCCAGCTCAACCTTCCGACCGCAGCACAATCCTCCCCAGCGGCGGGCTTTCCCGCAACTTGGCCAGGGCCTGCTCCACTTCCTGCAGGGGATAGGTTTCCGATACCACGGGCTTCAAACGTCCCTGCTCCACCAGCTTCACCACCTCTACCACGTCCTGAAGATTGGAAGCCCGGCTGCCCAGGATGCTCCACTGGCCGTAAATCAGGTCGGCGGTGTCCACCGCCAGGGGGATGCCATAGTTGTAGCCCAGGACCACCAGCCGTCCGCCCAGCTTCAGGCAGGCCAGGCTGTCGGGCAGTACCGCCGCCACCGCCTCTCCGCCTACGCCTTCCACCACCACGTCGGCGCCCAACCCGCCGGTCAACTCCTTCACCCGCTCGGGTAGGCTATCCGTCCGGCTGTTGACGATAACGTCGGGATTGAACTGCTCGGCGCCCTGCAGCTTGTCGGGCACCACGTCGGCGGCGATAACCCGGGCTCCCATCAGACTGGCCATCTGCATGGCGTGGATGCCCAGGCCGCCAATGCCGACGATGACCACCGTTTCCCCTGGTTGGATCCTGGCCCGGTGGGTCAGGGCGTGGTACACGCTGGCCATGGCGTCGGGAATGATGGCCGCTTCTCCCCAGGGCACTTCGGCGCTGATTTTGACGGCGTTGCGGCCCGACACCCGCATGAGTTCACTGAACCCCCCGTTAATCTCAAAGCCGGTGCGGGGCGCGGTAACGCAGTAGTTCTCCATGCCCTGGCGGCAGCAGTCGCAGAAACCGCAACCCTCGGTGGGGTAGCAGGTAACGTGGTCGCCCCGCTGCAGTCCGGGCACCTCAGCGCCCACCTCTACCACCTCGCCCGCCGCCTCGTGACCCGGAATGTGGGGCAGCGGCACCGTGGGCACCAGGCCTCCGGCGATTTTCAGGTCGGTGGCGCACAACCCGTTGGCCGCCACGCGAATCAGCACGTCACGGGGGCCAATTTGCGGTTCAGGCACGTCCTGCCAGGAAAGGGGAGCGTTGAATTGCTCCAGTACCATTGCTTTCATAGGGGGTGGTTCCTTTTGGCCAACGTCAGGTCAAATTAGGGTTGGGAGGCCACTTTAAGTTAAAACTCGTTTGCATTGATGGAGAGTTCTTTCAGTATTGAATCTACAATTTTGGCCTCAAGAAAATCGTCCTCTGGAAGAATTGCGGCATGATTGCCGACTATTAATCTGCTGGGAGAGTCTGCCGTGTCCAGGTCGGGTCCCTCAATTCGCCATGAGAGATCATGGGCGAGGGAATATCTACGGGTCCTCCTTATGAATTCCGTTAGCGCCATGCCCATGGTGCCCGATTTGGCCGCTGGATAGAAAATATGGGTGCCCCCATCGGCCTCGTTATCCTCTACGAGTAGTCGCCTCCCAACTACTTGAAGCGACCTGGCAAGTTGGCTGATAGGAGTTTCTACATAGGGGTCCAGCATTTCCTGAACGCTTGACTCGGTCAACCCTAAACGCTCCGCCAAATCAGCGCGAGTAATTCTCTGTTGCAGCAGAGCTTGGTGTAGCGCGAGCTTGGCTGCGAAAGGTGGTCTGACAAATACCAGTTCTTGATTGCCAACTAATTGGCTGGGAGCAGGTAACTCCGCATTGTTCTCGATATAGTCTCCTAGTGCCAACTCGAGCACCTCTTCGGCATTTTCCAATGCCTCCCCCAGATCTCCGCCGCAGGTAAGTGCGCCTGGCACGTCAGGAAAAGAGACGTTATAGGCATCCTGGAATCCAGGTTCCTCCTCCGGTTCCAAGTTGCAAGGGTAAGCAAATCGCATGAATAGACACCTCAACCTGCAATGGCTACCTTCTCACATTCATTTGTGCTCATTCGTGCCTATTCGTGGATGATACCCCTAATCCTCCAGCGTCGTTATATCCCCCGGGTCCAACCCCAGCTCGTTGGCCTTTAGCAGGCGGCGCATGATTTTGCCGGAGCGGGTCTTGGGCAGGGTTGGCGTGAACTCAATCTCGGCGGGGACGGCGATGGGGCCCAGGACGCCCCGGACGTGGTTGCGCAGGGTGTCAATCATCAGGTCCGACGGGTCGTTGCCCACCCGCAGGGTTACGAAGCCCTTGATTACCTCGCCCCTAAGCTCGTCGGGCTTGCCGATAACCGCCGCCTCGGCCACCGATGGGTGGGATACCAGGGCGCTTTCCACCTCGGCGGAACCGATGCGGTGACCGGCCACGTTAAGCACGTCGTCGGCGCGGCCCACCACCATGTAATAGCCGTCGGCGTCGCGCAGGGCCACGTCGCCGGAGGAATAGACGCCGGGGATCTGCGTCCAGGTTCCCTCGTAGCGTTCGGGGTCGCCCCACACGGTGCGGGAGAAGTGGGGGAAGGGGCGCCGGATGACCAGGAAGCCGCCCTTGTCCGGCTCCTCTATGGGCTGGCCCTCCCGGTCCACAATGTCCATCAGGGCTCCGGGCAGGGGCTTGCCCACCCGGCCGGGGCGCGTTTCCATGGTGGCCATGGTGCC
This sequence comes from Dehalococcoidia bacterium, assembly GCA_034423215.1. Taxonomy (GTDB): domain Bacteria; phylum Chloroflexota; class Dehalococcoidia; order Lucifugimonadales; family UBA3495; genus Bin22. Next base: position 3,410 of record DAOUIY010000056.1, read on the forward strand.
CAGGCAGGGGCCGCCGGTCTCGGTCTGCCACCAGTTGTCCACAATATGCGCCCACTCGCCGCTGCCGCAGATGTGCTCGTAAGCCCAGCGCAGGGCCTCGGGGTTCAATGGCTCACCGGCGCAGGTCAGGAAGCGCAGGGAGCGCAGGTTGTACCGCTTGGCCGGTTCCTCGCCGTAGCGCATGAGCATCCGCACGGCGGTGGGGGCGGTGAAGATGACGTTGACCCCGTACTTTTCGATGATTTCGTAGAAGACGGCGTTGTGGGGGTAGTCGGGCGCGCCCTCGCGGAAGACGGTGGTGGCGCCGGCCACCAGGGGGGCATAGACGATGTAGCTGTGGCCTACCACCCAGCCGATGTCGGACATGCACCAGAAGACGTCATTGTCCTTGACATCCCAGAAGTTCTTGAAGTGGTAGTGGGTGCCCACCATGTAGCCGCCGTGAACGTGGACCACGCCCTTGGGCTTGCCGGTGGTGCCGCTGGTGTACAGGATGTACAGGGGGTCTTCGGCGTCCATCACTTCGGCTTCACAGTTTATGGACTGGCCGGACAGCAGTTCCTCGAAATCCACCTGGCCGTCCTTCAGGTCCTCCCGGGCCATCTCCCGCCGCCAGACGATAACCGAGGTCAGGGATTCGCAGCCCTCGACGGCCTCGTTGGCGATTCCGATCAGGTCCACCTTGTTGCCGCGGCGATAGCCCACGTCGCCGGTGATGAGGGCCTTGGCCGAGGCGTCCTGTATGCGGTCCCGCAGCGAACCAACGCTGAAACCGGCATAGACGACGCTGTGGATGGCGCCAATGCGGGCGCAGGCCAGCATGGTAATGGCCCCCTCGGGCGTCAGGGGCATATATATGACGACGCGGTCGCCCTTGCCAATGCCCAGCGACTTCAGCCCGTTGGCGCAGCGGTTGACCTGCTGGGCCAGGCGGGCATAGGTGTAAACCTGCTCCGTGCCGTCCTCGCCCAGCCAGATGAGAGCCGCCTTGTTGCGCCGCTCCGTGTTCAGGTGCCGGTCCAGGGCGTTGTAGCAGATGTTAGTCTGCCCGCCGACAAACCACCGGAAGTTGGGGTAATCCCACTGGAATACCTGGTCCCAGCGGCGGAACCAGTGCAGCCCCTCGGCGGCCTCGGCCCAGAACCCCTCCGGGTCCTCAATGGAACGGGCGTAAACCCCGTCATAGTCCTGCAGCGCCGCCTGGGCGGAAACATGCGGCGGCGCCGGAATCTGCCCCGACTCCCGCAAAAGGTTATCAATCTGTCCTTGCTGAACCATGGTGTTGCTCCTATTGATTCTACAAATTATTTATCCACGAATGCCCACGAATTTTCACGAATAATTTAGCTGTCTTTATACTCCATTCGTGGTGATTCGTGCCTATTCGTGGATGAAAAGAGATTCGTGATGGAGTAGCGGGCTTCATATTATGGTGTACTCCCCTTCTGGCAAAGCGTCGGGGAGGACAATCGGTTCTGGTCTGGCGCCGTAGGGCACACCTTGCATGGCACACTCCCGGCGGTGCTGAAGGATGAGGGCTATAGCCTCGGCTAAGTTTGTCTTACACTCTTCCTTGGTTTTTCCCTGGCCATTAGCCCCGGGAATTTCCAGGCAGTATCCGATATACCACTCGTCGTCTTTCTCGTAGATGGCGGTGAATTCGTTGTGCATTGGTTGCACCTTTACCCAATCCGATTTTCCATATTCTAACTGTAGCGCAGGGTAGGGACAATGTTTGCGGCGCCTCTTACGTCGGCCGTATTTGTTCCACACATAGCTTGACCTTATAATGTGCCTGATTCATCCATGGAGCAGTGCGGGTTAACATGGGAACATTTTTCGTTGACGTGGAAATCGCCAACTATACCGGCGGCGAATCCCTGACCATCAATGCCCTGGTAGATACCGGCAGCACCCACGCCACGGTGCCGGCAAGCCTGCTCCAACAACTGGGAATAGTGAGGGAGAGGCAGCAGCGATTTAGGCTGGCCGATAACCGGGTGGTGGAATATGCCACAGGGTACGCTCGGATACAATATGGCGGTGACGAGGCCGTAGTACCGGTAATCTTTGGCCCGGAGGACATAGACGCCTGCATCGGCGCTACTACCCTTGAAATTTTAAGTCTGGCTGTTGACCCGTTGGAGCAGACGCTGGTTCCCGTGGAGGGGTTGATGCGGCGGCATGGGTAGAGGGGTGGGTAAGCAAGGGTGCGAAAGAGAAAACTCTGTGAGGTATTGTAATGCCTTTGGACGACTTGGTGCAGGTGATAGAAACCATCCAGCAGCGCATCCGCGACCACGGCGATTCCCTGCGCCAAAATGAAATCCGCACCAGGGTGGCTTTGATTGACCCGCTGTTGACTGCCTTGGGCTGGGATGTTTCGGACCCGGGGTTGGTAACGGCGGAGTATGACGTGAGTGGTAAGCGAGCCGATTATGCTCTACTTGGCACGGGCAACATACCTACCGCTACCGTGGAAGCCAAAAAGCTGAATGAGTCGTTGGAACCTCACCGACTGCAAATGCTCAACTACTCAAATGCGGCGGGCATCCGATTCGCCGGCTTGACAGATGGCAACAGGTGGGAATTCTATGAGATTTTCAAGCAGGGAACCCTGGATGAACGGCGCATCCTGGAAGCAGGTATCTCCAACGAACCGTCTTCTCATCTCGCATTAAGATTCTTGTTGCTTTGGCGGTCGAATTTAGAAACAGGGAGGGGAATTCATGCGGAATGGCCCGTTTTCAAGCCTGATCCTGAAGATGGACGTAAGGATCCCGAAATTCATCCTTCTCCTGTAGGCAACTGGAAATCTCTTGCAGACATCCAAGACGCTAAGGACTTTGGGCCTCCAGCTATCTTGTGGTTCCCAAGCGAAGGCGAACGAAACATAAAAGCATGGCGTGATGTACTCAGACAAGTTGCTGAATGGCAGGTAAGGGTCGGAAACCTTAGAGCAGATAGATGCCCAATTTGGTCGTCTCCCAATGCCAAGAAGCGCTATATCGTTAGCACAAATCCAGTGCATGATGGAGGTACGAACTTCAGGAATCCCCATGAACTAACTAACGGTTGTTTTCTTGAAGTTCACGGTTGGAATTGGGCACTGGAGGGTTCCAAGATGATCTTGGATGCCTTGGGGGTATCTGCGGAGTCGGTACAGATAAAGCAGAATTGATACAAGTCGCCATCCTTGGCCCGGATCCTGTGCTAGCATACCCCCGGGACTATTGAGTCTAGCAACCGGAATATACAGCCATATCATCAGAGGCACTCATGCGCGACACAGCATCGATAATTCACCGCGACAAAGAAGGTTCTCCCGACTACGTTATCGTCTTGACCTTCGACTTCTGCGAAGAGGCGGGCCAATGGGTCGGTGTCTGCCTGGAATTGGGAACTTCCGTCTTTGCCGATACTCTCCAGCAGGTTCAGTTGGAATTACGGGAAGCTGTGGAACTTCAGCTGAACGAGATCGAACGGCTGGGTTTTGTTGACGATTACTTGGCCGAAAACCGTGTCGGCATAGCGCCGACTGTCTCGGCAGATGCTTCTGCAGCCTCCGGCTTTGCCGTTGCCAGCGATTTTCGGTAGTCGTAACCGCCGTGCTATCATAGCCCCGTGATTGTAAACTTTGGCAGCCGGGGCGCCGAGGATATATTTGACGGCGTAAACAGTCCGGCGTCACGACGACGGTGCCCGGCGGAGCTTCACAATCTTGCCCAGCAAAAGCTGGTACTACTCGACAAGGCAGAAGAGTTGCGTCAGCTAGCCGTGCCTCCCGGCAACCGGCTGGAGTTACTGCGGGGTGACCTGCGAGGTTGGCACAGCATCCGCATTAACGGTCAGTGGCGCATTATCTTCCGGTGGACCAGCGCTGGTCCCGAAGGAGTGGACATCGTTGACTATCACCCACAAAACTAATGACTTTCAGCGGATTATCGGCCGCATCCGGGTGCCCACGAATAGCCCACCCGTTCACCCCGGGGTGATGCTCCAGGAAGAATTCTTGAAGCCCCTGGGAGTGTCGCAAAAGCAGTTGGCCGAGGCTATTAAGGTGCCATACCGCCACATCAACGAAATCATAAACGGCCAGCGACCGGTTACGCCGTCCATTGCCCTGCGTCTGGCCAAATACATCGGTATGTCCACAACCTTTTGGATGAACCTGCAACTTAGCTGGGATATTTACTTCGTCCTGGAATCTGACCAGGAAATCCTCAATGAAATCGAACCCCTGCCCAGGCCCGACTTGCCTGAATTGCTGAAGCTGGCGGGGCTGGAGGAGGAAGAAAACAAATGAAAATCTACTACTTCAGCGAATTCCCCTACCACGAATACCCCGACGACGAGGGCGAAAAGTACCCATCCCTGCGGCTTACCTTTCCCAACACCTACTTCGAACCCGACACCGCCACCGACCTGTTCAAGCGCTACTTTGACGAGTGCATGTACGTGGACGAAATGGGGTTCGACGGCATCATGGTCAACGAGCACCACAACACCCCCTCGTGCATGAACGCCTCGTGCAACCTGGCCGCCGCCGTCCTGGCCCGCACCACCCAGCAGGCCAAAATCCTCCTCCTCGGCAACATCCTGCCCATCCACGACAACCCCGTCCGCCTGGCCGAGGAAATCGCCATGATCGACGTCATCTCCGGCGGGCGCGTTATCTCCGGAATGGTGCGCGGCACGGGCGTGGAGACCCTGGCCACCAACGGCAACCCCATGTACAACCGCGAGCGCTTCGAGGAGTGCCACGACCTGGTCATCAAAACCTGGACCACCCCCGGCCCCTTCCGCTGGGAGGGCAAGCACTACAACTTCCGAGTGGTGAATCCGTGGATGGTGCCTGTGCAGAAGCCTCACCCGCCCGTCTGGGTCCCCGGCACCGCCAGCCCCGAAACCGCCCAGTGGGCCGCCTCCCACGGCTACACCTACGTGGCATTCCTGACGCCCCTGGACGTTACCGAAGACCTGTTCCAGATTTACCGGGGCACGGCGGCCGAGGCCGGCTACGAACCCACCCCCGACAACTTCGGCTATCTTTTGTGCTGCTATGTGGCCGACACCCAGGAAGAGGCCGACGAGCAGGCCCGCCATTTCATCTGGCGCATGGGCACCACCACCCGCGGCCCCCGCGAGTACATGAACCCGGTGGGCTACCGCTCCCAGCAGGGTGAGCAGGTGGCGGCGCGCCGCGCCGTCCGACCCCTCATCCAGCAGAGCTACGAAGAACTGAACGAGAACTACCACATCGTGGCCGGCACTCCCGACACCGTGCTGGAAAAGATCCGCTACCTTTACGACCGCCTGGGCATGGACCACCTGATCTTCTACGGCCAGGAATCAAAAATGTCCCATGACGCCACCATGAAGAACATAGGCCTCTTCGGCAAGGAAGTGCTGCCGGAAATACAGAAGTGGTAGGGGGCATCCCTTGGGGAATGTCGTCAAATTGAAGGTAGAATTCTCCGAGTGTCCGATCTCGTCGTTCCCGCCTTCGCGGGAACCTCGACCGGCCGCAGCTGAGATTCCTGCCTGCCCAGGAATAACGGTGCATTCGACGACACGCCCTGGACCGATTTCAAAAATCCTACCCCCCTCGATGGGAGAAGGCTCGGATGGGGGGGTTAATCGTCGTTCCCGCGAAGGCGGGAACCCCGACCGGCTGTAGCTAAGATTCCTGCCTGCGCGGGAATGACGGTTTGGGCGGGTAAAAACACTTCTTCAAAGTTGTCAGGCCACTACTTGCCCTTCCCCAGCGGGTCTCCCCAGTACCAGAGGTCAATAATAGGCGCGGCGATGTCTGCGTTGGCGGGAGAGGCGCGTTCTACGAAGCTTTCCTTGAGCAGGCACAGGCCCCGCAGGGGGTTGGCGCAAGATACGTTGCCCTCCCACTTGGTCGCATAGTACAGGCGGCGGAATCCCTCCTTGAAGGATTCCTCGCCCAGGTTGGAGTATAGGTCCAGGTACAGGCCCAGGCCCATATCAAACTGGCATTTGCGGCTGACCTGCAGTGAGACGTCCCGGTCACGGGCGGCCTCGTTTTCCTGGGTTTCTATATTCGATGCATTGCGCGCGCCTTCACATTCGAAGGAAATTCGCGGCATGCCCTCCTCCGGTTCGCCTTTCACCGTGGCCCAGGTCAGCAGGAAAACGGCCCCACCGCTCATCCAGTGGGGGTGAGGCAGCGGCCAGTAGGTGTAAGCTGCCAGGGAAGCAATGAGGTCGGCATCATGGGACAGGCTCGGGTGGACGGATATGATGCCCGTTGGCCCGCCGCCGCTGCTGTAAGGTCCCGCCAGGATACCGGCGAAAGACGGCGGAAGGGGGGCTCTCATGAATCCCTCCTGGGCGCGTACCGTTCGTTCCAGCAGGTCCAGGGTTTCCAACCTGCCCGCGTCTTCCTCCAGCACGGCCAGTTCAACCGTGCCGGTATGGGGGAGTTCCACGGTCCGCGCCGCCAGCCAGTCTCTTCCCGATTCCAGCAGCTCTGGACTGTTTTCGCGCGCCCTGTCCAGGAAGGCGACCAGCAGGGCGTCCTCGTGGGTAATCCCCGCATCCAGGCTAGGGTGGGACAGGACGGGACCCAGTTCTCCCAGTTCTCCGTCCCCACGCCAGATCAAACGCGACATGGATTCCAGGGCGGCGGCGTCTCGCGGCTCCACCGACTCCAGGAAAGGCATATCCAGCAGCGAAACGGCCACCGACGCGGTATTACGGGACCCGTCCTTGCCGGCTATGGACTTTAGATTCCAGATGACAGAGGTCTCGTTTCTGTCCAGCCCGTCCTTTACCCAGGGTCTGGTGACAAGCTCGGGGAAAAACCAGTCGGTTTCCCTGGCTGTAAACACCAGCGCCAGAATACCGTCTTCCTCCGAAGAGTCGAGGCCGTCCTTCACCCAGGGAAGATCGTTTATTTGTGTCGCGGCATTGGCGTCCGCCGTCTCCAGGGCCAGCAAGCGGACGATAAACCGGTTCTCTTCGGTGATTCCGCCCTCCAGTTCCGGGTGGTCAATCAACTGGTAAATCTTGTGGGAGCCTTCCCAGTAGAGGTCCGAGATAGTCTCCAGGATTCCGTCGTCGCCCCTGTCCACCTCGTCCAGGAAGGGCATGTTGATAATCCTCAAGGCTGCGTCGGGCAGCTTGACCGCCAGGTCCCACAGCGTGCTGTAAACCTCGTAGTACTCCCGAGTCAATTGGCCCCGGAACCAGGGCTTGTTCACCAGGGCCACAAAGGCCGGCCGGTTCCTGCGTGCCAGGTCAATCAGGTCCAGGAAGGCGCCGCTTTCGAACTTGTCCATGCTGTCGTGTATAGAAATTACGTTGCTGGGGGGTACGTAAGCTATTCCGTCGGCCACCCAGTCTATCTCCTTTATCAGCTCGGCGGCCTCCGGGTCAGTCCATTCCAGGTAGGCCAGGGATAAGTTGAACGTCCGCGCGTCCGTAACGCCTACCTGGATATCCGGATGGGACAAGACGAAGTCCAGTCCGGCGGGGTCACTTTGGGCCAGTTCGGCCAGGCGCTTGAAGGCATCCCCGTCGGAAATACTGATGGATTCCATAAACGGCATGTCAATTATGTTCAACGCCGCATCCTCGTTAAAGGCAGCCAGTTCAATCAGCCGTTCTATGGTGGCGTTATCCATGCCCGTCTGGGGCGGCATCCACTCCCGCTCACGGCTGAGAACGGCCTGGAAAACCGCCGGGGACTTAAGGGCCAATTCCTGCAGCAGCAACACGCCGTTCTTCTCGAATTGTTCCGTTCCGTCTCTTACCCAGTCCAGGTTTGCTACCTGGGACGCGGCATGGGGATACTTGGTTGCCAGGTATACCAGGGCCATGGGCGTAGGCGGCCCCTCAATCGGAGTGGTCACCACCTCGGGATGCGCCAGCAAATCCTCCAGCCCCGCCGGGTCTGACACCATCAGATCCAGCAGGAAGCGCACATCGGAACTGTCTCCCCATTCAATGGTCACCAGGAAAGGCAGGTCTATTACCTGCAGGGCAACCCGTTTATCCCTGTGAACGATATGGGAGAGATACCTGAGAACCAGGGGTTCGACGTGATGAGGGTCGTTATCCTTATCTTCCACCCAGTCCTTCTCCACCATCTTCTCGAAGAGCTCGGGGCTGACCCTGGCCATGCCCCTGAGGTATCCGATCATGTCCTCCTCGGTGTAGTTGGTCCCGTCCTCCACCCAGGGCAATGAACGGAGCAATGCATCGTGCTCCGGCGAAACCGTCGGTTCGGGCGTTGGCGCCGGCGTAGTTGGAGTTGGCATCGGCGTCGTATTTGGCGTGGGCGCCGGAGTCGAAGTCGAAGTCGGGGGCAAGGTGGGCGCAGGGGCCAGGGTGGGCTCAGGTATGAAGGTCGGCTCAGGAGCCCGGGTAGGTTCAGGGGTAGGTTCAGGGGTAGGTTCAGGGGTAGGTTCGGGCGTAAGGTTAGGTTCAATAACCACCGCAGGCGTGGGTGTCTGCGGCGGCTTTGGAGTAGCCATTGGAGTAGCGATTGGAGCAGCAGTGGGCGCCATGGCAGGCGTCGCCGTTGGGGTAACATCGGGTGATGAAGCAGGCCCCGCCGCAGCCATGGCTTTATCCTGCGTGCTTGAAGCCGGTTGGAAAACAACGTCATTGGCCGGGCCTTCGGCAATTGGCGCTGTGAGGTCAGCTGCAGCTGTTTCTGTTCCGTTAACCGTGGCGGCAGTACCCGGGTTCACAAGGGGATTCAGTGCCGGAGCCAGTGCCGTATCCGGTGTTGGAGCAGGGCTTGGTTCCTCCGGCCCCGGCTCGCTGCACGCCATCAAAAGGCCGGCCGCCAGCAGGCAAAGCAGGGCGGCCGGTCCGGTAAAGCGACTTAATCCTCCTGGCAGGAATCTTGCCATCCCCTACCCCTCGGGCCCCACGTGGGCCCTCACTTCGTTGCCTACGCCGCCAAAGTACACCACCCCGTCAGCTACCGTATAGTTCTTCACATCCGAGAAACCGCCGATGTCCGTCCCCCAGGCCTGCCAGCCAAGGGCCGCGTCGTTGGCGAACAGGTAGCCGTTGTCCAGTTGCCCGTACAGCATTCCGTCAGCCACCTGCAGGGAATGGGCCGCAAGGTCTTCCGTGCTTTCGGTCCACAGTTCCTCGCCCGTAGCGGTGTCCAGGGCAAAGATATACTCGGCCAGTTCCGAGGCTCCGAACAGCACGCCGTCGGCCACCACCGGCGCCGTGGACAGCATGAATGGCTCGTAGCTCCAAAGCTCGTCTCCCGTATCGGCGTTCAGCGCGTACACCTTGTCGCTGGGAGCCAGGAAATAGACGCCGTCCACCACCAGCGCCGGAAAGTCCCGCGCGGGGAACTCCTCGGTGTTGACCTCCCAGATGACCTCCCCCGTCGCTTCGTCAAAGGCGTAGGCCCGGTTCACCACCGTCAGGTACACCACCCCGTCCAGCGCCGTGGGAGCCGACTCGACGTAGCCGCCAACCTCCGCCTGCCATACCGTCTCGCCCGTGGCGGCGTCCAGGGCGTAGAACTCTCCATAGGTTGAGCCGGCCACGTAAACTTGTCCGCCTGTTGCGATGGGCGTATAGTCCGGTTCTACGGGAGCGGCTACGTCGGCGACCCACTTGCTCGCTCCCGTTTCGGCGTCCAGGGCCACAACCTTTTGCCCGGCATCGCCCTGGGTTGCCAGGTACACCGCCCCGTGACTGACCGACGGCGAATACTGCACCCAGGCGCCGGTGTCGTACTTCCACAATTCCGCTCCGGTGGCGGCGTCCAGCGCATAAAGGTGGTTATCGTTGGAGCCGAAGAAGACCCTGCCGTCAACCACCGTGGGAGTTGAACGTATAACGTCGTCCGTGGCAAAGCTCCATAGCTGGTCTCCCGTGGCGGCGTCCAGGGCATAGAGACTGTAATCGTCGGAGCCGGCGTAAACCACCCCGTCAACCACGGCAGGGGCGGTGAGAACCCAGCCTCCCGTGGTGAAGCTCCACAGCAAGGACGGGTCGTCGAAAAGGGAGCCGCCGCCCCCGCCCTCCTGCGGGGTCCCGGCAAAGGACCCTTCAGCCAGTCGCGGCAGGCAATTCAACAGCCCCAGGCCGTAGGACATCTGGAGCAGCGCCGTCTCCGGCGTGGGTTCCGCCGCTTCAGCCCCAATGAGCAGTTGAATCGGGATTTCGGCCATCAGCAGCCTCATGCAAACGGCCTCCTCATCGCTGAGACCGCCCACCTGGAGAGACATTTCGGCCAGGGCAATCTCCGCGGCTACCTCGTCGGAAACGCAGCCCATCATCGCATCAATATCCAGCGCCGGAGGGGTTTCCAGGTTGAATGGCTCCTCCGAGAGGACGCCCAGCATCTCGTCGCCCACCTCATTCCTGATGCAGGACTGCTCTTCTTCCGAAAGCGACTCGAACACATCGCCCCAGGTGGTATCCGGCCCTATATCGGTGTAAACCAGGCCCGTAACCGGGGCTTGCCCGTCCGCCCCTGTCCCGGTCGCGGGTTGGGCCGCAACCCGGTCCGTCCGTGTCTGGGACGGGCCGACCACGAGCGGCGTGGCGGCCGGTTCCGTCGCCGTTCCCGTCACTTGATTCGTCGCCGGTTCTGCTGCCCGTTCTGCAATCGAAGGGCTAACCGGCTCGGGCTGGGAGTTGGCCGCCGGAGACCCGGCATCGGAGACCCCGGCCGCCGGGGGAACAGCGGTGGGTTCCCGTTCTGAGCCGCAGGCAACCAGGGCGGCAGTCGCCAGCAACCCCACAAGAATCGCCAGGAATAGTCCGCGGAACATCCGGCTGGATAGCGAAAAAATGCCCATTCCCTTCCCCTCCTCCACGTCGCTTCTGCTATCGCTTTTTCACCATAACATAACCGCCACGGGTAAGCTACGATGCCGCAAACCTATTTGGTTGGCTTTATATCCCGCTCAGGCGCATCCAATAAGGCCGGCAAGGACAGGCATCGAAGACAGAAAGCGAAGACAGGCAGCAAATCCCCCGGTTTGACAGACCTGAAAGCCGTGATTAGGCTGTAAAATACTCAATGGGCAGTGCATGGCCGCCCATAGGCATATCAAACAAGGCCCCAATCCGGGGAATTGATTATGGAACTGAACGCCGACGAACAGGCCTGGCTGGATGAATACAGGCTGGCGCTGGGCAACAAATACCCCGGGCTGGTGGAAGACATGGTCGTATTCCGGTCTGATGAAGGTCGGTTTTTTCTTCCGGACTACGCCCTGAACACTGTTGTCATCCTGAAAAAGGGCGACCGCCAAACTATCAAAGACATAGATTTTATGGGGCACGACCTATCGGTATTGTCCGAAGCCATTCCGTTTGTTTGGGTCTATACCCGCGGCGAATGGAAGGATCTGCAGCGGGATGGTTCGCTTCCTTACAAAGGTGAAGGAACATCGGTATGGCTGAGTCAGTCCTAGACGGAGAATGGCGGCGGGCAGAGGAGTGCTTGGGAGCTGCCACCCTGTGCCTGGACCATGGATTTTATGCCGATGCAGTTTCCCGTTCTTACTACGCCGTTTTGCATGCGGCCAAAGCAGCTCTCGCTTATGTAATAGCCACCGACGCAGAGGCTACCGAGGACCTGCTTCCTGAAAGCCATGAGGGAGTTATTAATCGGTTCGGGATGCGCCTGGTAAGGCCAGGCCATATTGAACGAATGTGGGCAACCTTTCTGGGACAGTTGAGCCAGTTGCGGTTCTCGGCTGATTATGACGTAATGACCATCATTTCTGAAACCGTTTCCAGGGAAGCGGCAGGACGCGCTGCTTCGTTTCTGGACCGCATGCGGTCATTATTGGGCGGACTTACTCCCTGATCCGTTGAAGGTTGCCACTTCTTTCTGAATTGAACTACCGAGAGGAAACCCTATGACCACCAACTCCAACAGGAAAATCGCCGTGGTTGGCGCCGGCGGCACCGGCAGCGTTATCGGCGGAATGCTCACCGTCGCCGGCCACGACGTCGTTATGATTGACCAGTGGGGCGCCCACGTTGACGCCATGAAGGCCAACGGCCTCCACATGTCCATCGCCGGCGAGGAGTTCACCTCCCCCGTCCGCGCCCTCCACCTCTACGAGGTCTGCACCCTGGAAGACAGCTTCGGCATCGTCTTCCTGGCCTGCAAGTCCTACGACACCCTGTGGCTCACCCAGCTTATCCTGCCCTACCTGAAGGACGACGGGGTGCTGGTTTCCACCCAGAACAGCCTCAACGACGAGTGGATTGCCCCGGTGGTGGGCCCCACCCGGGACATCGGCTGCATCCTTACCATGTCCTCCGAAGTATTCGAACCGGGCCATCTCAAGCGCAACACGGCCATGGACCGCACCACCTTTGTGCTGGGCGAACTGCACGGACGCATCACTCCCCGCCTCCAGGAGTTGCAGGGCATCCTCAGCGCCGCCGGCAAGACCGAACTGACCACCAACCTTTGGGGAACCCGCTGGTCCAAGCTGGTGTTCAACAGCATCGTGGCCCCGGTTTGCGCCCTGGCCGGCGTGGGACCGGCCCACCTCACCGAGGCCCCGGAGCGTATAAGGGTCTGCCTGGAACTGGGGCGCGAGGCCCTGCTGGTGGGCAAAGCCCAGGGCTACAGCATGGAGCCGGTATTCGGTCTCTCCATGGAGGAAGCCGCCGCCTCTCCCGAGGCCCTGGTGGACAACCTGGTCAAGGCCTCCCAGGCCGAGGGCCGCGAGGCCCGCTCCTTCTTCCACCAGGACATTCTCAAGGGCCGCAAGACCGAGGTGGACTACATCAACGGCCTGGTGGCCCGCAAGGGCCAGGAGAGCGGCGTCCCCACCCCCATGAACAACGCCGCCGTAACCATGATCAAACGCCTGGAACGGGGCCAAATGGGCCCCGACCCGGTAAACATAGCGGCGCTGGAAGAGTTGGCGGGGAGAGAAGCGTAAGGCACCGTTTCATTCTTCCGCTCATCGTGCTAGACAATCTAGGAGGGATATGGTATGGAGAACCTGGTAGTAAGCATTGAGAATCCAACTCCCAAATCGAAAGGGTCTGAGCGAGTCTTGCCCATTCTGCCCTTGGGTGTTGCTGAATTATCTCCACAACGAATTGAACCAGCTCCACACCTGCCCAGACCCCGCCGCAAACCCCACGGAACGCCCAGGGGCTGTATGAGGATGAGGATGTTTCTGGGGGTACCGGGTAAGAAAAGTTGCTGGCCATCGAGCCAGACGCCCAGGTTGTGGGGGTGTGCCTTCTCTGATGGTAAATTCTTCATAACAGCAGGCTTTGATATAATCGTTGTATGGCTACAGGACTCATGCCTGGGTTGGTCGATATGATCGAGAAGTATCTTGGTCCGTTTGGTCGGCCCTTAATTACACTGTTAATTTTATCTGTGACTTTGGGCTTGATTGCCTGGAGCATCAACATGCTCTGGACCAAGTTGATTGCCCCGGTCTATCATTATTCGGTAATAGAGTGGGAGGTCAATCCTCTCGCCGTGTTTTGGCTACAACCGATTGCTGTTTTAGTGCTTTTGTTGATACTTGTATGGCTGTTGGATTATTTTTTGATACAGCCAATCCATAAGCGCGAAATGGCTAAACAGGCCCAACTGGACGGGGAGACCATGAGGCCCAATGAGGATGACCCACTATAGAGTCAGGGGATTAGAGGGTGAGGCTAAATGATAGGCTCCGTGGATGCTGTTTTTACACACTAGAGGGCAAGCATTGTAAAACGCGTATGGATGAGGGATCAATTGCTGGGATTATGAGTAATTGACGGGGTGTCAATCTTCCGCTCGTTATCCTGGACAATCCGGAGAAAGCGTGGTATGGAGGCGGTTTTTCCGTATTTGAGAGAACGGATAGCAAGCCTTGGACCTGCTTTCCGGATGCGCTAAGATGATAGCTATCCGCAATTTTGGGAGGTCGCAATGGTCACAGAACTGAAGCCCAAGCTAACTCTTGAGGAAAGAGCAGAGATACTCAAGGAACACGGCATCAAGGTCTTTCACTATTACGACCACGATTGCAACCATTCGCGCCCGACCATTCATTTCACGGGTGACGACGACGAGGGGGAACGGGCTGTCCGGGTCATGCAGGGCTGTGGGGCCAAGGTTGGGATATTGCATCGTGACTGGGTCTATCTAGGCAATGACGACCCCGACGGGATGGCCTGGTCAATAGAATTCATCCCTGATCGGATCCGTGCTTATCCCTCCACTTGCCGATAAACCAGCACGTATCGCACATCTCCAGGGGAACGCTGTCCCTGTTTGCTCAGAATTCAAGAGGAGGAATTGTACCATGCAACTGAGAGGTGAACTTGGTCTGGGGATGTTGCAATATGAATGGGTCCTTTCGGGGATTCTTATGGTATAGTGTCAAAAGCGAATTGGTCCCGGGCGCAACGCTCGCTATTCGCACCGCCGGCATAGGGCGGCAGGGTCCAGACGGAAACGCCCGCTTTCGAGTTGGCGTAAGGAGATGGAGATGAACACGTTGAGATTGTCTTTAAGACTCAGGAAAGAGGACCGGGGGGACCATATCGCTTTGTGGTCGGAGGACTTTGGCTTCTTTACCTATGGCGATACTTTGGCGGAGGCGGAGGCAGATATCGAGCGCGGGGCTGCGGTACTGGTTAACAGTTTCGGAGAGGACCTCAATGCCCTGAAAGAATTCCTAGACGAGAAGCGTGTGGCCTATGCCTTCAGCATTGATGGGGGAGAGGATACCAGCACCATACTCCAAGAACTCGAGGTGCCTATTGGTTCTGCCGTATAGCCTTACTGCTGCCGAGGTCGTAGGGACCTTAGAAACAATGCGCCTGGGAGTTGTTAGCAGGGCTGACGACACAATCCTTTACGAAGATAACATCCTGAGGGTGCGCGCGGTTTTCGTCACCTATGCGAACCGAGATATACCCAGGAGAGATCTAGAACTCTGGCTGAACTACCACAATATACCGGTTAATAGTTTCTGGGACGCCTACCACGAAATGTTAGCCCATTAGCCTAGGATTGCATCATCTCTAACCCCGGCATCCGCCGGGGTTTCCTTTCATCTTTCCCCTGACTCCGCTGCCTTAGGGACGCGGGTCTAGTATCTGTTGGCCCACCACACCCCTCCAGGACCATGCCTATTCGAGGAGGTCTGTTAAGGTCATCGTGGGTTTAGTAAAACATTTTCCCCAAGTGGCTTGACTCCCTGGTCGCGGTTCAGTAAACTTCTCTTGTTAACAATTTCATAAAACCATGGACGACCTAGCGGCATTGGTGTCACTCTACCGCTAGTCTACTGGCTCCGGGGGAGCAGCCGAGGGCACGCCTGACAGACGAGCGGGCGTGCCCTCTTTTTTTGTCAGGTCAAGGTCAACCAGCGTACACCATATAACAACAGGAGAGCTAATGATGGCTAATAGGGATCCAGAAAGAAAATCACTACGAGAATATCAGCAAAGACTCCATCAGCAGATTATCGACGCGCATGAAGCGGGCATCAACCCTTTGGTGGTCCTTTCGACTGGCGGAGGCAAGACCGTGATTGCCGCTGCGGTTCTTGAGACTCTGATGGCCAGGGGTATACCCTGCGTGGTCTTGGCGCATCGGCAGGAGATTCTTCGGCAGATTGAGAGTGAACTCCGCGAATGGGGAATAATCCCGCACGGCAATATCCACGCCGGGCCAAGCACTCAGCATGTGTTGGTGAGCACTATCCAAAAGGTAGCCAACAACAAAGAGATATGTTGGCAGGGCTGGGATGCGAATTCGGTGCTAATTTTTGACGAAGCTCATCATATCCGTGGGGACGTGTGGCGGGAGGCATTAGAGTCTTTCCCCGGAATAGTAATAGGAATGACCGCCACGGCAAATCCTGGCCGGGGGCAAAAGTTTGCCGTCTTTGACTGCATCATCGAGGGGCCAACCAGGAGGCAACTTATTGAGTGGGGCTACCTCGCCCCCATCGAATTCTACCAGCACCCTCACTTCATCACCGGTGAAGGGCAGAGCGGCTATGATTATAACCGGGAGCAAACCTACGAGAAACACGGCGATTTCATCTTTATCAACGGCGCGATTGATTACTTGTACAATGATGTCTTCACCGCTCACCCGTGGGCAAGAAACCGACGATTTCTTTGGTTCGCGGTTACTAGCACTCACGCTAGAAATCTCCTGGCGGAGATGCAAGACCGCGGCCTCAGTGTGGCAATGGTTACGCACGAGACGCCGAAGGAGGAGCGCGAGCAGACCATCCAGGACTTCCAAGACAACAAAGTCCAATACCTAATCAACGTTTATATCTACACCGAGGGTCTGAATGTCCCTGAACTTGCCGGGGTGGTTATTCTTCGTCCCACCAAAATGTGGGCGCTTTACGCCCAGATGGTTGGGCGTGCTCTTCGCGCAAGTGAGGATAAAGAATGCGCTATCGTGGTCGATTGCACCGACAACGCGAATCGCCTGGGGCACCCGGAAGACGACGGGCCAGCCCCGTCGTTAGAGGGGGAGAAAGACATGAACGGCGACGGGGTCGGACAGGTCCCAAGTGTATGTCTTATTGCTGGTTGCGGCGCGACAATAGGCAACAGGCATGTCTGCCCCAACTGCGGGTTTCGCTTTGTCTATGAATGTTGGCGCTGTGGGCTCAATAAGACCTTAGACCGACTCCACCGGCACGAGGAATGGACGAGACAGCACTGGGCCGCTGGGATATTCATGCAGAATCGACAACAAGTCTTGGCTCGCACCGGGGAGGACCTCCTTAGAAAATTCGACTGGGCGACCAATACTTTGCCAGATTTCCCCTGCGCTGCAGATGACATGGCCGCGTTCATCAGGGCGACCGGGGCTGAGGATGGCGAAGCGGAGTGCAACACTTGCGCCGTAGGTCTTCTTGGCGAGTTAGAAATCCCGTTTTTGTTCCTGGTTGAAGAGATCCAGGGTGAACCAGGGCAACCAAACGCGTTCGTTGCTGACCTCCCAGATGGTGGGGCAATTGCGCTGTTCCCTGCGTTGGGCAAAAGGGGTTCGTGGAATATGACGTACACAGCTTTCAAGTACGACGACCGAGAGGGAGTCTTCGACCTGCCCAGCAAGAGAAACAGAAGGCATATTGTTGGGGGAATAGGTCGAAAATACGTTACCTGGGAGGCAGCGATGTCCGCAATAGCAGAGTGGTTGAAGACGCATTATCCAGCGGTTGTTATAGACCTCGAAGATTAGTGCTTCGGAGTCTACGTCGCTGTTTCCTCTCCGGGAATTGTTAACTGTATCACCCCTATTATAAGATGGAGTCCAGCGTTCGAGTTTGCCACGGACAAATGCCTTGTATCTTGGATACAAGTTTGGGGCCAAAGGTGTAAACGGCACCTGAGGCCCCAGGTGCAGGCTCAAACGTAATCCCATCAACAAGGAGACTGTCATGTCTTTTTGCGCTCTTACCTGCACTACGCAGGGTACAATTCCTGTTGCCATCCCGTCAAGCGGGAAGGTGACTCCCGGCCTCTCCTCTAGCTCTCGTCCCGGACACCCTACCTTGACGCTGGCTGCTCCCGGTTTTGAAATTTCAGCAGCGACACTTCCCCTGTATGTCCACGTACAGGGCCTTTGCACAACGCGTGCAGAGCAGGAGTAGGGTTATGGCTGAGTTTCAGGAGATAACCACCTACACAATCGAATGCCCCAATCCAATTTGCCCGGACCCGAGCGATGTACGCCGGGCTGGGACCGATGGTGACGAGCAGGTCTACCGCTGCAAGGCCTGTGATAAGGAGTTCACTGCGAGCGGCAGCGCCAAGCATAAGCAATTCACCGCGGCCCAGGTTGGCATGGCCCTGGATAAGTATTACTCCGGCGTGAGCTATCAGCAGATCGCCGAATTCATGGGGCGTCATCTCGGCGTTCCCAAGCCCAGCAAGCGGACTGTCCACGACTGGGTGAAGTCCCATACCATCATGGCTAAGCGTTTTATGGATGGTGAAGTCGGACCGGATGGCCGCAAGGAAACTGCTACCGGCAAGCCCATCCAGGCCGAGACGGGCGACGATATGGTAGCGGATGAGCTCTTCGTGGATGTGGGCGGACAGCAGATGTACCTCTGGAATGTTATGGACCGAAAGACCCGCTATGTGCTTGCCGCTCACCTGAGCGCCCACCGGAATAAGGAGGCAGCTATTAAGGTCATGGAAAAGGCCCTTGCTGCTGCGAAGAAGCCTCCCAAAACGATAACCACGGACGGCTTGGAGGCCTACGTGGAAGCCATCGAGACCGTGTTCCCGAAGAGTACAAAACATATCGTGAGTAAGGGGATAAGGAGCGAGGTCAATAATAACCTGTCGGAACGCTTGCAGGGCACGTTCCGGAGCCGCACCAAGACCCAACGCGGCCTTGAATCCCTCCGCACCGGCCAGGACTATGTTGACGGTTATGTCATTGATTATAACTTCTTCAAGGACCATGAGGCACTTGGAGGCCGGACCCCGGCGGAGGCTGCTGGAGTCACCAAACAGGTGCCGTGGGGTGAAAGCTGGGAGGGGGTGGCAAGAATGGGTGGGGAGGTCGCCGAGCCCAAGAACGTCAAGACTGAGCGGGTGATGAAAAAGCCCGGGCCTAAGCCGGTCCCCGAATCGCTCAGAAGCGCAGCGGAGGAATATGTCTTGGCCGAGCAGGAGCGGAAGAAAACCGAGGACGCCAAGGCCAAGCGCCGGGCCAGGAGAGGACCATCCATTACCCCCAGTCCCCGCAGGTATAAGCAACGGCCCATCAAGGGCCGAGGCAAAAAGACCATGAGGACAAGGTGATGACCAGCAGAGCCGGGATTATGCTCGGCCATCACATTCAGGTCCGCTTTAGCCCTCAACCGATGGTCCGTGTCCACGCGCCGACCGAAAACTGGCAACACCGGCCCAGGGCAAAGAAATCAAAGACTGGGTACTGGGTTGGGCCTATCGCAAACAAGGACCGGGCGACAAGGGAGGCCAGTAGGCTAGCTAAACAGCATGGACTGGGTGTTGAGCTCTGTAAGATCTGCTTCCAGGAAGAGCGAGCGACACCACCGGCTCAGGGAGAGGGTATAGGGGGGAGCGTCGTGTCTCGCCGACGACGGGTGAACTACACTCCGGCGACGGGAGATATACCGAAATTGTCAAGGCGCGGCGTCTGATACAACTGGCCCGGCAACTCTGCCGGGCCAGACCTTTTTACCTGCACTGCCGGCAGATTACTCGGCTAGGTTGCACGGATGGAACGACGCCAGGGCCATAGGTTCGGGAGCGCCCTCAACCGGCACGATGCCGTCGAGAGCGCAAATTAACCGGATTGGGTCGCCCTCTCTCTTGCCTTCAGCCCACTCCGCAAGTCTCTTGTAGCTCTCCGGCTCTCTTGCCTCGTCGTAAAGTAGCAGAGTGCCTACTTGGTCCGCAATGTTCACCCCCACGCCAATTGAACCAAACTGGCTCTGGATGCTACTCACCAGCCCATCCACGCAAAGCTCCTTGCCCACATACTCAGACTCAATTGCTTCGGGGTCTGCGAGATATTCTGCCTGAATTTCCGCTATATCCGAATCGTCGAGACAATCGAGGGTGTCGCCGTGTGGCTCGGGAGACCCAGCGCAGCCAAGCGAGAAGCCGAACAACACCAGGGCGGCTAATATCCGTGTCGCGTGAGTCAAATGCTACCTCCTGGTGTCGGCGAGAAGGCCTATAATCTCCATGAAAGGCGCTGTTGCCATGCTAATAACAGTCGCCGGTGAGCTTTCCGGCTACGGCGGCGGCACACACCCGCCCCATTGCAACTTGCCTGGTAATTGGAGAAAATACGAGGCGGAGCGGTGCCTGAGCGATTCAAAGGGCTGGACTGAGGATCCAGTGGGGTGTGACAGCACCCTCATGGGTTTGAATCCCATCCGCTCCGCCAATGAAGGCCGCGAAACATCGCGGCAACCGGATTCTAGCAGGCCACTTTTCCTCTTGCAACGGCCAAATGCGGACAATGGCTCTCCGTCACCCGCAGCAAAAGTAACAAGCTGTTTACAACCTACTGTTGACGACTCCGCTACACCTTTAATAAAATCTCTCTGCGATAGTTACGAGCCGACCGGTGCGCTCAAGCGAACATGGAGCCGCGTTCTCGCGTTCTCCCTTGTTGGTTCGTTTGGGCGTCGGTAACTATCGCAAGTGACGAGGTTCCCATGCCAGCAAGGGAGGTCTAGTGTGCCGTTGCTCGCCGCAAGTTCAATATCTCAGGCCCATCACCGGCCCCAGTGGTCGGCCCCCTGCTCTTGCATTAGTAATTGACAGCGTATCATTCCCTGTGATTGAATTCCCTTGCCAGAACCACCACGGGGTAGCCACGGAGCTACCTTGGGCGACATTTGGAAGGCATCTCTGCACGCGAAGGTGTAGAGCACATGCCCCCTTGAAGGTCGCCCAGTGGGTTGGTGGTTCTGGCAGATCGCCTATCCATACTTTGAGGGGGTTCCTCTTTGAACCACCAATCCTAAACTGACGAAGGGCCTACCCGGCTGTTAGAGCAACCGGATAGGCCCAGTTAGGAATCCGCCGCCCGTGGCGGGGACACCAACGGCCTGGGTTAGAGGCCGCAAGGATTCTACCACATTATTGCGGTTTGCCGTTGGGTCACGCTAGCGAGAGGTCGAGTCGCTTCCCGCCAGGGCGAGATTCATTGTGGCGACCGCGTTTTTCTTTCCACCCTCTGCGCGGTCCCTAGACCGCAATGCCTTCACGAATTGGCAACTACGGCAACTTTCCGGGTGACCGTCGTGACCCGGAGAATCGGCCCGGTTACGGCAATCACCCGCCCGCATGTACCTGTTACCGGTGCGTGGAAGAGCGACGCAAGGTTGAGGCCCGGCGCATTGCCGAGGCCGCGGACCAGGCGCTAAGGTACGGCCCGCGGGAAGCGTCCAAGCCTGCGGAAAAACCCTCTCGGACAACCAGACCTCCTAAGCCCCCTAAGCCTAAGAAAGAGCGTCGCCAAAAGCCTCCCAAGGCCAAGAAAGAGCCGAAGCCCAAGAGGGAGCTTCCCGAGCGGACCGAAGAGCAAAAGGCCAGGGACGCGAAGCTCGGCTACATAATCCTTGCGGTCCTCGCCGTGCTCGCCGTCCTGGTCCTGGTGGGTGCCGTCTGGGGGACGGTCTTTGCCGTGGCTTATGTCCGCGAGCAGGTTTCGGGGTGGTCCGTGCCCGAGGTCCCGGAGGTCTCCCTGCCCGACATAACCGTCCCGTCTCAAGTCACCGAATTCTCCCTGCCCGAGATCTCCCTGCCCGAGATAACCGTCCCGTCTCAAGTCACCGAATTCTCCCTGCCCGAGATCTCCCTGCCCGAGATAACCCTTCCGTCCCGGGCCGCAGCGGAGGCCTCGCCTCTACCCACGCTTACGCCCGCGCCCGCGACTGAGCCTGCTGCTGCTCACTGGGACATCTCCCTCGAACCCAAACCCACGCCTGAGCTTCCTTATATGGAGGAGATTGAGCGCCACATCGTCACCTATACCAATATCTACCGGGAGCAGATGGGGCGAGCTCCCCTGAGGCACGACGACGAGCTCGCCGCCGTAGCGAGGGCGCACTCGGAAAACATGGCGGGGCGGGGCAAGCTCCGGCACGTCCTTGACGGCCAGAGCCCCACCGACCGGGGCTTTGCCGCCGGGTACGGATGCCGAATCCGGACCGGAATTGCCGAGAACATCCTGCACTTCCCGGCCAGTCGCAACAGCTTCAAGTGGCCTTGGAGCGATAAGTCCTGGGACCCCTACGGCACCGAGCACAACCCGGAGGTAGTCGCCCGCCTGATGGTGGAGTCTTGGATTGATAGTGCCCTGCACCGGGCCAATCTCCTGGGCAGCAGCCACCGGAGCTTTGGTGTCGGCGTGGCCTCTGACTTTAGCGTGAAAGGCACTGCCACCAGCTACGAATATTTCTACGTGACGCAGAAATTCACGGATTGTAAGTAGGGCCGCAATAGGAGGCAAGGCATGAAGTTTAGGATCTTTATACCCCTTGACCTGGACGACGACCGGACCCTAATACGGATTGGCCTCGCCTTGACGATTATCAGCGCGCTATTCTTTGTAGCTTGTGCGGCCTCAGCCGACGAACTGCCGGACGAGAGCAAGGAATACATCGACTGTCTCTTTGCGGAGCTCCAGCCACAACTAGAGCAAATGGAACAGTTGAGCGCGGCTACCCGCAGCGACCAGGTGTTTGCTGTGGTAGACGCAAAGCGCAGGTGTCATTCTCATAGGCCTGAGTTTGAGTATGAAAGCCAATACGAGTACGGGACCTGCGAGGAAGAGGCGATAGTCCGCATACAGCGGGGATTCGACGCGATGGCCCTTGAGCTTGAGAAAACTCGCACTAAGCTAGAGGTTGCTTCCGTGGGGCATTTGAGGGATAGCATGCCGGTCCTCGCTCAGTTCGCTTGCTACCCGTCAAATGACCTGGGGTCCCTGCCTTTATACAAGGACGGAGAAGGTTCCAAGGAAAAGTGAGGAGGGAATAGCTAACAGGCACGGGGATGGAAGGAGTAAGCGTTCGAGCCCGCTTTGGTCCGCAATCAGGCGTTCTCTGCATTCGGAGCAGACCTGGCTGGAAGGAGCGGGGGTTTCTGGGTTCTCATCCTTGGATCATCCCTTCTTCGAGCATTGGTGGCCTTGCGGCTCCGGCTGTCTGGATTGGTCCCCAAGGTCTATTACTCCCTGTCTACCCCCACTAAAAAAATTAAAACATAGGCAATACCAGCGACATAATTATTGAAACTTCACTAATAAACACAAATGGAAGGACGGCTTATATGACTCAAAGGTTGAGCCCGGTTGTCGAAAGGCTGTGCATTACGTTTGAGACTTTGTCTGTGGTTGAGATCCTTCAGGCTCACGGCGTGTTAATCGACATGCTACGTGGACGCGGAATAGTTACAACACGCGACAATCCGGTAGGCGGGTACGCCGAGTGGTTAGCCCGTTGCGCTTTCGAGCTTACGGCGCAGAAGAACAGCACAAAAGGTTTTGACGCTGTTGACCAAACAGGAGCGAAATACCAAATAAAGGGCGGACGCCCCGGGGACGCGGCCCCCAAACTGGGTACAGTAAAAGGCGTGAAGCCTCAGAATTTCGATTACCTCGTGGCGATGACCTTCAATGATAACTTCACGATAAAACGCGCCGTCAAGGTCCCGCACGAAACAGTCTTGCGCCTCGCAAGCAAGAACGGGAGGGACCCAACTAAGGGACTTAACCTCTATCTGAATGAGGGCTTCGTCAGGGGGAATCGTCTGAATAACATCAAGGGGATACTATGGCCGTGTCAAGAGTGCGCCTCTGAGCCGCCATAAAATGGTCAAATGCGGCAGAAAACATCACAATCTTTTGCATGGAGGTGGAAGCTATGCAGAACAAATACGTGGGAGACGTGGGAGACCTTGGCAAGCATGGATTGCTTCGCTTTCTTTCGGGACACACGGCGGATGACGAGGGGAATTTGCTGCGCTTGGGCGTCCTCTGGTATTTCCATCACGACGAGGTTCACGTGGGAAATCCCCGGCGCATCAACGGTGACGGGAGCCATACCGGTTACCTCCGCCGCACCGCCAACGACGACAAGGCCGAGTACCGGGATTGCGATATTGAGCTCTGGGAGGGCCTGCGGGATCTGGTGTACCGGAATGCCCGCTGTGTTCACTGTGCGGCGAGGGCGGGGTTGCTTCCGGACGATACCCTCTACTACGACGCGGCGCTGGTATTCTTAGAGGGCTCACCCCCACAACTCCGCAGGCAAATGCGGGACCATTGGTGGATGCGCTGTCTCCGGGCTACAAAAGACGCTGATTTGGTCTTTCTCGACCCGGATAACGGGATAGGAAACGAGGCAGATAAGCACCGGGACAAGGGCACCAAATATTGCTACCCATCAGATTTGCAAGACCTCTGGAGCCGGGGCCAGAGCCTGGTCGTTTATCACCATCTGGGCCGCGTTGACGCGGATATTTACTCACTACAGAAGGCCCAGGAACTCAGCGGAACCTTAGAAGGGAATCCGCCGATTCTCCCCTTGATTTTCAACAAGGGCACCACTCGCACGTTCTTTGTCATCCCGCGCCCGGAGCACGAGGAAGTCATAAGGGCTCGGATTGACCGGATGTTGGCGGGTCCCTGGGCGGCACATTTCAGACTGGCGGAAGAGAGAGCAGAGCCACGGCCTAGGCCAGCGCCCAGGCAACCGAGAGCGGGAGCTAGCTTACTCGCCGGAGTCGCTGGTGATTAGAGTTGGCCTGCTTGTTATTGCCCTGGTTGTCTTTTTATCAGCATGTGACGGTCTCCCTATTGGCAAGCCCAGCACCTCCGCACCTCGCACCGACGACCCAGGCGAACACATGGACCGTTGCTCTGAGCGCCTTGACGCCATCTACGAGTGGGAAGAACGGGAGAAACGCAAGCTAGAGGACGAATGGATAGATGGGGAGCGCGGGATATGGCAATCAATGGCGAAGGTCGAGCGTATCCAGGAAGAAGCCCGCGAAATGCGTTATGCGCTTCAAGAGAACTGCAATAACTCTTATATGGAGAAATGGGGATTCAGGCAATAAAAAACCAGTCGCCCCGGTCTTGCTTGGCCGGGGCGACTTTTTAATTGGGCTTCCTATCTCCCAGCGCCGACCTTGCCACTCCCCTGAATTCTTCCCGTTCTATCCCCAGTTCATTTGCCGCGGTCCCCAGCACGTCCCCGGCCCCACCTGCTTCTTTTTCGGCAACTGCTCCATTGAGCGCCTTGTAAATCTCGGCGTGGTCCATACCGAGTTCCTTCGCGAGGGCTGCGCCGAATCCATCCGGCACTCCCTCGCCCTGGTCTGCGGCGCGAACGGCTACGCTTCCGAGAGCGGCAGAGGCCAAGATAAACAGGCCCGCGCCCGCGAACATTAGCTTGAATTTCATGGTCACCTCCATGCACCAAGCGTAGCGGGTGATTGTCAAGGAATTGTCAAGCGCCCTTATCCCTTTCTCCCTTCACTATCCCCTTGATGGCTATCCAAGCGTCCCATATCACCACGAATGCCACATCAATGACGCCGACCACGGTGATAACCAGTCCCAATCCCAGGAAGGTTAAATCTGCGGCAGTGTCAAATGCCTGGCGGAAGGTCTCGCTCGTGGTTTGCCCTTCAATCATCCACTTGAGCACGTATTTGGTGCCCACAAAGGCCGCAGCAATGCCGAGGGCCCGGATTAAGCGGAAACACGCCCACACGAAATCGCTGGCCCCGAGCATATTGAGGACTTTCGCTAGCTGGTCTGGCAAAGTGATGTCCTGGCAGTATGGTTTCAAGCTAAATGGTCTAACGCGCAGAACATCTTACCACTTGAGAATGTATTAGGAGGACAATACGGGATATGATGCGAGTGCTATACTAGGGAAAATGAAGAGGGACGGCAACCGAACTCCCACATCCAAATGCCGCCCCCAAGGAGTGATATGTACGAAGAAATAAGACGCCCCAAAGCGTTAACTCCGGAGGACCTCATCCCCGATATATCTCAAAACCAGGGGAACACGGACGGGTCAAACCTGTCAACTATATTGCAGGCGAGCAGCTTGGGAGAGGCCCCTTTAGACGCATTTAAGGATTCCGCAGCTTCTTTGTTGGGCAGCGTCAAGTTGGCGTTATCGGCGGAGATGTCCAGCTTTGACTTATCCGGTATTCCCGTGTCAGTGAGCGGGAAGCTGGGAATTGGTGACACGAGGGATACCGGTTGCTTGAAAATGTTGGTATATCAACCGGTGAAAAGACCTCAAGAACCCAGACGTTCAGAAAGAGCACGGGGCAGGGACCAATTTAGGATCTGAGGGGCCCAAGCACAAGCATTCGCCCATCACCATCTTTAATGGTTAGTTTGGAGCCTTCCAGGATGAACTCTTCAGCGTTGGCCAGGACGCTTTCATAGTCCTGCTCTCGCCAGAACATCGCTTGGGTAGGGCAACCCGCCTCGGTA
This sequence comes from Dehalococcoidia bacterium, assembly GCA_034423215.1. Lineage (GTDB taxonomy): Bacteria > Chloroflexota > Dehalococcoidia > Lucifugimonadales > UBA3495 > Bin22. Next base: position 29,412 of record DAOUIY010000056.1, read on the forward strand.
ATTTCCAGCGAAACCATCCGCAGGGAAGCGCCTTCCATTTCGTAGATTCCGAAGTAGGAATTGCAAGCGGTAGAACCCTTGAGCTGGTTGTCACCCAGGAATTCGAGGGTGATGGGGTCTGCCCCGGGCAGGTGTGCGGATGAGTCCATAGGCTCCATCGACTCCAGAGTCCAAGAGGTGCCAACCAACGGGTCCGGCGCGTCGGCGCAGGCGAGAGCCAACAAGACAACAAAACCAATACACATAAATCTCATAAAGCCACTCACAGGAGGGGCCCGGTGAATGCTCGCCGGGCCCTTCGAGTCCCTTTCCCTGGCCGTTATTCTTCCTCTGGGTCCGGCAGACCGCAGAAGAAGCCCGAGCATGTCAAGTCCTCTTTATCGACGCCGAGCCGGTCTGCCAGGATGGTCCAGAGCTCGTCTCGGTGGCTGAGGTAATCGCGGCCAGCATTGCCGATCTGGTTCTGTATGAAGGGCTTGGTGAATTCGTCAGCCAAAAGGGACGGGTGGGTGGTGCAATTGAAGGTGCCTGCGCTTATGAACGCGGTGTTGTCGCACCAGATGGCATGGTCGTCCTTGACCATGAGCAGAATCCACCTTTCGTCGCCGTTCGTGGGGTAAATGCCGCCCGAATCGGCATCGTGGCTCCAGGCGAAGTTGTTGGAAACTTGCCAGTGGGTGTCACCATAGCCGGTTCCCTTCTTCACGTGGCCGTCCCGGTCGCCTTTCTGTCCCCTCCAGTAGCGGGAGATTTCGCCGGACTTGGGGAGGGTATATCCCTCGGGTTCGGCGACCGTAACCGTGGCCAGGGCTTCCATGCCGTCCTCGCCCCTGACCTTGCGGGTTATCTTGTAGGTGTCAGATGCGCCGGAGCACTTTTTAAGCAGGAAGGCTTCATCAGTGTCGCTGTCCTTGTTCACGTCGTCCACTGCCCACCTGAGCACCTTATGGCATTCCTCATCGGAAGCCTCGGCGGGCTTGTCCGCGCCAAAGAAGGACGCGCCAAGCACCAGCGTGAATATTCCTGCTGTTGCGAAAAAAAGGGACATGAATTTCCAGGTCATGGGTTCCTCCTACGTGCTCAAATTAGTGGAGATTGTAACATACCCGTTTGTGGGGTTGGTAGGTTGCGGGAAGGCATTGTGTTCTTTTTGCCTTGACCCGCGGCCCGTGATTTCGTAAACTGCCCTTGTTGCCTACCGCTTCGCCTCTTGGGGGGCAACACCCGCCCTGGTGGGCGCTCACCCCGCCCGCCGGGGCAACCCTCTCACAGGAGGCCGTTATGAGCGGAGTTGCTTTCACCCCCGAAGAGTTTGCAATAGCCATGTTCCTGTACCTGGTATTCCCATTGTCCCTGCCCACCATAATCGGCGGAATAGCTGGCCGCGCGATGGAGGACGCGGGGATGGCCGTGGGAATCCTCATCGGGGCGATGGCGGCGGTCGTGGGATTCCTGTTCATCAGCATGTGGTGGAGCTCCGGATTGATAACGGTGCGGGTGCCCTGGGGCCTCTTGGACGAGGACTTTTTCGTGGTGCCAATCGTCATCACCAGCGTAGCGAGCGGGGTAGCGTGGGCAGCGGTCTGGTTCTGGAGCCAGAGGGATCAGGGCCTCTTGTGATGGGAGTGGAGGAACAGTTGCTTATTTGCGCTCGCATGCTCGGGTTTCTCGGGTTGGTTGCGTTGTTTGTTGCTCCGATTGCATCCGGACCGTCTTTTGTAACCGCAGGTACTTGCTACGCCACCATGCTGTTGTTAGCCCACCTGAAGTAGCGCCAGCAAGGGCGAGAAAAACAAGGATGGGGTCTGCGCATTCCATATTGACCTCCAACACGAATATGTTCTTTCCTGCTGATTTCATTGTAAAATCGGAAAAGACCGCGCGGGAACACTTAACAGGTCTTGCAGCAGTCCAAGCATGGTAGCGAGGCAGAATCGGCGGAGGAAGGATGTATGGCCTACCGGGTTTTTATGGACCGGAATGAGCGGGTGGCCTGGGTTCACCGGGCCAATGCCCCGGACCCGTCCTGCCGGCCCAGTAGCAGAGATGATAACCAATGGTCGGAGGCCTTCACCCGGTACAAGGCCGTGGAATTGTTCGCCTACCAGCAGGGGCTTGACGTGAGGTCCTGCCGGGTGTGCCTCAGGGTCTTTTAGATTTGGGAACTGGCGGAGATGAGCTCGGGCGATGTCGGGGGTGGCGAACGGCTCTCACCCGTGCCACTCCATAGGCGTGACCATCGCCCCGGGGTTGGCCTCCAAATACTCCCGCATTCTGCCTACCCCAACCTCTACCGTAAGGTCCGGCTCAGACTCCGGGCACGGTCTCCGCACAATCTGACCTAACGGATGCACCAGGGCAAAGGGAAATTCCTCGTCGGGCAGCTCCGCGAAGAGGGAGGCCGGTCCCGGTTCTTCCATTTCGCCAAAGTAGTCATAGGTCAGCCCGGGGAATAAGCCGGATATGTCGTTTTCCTCGTCGTAGGGCTCTATGGTCCCGAACACGTCCTGTCCCACGACCCACACGTTATAAGTTCCCATTCTCTAGCTCCTTTGCCTTGTCGCCGATTGCATCCTTAAGGGTAAGGAAATCGTTAGTCGTGTCGTCGAAGCAACGACGCCCGGCCTCCACCAATGCGAGTTGCCCGTCCTCAGTGAGGTCATCCCACGCGGGCAGGCGCTCGTTGCCCTCGCGCTCCCGGATGGTCTCGTAAACGAGAATCACATCCTGGGTGGTCCATGCCATGATGACGTGTTTGGGGTCCAGTTCCGGCCTCGTGGCCATGGTATATCCTCCTTGCTGCCTATACCCTCAGTCCCTTGCTGGGCGGGAGAATCGGCGGGTCCATATCCATGAGCGCCGCTACGCCCTCCATGTTGAGCACCACTATCCGAATCCGGGCACCGCAGCAGAGGGCGGTGTAGTCCTCCCCACCGAAAATGTCCTTGTCCAATTCCTCAATCATGGTGAAGCGCTCCCCGCAGCTCGGGCAGGTGAAATAGAACCCGATGTCCTTAGCCATTGCATCCTCCTAAATGAAAAAGGGCTGTTCGGGTTGAGAGGACTCAACACCGACAGCCTGTTTGTGGCCCCCGAAATTTGAAGGTTGACCGATATGCTTAAATGGGAGTGGAGGCCGGGGTGGGACTCGATCCCACATACGGTGTTTATCAGGCACCGGCCTTGTACCAACTCAGCCACCCGGCCTTCACCCCTGACACTACAGCACCAAGCGCACTTTGCATAGCCCCTGACACCCAGTCAGGGGGCGAAACCGAATAGTTACTATTCTGGTTTCGCCGTACCGTCAAACTCGCGCCAGAAGTCAATGGTGACGTTACCCTCGCGGTCAACGGTGCTGGTGCCGGTCCTTGCCAGGATGATGGCCAGACCGTAGAGCTCGTCGAGAGTGAGCTTGTCAGCCAGCGAGTCAGTAAGGACCTCAACCGTCTGCTTGATGACCCCGCAGACCCGGCAAGTGCCACAACGCTTGACGTGGTTCGGGTCTGCGAGCACCCTGTATATGTCCACGAGAGCCTCGTTGTAACCCGAGGCGAAGGATCCCGTATTGGTCGCCATAATCCCCTCCTGTGGGCGCTAGCTGTTCATGGGTGCCCCGTCCTCAGTTTCTCAAGGTTAAGAGAGGTGGGACCTCCGGCTATGGGGCTACAGGTATTGACTGTGTATCAGTAGTCCCTAACACCAGGAAAACACAGGCGGGAATAGGGGCGCAATGAGCAACATTGGGTACAGCAAGTGCTTCTATTCACAATGTTGACAAACGGTCTTATAGGGTGGACTATATGAAGAAGGAGGTTACGCGGGGTGAGAACCCAATAAAGCGGTCAGCGATATGAACGAGAATCCTCAGTTGTCGATTGACGAGAGGTGACAGATGTTCAAGAAAAGGTACCTACTATTTCTCCTGGGCCTGGTCCCGGTGTTTCTCTTGTTCGCCCCGGATGCTACCCCGGATATTGCCTCGGCTTCGGTCCATTCCGGCACCCAGACCCACGAGGCCTGCTCCCAAGTCACCAGGTTTCAGTATTCGATGACAGACGACGAGCTTGAGTGGGGAACCCAGGTCAACTGTACCCCCCGGTTTATGCTTCACATCGAGATGGACGCTTACCTGGACTACGAACAGGCCGACCGGACCTGGCTGCGGGTGTCCTCGGTTCACAAGCGGTGCCACATCACCAATCAATGCACCCAGACCGAGACCCTGCGCATTCTGCCCTGGGGGGACTTTAAGATTACTTACTGCTTTGAGGCAGAATCTCTCACGTCGGATTGGGCATATAGGTGCAATGCCAAATTCTACAGCATCCCATGACAAGCGAGCCTAATCCCGGGGAAGGCTGGGAGCTGGGACAGACCGTGTACGGCATACCCAAGAGCTCCCAGCCCGAAGGTCCGCGCATTGGCGCGGACCGCTTTCCTACGCATTACGAGATATTCCAGAGGCTGGATATGCTCTGGTATTGGCGGCTCTGGTCAGCCACCCACGATCTCGTTGCCGTGTCGGGGCGAGGATACCCGCGAAAGGATGACTGCTTGGCTTCTATCGCCCTGGCGCAGTCAACAGCCAACGCTCCGGTCTGGGATATGAGCGAACCCCGGGAGCATCGGGGACAATAAGACATGAACGCGTGCGTCCTTGCCTGATTACCACACGTTGTCGAACAGGAGCAGCAGCACCCAGGAGTCCACTCCCGAGGTCGCGCCCCCTTGCCTAAGCGAACAGAACATCATCGTGTAGGTAGCAAGGTTCGTGTTGTCCGTTTCGTCCTGGTCGAGGGACAGGCTCTTCGCCACGAGATCGTCCACGTATTTTTCCACAACGGGCAGGGCTTCGGGGCTTAGGTTCTGAGTCAGGGCCTCGCGGGCACAACGGGTTGCCTCAGCCCGCAGGATTTCCCGTTCCGCCAGGAACATTTCCCGTTCCTCCTGGGTGAAGTTTTCAACTTCAGTCCCCGTGAAATGCGGGGCTCCGGGGCAATGGGTCCAGACAATCTCGTCCTCGCCAAACCCAACCGCCTTCACCGCCACCTGGAAGGTCGCGATCCCGGGAACCGCGTCCCCCTTCCAATAGTGGTCCCAATCCCAGCGATTATCGTATGCTACTAACTCTTCCAGTGCCCAAGCGTCCTCTCCCTGCGCCCTCCACTCAATATCAAAGGCAAGCACAAAAGCGGGGAACACATCACCCCCTCCATGCTCCAAATCAACGTCCCAATACAGCTCCGTGTGTTCCAGGTAGCCAATACCCTCAAGGTTGGTGATGACCAAGTCCCCGCAAAGGGTCTGGGCATACCGATAAAGATCCTCTTCGGTCGGTGGTTCCTCGTACCGGAGGAACACGCTGTCGTAAGACAAGGGCTCCGCACAATCTAGGGACTCGCCCCCGGCGTGAATGCTCACAAGCGACAACTGATAGATCCACTCCCCAACCTCCAGGGGTCCCGTCCAAGTGAAGGAGCCCGTGACCGTGCCCAACTGCTCAAAGTCAAGGCTTTTGCTCCCGTCCTCGTTGTCCAGGGCGCGTTCCATGCGGAAAACCGGGGCAAAGTCCTGGTACTCCGCCGGTATTTCGTCCCACTCGCCCGAATCGTCATCTACGCGCCAGGAGAGGGCCCACGAGTCCTCGCGCTGGTGGACCTTCCTAAATTCGGGCTGGCCCGAGTCGCACAGAGCGGTGGCAAATGCCGCGAAGCTGGTGGGCGTGGGCGTGGGCTCCGGCTGCGGAGTTACTTGGGGCATGACCAGGGGCTTGCTGGCGACCTGCTCATTACTGGCCCAGGCGGGCACCGATATGACCACGCCCGCGACCAGGGCCAGGCCGAAGGCAAGTATGACTAATATAACCCTGTTCAAGTTAGATTCCTCCCGAGTGTGGTGGGGTAATGATACATCAGCAGTTTGCGCTATCAAAGAAACCGAGGGGCTTGTGGGGAGCCCCCTGCCACTGGCCCGAATTAGTAGCGACACTTCATCAGGAGAAAGGCGTAGCAGGGGACAGGGCTAACCCAAGCCAATATTACGCCTTTTTGCCCTTTTTGGACAGCCTGAGAAGTGTCGCCAGAATAGAAAAAACGAGGGATTAGCTAACTGTCAACAGATGAGGCCAGCAAGGCGGCTTTACTTGCCCACCAGCTTCCTATAAACTTGGCCTACAAGAACTCACAGCATGGTTAAGAGGCACGCTCGCGACCAACCTTCACCTTTCTGCTCTTTGTTCACGCCGCAGTCCTGCTTTCGTTATCAAACAGAGGAGACATCGTTATGCCGAATAAATATTTGAGAGTCTTGGCAGTGGCGGTTCTGCTCGTGCTGGTAGCCACACTAGGGACGACCATCCCCGGGGCGACCGCCGACGACGAACCCAAGGCCCCCGCCAAATCCAGTCCGGCTTATCCAGTCTTGAGCACTCACCTTAACCGATTGGTAGAGGGCTATAATTCCGGCCAGGTGTCCGAGCAGCAGGCCGCAGAACAAGCGCCGGTATATAGTGGTGGATCAGTGGCCGTTGTCGTTTACCTTGATAGCCACGTCGCTGAGGTGATGGAGTTCTTGGAGGACAATGGTGGCGACCCCCGCAATGTGGGTAGCGACTATATTGAAGCCTATGTGCCCGTGGGTCTTCTGGGTAGCCTCTCCGAGCGCCCGGGCGTTACCCGGGTCTGGGAGGTGGTCCCTCCTCAACCGGCCTATGGCAACGTCACCAGCCAGGCGGTGACGTTGCACCATGCCGACCGCTGGCACAACGCCGAATACCGGGGGGCGGGAGTCAAGGTGGGAATAATCGACGTGGGCTTCACCAACTATTCTGACCTGATGGGCGTGGAACTGCCCACCAATGTTGTGGCCCGGTGCTACACCGGAACGGGCAGGTATACCAACGACCCGGCAGACTGCATGGCCTCGAATCCCCGTCCGGACTTTAACCAATGCTCTCTTGGTAATACCGGCAGCGTTCACGGTACGGGAGTGGCTGAGGCGGTGACTGACATCGCTCCGGGAGCAACCCTCTATATATCGAATCCGGGTTCGTATGCGGACCTGCAATCAACCGTCCAGTGGATGGCAAGCCAGGGGGTACAAGTCATCAACCACTCCGTAGGGTGGACTCACTATGGAAGCCGCGGCGATGGCACTTCCCCCCTTAGCAGCTCCCCCCTGAACACCGTTGACCAGGCCGAGGCTGCTGGTATCACCTGGGTAAACGCTGCGGGCAACAGCGCAGAGAATACTTGGTTTGGCGGGTTCTTAGACCCGGATGACGACAACATTATGAACTTCGACGACGCGCGCGTTGAGGTGAATTTCGTTGACCTCCGGGAGTGCGCGAGGTACTTAATCCAACTGCGTTGGGAGGATAGTTGGGGCGGTGCTACCACCGATTTGGACGTGTACCTGTGGGACACGAGCACTGATGATGTTTTCAATATCCCCAGCGAATGGGGCCTAAGCTGGAGCGACTACGAGCAGTCGGGAGGAAGCAGCCACGTACCTTTTGAATTCATCCGTTTTCGATCTCCAATCAGCACCGGGAACGTGGGCGTCATCATAGTCCACCACGCTGGGCCCGCTCCCGATTGGGTCCAGTTGGAATTGTTTTCGGGTCCCGGAGGTCTCGAGCACTTCACCGGTGCCGGTAGCATTACCAATCCTGCCGAAAGCGCCAACCCCGGCCTGTTGGCGGTGGGGGCGGCTCCCTTTTACGACACCAATTCCGTTGAACCTTTCAGTAGCCGCGGACCCACCCCCGACAACCGAATCAAGCCCGACATTGTAGGCGTTGATTGCGCTGCCTCCGTCACCTACGAACGCCGCACCCGACGTGACGATGGGGAGGATTGCTGGTTCGCCGGTACCAGCCAGGCTTCTCCCCATGTTGCGGGACTGGCTGCTTTGGTGAAGCAGGAGAATCCCTCATTTACACCGCAGCAAGTGGCCTCCTACCTGAAAAGCCATGCGGTGGAACGTGGAACTCCGGGACCGGACAACACTTGGGGGCATGGCTTCGCTCAAATACCCGAAGTCTGTCGCAACAACACGTATCCCTGCGACGTGAAGACCGAGGTCGGTGAAGGCCAGGTGACCCTTACCTGGACTCATCGCAAGGACCACCAACAGCACCAGGTCTACATGAGGAATTTGGCTAGCAACGAGGATACGATATTAAGCGTGGGGGCAGTTAGCACTTATACCGCCACCGGTCTGGAGAATGGGACTGAATACCGCTTCTGGGTGCGTTCTCGCTTTAGTGGTGCTCATACTTGGGGGAACTGGTCGTCTCCAGTAGAAGCTACTCCCGCGTCGAGCGTGCCGGGACCCACGCCCACTCCTGCACCCACGGTTACACCGGGGCCAGGTACGCCGACACCCGCACCTACGCCCACACCAACATCTACGCCTACTCCTGGGTCTGCTTCCTGTCCTAGCGACCAGTATCCGTGTAACGTCAGCGCTCAGGCGGGCGACGGCCAGGTGACACTAACGTGGACTCGTCACCAAGACCAGCAGCAGCATCAGATATTCGAGCGAAATTTGGCTAGCAATGACTCCCGAATATCTGATGTTGGGTCAGCCAATTCCTATACGGCTGAGGGCCTCGACAATGGGACCGAGTACCGGTACTGGGTGAGGTCGCGGTTGGACGGTAACAGTCGCTGGGGTAATTGGTCGGATCCGGTGGAGGCCACCCCGGTAGCGGGTGCCGCTTCGCCTACGCCTACACCCGCGCCCGGGGGTGCGTGTAGTGTGGGGCTGTCTTTGGGGCCCGGCCAGAGCTGTAGCCATGCCGCGTCGGAGTTTGTTATACAGGTTGGCAGCAACGGCGGAGCCAGCTTGCGGTTCACCGGCGACAGCGCCCACGTCAACGGCCTTAGGATCACGCGGGATGGGAACAATTGGGTAATTAACAGCCTGCCATGAAGCGTGCTCCTGCAAGGGATTGACTATGTGATTGATTCTCGGTAAATTTGATTTGGCTATCCTCTTTACCATGGGGGATAACCTCCAAAGGCCTCGGCACCGCAGCGCGAGCGATCGCGTGAGCATCGCCGGGGCCCCTTGACTTTTCACCCGTCTATATTTAAGGTTTAGGCGTTGGCCTCCTTACCAGGGCCAACTCCTTAGTTTCGGCCCCGCTGTTGACTTGTCCGGCGGGGCCTTTTGCGTTCCAAATATCCTTGCTGTATAGTTGATATAGAATTGGCGTGAGGGGAATCCAGATTTTAGGAGGCCCCTATGCAAAGACACCCTTTAGACCCGTCGTTCCGTGCTTACATCATCCCATCCCTAGGAGAAGTTGAGGACGCCCTGTTCGCAGCAGAGCGCCAGCCGCAAGAACCCGAACCCGAATATCCGGATGGCTGGCCCAATCGGGCGGACCTCGAAAGAGAGCGACAAATCCTCAACTTCCTCGGCATCCAATGACCGACCGGGCAGCACTACCCTTCACGCCAAATGCTATCGTAAAAAACAGCAGCCAGCTTCACAATCTGTAAACCCGCCACCGCTTAAACTTATGAAAACTCGCCCCGGTTTCCCGTAACGCTTGGGTAACACAAACCCTATACTATGTTTATTAACATTCCGCGGTAATTCATCCGCACTGGTGATTCCGTTTCCCGGAATGCATACTCAAACCAATTTGCAGGAGGTGTCTATGGTTGGAGGGTTGCTTGCGACAAAACAGCAGGTGCCCAGAAGAATGATTTATTCATAAACCACGTTCCCTAATGAAGCGTCCAGACTAACGGGCGCAATGCAGGAGAAGGAGTTTATAAATGGTAAGAGGATTTACCCCGATTATTGGCCTCGCCGTGGTGGTGGCCCTGGCTCTCGCCGCCGTCTTCGGCAGTATGAGCCTGGCTAACCCGGCCATGGCCGCCGTCGGCCAGCCGGCCGATGCCGAGTTGACTGACAGGACGGCCAGCCCGCAGGAAAATCCACTCCCGGTTTATACCAGCCATGAGACGGTTGTCGATCTCGCTCAGTACATCGAGCATAACGACCTGAGCCATATAGGTATCAGTGCAGTTATGCCGGCTACTGATGCTGATAGGCTGGGAGTGACAGGGGAAAGTGATGCGGCTCTACCTAGCACTGTTGGCATAGACCATGATGGCAACAAGGAAACGCCTGCTATTGACGTAAATCCGGTGGAAGTTGATAGCGATGGAGAAGCCAATATAGAGGTGACGCCGAACGCTGACGCTGCTAATTCCGAGGCGAGCGTGACATTGTACGCGATGGATGGCGACACAGCCGATGACCTGATTGATCCGGTCACTATGGTTACGTTGACCTTCGACATTCAGGCGTCGACGGCGGCTACCAGCGACGACATACCCAACCAGAATGCTTACATAGGGGCAGCTTACGAGCTGAATCTATTTGATTACTTTACGGACGGGTTGGGGACCGGTGATATAACGGCGTTTAGCGCTACAGAAACGACGCCGGGTACCACTGACCCTGGTATTGAAGATGCAGAGTTGATAACCCCGGCTATGACCAGCGATGACTTTGGGAAGTTGACCATAGCTGCGAGCGCTCTCGACACGGAAGGCACAACAACTATTACGGTTACGGCGACGGCGGTGCTTACGGATCCTGCCGGTGGTACGCTGACAGAAACCATTGAGCTTACCGTGATGCCCTCTACTCCTGCAACCGATGTAGGCAGTATTGCGGATATGGAAGCAGACGCAGGCACGGATCCTGTTGACGTTATCCTGGAGGATAAATTCGACGACGGGGCTGGTACCGGTAAGATAACCGGCTATGCGGCTTCTTCAGACCCGGGGGGGCACGTCAGCCTTCGAATCGGTAAGGTCACCGACGATAAGGGCACGCCAGATACCGCCGACGACGTCATGGTAGATGGCCTGACTATCCGGCCGCTGACTGTAGGCTATACCACGATTACAGTCTACGCTAGGGATGGCTTCGGCGATATGGATGACGACCCGACGCAGGAATTCATATTCGAAGTAACAGACCCTAGCGATGTAACGGTTCCCGCTCCCAACATGCCCTCATCCCTGCGTTACGAAGATAACACGGCAAGCGACGCTGCTGACGACGCAGGTTCCGTGACGGTCCGATGGGGTGACCCTCTTGACGACCGGATCACTAGCTGGCAGTACAGCTACAAAGAGTCCGACAGCACCGCGGACGATGTATGGATGACCATTTTCAGCGGCAGGGCCAGGTATGCAATGATTTCCGGGCTCACCGTTGGAACCGAATACACGATTAAAGTCCGTGCTCGGGTCGGCAGCGTCAATGGCCCGGTAGGCATGGTAATGGTCACCCCTGCAAAGGCGGATATTCCGACTGGGCCGGAAATGTTCCTTCCCAGGATCGAAGCTTCAAGTTACAACCCCGCCAAGAACGCCCGTTACACGGTGATGTTCAATGCCAGCAAGAGGTATGTGCCTGGGGTCAATGATCTGGTAGTACAGTTCACGGACGAAGACTTCCAGGTACCGTCAACCATCGCTACCTCCACGGTAACGGTCCAGGCCGGCAGCAACGTTGCTAACCCGTCCGACATCGCCGTGGACGACCAGGAAATCACCATGGTCCTGGGCGACATGGACCCGGACACCGATGGCGTTCAGAACATTGAAATGGGTCAGAACGTAACCATCATCTTCCGCACCGCCGCGGGTATCAAGAACCCCGAAGAAGGCGGAAGTTACGGCGACATGACCGTTGACGGTCAGACCTTGGTGGTCAATGCCGACGACCCGAGCACTTCGGATGTAATGGAGACTGAAGAGTTCACGGTCAAGCGGACCATCAGCCTCAGCGAGGACGAAGGCGGCCGGGGCGACGACATAATGGTCACCGGCAAGGGGTTCAAGAATGGGACCTCCGTCACCTTCCTGCGCATGGAGAGCGATGGCCTAACAGCCGCCGACTTTAATGCGGGTACCTCTCTGTGCACCGGCCTGGCCGCTGACGGTGTGGCTACCTGCTCGTTTACCATCACCTCTCCTCTGTTCAAGCACGGTGACAACTTCATCAACGCTGTGGACGGCAGGAGCAACAGGGGTACCGCTTCGGAGCCCTTCAACCTGGAGCCTTCCATCTCGGTAAGCCCCACGCAGGGCAGCCCTGGTGACAGCTTGCTGGTGCAGCTGTACGACTTCGCGCCTGGCGCCACTGTGTCAGCCGTGAAGATAGCCCGCAGGACCCTCTGCACACCGGACGCCGGTGGAGCAGTAAGTCTGATGGCCGCTTGTGGCACTGGCTACTCAGCTTGGGTGCCCAACGGCACGAGCTTCCGGGTGGTAATCCCCAATGACGCTCCCTTGGGTCTGCAGGACCTTCAGGTTGTAACCACCGGCGGTGATGACAACACCAACATCACCATCTCCGGTCCCCTGGTAACGTCCACTCCGTCCACGGTGTTGGCCAACCAGCGGGTAAGCCTGATTGGTAATGGTTTCACCCCCAGCAGCACCATCAAGGAAATCACTTTTGCCGGTACGGCTATTGATGCCGGCAGGATCAATGACGGCCAGGCGGTACGGATAGACGGCGGCGGCAACTGGAACGCCTCCGTGAACCTGCCCCTGAGCACCAGCACCGTTTCCTCCGGTGTGCATACGGTTCGGATCGAGGACAACGGCGGTCGGTCCGGCGGCGTCAAGGTGACGGTGCCGGAACGGAAGGTAAGCATCACCCCGGACAGTGGCCGCGTGGGCACCATTGCCGTGGTACGGGGCGAGAACTTCCCCAGCAGGAACGAGGAAGGCAACAGCTTCAACGTACAGATTGTCTATGGCTCCGGCGTAGCGTCGTCCACCACCGTTTCCACGGTGCCCGACGCCAGCGGTCGCTTCGAGGCCCAGATGCGCATACCCACCACGTCTGCCATCCCCTCGACCAACGACGTGTCGGTAAGCTTTGGCACCGCCCAGAACGGCGGCCCGTGGACCATTAACGTGAGCCACGATGTCCCCGAGGGCATAATCAACCTGTCCGCCACCAGCGGCAGCCCCGGTTCCAGCCTCACCATCAGCGGTGAAGGCTTCCGGTCCTTCGTTCCGGTGAACTCGGTAATGATTGGTTCGATAGACATCACGCCGACGCCGCGGCCCAGCTCCGACGTTAACGGCATGGTCTCCTTCGACGTGATCGTTCCCGGCCTGGACGTGGGTATCCAGACCATTGAGGTCCAGGTGGGCAAGACCACCGCCAGCGCCGGCTTCACGGTAACCGAGTCCGGCGTCAACCCCGGCGACATCAAGCCTGTTGCTGAAGCACTGGAGCCCCTGGGTGACAACCTGGACAGCATCTGGCACTTCAACAACGACAGCAAGGTGTGGAGCTTCTACGATGGCCTGGACGGCAGCGACCTGGTCAACGTAATTACCGGCGAGACCTACCTGATCCAGGTTAAGGCCACCCAGGAGGTCATCCTTAACCACAAGACCAGGAACCTCACCTGTAACGCAGGCAACTGCTGGAACCAGATAGTTTGGTAGGACAAGGCCAGGAATAGGCGCCTTCAGGGGCGGGTTCTCCCCCACGGGGAAATCCGCCCCTAACCCCCGGAACGTAAGGAACTACACGCAACCGAAGGGGGGAGCCACGATGATGACCGAAAATGGGCGCAAATGCAGGGACAACTAAAAAAACATTCGTGCTCATTCGTGCCGATTCGTGGATAAACAAGGCGCACCCGGCACAGACCCTAGATTGACAGGAGGAATCAATGGCAAAAGTCAGTAGAATCCTGGCCTTGCTTGCCCTGGTGGCGATGCTGGCTGCGCTGCCCATGGGCGTACTTGCGCAGAGCTTGCCGCCTCACGTGGTAATGGCAATGGTCAAGTTGAACGGAGCAACGGCGCCGGCGGGCACCATGGTAACCGCCCACGCCGGCGACATGAAGGTAGGCGAAGGCACCGTTGGAGCCAACGGCAGCGTCCGCGTGGACGTTGGCGACCCCGGCGGAGCCATGGTCACCTTCATGGTAAACGACGTAAAGGCCTCGCAGTCCCTGGACGGCTGGACCTCAGGGATGAGGACCCGGGGCTTTGAAATCACTGCTACCGCGGCCCAGGCCGTTGGGCGGCAGGGACCCCCAGGCCCTCCGGGCGCCAAGGGCGACACCGGCCCGGCCGGTCCTGCTGGCCCGGCCGGCCCTGCCGGTTCCCGCGGCCCCGCCGGTGCGGACGGAGCCAATGGCGAAGCCGGCCCGCAAGGCCCTGCCGGTGAAGCCGGAGCCCGCGGCCCGGTAGGCCCCCAGGGAGACCCGGGAGCCCAGGGTCCCGCCGGTGAGGCTGGCCCCGCCGGCGAGGCCGGTCCTGCCGGCGCTGCTGGTGAGCGCGGCCCCGCCGGAGCCAACGGCGTAGATGCCAGCGGCACCACGGGGGTAATCGCCATCATCATAGCCATAGTGGCCGTGATAATCGCCATAGCCATGCCCTTTGTTATGCCCCGCCGCTAGGCCCTAACCCTTAGCGACAAACCAGTAGCGAGGCAAACCACCACGCCCCCCGGCCATGCGCCGGGGGGCGTTTTTTGGTTGGGGGGAGGGGAACGCCCTCACCCCCGGCCCCTCTCCCAGGGGGAGAGGGGAGAGATGGGCCGATGCACGTTGTGCGCCCCGGCCCCGCCACCCCCCCGTCATTCCGGCGCAGGCCGGAATCCAGGAAGGTTAGCGCCGGACATGGTTCCTTACCTTCAGGACTCCTGGGTTCCGGCCTTCGCCGGAACGACGTAGAGAAGCAATTTCACCCATCATTTCAAACAAGTTGAACCACTAGTCTAGTACAATTAACCCAGTCTCTAACCAGGGGAGGGCCCAATGACACCCGCCGCCCGATTCGCTTCCCGCTTTGACGCCATCGCCGAGCAGCAGCGCCGCCTCTTCGGAGCGGACGGGGCCCCGTCCGCCGACCCGTGGACGCCCCGGCTGGCCCGGCTGTTCCGATTCGATCCCCGCCGGACCCTGGAACCCAACCTGGAGATAATCGCCGGCTACGTGCGGCCCGACGACGTTTTCGTGGACGTGGGCGGCGGAGCGGGGCGGGTTAGCCTGCCCCTGGCCCTGCGCTGCCGGGAGGCCATCGTGGTTGACCCCTCTCCGGCCATGGGCGCCGAGTTTGAAGAAAGCCGGCGCGAGGCGGGCATCGCCAACGCCCGGCGCATCCCCGCGGCCTGGCTGGATACCGGCAACGGGGCCAAGGACGTGACGGGTGACGTGGCGGGTGACCTGGCGGGTGACGTGGTCTTTTCGGCGGACGTGACCTACTTCGTCCGCGACATCGTGCCCTTCATTGAAAAGCTGGAGGCCGCGGCCCGTCGCCGGGTGATGATAACCCTGTGGAGCGTGTCCCCGCCCAACAGCGAGGCAACCCTGTTCGAGCTTCTCTACGGGGAGGCAATGGCCCCCGTGCCCGGCTTTCGCGACCTGATGGGCGTCCTGTGGGACATGGGCCTTCTGCCGGACCTTATCATGCTGCCCGACTCACCCTGGTGGGAGGGCAATGTCCTCAGCGCCCGGCAGGCGGCCATCAGCGACGTCCTCGAAAGCGGCTGGGTGCGTGAAGGGGATATTGCCTCCGCCGAACAGGTGGTATCCCGCAACTTTGACCGCTTGTTCAGCTACGAAGCCGGAGGGTACAAACCCCTGTGGCGCCAACCCTCCCGGGAACTCCTCATAACCTGGCCAAAACCCTGAACCGCCTTTCAACCCTGCCAGGCCGCAGGGGGCGCACGGCCGTGCGCCCCTACATTGCACCAACGAGCAAAATACCCCGCCGTCAGGGGTGCGCCCTGCCCACGTAGGGATGCGCCGGCAGCAACGAGCCGCCCCGGGTGAAACGGTCTTTACGAAAACCCTCCAGGGGATGCGCCTTGCTTTCGCCGTGCAGCGCCAGCCCCGCCATCATCGGCCCGATAACCGGCGACAGCTTGAAGCCGTGGCCGCTGAAGCCCGCCGCCCAGTACAGGCCCCGCACCGCCGCCGACTCGTCCAATATGGGGTTGCCGTCAGGCGTCATGTCGTAAAGGGAGCCGTAGCCGCCCAGGGGCGTCGTCGCGGCAAAGTCGGGGAACCGGAAGCGGGCCCGCTCCCAATACCTGACGATGGTGTCGTGGTCGGCGTTCAACCCGTAGGCGTCGGGATTGACCACTTCGTTCATTTCCTCCGGGGCCTCTCCCCCCATCAGGGAATGAAACCCGGCATTGGCCCGGTAGTATGCGCCGCTGGTCTGGTCAATTACGGTGGCGGTGAACCGTTCCAGGGGCGGCGGCCGCCGCAGGTGCACCATCTGCACCCGGGTGGGCGCAATGGGCAGGGACTCTCCAAGCGTCCCCGCCAGCCTGTTGGTCCAGGGCCCGGTGACCGCCACGGCGGCGCTCGCGCCTATGATTCCGTTGCCCGTCTCCAGCCCGGTCAGCCGCCCGCCTTCCACCGTAAAGCCGGTGACCTGGCAGTTCGTCAGTATCCTGACGCCCAGGTCGGCGGCTCGCCGGGCGAATGCGTAGGTGGTGGCTACAGGGTCGGCATACCCGGAGGTCGGCTCATAGGCTCCCAGAACCACGCCGTCCAGGCAAATGCGCGGGAGCAGTTCTTCTATCTCGGCGGGCGTGACGAGACGGATATCCACGCCCAGTTCCCGGTTCATGGCCACGTTGGCCCGGGCCGCGTCGGCATCATGCTCATTGAACAGCAGGACCCGGCCCGTCTGCTGAAACCGGGCATCCCCGCCGTAGATTTCTCCAAAGTTGTGAAAGGCGCGGCTGGCCTCCATGGCCATCTCAACCAGGACGGGGTGCAGGTAATGCTCCCGCACCATGGAGCCGGACCGGCCGGTGGCGCCGCTGGCCAGGCCCCCCTTCTCCACCAGCAAGACCTCCCCCGCGCCCTGCTGGGCCAGGTGCAAGGCAACACTGGTCCCGATGACGCCGCCGCCAATAACAACCACGTCTGCCGAATTGCGCTGCATAGCCGTCCCGCTCCTTACCCGTGCTGCTTCTCACTCACTAAGCCCCTGGCATTGAGGAGGAATCTCCTTCCCCTGTTCCCAGCCAAAGATGCGGCCAGGCGCCCGGACAAGCTTACCACGAGCGCCGCCCCGCCAACGCCTGCCCGAAGGTTGCCCAACTTAGGGCAATCGCCTATTGACCTAAGCAGTACGCCCAACCCGTCGTTCCCGCGAAGGCGGGAACCTTGACCGGCTGGCCCAACATTCCCGAAAACTCAGGAACAACACAGGGCAATCGCGTATTAGCTTACGCTGCACACCCAAGCAGGAAGTCATGCCGCCCTGAGCTTGCCGAAGGGCAGGCCCCAACCCGTCGTTCCCGCGAAGGCGGGAACCTCGACCGGCTGGATCAACATTCCCGAAAACTCAGGAACAACACAGGGCAATCGCGTATTAGCTTACGCTGCACACCCAAGCAGGAAGTCATGCCGCCCAGAGCCTGCCGAGGGGCCCAAAATCCTTCCCCTCAGCCCGGTTACGGGATCCCAAAGCCGGTATGTGGGAAGGCGTTTAGATTCTTCACTCCGTTCAGAATGACAGTTTTGCCCATTCAGGACAACCTTTCGTTAAGACGCGATTGCCCTGCCGTCAGCATCCGGCTGTTGACATCCCTCACGAACATCTGTACTATTAGTACACTTGTTCTATAACGTGTCAACGGGGTGATGTCATGGCCCAGGCCGAGGTACAGGAAATTACCTGCAAGACCCTGCTCAACCGGGTGGATGTTCCGGGCTATCCCTTCCGCTGGACCCTGAATCCGTACCGGGGCTGTCGCCATGCCTGCCGCTATTGCTACGCCCGTCCCACTCACGAGTTCTGGGGCATGAACGCCGGGGAGGAATTCGACCAGCGGGTGTTTGCCAAGGTCAACGCTCCCCAGGTGCTGCGGGACGAACTGCGCAAGCCCCGGTGGCAGGGCGAGCCCGTGGCCATCGGCACCGCCTCCGACCCCTACGAGCCGGCCGAGGCCCAGTACCGGCTTACCCGCCAGCTAATCGAGGTCCTGGCCGAATACCGCAACCCCGCATCCATAACCACCAAGGGCACGCTGGCGCGCCGGGATGTGGACGTGTTGCAGGACCTGTACCACGCCGCCGACGCCCAGGTAATTTTCAGCGTGGGCAGCGTGGACGAGTCGGTCTGGAAGCGGACGGAGCCCGGCACGCCCAATCCCCGGGCCAGGCTGGAAGCCATGCAATACCTGGTGGAGAACGGGATTCCCGCCGGGGTGATGATGGCCCCCCTGCTGCCGGGCATTTCCGACAGCGCCGAGGCCATCGAAGAGACCGTGCAGGCCGCCGCCCAGCATCACGCCCAGTTCCTGTCCGCCAACCTGCTGTTTCTCAAGCCCGGCTCCAAGGAGTGGTTCATGCCCATGCTGCGGGAGTCTTACCCCCACCTAACCCCCGGGTACCAGCGGCTCTACCGCAACACCTACGCCGAAAAGGACTACACCGAGTCGGTGCTGAACCTGGTAAAAGAGGCGCGCCACCGGCACCGCCTGCCCTCGGTCACGCCGCCCAGGGAACTGAACGCCCCCCGGCAGCAGCAACAACTGGCCCTGATAGCGTAACCGCCGCCCTCACTATCGGGAGAACAAAGCGGCAAACGAAAGGCCAGGGCGGAAATGACTCCGCCCTGGCCTTATTTCTTGCAGTCCAATGCCGTTGCGTTAATGGGCAATCCCGAAAGCCCGCTAATGGTGAGCGGAAAAACTGCCAGACCAATTGCATGTTACGGTAAGCCGTAGGCCACGTCGCCCTGAGCTTGCCGAAGGGCCCAAAATCCTGCCCCTTAACCCGATTGAGGGACTCAAAGTGGACTGCGGGAAGGATTATCGCAGTTTGCGGCGTATCTTGCTGCTGTTCGGGGTTGGCGTGGTTGTAGCGGTTGGCAGGCGATGTGTCCTGTTGGCTGCATTGGGGGGACGCTGTCGTGGGGCATTTGTGTTTCTTAGCGGTTAGATGGGCGTGTCCGGCTGGGTACCGTTCTGCTCGTCGTCAAGCCAGCCATAGCGCTGGGCCAGACGGAGCCAGAGGTGGCGGGTGATGGCTGCGTCGCGAGTCAATTCTTCCAGCAGGTTGACGATTGCTTCCTGGTTGGATTTCAGGGCTTCCTGGCTGGATTGGAGGGCTTCCAGGTTGGACATGATTCTTTCCAGAAGTTCGTCGTGGTTCTCGATAATGGTGTCCAGACGGGCTGTGGTTTGTTCGTGCCGTTGGACCGACGCTTCAAGGGCGGCTAATCTATCTTCTAGTGGCTGCTGCATGGCCTGTCATCCTTGTGTGGGTGGGCCGGACTTCTGCCCGGTTAGTTCTGCCCGGTTAGTGTAGCAGGGTTGGGGGGGTGGCGGAAGTTTGGTGTGTTCTGCTTGAGAGGCGACTTTGGTCAATCAGTCTTTTGGGTCCGATTCGTTGTGCATAATCCAGTTCAATTATCGTGAATTTTGATTCATTGTGCAAAGCCCTTTTGCACCCTTTTGCACCCTTTCTAGATTTCTGGTCAAAGTCGGAATGACGATACAGGCTATTAATCCATCATTTCAAACCGGTCGGGCCACCAGGGCGTGTCGTCAAATTCACCGTCATTCCTGCGAAGGCGCCGTCATTCCTGCGAAGGCAGGAATCTCAACTACAGCCGGTCCAGGTTCCCGCCTACGCGAGAACAGCGAAAAGGGATGCTCGGAAGCTCCCGCTTTCAATTTAACGACAGACCCTAATACTTGCTCACCTTTTCCTTCCGAATCCGCCCCGTAATCAGGAAAATAACCCGCTCCGCTATGTTGGTGGCCCGGTCGGCGATGCGCTCCAGGTCGTGGGCCGCCCACAGCAGATAGGTGGCCCGCTGGATGCTGCGCGGGTCCTGGATCATGAACAGCAGCAGTTCCCGGTACACCTGGTCGTAGAGGTCATCCACCTCATCGTCGTCATCCAGCACCTGTTCGGCCTTGGCCTGGTCCCGCTCCACCAGGGAATCAACGCTGTTGCGCAGCATTTCCGTGGCCTTATTGGCCATGCGGGGAATGTCTATCAGGGGCTTCAGCGGCGGCTCATCCCCCATCAGCAGGCTGATTTTGGCGATTCCCTCGGCGTAGTCGCCCATGCGCTCCAGTTCAACGGCAATGTGCAGCATGGCAACTATGGCCCGCAGGTCTCCCGCCATGGGCTGACGGGTCGCTATGAGGTCCACGCAAAGCTCCTCGATCTCGTAGCGTTTCTTGTCTATGTAATCGTCCCCGTCTATGACGGCCTGGGACTCGTCCAGGTCCCGGTTTTTCAGGGCTTCCACCGAGCGGTAGATAGCCTTGTCCACCACGTTGGCCATCAGGGCTATCTCTTCCTGGAGATGGGCGACTTGCCGATCCAAATCTACTCTTAACATTGTTCCACCTCCGACTTCAGGGTGACGACTTCCACGGGGACGGATTACCTGGACTCTCTTTATGGACTCCTCTACCTAGGCTGCACGGGCCGCCTTGTACGAGTTGGGCTATACGGGCCTCCACATCTGACCGCGCTGTCTTACCGGCTCCAGCAGGCTCTCGTCAAAGGGAAGAGGCTGGTAGTCCTGGGGCTCAGGCAGCGAGTATCCGATCAGGTCGAACACGTCCGGGTTGGTGTAGTAGAAGTTGTAGCACTGCCGCACAAATTCCCGGAAGAAGACGGGACACTCCGACTCCACTTCCCTCAGGGTGGCATCCTGTTCCGCTGCCGACAGTCCAGAGAAACCGGAACTGCCCCGTCGCGACGCCGCAATCTCCAGTTGGGCCAGTCCCTCCGAAAAGGAGCGGCGCAGGGCAATGTTCTTTGCCGCCACCTGCTCCACAAACCGGGCGCCGCCCAGATCGCCGGCCGCCGGAAACTTGTCCTGGGCAGGTATGAGACGGTTGTAAGCCGCGGTCACAATGTCTCGCTGTTCCTGGGTAAAGATGTTGGTTCCTGTTGTCATCCCGGTTTCCTCCCAATGAGGGGGCCCTCACCCCCGGCCCCTCTCCCTGGGAGAGAGGGGAAATGTTTTCTCAAGACCACTTTCCTTTAGTTTTCCTCAAAGCTTCTACCTTAGAGCCTCTACCGGGGTATCACCGGCAGCACTATATGCGAAGGGTACTCCCCGCTATGGTGAATGGTCTGCAGGGCGGCTTCCAGCCGGGCATCCTCGCCCAGGGGCGCGCCCGTGTTGGGATTGCGGTCGAAGCGGGGGAAGTTGCTGCTGGAAATCTCCACCCGCAGGCGGTGCCCCGGCTTCAATACATGGCTGGTCGCCCAAAGGTCAATTTCGTACTCATGCACCCGCCCCGGCGTAACGTAGGACGGCCGCCGCGCCGAGGTCCGGTAGCGGGCCCGGACAATCCCGTCCTGCAGGTTGTGGGCAAAGCCGTCGGGACGGACGTCCACTAGCTTGGCGGTAAAGTCGGTGTCCACCGCGCTGGTGGCGGCGTAAAGCTTCACCTTGATGGGCCCGGTCAGTTCCAGGTCCGATGCCAGCGGCTCGGAGGTGTACACCAGCACGTCGGGACGGTCTTCCGCCGGCCCCTGGTCCTGCACGCCGTGGGGAATCATCAGGGTATTGCCCCGCAGCGTGGGCGCCGGGTCGTTGGGGTCATAGACGTACCCGTCCGTGGGTTCATCCCCCGGCGGCGAGGTGGACAGGACGCCGTCCCCCGCCCGGGTGTTGGCCGACCCGCCGGAATGCAGGTAGTACCGGGTGTAGTGGGTGCGCGCCAGGGGCCATTCGTTTTCGTGCCGCCACCTGCCGCGGCCCACTCCGTCGGCGCCCATCACGAAAATGTAGATGGGCGGCTCATCCATAAATCCGGAGTCAATGTCCTTGAGCCAGTGGTCGAACCAGCGGCGCAGGTGGTCGTGGAGTTCAATGGCGGCGTCGGGCCCGAAGTCTATGTCTCCCGTATCGCCCGACGTGGCCCGCGTGTAGGGCCGGATGTGGGCCCAGGGACCCACCAGCAGCTTCTGGCTGCGGCGAGCCAGCCTTCCCGCTTCAGAATCGTCGCCTCCCCGGTCGGATATGGCGGTATAAGCGTTCAGCGCCCCTTCCAGGAAAATGTCGTACCAGGAACTGACGTGGAACATGGGAATCTTGATGCCGTCCAGGTTGTGCAGCAGATTCAGCTTCCACCAGTAGGGCCCGTCCAGTTCCTGCTCAAAATACTCGCCGAAGTAGGGAGCGGTTTCCTTCAGACGGTCAATCCAGTCCTTCAGGGGCAGGTGTCGAAACCACTCTTCCTTCAGGGGACGGCCAAAATTGCCGGGTTCCAGGACGTACTCGTCCATCTGGGCCAGCAAATCGTCCCGACCCAGGCGCTGCAGGGTATTGCGGCCCTTGTGGATGGCGTAGGGCACCATCCAACCCCACTCCATGGCCCCGCCCGTGTGGTAAACCCAGCTCTGGTGAAAATCCGAGGAAGCGGATACCGGCGCCATGGCCTGCAGGTGCGGCGGCAGGGGATTGTTGGTAGCCAGGGTGTACTGGGTGGCGCCCAGGTAGGACTGGCCGGTGGTCCCCACCCGCCCGTTGCTCCAGGGCTGGCGGGCGGCCCACTCCACCGTGTCGTAGCCGTCCTGCACCTCCTGGAACAGGGGATTGTAGTAGTCGCCTTCAGATTCAAAGCGGGCGCGGCAGTCCTGGCTCAACACCACGTAGCCGTGGGTGGGAAAGAACCACACGGAGTGGTCCGGGGCGGCAACATAGTCGTCCTTGCCGTAGGGCCCGCGGTTTACCAGAACGGGGAAGCGCCCGGGCGCATCGGGCCGGAAAACGTCGGTGGCCAGCAGGGTGCCGTCCCGCATGGGCACCATGACGTTGCGTTCGCGAATTACCTTGAATTTCCCTTCCTCTGCCATGGGCAAAGAATACTCCCGCCAGGATATTTCCGTCAAATATAAACAGTATTGGAACGGTTAAGGTATTGTAAAGGCCGTATTGAACAGGGCAAACGCATTCTAAATGTGGAAGATTCCGTCGTTCCCGCGCAGGCGGAAACCTCGAATCTGGCAAGTAATGTCTCAGGTCCCGTTTAGCCCTGGGGAATCCGGTAAGGTGGCAGAATGCCTTTGCCCTGCGGCCGCCCGTTCCCTGCACCACGTCTCAGGGCAAACGCGTCTTGACGAAACGTTGCCCTGAATGGCCAAAACTGTCATTCTGGACGGAGTGAAGAACCTGAACACCATCCCGCAAACCGACTTCAAACCGACTTTCGGACCCGCAACCGGGCCAGGGGGCATGATATTAGGCCCTTCGGCAGAGTTTATTCTGAGCCAAGCCGAAGGACTCAGGGCGACAGGACTTCCAGCTTGGGTGTATAGCGTAACTTGAGCCGCGATTGCCCTTCACCATGTCTCTCGGCGCCATGCCCGTCGGTCGGGTATGTTAAGATTAAACTCCGGTAGCAACATCTTGTAACAACACTTCGCCGAGGGCCGACAGGAACACCATGATTGCCAAAGACCTGATGACCACGCCGGTCATAACAATAGAAGAGACCTCTACCGTGGAAAACGCTGCCAGGTTGATGCTGGAGCAGGATATCAGCGCCCTGCCCGTCCTGAACGGCGAAGGCAAGGTCGTTGGGATATTGACCCACTCGGACTTTGGCTTGAGCCCCAAGTACCGCCCGCTTATGGATAACGTCTTCAGTATGCTGGGCTCCACCACCACCACGAGGCACCTGGAAGAAACCGCAAACAAGGTGGGCGGAAAGCTGGTGCGGGACGTCATGCGGCGTCACGTCATTACGGCCAGCCAGGACATGGAAATGGAACGGGTCGCGCAGTTAATGCTGCGCGCCAACATTCACCGCCTGCCCATAGTGGACGGCGGCCGCCTGGTGGGCATAATAACCCGCCACGACTTCCTGAAGATGATTGTGGGTCCGGAGTAGCCGGACGGCAATGTCTCTTATTGCGGGGTCAGGCGGAAAGTCGTACCTTCCTCGACCGGAGAATAATAGGCGCTTTCAGAAAAGAAATAGAGATTGGGACTCCCGACGGGTCCCGCTATGAATCTCTCATTGCGCTGGTAGATACCGGCGCCAGCATGACTACCGCCCGGCTCTGCATTGCGGGACCTGGGAGTAGAGCCTCACGATGAACTCACCTTCGCCCTGGCCGATGGGAGAAGAATCAGGACGCGGTTTAGCTGATGGACTCCCCACAGACATTGCGCGTCGCCGTCCGCGACGCCCTGGAGTACGTTTCCCAACAGCCGGGCGTAATGGAAGCCGAGGTATTCGCCTCGGCCAACGCCAACGTGACTCTTCGCCTCAACTACACCTCCCACATCCCCTGCAACGGCATTGAAGAGCCCAAGTCGGTGGAGTCCTCGGGCATAAGTGTACGGGCCGCTTTCCGCAGCTACGACGGAACCAAGATCGGCGTCGGCAGCGAACCCAGCGACGTCTCCCTGGCAGGCGCAATGCGAGCGCTGGATAAGGCCCGCCAGGGAGCGGTGCGAGACCCGGACTTTGAAAACTTACCCCGGCCCCTGCCCCCCTACCTGTTGAGCGACTCCGGCCTTTCCGAGTACCACGACCCGACCCTGGTGCGCATGAGAAACTCCAAGCTGCTGGCCCACGGCTGGAATATGCTGGAGCAGGCCCTGGATGTCTTCCAGTCCTCGGAGGACCTGCTGGCGGCCCTGGACCGCGTTCGCTCCGGCCAGGAGGAGGGCGGCGTGTACCCGCAGCTGCAGGACCTGGGCCTGATTCTCGGCGGCGACCTGGTGCTGCTCCACGAAAGGATAGCCATCGCCACCACCAGTATGCCCCAGCCTCGCAACGACGAATCCACCCTGGTTATGTCCTTCGCCACGGCCATGGTCGAGGCGCTGAACGCCAAGGGTAGCGGCTGGTCGGTCAACAGCCACCTGGCCGACTTCTCCGGCAGTTCTGCCGCCGAGGCCGCTCGCCGGGCCATAGCATCCATGTACGGGCAGCGGGCCCCCACTGGCAGTTACCGCGTGGTGCTGGGCCCCCAGCCCGTCGCCGAACTGCTGGAGTGGATACTTCTGCCGGGGCTTTACCTGGACAGCTTCCACGCCAGCGCCTCTCCCTTCATGGGCAAATTCGGCCAGCAGATAGCGGGCGAAGTCCTCTCCCTGTACGATGACGGGGCGCGGCCCGGGTGGGTCGGCTCCAAGGCCATCACCGACGAGGGCCTGCCCACCGGACGCACCCAGCTTATCCAGGACGGCCGACTGGTGGGGCTGCTGGCCGATTACTACAACTACCGGCGCGTAATGCGCGACCGGGGAGGCCGCCAGAAGCTGGGAGTTGAACCGGCGGCAGTGGAGGCCGGCCTGCTTCCCCGCAATGGATTCAGGGCCGGCAACGGCGGCGGGCGGGACTTTGCGGCCCACCCCTCCACCGTCCCCACCAACCTGGTGGTTGAGGGCAGCGAAGAACTGGACCGCGAGGAGTTGCTGAGGCGGGTGGGCGAGGGCATTTACATCGGCCGCATCTGGTACACCTACCCGGTCAACGGGTTCGCCGCCGGGGATTTCAGCGGCACGGTGGTGGGCGACTCATACGTGATTCGGGACGGGCGGCTGGCCGAACCCATCCGGCCCAACACGCTCAGAATGAACGACAACATTCTGAGGGTCATCAACGGCATTATGGGCATCGGGGCGGAGCGGACGGGCACGGTGCGGTGGTCGTCGGACCAGGTAACCTGGGCCCCGGAAATCGCCGTGGGCAACTTCCGGCTGGAGGAAATAGCGGGCTACATGGAGGAGGTATTTTAGGGCCGCGGAGGTAGCTTAGGGGCTAGCTGACCGTTTCCTTGTCAAAGTGAGAAACCCTGTCAAAGAGCGGAACCTTCTTTCCCTCTTTTAATCCCTGCCGGTAACTGTCCTCCATCCGAAGCCAGATCGCGGCCTTCAGGTCAAATATTTCTTCCAGCTTCCCGGCTATATCAGCATCCAGGGTCGCCTGACCTGACAGCAGCCCTTCAATCAGCTCCAGAGACATGCCGCTCCTTCGCGCCAATTCATTCCGCGAAACATACCTACCGTTCAGGTAATCTTCCAGGATTTCTCCCGGCGCTACAACGTAGTCCGGTTCATAAGGATAGCCGCCTCTTTTCGCCATGCTTCCACCTCCTCTTAGTGGTAATCAACTATCTCAACGATCTCTACTGCAATCACACCGCTTATATCTACTCCGCCATCTTCGAGAACGGGTATTGGTCGGGCACCATTATCAACCGATAGGGATGCAGGAGGTCAATTGCGAATTGGCCCGCTCTGTTTCCGGAAAGCCTGTGCCTTCTGTAAGGGGGGCTTACCGGCACACCGGCCAAACTATCTACGCGTTCCAGCAAATTGAGACAACGCCTGATCGCGGTTGCCATTGGATCGCCATATTCTCGCCTGAGTTGTCTATCCGAGCCGAATACTCGGCCTAATCTGCGCGTCCTGAACGTTACCTCCACCCGCCACCGCCGTTAACCGAGTTGCCACTTGACATGATACGTTCATATTATCATATTATGCCAAAGTCTGCGCGAGGGAAACCGGCGCGGCTGCCGACTATTTTGGCTGGCTCTACCTCCCCTGGAACCAGGGCATGCGCTTCTGGGTGAAGGCTTTTACACCTTCCTGGAAGTCGCCGGTACGGACTATGTTGCTGATGGCCTCGGTTTCGGCGTTCAACTGGTCCTCCAGCGTGGCGCCCAGGGAGTCCTCAAAGAGACCCTTCACCTTCCCGTAGGCCAGCGTGGGCCCCTGGGCCAGGCGGGTAGCCGTCTCCAGGGCGTGACGGTCGAAGTTCTCGGCTGGGCACACCTGGTTCACCAGGCCCAGCTCCAGGGCATACTCCGCGCCTATGGGCTGGCTGGCCATGTAGATTTCCATGGCCTTGCCCAACCCCACCATGCGGGGCAGCATGTAGGTGGACCCCCCGTCGGCGGTGCAGCCGATGCCAGCGTAGGCCATGATGAAACGCGCGTCGGCCGAGGCCACCCGCAGGTCGCAGCACAGGGCCAGGCTGAAACCGGCCCCGGCGGCCACCCCGTTAACCCCGGCGACAACCGGTTTTTCCAGCCGCCGGATACCCATTACCACATCCCGGTGCAGGGAATCGGCCAGCCGGTTCAGGTGACCGGACAGGCCTTCCGGCCCCGACGACTCCAGGCTGTCCACAAAGTCCTTTACGTCGGCGCCGGCGCAGAAGGCCCCGCCCGAACCGGTTATCAGCACCGCTCGAATCTCCGGCCGCGCGCAATCGCCGATGATACGGCCCAAATCGGCCACCATTTCCGGGGTAAGGGCGTTGCGGGACTCGGGCCGGTCAAGGGTAATTACGGCCAGCGAGTCCTTGCGTTCAAAGTCAATGCGGGTGGACGGCATGGGTTTACTCCTTGGATAACTTTGCCATTCGATTGACGTCGGGGAATGATCTGTTGGGACAGGGGCGAGGGTTTCACTGGAATCGCAAGCCAGTTTGCCCGGGTCG
This sequence comes from Dehalococcoidia bacterium, assembly GCA_034423215.1. GTDB lineage: Bacteria > Chloroflexota > Dehalococcoidia > Lucifugimonadales > UBA3495 > Bin22. The sequence continues at coordinate 56,907 of DAOUIY010000056.1, forward strand.
GCCCGTCCTCCGCCCATCGACAAGAAACATGCGTAGGGCCGGGCTATTGAGAGGACATATCCGCGGAATACCCCAAGCGCAAATGGGCAATTCCCACCGCAACCTGAATCACGTCCAGCATCAGAGATCCCAAGTCTTCACGGACGCCGGTCTTGGTCAAGGCAGCCCCATTGAAATGCACTGCTCTTGTAGCTGCTATTTGCTTCGCGTGTCGCAACGCCAGATGGTTCTTCGCCAACTCGAACCCATGCTTGAAGAGTTGTACCTCCGCCTCGCCTCCATCGGAGACTTCTACCATGTTTTCAGGCAGTTCATCTATGTGGAGTTCTACCACGTCGTTATTTGGGTATAGATAAGGAGTAGTAACTACCAGATAGCTCGCCTCTTCAAATCGCTGACAGCGGAATTCCGCCTCCATGGATTCTAGATATCTTGCGATCACTTCTCTTTCGTCAATAGCCATTATTGTCCCCTGGCAGGGACCTGTCCCATTTGACCTGAGAACACTATGTTACACTCCCGGCAAAACTCCAGGAAAGCCGCATTTTTTTCTTCAGGTATGGATTCTTCAGGGGTAAAGGCGAAACCATCGCCGTGGTCGTTCAGCCACCTTTGCTTGTGGGTGCGGTACCGCCAGGTTTCCCGGGCAACACCAACATTCCTGTGGCTACCGTTAACGTCCAGAGCATATATACGGTAACCCGAGGTCACGCGGCGCAGAATAAGCGAGAAGCACCTCTTGTACGGCGGACCTAGCCTGGCTTTACCCACCAGTGTCAGAGGCCAGCCTTCGTCACTCTCCACTTTCAAAATGAACTCCACCCACCCTCTGTTTCGAGAAGGAACCCGCTCTATATCCCCGGATATCCACTTGTCCGCAGCTATTATGTGGTCAACTTCCGCCTCGGTGGGGGGTGTGTCCGGCATTGTTGGAAGTGGGCCTAATCATCCCCGCCGGGCTGGGGTGAAAGGCCGCCCCGGGGCGACGGGTCCGGCCGTATGCCCGGGACTCTCTGGAAAATTGACACGATACCGCCGGCAACGATTATCCAGACCACGGACAGCGCGGCAATCTGGAAGCCCTGCTGGTAGTAGGGCTGCGCCTCGGCGGCGGTCATAAACTCGGCGGCCACCGGCAGGCTCAGTCCCAGAATGGTGGCTCCCAGGGTGCTGCCCACCGTGTGCCCCATCTGGCGGGTGGTTTCCAGCATCCCCGAGGCAAAGCTACGGTTGTCCGGCAGGGTGTTCATCACCACCGCGTTGTACGGCGAGATGAACAGGGCAGTCCCGATGGAAGCGGGCAGCAGCAGTATGGGCAGTCCCCAGATGGGCACCTGGCTGGCAAACAGGCCCAGCAGGGCCACGCCCGACGCAATCAGGAACAGGGACATGGGACCCATCCACCTGGGATTGTACTTGTCATAGATGTAGCCCGCGATGGCCGGCACCCACAGGCCGAAGGTCTGGTGGGGCAGCAACACCAGCGTCACCACCAGCGGACTGTAGCCCAGGCCGTCCTCCACCACTATGGGAACCAGGGTAAAGATGACCAGCATGGACATGTGGCAGGTGGTGTTGCTGAACAGGGCCATGGAAAAGTATTTGCGCTTGAAGTACCGGAAATCCAGGAAGGGCTCCAGGCTGCGCATCTGCAGAACCACGAACAGGCCGGCCAACGCCAGGCTCAGGACGTGCATGGGAATGTGGTACGACAGGGCGTCGGGCGTGGTGAAGGACTCGGCGCCGTCGTGCAGGTGGGAGCCGGAAAGGATGAAGGTCCCCAGCACGGCCACCAGTACCGCCGCCGCCAGGTAGTCAATCTTCACCCGCGCTCGCTGGCCGCCGTCCCGGGCCCACTGGAAACCCTGGTATTTGAGCACCGGCAGGCAGAACCAGATGGAGACCAGGCCCACCACCAGGGCCGACATGTAAACCAGTCGCCAGCTTATGTACTCCAGGAAGAGGCCGAAGAGCAGCAGGCCGATAAGGGTGCCGAACCGGGAAGCGGTCACGGGCACGGCAAAGGCGCGGCCCCGCTCGGTGGGTTCGTAAACCAGGGCGATGATGGCGTTGGAGTTGGCGATAATCAGCGCGCCGCCAAAGCCGCCCACACCGCACCAGAAAATGAGCTGCATCAGGCTTTGGGCGGTAGTAGCCAGCAGGTTGGCCACGGTAAGCACAACAATGCCCAGGAAGAAGATACGGACGTGGCCGAACTTTTCGCCCAGCCGGGAGGTGAGGAACACGGTGCTGCCCAGCATCAGCAGGCGGATGATTACCGTCCAGGCGGCATCATCCACGTCCACGCCGAAGTAGTCGCCCACCGACGGCGTCGCCAGGGTAACTGGCAGGAAGGTGAGCTGCACCAGCAACTGGGAAGCGGCCAGGGCTCGCAGCGTCTGCACGCGCTGGGGAGACCCGCCCAGCTCGCGAAAGGCGCTAACAATGTTAAGCCGGTTAACGATTATGGATAGAATGCCCAAAAGCTCTTCCCGCCAAGCGCAAATGCCAACCAGCCAAGTCTAGGTAGGATGGGGGGTAATGTCAAATTTGTGGGTCCGAAGCGCCTCGCCCCTCAATTGCCCCGCGGTCGAACCTTCTTATATACTGAATCCAGCGAGGCTGCCTTATGATTACGGGCATAGTCCTGGAAAATTTCAAGTGTTTTGAACGCGTAGAGATACACCCGAAGCGGATTACCTGCTTTGTCGGGGCCAACGGCACGGGCAAGTCCAGCGTACTGCAGGCGTTTGGGTTGCTGAAGCAGAGAGCGTGGGAGATTGAAAATAACCCTGAAAACTATAAAGAAAGTAACCTTAAATTACATGGCCCCCTAGTAAAACTGGAGACACCAAGGGACGTTTTTCATAATTTCCAGAATCGTTCAAGGATAGGCATTGAAGGAAGTCTTGCGGTTAATCGTGAGGAACACGCATTTTCGTACTCTAACGTTTTGACGTATGGGGGAATAGATGAACGAAATGAGGCAATAAATGACAGCAACGTCTTCCACAGTTTCCTACTTGGTCTGTTAATAGTTCCCGGAATCCGTGGGCTAACCCTGCCTGCTTACAAGTTGAGTGATGCAAAGGTCCTTGATATAGCTATGGAGGAGGGGCTTACAAAGCAAGAGAAGCAGACTGCCACTAACTTGGCATACACAACGTCCTACATAGCGAGAATCTCACCTTTGCTTAAGCGAGTTACCGGCGTGGGGCTACGAACAAACATAGTTCCTCCGCAATCGGTGGAGGTAAAGTCCGAAACTGCTTCCGGGCCCGTCAACATAGTCTCCGAAGGCTTCGGTACCAACTCTCTTATAATGCTGCTTCTCCAACTTACTTCCGCCGAAAAGGGCGCCACCGTAATGATTGAAGAGCCGGAAATACACCTGCACCCCAAAGCCCAGGCCGAGTTGGCGGAGGTCATTACTGAGGTGGCCCTCGAAGAGGACAAGCAGGTGATTATGACCACCCACAGCGAGCACATCACCGGACGCCTGCTGACGCTGGTAGCAGAGGGCAAGCTGACCCCCGACGACGTGGCGATTTACTCCTTTGAGAAGGACGAGGAAGGGATTTGCACCGCGAAGGACTTGAGGATCACTACGGATGGAACCATTGAGGGGGGAATCAACGACTTTTTCGAGACCAATCTGGCAGAGATGAACCGCTTCGCCCAGGCCCAGTTTGCCCGGCTAAAACAATCAGAATGACCCAGCAGTTTATACTAGACGAGAACATAATCATCCTGGCGCAAAGGAAAGAAGACCCGCAAGGTAATTTCGACGCAACCTGCGTCGACCTCTTGGATAAGATTATCGAAATCTGCCATTCTATTGTTATCGACTTCAACTTGTGGGAAAAATACCAACAACAGCTGTATAGGTCGACCACCCCGGGGCTAGGGCCACCCAATGTGTTTCACCTAATTCAAGGTGCTCGACAAAGAGACGGAAAGCTTCGTTTCTTTCCCAACGCCCCTCAATTCTCCGAAGAAACCAATATACCCCAGGGCAGCCAGGATGACGTAGAAATAGTCAGGCTGGCGGTTGCCACCGGGGCCACCCTGGTCACCACCGATAACCCTTTAATTGCCGACTTGGAAACCGCCGGCATTACCCAGCACTACCAGCTACAGGTAGTCTTGCCGCAGCAAGCCCTGGACCTTCTCTAACCTCCCCTCACCCCGGGTGCCCCGGCGCTCCCTGCAATGCGCAGCCGGCGCAGGACGTTGCCATGCCGCAGGGGGCGGTTGCCCCAGTATTTGCCGGTACCGGCCCCGCTGCCGACGTGTCTTTCGCGCCTTCCGGAAACAGGTCCAGCCTCAGCTGCTTTCCCGAGGGCGGGCGCTGGCCGGGGAAGACGACGAAGGGCCAGGCCCGCTTGCGCACCACCCCCATGGCCGTGAGGTCGCGCCAGTTGTCTATGCTGTGATGCTGGCGGTTGTCCAGGATGCGCTGGGCCGAGGTGGGACCCAGGCCGGGGACGCGCAGCAACTGTTCCTGGCTGGCCGTATTCAGGTCCACGGGAAAGGCCTCCAGGTTTTCCAGGGCTATGGCCGTCTTGGGGTCTTCGTCCAGGGGCAGGAAACCGCCGTCGTTGAAGGCCAGGTCCAGTTCCTCGTTGGTGTAGTGGTAAATGCGCTTGAGCCAGTCCATCTGGTACAGGCGGTGCTCCCGCATGGGCGGCACCGGCGGATGCTCCTCCATGGGCGTGTCCGTGGCGGGGAGAAAGGCGGCATAATAGACCCGCTTCAGGTTCCAGTCTCCGTAGAGCTGGTCCACCCGCCGGACAATGTCGGCGTCGGACTCTTCGGCAGCCCCCACCACGAACTGGGTCGCCTGGCCCACCGCCCCGCCGCTGGACGCCTGGGTCAGGTTGTTAATCCAGGACATGGGAGCCAGGATGCCTCCGTCGAAGTCCTTGTGGGGACTTATGCGCTTCATGGCCTCGGCTGTAGGAGTCTCGATGTTGACGGAAAGGCGGGTGCCCAGCCGGTGGGCCGCCTCCACGTACTGGTACTCGGCCCCGGGCATCACCTTGAGGTGGACGTAGCCCCGGAACTTGTGCTTTCGGCGCAGGACCTCCACCACCTGCACCATGCGCTCGGTGGTCTTGGACCCGCTGCCGGCAATGCCTGAACTGAGGAACAGGCCGGCTACGGTGTGGCGGCGGTGCAGCTCCATGAAGGCGCTGGCCAGTTCGTCAACCTTGAAGGCGTACCGCTTGCGGGGAACATAGACGCTGTTGGGGCAGTAGGCGCAGTCCATCATGCAGAAGTCGGTGAACATCACCCGCATCAGGTTGATGGACTTGCCGTTGGGCATGGCGGCGCGGTACACCCCGGCCAGGGGCCGCTTGCCGGGAGCCGAGTAGGGGCCGGTTATTCCCTTGCCGGCCCACTTGCCCTGGCCGTTGCCCCGGCCATTGTCGCTGGCCCCGTCCCGGGACGGGGCCAGCAGGTCGTCGCCAGCCATGCCGCCCAGGATTCCGATTTTTTCGTAAACATCCGGAGTGCGCTTGATAAGCATTCCGACAACCTCCCGTACCGATGGAACAAGAACATCCGTTCTTACCAGCGTGGCAGGGTGTCATACGGAGTGTCAAGGGGTTGGCGGGGGAATCTGGCAAGACAGTTTGTCCTTACAACGTAGAGGCGCACGGCTGTGCGCCCCTACCGGATGCGGTTCATGTGAACGCGAGCCTGCCAGAGGCAAAGGTCGGCCCTCGTGGCCGACCCTACGAAACTGTTGTGGTACGGGTCTGGACTGCGGTTTGGTCACTCCCCAAACACCATCACCGCGTCGGCCAGGCAGACCAGGTCTCCTCGCTGGTTGATGCCCTTTACCCGGCATTCCACCAGGCCGCGACCGTTATCTTCCCCCTTGCCGGTTACTTCGCCGCCGAAGGTTACGGTGTCGCCGGAACGGAAGGGGGTGATGGCCCGCATCAGCAGGCTGCCGCCGTTGTAGAAGGCCTTGAGCGGGAAGGAAAGCTGGAGCATCTGGTCCACGTAGGACATGGTGGCCGGCCCGGCGTTGACGGTGCCGCCAAATATGTTCTGACGGGCGAACTCCTCGTCGTTGTGGATGTTGCTCTCGCTGGGCTTGCCAGCCAGGCGGAATTCGCTTTTGCGGTTGATTATGTCCTGGCTTTCGGTGATGGCCAGTTCCGCCAGGGCGTCGCCAATGCTGATCGAATCGAAAGACAGTGGCTGGGAAGGCGCGGGTTTAAGGGCCGCCGCTTCCGACCGGGGCAGCACCGCCGTAACCTGGTCGCTGGGCGCCTCCCGCTGTCCCCAGGCATACTCGAAGATGCAGGTGTAGTCGTACTGGCCCACGGGCTCGCCCCGCTGGTTTTCGGCCTCGATGCGAAAGGTGACGAACTTGCTGCCCCGCCGCTCGTACTTCTCCAGCACCCGCCCCACGCCGGTTATCGTGTCCCCCACGAAGGCGGGGCGAAACCAGCGGGCCTCGCACTTGGCAAAGGGAGTCTGGCGGCGGGCAGTTTTGGAATGCTCCAGGGCCACAAAGCCGTTGTTTTCGGCAATTTCCGGCCGCAGCAGGGGCGCGTAGGACACGGCCATGGTGGGCATGGGCACCGCGGCGCCGCCGTATTCATCGCTGCCGTTGCCCAGGCGGTAGCGCGGGTCCGGGTTCTGGGCAATGTCGGCGTATTCCGCAATCTGCTCGGCGGTAATGGTTACCAGCGTGGGCTGGGCGGCCTGCCCGGGTTCTACAACGTCATATTCCCACAGGCGTTCGGTTATCTCTACCATGTCTCTCCCCTTTGACCACGGATGAGCGCCAATATCCACTAATGACGCACTTACGGTTAGCGGCCATTAGTGAATATTCGTGAGTATTGATGAATTAACCGTTAGAAATTCAGGCGGCGGGCTGAACCAGTTCGATGAGGACGTCGTCGGGGCCCTCGATGTAGGCCAGCTTGGTGCCGCCCACCACCTCGGTAAGGGGCAGGACTACGCGTATGCCGTCGGCCTCGAACTTGGACAGCTCGGCGGCCAGGTCGTCAACGTGGAATCCGAAGTGCTCCAGACCCAGCCGGTTCAACTCGGCCACGGCCGGCTCGTCGGAAGAACCGGCAGGCTTGGAGGAAACGTTGAGGCGGGTAGGGCCGCCCACTTCCATTCCTATGGTAATGGTCCCGGGCATGACTTCCCGCTCCGACACCTTTTTGGCCTCAAAGTACTTTTCGTACCAGGCGGCGGTGGCGTGGGGGTCGGCAGCGCGGATGTGGACGTGGTTGATGGCGTAAGGCATATTGGTTGCTCCTTTCAACTAAGAGTTACGAATCAGGGAACCTCTGAATAAGTCCCTTTCCCACTGACGGGGGGAAGGTTAGGCTGGGGGCGAAGCTTACCATCAGGAAATTCACCCTCACATTCTCCCACCAGGGGATTTGGGACTTGTTCCGAGCTTTCCTTATTTTATTTCTTCGAAAGCCGGGGTGGGCATACCCGCCTCCCAGGTGGGGTCGCGCAGTTCCAGGCGGTTGCCGCTGGGGTCGAAGAAGTACAGCTCCCGGCCGGTGAAGAAGCCCCGTTCTCGATAGACCAGGTCATCAACGGGGACGCTGCGCTCCTTAAACAGGCGGCAGGCTTCTTCGAAGGTTTCCGGGGTGACGGTGAAGGAGTGGTGCACCTTGCCGTCTCGCTGGGAAGCCTGCTGGGTGGGTTCGTCCAGTTCGCACAACAGGATGTTATGGTCACCGACGTTTACGCAGGACATTCGCGAGTTTCCCAGCCGCCCCCTTGCTTCCAGTCCCAGGAAGTCGCTGTAGAAGGCTTCAGCTTCGTCCAGGTTGTTTACCGGGATAGACCAGTGGGTAACGCCTTCAATCTTCAACAGTCCCATGGCTCACCTCCAGTTAGTCGTTCCCTCGGATTGCGCAGTAGATTCTCGCAATGCGGCCACCTATAGTTGTAGCCCCAGGCAAGATTATGGCACATTCCGCGCCGGGGTGGTATAGGCTGACCGACACCACCGAAGAAGGCCGACGCGGGTCAGCCACGGCGTTGGCGGCTAGAGTGTTACTACAGAATACTTGGCAGACTGGCAAACCATATATACAATATGCCTATAGAGTACGAATGGGACGAAGGGAAACGGGCTTCCAATCGGTCGAAGCACGGGGTGGATTTCCGGGAGCTGGAGGCCTTTAACTGGGATACCGCAGTCATCCACTCCAGCCCCCGCGGCGGTGAGACTCGTTACACGGCCATTGGTTTCGTTGGCGAACGGCTTTACTACCTGGTTTATGCCATCAGGGGAGGCAACCGCCGCATAGTCAGCCTTCGCAAAGCCAACCTCCGAGAGAGAAGACGCTATGAACAGGAACGATAACGATAGAGACAACGGGTACGATAGCCTGGACAGACTGCCGTTTGCCGAGTACGCCGCCCGCGTGGCGGAGGAGGGAGCAAAGCAACATGGCAAACCCGGCTCCCCCAAGCTGTCCTTTGAGGAACTGGCGACCAGCGACCTGACCTTTGCCGAGATTGAAGCCGAGTACGGCGAAGAGACCGCCACCAACGTGGGCATTGCACGGGACCCGGATGCTCCGGAGTGGACGGAGGAGGACTGGGCCCGGGCCCGGCCGGCTGTGGAAGTGGACCCGGAGTTGGTTGAATGGTCCTTGCGCCGGCGGGGCAAGCAGAAGGCCCCCACGAAGGAGCTTATCTCCATACGGCTTGACCCGGACATCACCGCCTACTTCCGGGCCGGGGGGCCGGGGTGGCAGACCCGTCTTAACGATACCTTGCGGCGGGCGGTGTTCGGCCCCTGACGGCTCCCTTCCTGGAAAGGGCGACTATCCCAATGCTGACCTTCCCCCCAGACGGGCTGACAGGGATATGCAAACAGGCAAGACGTTTATCCTGAGCTTGTCCAAAGATACTCCAGCCTGGCGAGGTTCCCGCCTTCGCGGGAACGACGGTCTTCGAATACCTACCCCTGTCTTCCCTACATCCCTGGGGAGGCGTGGTGGGCGATCATCTTCCAGCCCTGGGGGGTTCTGACGAAGATGTTGGTGGCCAGGACGCCGAAGTTGTCGGCGCGGCCCTGGAGGACGCTGGTGATGCCCTCGACGCAGGTAACCCAGCCACAGTCGCCCTCCACCACCACGTTGACGTAGCGGATGTTGAAGTGCATCAGGGTAGTGTTGTCGAAGATGCGCCGCCAGCTTTCCCGTATGGTTTCCCAGCCTACCAGGGGCTGCCAGCCGGGATGGATGCACAGGGCCTGCTCTGAATCGAGACAAGCCTCATCCAGGGCCGCCACGTCGAGGGCGCCGAAGGCATCGTAGAACCGCTGGTTAGCCTGCTTGACCGCCTCGATTTCCGCCTGGTTGGACTGCATGACAGCCTCTCCCTGGTTAAGGATTGCCGGCCCGGGTTGGCGCTTGCTGCCGGGGGATTCGTCCTCACCCTTACCCTCTCCCGCCAGGGGAGGGGGATTTGTTCGGAGGTTCCCCAAGCCAATGGGGGCGCCCACGAGGGGCGCCCCTACGTTTTAGCTGGCAACCGGCGCGGGATGGCCGGATAGCCGGGGCCGTCGCGAGTCTAGCGCATGGGGGAGAAGGAGGCGGGGATTACTATCTTGTTCTCCTGGCTCAGGAGGAACTCGCGGGTAGGCGGGGGCCAGTTGGGGTTCTCACCGGCCTCGGCGCGGGTCTTGCCCCGGTCGGCCAGGTCCTTGTAGGGCCAGACGTGCATCCACTGGAAGGTGCCGTCCTCCAGGTCGCTGTACATGCCGGCGGCCAGGGGGGAGTACTGTTCGCGGTGGGGAACGCAGTTGGCCCAGCGGCTCAGGACCTCGTCCTTGGAGCCTTCCTGGTAGGTGTAGATGCGCATTTCGTAGATGCTGCCCAGTTCCTGGCCGCCGCCCATGGGGCGCATGAAGTCGGCGGGGTTCCAAATCTGGGAGTGCATGTTGAGGATGTTGCCGCCGTTGGGGGGAGGCCAACCCTCGACGCTGGTGCCGCGGCATTCTTCCCGGTGGTCCTCGTCATCGTAGGGCCAGATGTGGATGACCTGGTTGAGGGGGCCAATCTCGGTGTGGAAGAAGGCGGCGAGGGGAGAAACTTCCTGGCGGGCCGGCAGGGCCTTGCCAAAGTTCTCTTCAAACTCGGCAACGCTGCCGGGCTTCATGTCGTAGGTGCGTACTTCGTAAATCATAGCCACTCCTTTATCCCGGTTTGGGGGCACTGCCCGATAGGGGGCAGATTTGCCGGGGCTAGTGTAGCAAAAAGGGCAATGATGGGCAAACCAGTTTTTATCCACGAAGGGCACGAAGGGACACGAAGGGATCCTTCGACGGGGGGTATGCCCTCACCCCCGGCCCCTCTCCCAGAGGGAGAGGGGAGATTCAGCCCCGTCCCAACCTTCTCCCATCAATGTCCTTCGACGGGCTCATGATGAGCGGGTGCAGGCGGGGATGTCGCGGTAGAGAATGTCGTCGTAGCGGTGGTTCCAGGCCCAGGGAAGGAGGGCCAGGACGATTTTCTGGGGAATGAGGCACTCTCCTTCGTCAAGGCACCTTTGAACGTAGCGGCTGAGGTTCATGTAGGTCCTCAGGACATGGCCCTCGCGGGCGACGCGCTGGACTACCTGGTAGGGCTGGGGGAGTTCTTCATGTTCGGCGGTGGCGATGGCCCAATCGTCGGCGATTTCCTCGGCGACCTGGCGGAGGCGGAAGACGGCGAGTTCCCTGGCGAATTTGCGCTGGAGGCGGTGAATCTCGTTTCTTATCTGGCTCAGGGTCATGGGTTACTCCTTCTTATCCACGAATGGGCACGAATTTTCACTAATGGGTTTGATTATCCACGAAGGGCACGAAGGGGCACGAAGAGTTTTGGGGAAAATTTTTACCCCCTGCATTGGGCGACATTTTCGGGCATTTTCGTGAATTTTGACTTGGCGATAAGTTTCCTCACTTGCTGCAGGCTGGCGCCAATTGCGACTATCAGACCCAGCTAACCTCGTGCCTTGGTGGCGGGTTGGACTTGGCCCAAGATTCTCTGCTTTGGTGGGCCATGGATTATTAAGGGTAGAGATGGGTTACGCTAAGTGGCAAGGGGCGGGTGTCAGTGGTTGGGGGTTATTCAGGAAGGGCCGGTTTATCCACGAATGGGCACGAATTTTCACGAATGAGGTGGCTACATGACGAATTGGGCGGATTTGGGGCGGGCCTTGCCGCCGTGGACGGAGGGTTCGGCGCACCATTTCTGGGCCAGGCGGCGGACGCCCTGGTAGATGGAGTCGTCGAAGCCGAGAAGGTCGCAGATGACGCGGCGGTCGAGGAGGGCGCGGTTGGGGTCGGCGTCTGCCAGATAGGCGGGCATGAGTTCCTTGTCGCGGAATTCATTGAAGATTTCTTCGGCTTTGGTTAGTTGGGCGTCGGTTAGAGTGCGGAAGTCCAAGAGAGGGAGGGTTTCTATGGTGCTGATAGTCGTTCTCCCCCTTCCCGCATGTTGACGATTTGCGTACCACCAGAACGACAAAAGGCCCAGCGTGGAATTGCACCAGAGAGAACAAGCATAGTCGAACTTGTCATTGGGAAAAGTAATGTTGGGCCAGGCTGTGCCGCCAATGGACTTCCGTTCAGTGAAAGCAGTGGTCAATGGCTGAGAATTGAAACGGAAGTCGAGATTAAAGTGAATTCGGCTGGCAGTAGCCCAAACTTCTCCCGCCCTTTGTTCCAGCCCAGGCTTCACCTGCAATTGGGAATCGGGAAGACAGACCATTCGAGTTTCCTTTCTAGCGTCGTGGTTCCAAAGGGCGGGATAAGTCGCCGATTCACTGGGCTGCGCCTTGATAAAGGGTGCAGATGCAAGGGTACTGGCTATGTTTCTATGGTACAAACCACGTTGGTCAATTATAGCCAAGGGCGCTACTTTCAGGGGCACTGACTGGGAAGCGCCGGGCAGCCATAACCTTGAATCCGTAAGGGCATGGGCAGTTTGAGCCAAGGCAAAGTCCGATATTCTCGTCCCTGGCCAGGCAGCCCCGTCCTTTGTGCAGCTTGCAATCAACTCCTTCCCAAGGAGTTCATTCCCTATATGTAGAGACGTACCGTCGTAAGGGCCATCATCAAGTTGCCGGACGTTGGCGGCATGGAAGATGCACTTGGCTACCCCGGCGGCGTAGGCAAGGTTCGCTGGGCGCTGGTATAAAGATACGAAACTAACCTGGTTTGCTGAAGTTTCACCTTTCTTGAGTTTCCGAGCGACAATCAAGCACTCTCCCATGCCAGTATCAGAGGAGAAGGACATATTCTGCCCGCTGGCCAAGCTACTCAAGACAGTAATGTCAGTGTATTCGGCCATCAGCATGTGCCGAAACTTCCGCCAGGAAATACCGGCGGCGGCGGACAGAGGCATAACCAACGCCAGTACACCGCCAGTCTTCAGTTTGCGATGGGCCAATGCTGCGAAGGAAGAGGCTATGCCGGCATAGCCATGGCTACAGGTATTCCGGCCAAATTGCTTTTCCTTGCCGGCCATTTCCTTTTGAGTTTCCAGGTCAGTGCTTAACCCTCGGAACTGCTTGATTGCGTCTTCATCCCGTTCGCTGCCTTCCCAATCGGACCCGGCTCGGGTAAAGGGAGGGTTCATTATCACCAGGTCAAAACCCTTATCGGGCAATTCAGCCATAACCTGGGCGGCGGTTTCTTCTCCAAGGCTGCCAGTACGCAGGGCCGGGTCGCTGGTGTTGAAGAGGGTTTGCACTTGGGAGCCTTGAAGCAACTCAAGGGAGCCAATCTTCACCGTTCCGTCTACCTGGCGGCCGTAGGGCATGGTGTAAAGGCGAGACTTGCCAAAGTCAACGTCAGGCTGAATGCCGGAGAGGGTGGAGCCAGTGATGTGGATGGCAGAAGGCATGACGTCGCAGCCGTAGAGGACCTCTTCCATCATCACGGGATGGAGTGCGGCTAAGTCGCCGCCGGCCCGTTCGTGGCGGGCGGCAATCTGGTCGTAAACGGCCGAGAGAAGGGCGCCGGTACCGCAGGCGAAATCGCCAACCCGGAGCTTGCCCAGGGCCTCAGCGTCGGCCCAGTCCACGCCCTCCAGCTTGGCCACGGCCAGGCGGGCCAGGAGAGCGGCGGAGGCGGGGCGGGTATAGAAGGTAGCCAGGTACTTGCGATCGGCAATGAGGCGCTGGAAGATGCGGCCGGTAAGGTCGTGGGCGTTGTCCACGCCGGTGGCGTTGACCTGGCGGGCGGTGGAGCGCAGCTTGTCCAGAACCTGGGCAGCCTCCTGGGCGGGTAATTGCATGAGGAGGTCACGGGCAATGGCGAAAATGGAGTAGTAGTCAATATCCAGGATTTTGCCCCAGGCATCGAGGGTGGCATCCTGAAGCCGGGCCGCATTGCCGCCGCCCAAGAGCAGGAGCGGGTCTACTTCCTCGTGCATTCCGGCGATGCGTTCATGGAAAATCAGGGCATTGGCGAGGATGGCGCAGGCCATGCGGCGGGTCTGGGGGACATCCACCATGCCCAGGAGACCGGCTATGGTTGAGGAAATGGCAGGACGGGATTGGGCCATCTGGTCCAATACGGTGGCTGCGTCTTCAATGCCGGCTTCGAGAGTGTCGGCGGCCTGTTCAACCTCCTTTTGGGGCAAGGATACCAGGCGGACCAGGTCGGCCAGGTCTTCCACGGAGCCCTGGAGCCAGCCGGATTCAGGGAACCGGGTATTGTCTTCGTACAGTACGCAGTAGGAGAGGGTGGCTTCGGATAGCGCGGCGGCTACATCGTAGGCGGATTCCAGGGCAGCGGGGTAGCGGACGGCTACGGATGATTCTATGCTGCGGGGCTCGCCTTCTACCTTCAGGCCCAGCCTTTCCCGGGCGTCCTTTTCGGCTTCGGGGGCGGGGTCAAACTCGGCTTCGACGGTAACGGGGGAGCGGCCGGAGGCGGTGACCAGCACGTCGGCATGGCGGCCGGGGTGGTCGGGGAAGGTCTGGGTGTTTTCGGAGCGCACGGTGCAGGTGGGCATCATGGCCCGCAGCAGGTTGCCCAGGGCGTTGTTGACGCTGGGTTCGGTTTGTTTTGACGTGGTCAATGGTGTGCCTCGTGAGTGGTTGCGCTTTGGGCGAGAGTATAGCAATCTTGGGGCGGGTGTGTCTTTAGGGAGATGACAGTTGGGGGGGGCCCTCACCCCCGGCCCCTCTCCCAGGGGGAGAGGGGGGTTTGGTGGCTGAATGGGTGGGGGTGTGCGCTGATGGTGCGGGGTTGCCGCTGGCGGGGGAGGGACGGGGGGTCCTTTGGCGGGGTTGGGATGAGCGGGGGGTGGGGTTGATTTCGGGGGAGAGGGCGGCCACAAGGGCCGCCCCTACGGGGGGGTGGGTGGGGGAGGCCCTCACCCCCGGCCCCTCTCCCAGAGGGAGAGGGGGTTTGGTGGCTGAATGGGTGGATGTTCGCTGATGGGGCGGGGTTGCCGATGGCGGGGGAAGGACGGGGAGGGTCCTTTGGCGGGTTTGGGATGAGCGGGGGGGGGTTGATTTCGGGGGAGAGGGCGGCCACAAGGGCCGCCCCTACGGGGGGTGGGTTAGTTTAGGACTACCACTTTTTCGCAGTGGCGGGCGGCCAGGGTCATGAGGTGGGGGTGGTCAGTTTCGGGGTTGGCGCCCAGCACGCAGATGACGGTCCAGAGGCCGGCGCGGGCTTCGCGGGCCATGCGCGACACGATTTCTTCCAGGTTGCCGGAGTCGGAATCGGAGTCGGGGTCGCCCGGGCGGATGACGGCTTCGAGGCCGCGAATCCAGGGGCGCACCAGGTCCAGGGCGGCGGCTTCGCCGGCGGTGAAGTCGGCGAAGGCGATAAGCTCCCTGGCCCGCATGGGGACGGAGTCGGCGCCGGCGTTGCCCAGGGGTATTACGGTGACGGCCTTTTCGCGGGCGTTGAACTCGGCCACGTACTTGCGGGTCAGCTCGACCTGGCGGGCGTGGGATGCGGCGTGGCCGGAGGAACGCTCGACCAGTTCCAGCATGGTGAGGCCGGGGAAGGAGTTGTGGGGATTGGGCGGGGTTACGGGGCGGGCCAACTGCTCCTCGGTGAGACTTTCGACAACGGCTTGCAGCCGGTCGTAGGTGGCCTCCAGGTGCTGGATGTCCTGGCGCAGGCGGTCCTCGCGGCTGGTGAAGGGGGGCAGCATCTCCATTTCGCCGGCGGCTATTTTTTCCAGGGCCTCGACGAAACTCTCGGCGTCCAGGTGCTGCAGCACTTCCCAGACGGACCAGCGGGACCCGAGGAAAGCGTCCTCGGCATCGAGCCCTTCCAGGGACTGGCGGAGGGACTGGCGGCCCTCTTGCAGGCGAACCAGGGCCCGTTGGCGGCGTTGGTGGGGGGTTAGTTGGGGTTCTTCTGGCACGGGGCCTCCAGCAATTGAAAATTAAGCCATAGGGGGATGAATATTTTGCCTTTGTGGGGTCCAGGCAAGGTTAGGGGGGCGCCCTCACCCCCGGCCCCTCTCCCTCTGGGAGAGGGGAGAGCATGGCAAACACATTCTCCTACACGAACGACCTATTAGCGCTTATAAAGGGTCCGATTCTCGGTGGAACAGGTTCGAGGTTCCCGCCTTCGCGGGAACGACGGAGTCTCCCCAAACTTAGAATGCGTTCGCCCTGGTGTTGGTTTAGCCTTTCACTTATTTTAGCTCCACCACCGTTACTCCGTCGTTGGCTCCTTGTTCTTCGGGGCCGGAGGCGGCGGTTAGGGGGTGGCCTTTGACGTATTCGCGGACGGCGCGGCGGAGGGCGCCGGTGCCGCGGCCGTGGATGATGCGAATTTCCTGGACGCCGCTGAGGGCGGCCTGGTTCAGCAGGGTCTCCACCTTGTCCAGGGCCTCGTCCACCCGGTGGCCGCGCAGGTCGAGGTCGGTGTTGACCTGGCGGGGCGAGGGACGGCGGTAGTACACGCCGGCGTCGCGGTTGTGACGGAAGCGGACTCCCGGGGCGTTGGAGTCTATGCCCGGGGGAGCGGAGGGCGATGGCTGGCCAGCCCGGGCTCCGGCCGAGGACTGACCGGGGGAGGACTGACCGGCGACGCCGGCCGGCGACCCGTCCCCGGCATCCAGACCGGATTCGGCGGGGCGCTCAAGCTGGTAAACGGGGATGCGGGCGCGCATGGTGCCCAGCAGCACCTCTATGTGCTCATCGGCGTCCTGGGGGGAGATGACCTCCACAGGGCGGGGGATGCCGCGAATGTAAACGCGGTCGCCGCTGCGCAACTCTTCCTGCCAGGGGGTGCGCTCCACTTCGATGGGCTCCCACCCGGTGGCGCTTACCTCGCGCTGGGCCTGTTCCAGGATGTCCTGGTAGTCGCGCAGCCGCCCGGCGTCGGAAGCGGGGACGGGGATTGGCGATGCGGTGGAAGCATCCGGCGGAGAACTTGAGGGCGAACCCCGTCCAGGACCTTGTGCGGAGCCTTGTGCGGAACCTTGCGCAGAAGCCGGGGAATTTCCCGAGGGGGCCGGGGAGGACTGCAACAGGCGGCGAAGGGCCTGCTCGGCCTCGGCGCGTTCGGCGGCGCGCTCGGCCTGCTGGAGTTGGGCGAGGAGGGCGCCGATGCGCTTCTGCAAGTCCTGTCGGGCCTCTTCGACCAGTTCCAGGCGGGAGGATTCCACGGTGGCGAGGCGGGCCTCGGTCTCGGCCTGCTGGGCGCGGGCGCGGGCCAGCAGTTCTTCCGATTCCTGGCGCAGTTGGGCTACCACCGCCCGCTCCTGCTGGAGTTCGGTGACCAGGCCGTCGGTGGCTAGCTGGGCGGGAGCGATGCGGGAACGGGCATCTTCCAGTATTTCCGGGGCCAGGCCCAGGCGGTCGGCGATGGTAAGGGCATAGCTGCGGCCGGGGAGGCCCAGGGTCAGCCGGTAGGTGGGCTCCAGGGTGCCGGGGTCCAGGTCCACGCTGGCGTTGACCATGCCGGGCTGCTCCTGGACGTAGCGGGCCACGCCCCGGTGGTGGGTGGTGGCTATGACCATCACGTCCAGGGCGCGGAAGTGACCGAGCAGGGCCTGGGCCAGGGCGGCGCCCTCCTCCGGGTCGGTGCTGGCGCCCAACTCGTCAATGAGCACCAGGGAGTCGGAGGTTGCCTGGTCCAGGATGGTTCGGAGGTTCTGGATGTGGGAGCTGAAGGTGGACAGGGACTGCTCGATGCTCTGCTGGTCGCCGATGTCGGCAAAGATACCATCGAGCAGGGGAAACTCGGCGGCCTCGGCGGGGACGTGCAGGCCGGCGTGGGCCATCAGGGCCAGCAGGCCGGCGGTTTTCAAGGCCACGGTTTTGCCCCCGGCGTTGGGGCCGGTTATTGCCATGACCCCGACGCCCCGGCCCAGCTCCAGGCTGATGGGCACCACCCGGTCGGTGAGCAGGGGGTGGCGGGCGCCGGTGATGCGGAGGCGTGGTTCGACAGGCTCACCATGAGCGGAAGGAACGCTGCTTGGCTCGACGGGAGCGGGGGGGACGCCCTCACCCCCGGCCCCTCTCCCAGAGGGAGAGGGGGGACTGTTTTTTTCTGGTAGGACGGTAGGGGATTCGGGCGACGCTGCTTCTCTTTTTCCCGGCGCGAAAGGCCGGGGGCGAGGGGGTGAGGTAATGACCGGGGCTACCGCGCGGCGGTCGGCGGAGAAGCGGCCCTTGGCCATGGCCAGGTCCAGTTGGGCCAGCAAGTCCAGGGCCAGGAGCAGGTCGTCGCCCGCGTCGCCCACCCGAGAGGCCAGAGACCTGAGCACCCGTTCCTCCTCCCGTTCCTCGGCCAGGCGGGTTTCGCGCCAGCGGTTGCCCGTTTCTATGGCGGGCAGGGGCTCGATGAAGACGGTGGCGCCGCTATCGGATACGTCGTGGACGATGCCCGGGGTCTGGGACTTGTGCTCGGCCTTAATCAGCAGCACCAGCCGGCCGTTGCGCTGGGTGATTATGGGTTCCTGCACCACCGCGCGCTGCTGGTAGCGGCGAAGGCTGCGCTGCATTACCTCGTTGAGCTGCTGGTAGGCGGAACGGGACTCGCGGCGCAACTGCCGCAGGTCGGGGCTGGCGTCGTCAAGAATCTCGCCGGCGGGGCTGATGGCCCGGGCTATGGCCTGCTCCAGGTCGCCCAGGCCGGGGATGTTGGCGGCAATGCCAGCCAGCAGGGGCAGGTCGTGACGACGGTGAAGGGCCTCCCGGTTGAAGCCGGCGGCGCTGGCCAGTTGACGAATCTCGTGCAGTTCCTCGCCCCGCAGGACGCCGCCCAGGACGGCCCGCTGGACATATTCGCGCAGGTCGGCGCCGGGGCCGAACTCCAGGCTGCCGCCGTCGTCCAGGAAGAAACGGGCCTCGCCGGTTTCCTGGAGACGAGAAGCGATTTCCCGGGCGTCGCCCACCGGCTCCAGGGCCAGGGCGCGGTCCTTTCCCAACCGGGTGCGGGCAAAGCCGGCCAGCCGCTGCCGTATCAGGCTGAACTCCAGCAGGTGCAGGGACTGTTCAAAGCCGCCGAAGCTGCGGGATCCGTCAGAGCCGTTCAGGGTATTTTCGCGGTTCTCCAAGCGTTTCACTTCCAGAATCTTCTTTACCACCAAGGGGGGTCAGCAGGTTGAGTTGTTTGAAATTGTGAGCGGTATTTTCGGTTACCATGAGCTTTTAGGACCTTGAAGGGACGCCCTTCGGCTGGCTCAGGGTGAGCGGTTTGACGGGCGTTGGTTTTCGGGTGCGAGGTTCCCGCCTGCGCGGGAACGACGGGTTTAACACCTCAGAACCATTGACTGCCTGCCGTTGCACCATCCTGACCTTTCCCCATCAAGGGACATTGCACGACGGTTTTTGGCGGTATGCGCCGTGCGAGGGCGGGTTACAAACCCGCCCCTACGTGACACCAGCGCAAACGCATTCTCCCACCTAACCGGATTCCCGAAGGTTAAGAGGGACCTGATGCATTACTTGCCAGGTTCGGGGTTCCCGCCTGCGCGGGAACGACGGACTCTCCAAAATTTAGAATGCGGTTGCCCTGTACGTGATACCCAGTTCTCTGCCTTTGGTTCCTACACCGGCTTAGTATATCAAGGGGCTTAAATCCTGGATGCACCTGCCTGTGGGAAAAGTGCCGTGTAATCGGCCCGTCAAGGGGGGAAGGGACTTTTTGAGATGGTTGCTGAGAGGCTACACCGTCCATACGCGGCTTTGGCGCAGCATTCCGGCTACCGTTTCCAGGGTGTCGTGCTTGGGGTCGCGGATGTTCAGGCGACGGCCCAGGATGATGTCGCGGCGGCGCTGCAGGTAGGGGCAGACCTTCAGAAATCCGTTGAGGGTCTGCTTTTCCCCTCCCAGGATGATGTAGTCCAGTTCCCTTTCGTGGGGCTGGAACCGGCTTTCCACTACGCGGCAGGCCTCGTCGAACAGCTTGCGCATCTGGCCCTCGCGGATTCGCTTGAAGCGCAACTGAGAGGTGCCGCCGGCGTGGTGCTTGCCCTTTACGTAGCGGGTGTCGGTCTTGGTCACCAGGGGCTCGGTCCCGCGAAACACGGCCACCAGGTAGCGGCCCAGCCGCAACAGGACGACGCCCACGGTGTAGTCGGCAGTCAGCAGTTCCTGAAGGCGCCCGACATCCCACTCTTCGCTCACCAGTTCTTTTTCCACGGGAAAGGGCGGGAGGACGGCCAGGCCCCGGTCTCCAACCCGGAAAGCCGCCAGGCCCGTGTCCGACCGGAGCAGGGCGTCGCCGCCGGGGCCATTCAGCGCCGGCCCCAGGAAACTGAGCCACCGGCGCAGGGCCGGGTCCCTGGAGTCGTGCCAGCGGGACAGTCCAGCGGCGGTTAGGTACAGGGAAGAGACGGAAGCGGCCGGAGACTCCGCCGAGTCCGGGGCAAGGCGGGCAACACGCCGCAGCAGCGCCTCGGGCCCCAGGAACTGGCCGGGGGACAGGGCAGCTGTAACGGGTAGGGTTGCAGTTGGGTTGGAGTTGGCGGTCATACGGAGAAAATTGTAACACAGGGGGAGATGGGGTTGACCGGCAGGCAGCGGCCCGGCAGTGGTGGTTCTCCGCAGGGCGATTGCGTGAAAGCTGTCATTTTCAACTGCGTGAAGGGTCTGCCCTCACCCCCGGCCCCTCTCCCAGAGGGAGAGGGGGGAGAGAGCGCTGAGCGCTTCACCTTGGCTTCGGTTTAGAACCATTCCGACAAGGCGGCCTTCGGACCCGTAACTGGGTTGAGGGGCAGGATTTTAGGCCCTTCGACGGGCTCAGGGCGACAGGACTTCGGGCTTAGGGCGTGTCGTTAAAAGCACCGTCATTCCTGCGCAGGCAGGAATCTCTACTACAGCCGGTCGAGGTTCCCGCCTTCGCGGGAACGACGGTTATGGGAGTTGCGTGACCACTTCACTGTGAACTGGTAATGCCACAGGGCAATCGAGTCTTAAGAACCATTATCCTGACCTGCCAGGTTCGGGGTTCCCGCCGGCGCGGGAACGACGGACTCTCCAAAATTTAGAATGCGGTTGCCCTGAGTGATTCTCCCAGGGCAATCGCGCTTTAAGTGAGGCTATACGTCCAAGCAGGAAGTCATGTCGCCCTGAGTCCTTCGGCTTGGCTCAGGATAAACTTTGCCGAAGGGCCTAAAATCCTTCCC
>DAOUIY010000057.1:0-25847 GCA_034423215.1 Dehalococcoidia bacterium
GCGGAGCGGCTGAAGGCGGTGGAGATCAACGGGGGGAACGGCTGCGTACCGCCGACGGACGCCAACATCAACCAGGGGACCTATGCGCCCCTGTCACGCCCGCTGTTCATCTACGTAAGGAAGGACGCGGCCAGCACGCCGCACATAGCGGAGTTCATCCGGTACTTCCTGAGCGCAGAGGGGCAGGGCCTGGCGGCGGAGGTAGGGTACATACCCTTCCCGCAGACGGTGTATGACCTGGCGCTGGCAAATTTTGAGAACGGGACTGCCGGAACGGCATTCGGCGGCGAAAACCCGATGGAAGGTCCGGTGGAAGAGGTGCTGGCCGACTCCCAGCAAAACCAGTAAACCTAATGCGGCACAGGCGGCCGGGCCATTCCATCCCCGATGGGCCCGCCGCCACATAACCCGATCAGGAACGGAGTCGGATTGGAGTGGTCCGGCTCCGTTCTACTATTTTAAGCCTCTGTCCGGGGCAATGGGCAAGAGGGAGAGTCTTGACCGCTACCCGATTTCTGCCTGGAGCCGGCCCGTGTTCCGGGTATCGTAGCCCCCAAGGTCATTCACGGCTTGTTGAAATTCCGGGTCGGCCAACAGGTCCAGCAGGGGGCGCAGCAGGTCGCTTTCGTAATGGGCAAGGGGTATAACCAGGTCGTACTGCTCGTTCAGCAGGGGGATGAAGTCGAGGCGCAGCGCCCTGGCCGCGCTGAGAATGCCCAAGCCCACGTCGGCGGAGCCGCCGTTAACCGCCGCCGCCACCGCCAGGTGACTGTACTCTTCCCGCTGGTAGCCCCGGAGTTGGTCCGGCGAAGCTCCATTTTCCCTCAGCTTGTAGTCCAGCAGGACCCGCGTGCCGGAACCCCGCTGCCGGTTGACAAAAGTTACGTCGGGCCGAAGCAGGTCGGCGAGTCCGGTTATGCCCTTGGGGTTTCCCGGCCTTACCAGGAGGCCCTGAACCCGGCCCACCAGGTTTACCAGCTTTACCGGCACGCCCGGCAGGTACCGGCGTATGTAGGAGACATTGTACTCACCCGTTGCCTCGTCCAGCAGGTGAGAGCCGGCCAGGTGGGCCTCCCCCCGGCGCAGGGCAATCAGGCCCCCCAGGGACCCGATGTGGGAAGAGGATAGGTTGACGCCCGCATGGCCCATGTTGGAGCCTATGTTGGAGCCTATGTTGGAAGGAAGGCGGCGCAGAAAACTTGCCATGAGGTCCAGGGTCAGGTCGTGGCTGCCGATGGCAACGATGGTGTTTTCCACCTCGGCCAGGGGGCGCAGCAGTTTCACCGAAACGTCTGAGCCGGCATCGAGGCCCTCGGAAAACCGGGGAATCTTGACCAGGCCGTCGGCGCGCACCAGGGACATTATCACGCCGGCGCCCCTTTGGACCGGCGTCGCCACCATTTTCTCTCCCACCCGGCCCAGCTTCACCCGCAGAAACTCATCCTCGCCCGAGGGGGATACCACCTTGCGGGTGATGCTGGCCTGGACGGTGGGACGCCGGTTGCCGCCCGCCTGTCCCAGCCACCGCTCGACCAGGGGCTTGAGGAACAGCTCGGAGGCGAGCATGGCGGACACGGGGTAGCCCGGTATGCCCACCAGGGGCTTGCCGCCGGCAACGCCCAGCACCACCGGGTGGCCCGGGCGAATGGCAACGCCGTGGACCAGCAACTCCCCCAGTTCTTCCACCACCGAGGCGGTGTAGTCCCTGGACCCGGCCGAGGAACCGGCGTTGATTATCACCAGGTCGCTGGTTGACAGCGCGGCCCTGGCGGCTTCGAGAATGGTCTCAAATACATCCGGGACCGGTTCGGTAACGGAGGGAAGGGCGCCCCATTCCTCCAGCAGCCCGGACAGCATCAGCGAGTTGAACTCCACGATGTCGCCCGGCTTCAGGTTGCTGCCCACCGGCACCAGTTCGTTGCCGGTGGGGATGATGGCCACCCTTGGCTGACGGCGCACCTGCACTCGGGTAAGGCCGGCGGCGGCGCAGGCCCCCAGGTCTGCCGCGGTGAGCTGGTGGTTTTCAGGAAGCACCAGTTCCGTCGCCACTATGTCCTCGCCCAGGGGCCGCACATGCTGCCAGGGGGCTACGGGGTCCATGATGCTGACCTCGTCCTCGCCGACCCGGTGCAGGTGTTCGATCATTATGACTGCATCCGTCCCGGCCGGCATGGGGTCTCCCGTATTAACCCATGTCGCCGCGGGTTGGGCGCCGCCCATGGCTAGGGAAATGGGTGCGGTCCCGGTGGCTCCGGTGGTATCCACGGCCCGAACGGCTACACCGTCCATAGCCGCTGCATCGTAATGGGGAGATGATGCCGCCGCCCAGACCGGGCCGGCGGTGATTCGCCCCCGGGCCCGGGAGAGGGTTGCCCACTCTGCGGGCATGGGGTCGAGGGAGCCGGCGTCGCGAAGGGCGGTGTAAAACCGGTCCCGGGCCTCTTCCAGCGGGATGTCCGAAAGGTAGTAGCGTCGCTGGGAGTCCTGGGTATTGTGGGTATCGTGGGAGTCGTGGGAGTGGGTCACGACGGTCACCCCGTGTTTGCCGGATTCAACTCGACTATGCTCTGTATGGTGCGAGATGGGATGGTGGGGGTGTTGTCGGGCAGGCCGCTGCCGCGCCAGTCCACCCAAACGCCCGGAATGCCCACGGCCTGGGCCCCGCCGATGTCGGCAACCAGGTTATCGCCCACCATCCAGGCCTCGTGGGGCCCGGCCTGGAGGCGGTCCAGGGTGTGGAGAAAGACGCGAGGGTCGGGCTTGGCCACGCCGAACTCGCCGGCGACGAGGATGGAGTCAAAGAGAGGTTCCAGGCCGGCCTTCCGCACCTTGGCCCGCTGTCCCTGGGCGTCGCCGTTGGTAATCAGGCCCAGCCGGATGCCGGCGGTACGGAGAGACTCCAGCGTATCCAGGGCGCCGGGAATGATGTCAATGGTGGCCGCCTTGAGCTTCTGGTAGGCGTCCGACATTTCTTCCAGGAGACCGACATCGTCAATACCGTGCCGCTCAAAGGCCAGGGTCAGCAGCTCCCGGCGGGCCAGCGCCAGGTCGAGGCTGCCCCGGCGTATCCGTTCCGGATCGGCCCAATACCAGCGGCGCACCTCGGTAATGTCGGCCAGAAGCTGTTCGGGCGTAACCGGCTGAAACCGGCGGAACATGTCGTGGCAGACCTGGCGAAAGCACCTCTCCGCTGCCTTGTCGTCGGAGAGGATGGTGTCGTCCATGTCGAAAATTATGGCCGGGGGTAAGTCCGCAGTCATGTTTCCGCCTTTTGTCGCTTGATAGCCTGCCAACTTTGAAATGATTGGTGAAATTGCTTCTCTCCGTCGTTCCGGCGAAGGCCGGAACCCAGGAGTCCTGAAGGTAAGGAACCATGTCCGGCGCTGACCTTCCTGGATTCTGGCCGTCGCCAGAATGACGGGTTTCGATAGTTACCCGTCATTCCAAAGTGGTTGAACTACCTGCCCAACCCCTCGTTGCCGCGCGGAAGTCTCTGCCGGCCCAACCCGTCGTTCCCGCGCCGGCGGGAACCTCGACAGGCCGGAGTTCAGATTCCTGCCTTCGCAGGAATGACAATACAGTGCATTAGCCATCATTTCAAAGCTGTTGAACTAATGGTAGTTTGACCACTTTGCGTGGATATGTAACCTGGAGTCCGCTCATGGTGAGCCTGTCGAACCATGGACGGGCGCCCTTCGACAGGCTCACCTTGAGCGGAAATACTATCCATAATTTCAAGCAAGTTGAACCACCGGTTCAAAACAGCATAACCGGCACCGACTCGCCGGCGTACAGGCCCGCCTTGTCCAGCGGCACCTGAACCAGGCCGTCGGCCCGGATGAGAGTATAGATAAGGTTGGACTTGCCGAATACGGGTTCGGCGGTCAGCCGGCCTTCCTTGTTACCGGCCAGCCGCACCGGAATGTAGTCTTCGCGGCCCGGGGCGGATGCAATGTCGCGGGACAGGACTGCCGGGGAGGTTGCTGTTGGTGGAAGGGCGGCGCAGCCGGCCAGGCGGTACAGGGTGGGCCGCACCAGCAGTTGGAACACAATCATGGCCGAAACCGGGTTCCCCGGCAGGCCGAATACGGGCTTGCCCTGCGCCAGCCCCACAATGGCCGGCTTACCCGGTCGGATGGACAGGCCGTGGACCAGCACGCCCGGTTCGCCCAGGGCATTTATCACGTCGGCAGTCAGGTCGCGGACGCTGACGGAACTGCCCGCCGAGAATACCAGGGTGTCGGCCTCCTCCAGGCCCCGGCGGGCGGCGGTCAACTGGGACTCATAATCGTCGGCGATGATGCCCAGGGGAAGGGGACAGCCGCCGGCCTGCCTGACCTGGGCGGCGATGGTGTAGGTGTTCACGTCCCGAATCTGGCCCGGCCCGGGCATGGTATCCGGGGAGACTACCTCATCGCCCATGGAGAGAATGGCCACCCGGGGCCGGGGGGCAACGGGCACTGCGGTGACGCCCAGCGCGGTCAGCCCTCCCAGGTCCTGGGGACGCAGCAGGTGGCCCGGCGGCAGAAGGGTCTCTCCCGTTTCAATGTCCTCCCCGGGCTGCACTACGTTTTCGCCGGGGG
Source organism: Dehalococcoidia bacterium (assembly GCA_034423215.1). Lineage (GTDB taxonomy): Bacteria > Chloroflexota > Dehalococcoidia > Lucifugimonadales > UBA3495 > Bin22. Next base: position 4,584 of record DAOUIY010000057.1, read on the forward strand.
CCACCGGGCGGGTGACTTCTATGGTGGCGGAGTCCACCATCTGGGTATTTTCCACCATCACCACCGCATCGGCGTTGCCGGCCAGCATACCGCCGGTGTAGGCAACGGCGGCGTCGCCCACGCCCACGGAAACGGCGGCGGCCCGACCCATGGGCACCTCGCCCACCACGGTGAAGTAGGCCGGCAGCCCCTCGGTGGCGCCAAAGGTGTCGGCGGCCCGCAGGGAGTACCCGTCCATGGCGGAACGGGGGAAGGCCGGAAGGCTCTCGGTGGCGGTAAGGGGGGAGGCGGTGATGCGACCCAGGCCATCGGCTACGGGCACAATTTCCGGGACGACCGGGGGCGTTGGCAAAGCATCCAGGAGGGTTTGCAGTGCCTGCTGCGGGGGCAGGACATTGAAGAACTCAGGCATACGCCAATTATATGCCTTTTGGGGAGGGGTTGAACATGGAGAGGAGCATAGCAACGGGAGAAAGACGGGCGATGCGAAAAGTTAACAGCCCCTGGCCAGGGCAACCTTCAGTCGTTTTGACTGCCCCGCATGGTCGTAAGCAGGTCGGCCAGCGCGCGGGCAAGGCGGCGGGGCCGCTCGGCGTATTCGGGCGTGGGGTACCACTCGTAGTCAAAGCTCCGCAGGACTTCCCCGTCCACGCTGCACCGCAGGCTGGACAGGATTACCTTGAAGCCCACGGCGTCGGTGGCCATGTCTGCCAACTGTTCCAGCACCACGTCGGGACAGTCGTAGATGACCAGGAATCCGCCCTGCCGCTCGCCGTCGGTGACCCGAACGCGGAACACCTGTCCCAACTGGTCCAGGTCAACGATGGTGAAGGACTGTTCAGGACGCCCGAAGTCGGGCCACCCGATGTTGATAGTGTCCCCGATTCGGCGGCTGCGCATGGTGTTTTCGTCCTGCCCGATTGCTGAGTCTGCCGACGGATTAGTCTGATGGCAACTGATGGAACTGTTGCCGGTATCCTACTTTGGCCGGTTCCTTTCGGCAAGTTCGGGGCGGCATGACTTCCGGCCTGGGCATGACTTCCAGCCTGGTTGTAAAGGGTAACTCCAGACGCGATCGCCCAGGTTGGCAGCGACGGGGTTGGGTGGGCAATGGGTAAAGTGCTAGAATGAGCCAGCTAATTTCGGACTGCCGCAGGCGTCCGTCGCAAGGAGTTTACTGGTTGACTACCAGCCCAGCACAACCCTATCTGAAATATGCGCTGTTCTGCGAGGACACGGAGACCGGGTCCAACGACGAACTGACCTTCAAGGGAGTTATTGACCTGGTGGAATTACCCGAGCCGGCGGAACCGCCCGGGCCGACCACCCCCTTTCTGGCCCAGGTGGATGTGAACCTGGCTTTCTGTATTGCGGGGGCCGTACCGGGCAGCCATCACCTGATGGTAGCCATCAAGGCGCCGGGCATTCCCCTGGACACGCCGCCGCCCCAGGCCATTGATTGGGAGGAGGGGATCCTGTTTCAGCGTTGGATAAAAACCTTCCGCATACCGGTGCAGCGGGCGGGAACCCACGTTGCCGCCATACTGCTGGACGGGACGCCCCTGGGAGAGGCCAGCTTCATGGTGCGGTTCAAAGCCGGGGTCCAGCAGTAGGCCAACCGTTTCGAGATGACGGTTAACGCACCAAATCGTCATTTCTGCGAAGTGTTGAATCTGAACTTCGGCCCGTCCAGGTTTCCGCCGGCGCGGGAACGACGGGTTGGGACAGTCCAATCATCGTTCTAAATCTGTCAGGCCGCAGGGGCGCAGGGCCCTGCGCCCCTGCATTGAATCAATGAGCGAATCCGTGAGCCCGCTAGTGGATTGACCACTTTGCATTGATGAGTAAACCGGGGGTCCGCTCATGGTGAGCTTGTGGAACCATGAACGGGCCGCCCTTTGACAAGCACAGTGACCAGGGAAGAAACCTCCGTTAATTCGGACAGACCAGATAAGCCAGCCTGCTGAAATGCTGAGAGCCGGAACTTCGCCTTGATATTACCGATATTTCCCGCCGCAATAGTCCTGTTCATTCTGTTTGCCGGAAGTTACTTCGGGGCGCGCCAGCTTGCCATTCGCAAGAACCGAGAGCCCAACATTCTCATCCTGGTGGGGCTGCTGGTCGGAACTGCTTGCTTCGGGGTAATGTGGGTGGTTAGCACCGTGTTCGGGGGGGCACTACTCAGGCTGGCGGCCATCGCCGTATTCGCGGTAATGCCCCTGGTTGCGGCGGCCGTGGCCCCGGCGCGGCAGTAGAGGCGATGGCCGGGGTGCGGGGGTCAGATTCAGCGCCAGAAGATTCAGCAGCCTGTCATACATAATTACATAAACCTCGGCGTGTAAGAACGTCGGGGCGCACGAGACACTGGAGAATGCCATGAAGGCGATGGTTATTCACGAGTTTGGCGAACCCGACGTAATGCGGTGGGAAGACACTCCCACACCGGAGCCGGGCCCCGGCGAGGTACTGGTCCGGGTACACTCGGTGTCGGTGAACCGGACTCTGGACTTGCAGGTACGGCAGGACGGCGGAGGCTATGGGGCAATCCTGCCCCTGGTGCTGGGCAACGACCCGGCCGGCGAAGTGGCCCAAACAGGACCCGGGGTGGATGTGCTGAAGGTCGGCGACCGGGTGGCCATCTCCCAGGGCATCCATTGCGGCTCCTGCGAAAGCTGCGCGGCCGGCGACAACTTCCAGTGCTTTAACCGGCGAATGTTGGGCATCCACCTGTGGGGCGGATACGCCGAATACGTCAAGGTACCGGCCTCCAACTGCGTTACGATACCCGACGGGTTGTCTTACGGGGAAGCCACGGTGGTGGCCCGCCATTTTCCGCTGGCCATCGCCCAGACCCGGTTGACCAACCTGCAGGCGGGAGACTGGGCCCTGGTTATGGGCGCCGCCGGCGGGCTGGGCAGCTGCATAGTGCAGGTGGCCCGCAACATCGGGGCCAACATAATCGGGGGAGCGGGCGCCGATGAGCGGGTGGAAATTGGCAGGTCTCTGGGCGCCCAGCATGGAGTCAACTACCGGAAGGACGACCTGGAAACTGAAGTTATGCGGATAACCGGAGGCCGCGGCGTTGACGTTGTTTTCGAGAACATTGGCGACCCTGGCCAGTGGGACGGGGCCTTTAACAGCATGGCCCGGGGCGGGCGGCTGGCAACGGTGGGAGCCCACGGCGGCGGCATGGTGACCCTGGACTTGAAGAAGCTGTACCAGAGACGGCTGCACGTTATGAGCGGCCTGGGCGCCGAGGGCAGGGCCGAGCTGGAAGAGTCCCTGGATCTGACCGCCCGCGGAGAATTCAAGGTGCTGATTGACCGGGCCATTCCGTTATCTGAGGCGGTGGCGGCCCACCGGCTGGTGGACAGCAACGAGCCGCTGGGCAAGGTAATCCTGGACCCGACCCTGGGCTGAGTCTCCCTGTCAGCACAAAGCGGGGTTGGCCCCCGCATTCGGGGATGTCTCATTAGCAAACGTTTGCCGAGTCACCCTGTCGGGCATCTTTAGTTGCGGGGGTTACCGTCGGGCCGGGACAGGGCAATTTCCGCCGGTCTGTAGCCCGACGCCTTTGCATTGATGAGTAAAGCCGGGAGTCCGCTCATGGTGAGCTTTTCGAACCATCGAGTCGCCGCCCTTCGACAAGCTCAGGGTGAGCGGAAATACCACGCATCATTTCAGATAAGTTGGCCCATGAGGGCCGGAAGTCAATTAGCGGACAAGTGGGGTGAAAAATGCACTTGAACCACGCGCTTTGGCTGGGTATTCCCATACTGGGCATCGTGGTGTTCGTGTTGCTCCAGTCCCTGGCGCCCGGCCGGATTCCCGGGGCGGCCTTTCTGGTAGTTTTGATTGTGGCGCTGGTGGTTATATTCCTGTTGCGTTTCAAGAAGACTTTTCAAGATTAAAGGAGAAGGTTATGCCGGATCTAACATCGGTTTCCGAGTCTGTGGGAGCTTTGCTGAAGGAAACGGGGGATTCCCTGTCCGTTTCAGAATCCAGTTGCGGCGGGCTGATTTCCGCCGTCCTGGTGGCCGTGCCGGGAGCGTCGGCCTACTACGTGGGCGGGTCGGTGGTCTATACACGCACCGGTCAGCAGGGGCTGCTGGGCGTCCCTGAGTCGGCCATGGAAGGCATCCGGGCCAGCAGCGAGCCCTACGCCCAGTTGAACGCCCGCACCATCCGGGAGCGGTTGGGCACCACCTGGGCGGTCAGCGAGACGGGCGCCAGCGGCCCCACCGGGAACCGTTACGGCGATTCGGCCGGCCACGCCTGCATTGCCGTCGCCGGCCCAGTGGAGAAGGTCATTACCGTGGAGACGGGGGACGACGACCGGGAAGCCAACATGTGGGTCTTCGCCAAGGCGGCGCTGGACTTGCTGGAGGAATGCGTGCGGGAAGCGCAGAGGTAGGCTGAGGGGGATGGTTGGCGGGGAGTGACTAACCGAGCAGAGGCCAGAGCCATTCCTTGATGACCAGAAGAATTACTCCGCCAACCAGCAGCCGATTGGTCCAACGGATTTCGGCAAGAGAGCCTTCAATTTTGCCAACAGCGCGGGTTAATTCGGTGATATTGCGCTCTGAAGTGTCCATTCTGCTGGACAGAGCATCAAAGCTGTCTTTGCTGACCATGACTTGCTCCCCGAAATGCCAAAGGTCGGGCCAAATGGCTCAACCTGAATGTCACGCTATCTTATGTATCAATAAACGTCAAGATTCTCGGCTAGCTAGGTAAAAATGGCTCACACGGTCTTGGCGTTGGGGATTGGAGCAAGCAATACGAACCTTGATGTTGGCTAACCATCGTCCTCGCCTTCGCAGGAACGACGGGTTAGGTGTTCCGGGTTGCTCGGCAAGACTACTGGGTGAGATAGATTGGAACGGGGCCGGCTTTAAGCCGGCCCCGAATTGTTAAACCATTGGCCGGGTTCGTTGGCGCTAATCCGCGGCTACTTCTTCCAGGACCAGGGGCTTGGCTACGCCGCCGTTCTGGTGGAGCCATTCCTTGGCCTCGTCGTGGAGCATGTCGGCAAAGATTTCGATGCGATTGCCGTCGGGGTCGAAGAAGTAGATGCTCTGGCTCATAACGTGGTCCATGGTGCCGTCAATCTCCACGTTATGGGCCTTAAGCTGCTGGTAATACTCCCTCAGTTCTTCCTCGCCGCCCTCGATTTCCAGGGCAATGTGGTTCAGGCCCAAGTGGTTCTTTTCCAGCCGTTCGGCCGGCTCGCGGAAGGGGAAGAGGGCGATGTCATGGTGCTCCTTCCCGAAGGAGAGGAAGGCCATGTTGCGCTCCGGGTTGTGGCTGACGATTTCCATGCCCAGAACCCTGGTGTAGAAATCTATGGAAGCGTCAACGTCCATGCAGTTAAGCACGATATGCTGCAAACGGTTTATGCGTGCCATTTCGGATTCCTCCTGAATGAGTGGTTAGAGGGAGTTTAACACAGGGGCGCAAGCCGAATCTTCAAGAAAATGTCAGGATTTCCTAGGGGGTGTCGTCAAATTGAATGTGGGGGCTTCCTAGCGTCCCTTTTCGTCGTTCCCGCGAAGGCGGGAACCTCGCCCGGCAGTAGTTAAGATTCCTGCCTTCGCAGGAATGACGGTGCATTTGACGACACGCCCTAGTAGTCCGACAACTTTGCAATGATGGTTGAAACTGCTTTTCTCCGTCGTTCCGGCGCAGGCCGGAACCCAGAAGTGCTGAAGGTAAGGAACCATGTCCAACGCCAACCTTCCTGGATTCTGGCCTGCGCCAGAATGACGAGTTTCGATAGTTACCCGTCAATCCAAAGTGGTTGACCCACCAGGTAAGCCTGGCGCTATGAGCAAAGAGCAAGGGCGGCCACAAGGGCCGCCCCTGCGAAACCGCGATGTGTCACCTGCCCAGGGACAGGAACCGGTTAGGGCTTTTCTATGGGCGCGCCCACGATGCTGCCCCACTCGGTCCACGAACCGTCGTAATTGCGGACGTTTTCGTAGCCCAGCAGTTGGGTAAGCACGAACCAGGTGTGAGAGGAGCGCTCGCCGATGCGGCAGTAGGCCACCGTGTCCTTGCTGCCGTCCACGCCCTTGCCGCCATAAAGCTCGGCCAGTTCGTCGGCAGACTTGAAGGTGCCGTCCTCGTTGGCGGCCTGGGCCCAGGGGATGTTGGCAGCCCCGGGTATGTGCCCGCCCCGTTGCGAGCCTTCCTGCGGGAGGTTGGCGGGAGCCAGCAGTTCGCCGCTGAACTCCTGGGGCGACCGCACGTCCACCAGGGCAATGTTGCCGCCGCCCACGCCCGCCAGAACCTGGTCCCGATAGGCGCGGATGCTTTCGTCCGGGTCGCTGGCAGCGTAGGCTGCCGGGGCGTGAGCCGGGACGTCCGTGGTCATGGGGCGGGCCTCGGCCTCCCACTTGGCTCGTCCGCCGTTCATCAGCTTCACGTCGCCGTGGCCGTAGTAGCGAATCTGCCAAAAGGCCCAGGCGGCAAACCAGTTGTTGTTGTCGCCGTAAAGGACGATGGTGGTGTCGTTGCCGACGCCGGCCGCGCCCAGCAGACCCTCCATTTCCTCCTTGCTGATTACGTCACGGCGCACGGACTGCTGTAACTGGCTCTGCCAGTTCCAGCCTACGGCGCCGGCGATGTGGCCCTGTTCGTAGGCAGCGGTGTCCACGTCCACCTCGATGAGGCGCACGTTGCCGTCGTTACCGTGTTCGGCTACCCAGTCGGTGCTCACCAGGGATTCGGGATGAGCATATTCTGCCATTTTTCTTCTCTCCTTCCTTTGCAGTTTGGCGTGCGGCAATTATAACTGCTGGCGCAATGATGGAAAAGGTTGTTGAACCCTGGGGCAACGTGCGGGGTGCGTTGCCGGTGAGATTGGCCGCCAGGTTGCCCACTAACACGAACCTGGATTGCCGCTATGGGGAACGTTGTAGGCAGCGTTGGGTGGGCAGCCCTGGCAGTTCCACTTCTGGCTTACTGCTCACTGGGGCAGGGCCCCACAGGGCAATCGCACTATAAGTTGGACAACAGGGCACAAAGAAAGGTCATGTCACCTTGAGCTTGCCGAAAGGTCTAAAGTCCTCATGCCCAGTCGCGGTTGGGGAGCCGGTACAAACCTGCTGAGTAAGAGAATAGAGGCTTCGGCGCAGTCTATCCTGAGCTTGCCGAAGGACTCAGCATGACGTATATCTATAACGCGATTGCCCGGCCTGGCCCCAGGGCAAACGCATTTTCCCACTTAGCCGGATTCTCGAAGGTTAAGAGGGGCCCGATACATTACTTGCCAGGTTCGAGGTTCCCGCCGGCGCGGGAACGACGGACTCTCCAAAATTTGGAATGCGTTTGCCCTGGGCATGGCCCCACGCGGCTTTGACAGGGAGGGGGAACATCCCTATCATGATTCAATTAATCCAGCGGCCCCGGATGCGGGGTCGGTCTGACTCGAAGGAGGCTGGCCCCGTGGCAACCATACCGGAATTGAAGGAGCAATACGAAGGTCTGGACCGGCGGATGGAGATACGCCAGGATGCCTCCATAGATACCGAATGCCTGATGGCTTTCGAGTATGAGTACCCGGGGCAGGCAACTGAGGTGGCTATAGACACCGACGAGTTTACCGCCGTCTGTCCGTGGACGGGCCTGCCTGATTACGGCGTCCTGCTGGTGACCTATGTACCGGCGCAAAGCTGCATCGAGCTTAAGTCGATGAAATACTATCTGATGTCTTTCAGGGACGTTGGCATTGTGCAGGAACACGCCGCAAACCGAATTCTCCAGGACCTGGTGGCCTGCTGCCGCCCGGTCAGGATGACGGTTAAGCTGGACTACAAGGTAAGGGGAGGCATCCATACCGAGGTGACGGTGGAGTATAAGGGGCCGGGGGAATAGCCCGGCCTTCTTGCTTTACTGTTGCGTACCCCGGCGTAGCACCTGGCACACTGGAGGCCGTTATGAAATTCACCGGAACTTTCGTAGTTGTCGTGGCACTGTTTATCACCGTCCTGATAACCTCGAATATCATCGCGGTGAAACCCATAACCATATTACCCATACAGTGGTTCGGTGACCCGGCGGTCATCCTGCCTGCTTCCATCATCATCTTTCCAATCAGCTATATAGTCGGCGACGTGCTGACCGAGGTTTACGGTTTCCGCGTTGCCCGCGGGGTCATCTGGCTGGGCTTTGCAATGAACCTGCTGGTGGTTGTGGCGCTGTATGTTTCGGGCATCATCCCCGGCGCCTTCTTCTGGGGCGAGTCCGACCAGGGTTCCTACAACCGCATACTGGGGCAGGTGCCGGGCATTCTGGTGGCCTCCTTCATCGCCTACCTGGTCGGCGAGTTCTCCAACTCCACGGTACTGGCGTTGCTGAAGTACAAGATGCAGGGAAGGCTGCTGTTTGTCCGCACCATCGGTTCCACCATAGTGGGGCAGGGCCTTGACTCCTTCATCTTCATCTTCATCGCCTTTGGCGTCTTTGGAGACTGGAGCGGCACCGCCCTGCTGGGCGCGGCCCTGGCCCAGTGGATCATCAAGATTCTCTACGAAGCCCTTGCCACGCCTTTGACCTACCTGGTGGTCAACTTTATGAAGCGCGTGGAGGAGATGGATGTTACCGACGTGCCCCGCTCCCTCAACCCGCTGGGCATTTTCGCCTAACCGCCCACCTGAGCGGGGAAAAGAGCCCGCAGGACGTTCTGCAGCTAACGGGCGCGGCCTTTCGCCAAAGGGGTAAGTCCCCGGCGAAAGCCCGCGCCTGTTTTTTGCCCTCCCCCTGTTCATGTAAATCGGACCGGGAAGGCGGCGCTCGTCCCGTGCGAGGTTCCCGCCTGCGCGGGAACGACGGGTTGGCGCATTGGCCAACACTTCAAGACGGTTGAACTGGCATTTGCTGCGCGGGGTCCCCGCACCTGCCAGGAATTAGGTTTCAGGATTTAGCTTGCGGGGCTTGGCCTGGTATCTGCCCGCGTATATTTGACAACCCCAACGGTGTGTAGTATATGTTCCGTGACCGGCTGCTATTAATAGCCGGCAATCTGGGAAGGCCACGCTGCCTATAGCATTATTGTGTCTTGTGACTGGCGGTTTACTTTAGAAATTACGTAATCGCGGTTGGGTATCGTTAACCCGCTGATGGGGCTCAGGCGTGGCAATTTAAGCACGGGAGGCCTAGTAGTGGAGAAATTTGTTCGTAACCCTTTAAGGGTCCTGGTTTACCCGTCGGTAATCCTCTTGCTGTTGATTGGGGTAGCCTGTGGGAGCGCGTCGGAAGAACCGGCAACGGCTCCTGCCCAGGAGCCAGCGTCTTCTGCGGCACAGGAGCAGCCGGTGGCCCCGCAGCAGGCGGAGACTCCCGCCCAGGCAGAGCCCGCGCCGCAGGCCATGCAGCAAGAGCCGGCATCGTCGGCCCCGGCCGGAGGGAGCGGCGTGGACCGGCAGGCGGCATCTTCCGCTGCAGAAGCGGCGGCAATCCAGAGCGCGGCGCCCACACCCACGGCGCTGCCCCAGCAGGCCCAGACCGTAGCCGAAGTGGCCGCGGTGGAGCATGAGCCCTATGGCACCCTCCGCATAGCCAACAAGGACCTGGGCCCGCCCCAGTTCCTGCCCAAGAACATGGCTGTGCCCCAGGCCACCTACGTCAGCCCCGTAGTCTTCGATGCTCTCTGGAAGGTCAGCCCCAGCCGGGAGTTGCAGAACGACCTGCTGGCAGACTGGAGCGTCTCCGACGACGGCACCACCTGGACCCTCACCCTGAAGGAAGGGATTCCCTACCATGAGGACCTGGACGGCAACGATTACGGGAACATAAACGTGCAGGACCTGATGTGGGTGGTAAACCAGATTATGCTGGACGAGGCGCGGCACCCGGGCAAGACCAACATGCGGCGCATATTCCAGCGCGATGACACGGAAACCACGGTCACCTTCGTGGACGACCTGACGGTGGAAATTAACACGGGCACTCATCAGGCTTTCGACCTCATCTGGCGGTTCCAGCAGTATGGCGCCAACAACTTCATCATGCTGGCCAGCCAGAAGTACGCCGACGCGGTGGGTGAGGAAAGGGCCACGCTGGAAGGTGTGGGAACCGGCCCCTGGAAGTTTGTCGAGTTCCGCACCAACGAGCGTTTCATCTCCGAGGCAGTCCCGGACCACTGGGACAAGACCCCCTACTTCCAGGAGTTGCATTACTTCCAGATTGCGGAAGAGTCCACCCGCATCGCCAACTTCCTGGCCGGCGAACTGGACACCATGCAGACTTCCCTGGGGTCAATTCCCAACCTGATTGACGCTCCCGGGGTCAAGTTCATGCGATTTGCGGGAGCCCTGGAACTGCACATAACCCTGCACGGCCAGTTGTACATAGACCGTGAGGGCATACCGGAGCGGGACGTTGAACTGCCGTGGATTTCCTCCACCGCAGACGTCAACTCTGCCGAGTGGAAGCGCGCCCGCGATGTGCGCGAGGCCCTGCGCATCTCCATTGACCGGGAGTCCATCCTGGACAACGTGCTGGACGGGGAGGGCTATGCCGACAACCCCTACTGGCGCTGGACGGGCTATGAGCACTTCTTCGACGATGAGATGCGGAATACCAAGGCCGAGTACGATGTGGAAAAGGCCCGGCAGCTGCTGGCCGATGCCGGTTACGGCGACGGGTTCGACATAGACATGGCGCTCACCCAGCGCTCCTACCCCGGCACCCCCAAGGTGGGTGAGGCCGTCTGCGTAATGTGGGAGGAAATCAACGTGCGCTGCAATCAGCACCGCATGCCCATGACCGCCTTCCGTCCCCACTTCGTGAACCGGACCTGGAAGGGCTACAATACCCACGATAACAGCCCCCAGAACGAGCCCATTGACGCTTACAACCAGGGCGTCTCCAGCAAGGGCCTGATCATGCGCGGAATGGAGCACCCCTACCTGGACGCCCAGGTGGAGGCAATCCTGGCCGAGCCGGACTTTGAGAAGCGCATTGCAATCCAGCAGGAAACTGCCAAGTGGATCCTGGACAATGCCGTCCACTTCCCCATTGCGGCCATCAACGTTGTGTGGCCGGTGGGCCCGGAATTGGACCTCTGGAACTTCGGCTGCTGCGCGTGGGACATTGCATCCAACCTGGAGTTCGCGCCCCACCGGGACCAACTGGACGGGGAGATTTTCCCCAAATAGGTACTTGTCGCAGTCGCAACCCGCGGCAGGCAGGCTTCACAGTCCTGCGAACCGAACAATGGCAAACAAAGTACGCTCCCCGGAAACCATTCCGGGGAGCGTACTTTATTTGGTTTGAGGACGGACGCTTGTGCATCGTACCGGCGTCTGCCGGAGTCCCAGAAAGGGAAATGGCGGGCAGGGGCGACTGCCGCTGTCTATAGGTCTTCCGGGGCTGTCAAGCCGGTGTGCCCTGTGGGGGGCAGCATGACTTTGACTTTCCCCGTCGGCATGGCGATCCTAAGGGGTGTCGTTTAATTGAAGGTCGGAGTATCCGAGCGCCCTTTTTCGTCGTTCCCGCGAAGGCGGGAACCTTGACAGGCCGGACTCGAGATTCCTGCCTGCGCAGGAATGACGGCGCTTTTGACGACACGCCCTAACCACCGGGCCAGGCGCCGGAACGGGTTTTGTCGCTCGCCCGCTTACCCGCCCAACAGGCGGGTCAACTCCCTGATGCTGCCCAGGGAATCTATGCGTTCAGTTGTGGCGATTACCTGCTCCGCCTTGTCGTGCCCCAGGCTGTCCGTTGCCAGGGAGCGGAATTTAGCCAGCAGGTCCTCCCGGGGGCGGGGGTTGTGGCTGTCGCCGTAGTGGGCGGCGGCGCTGCCCTCCAGGGTGCGGCCGTCCTCCAGAGTGATGGCGACCCTGGCCGCCGGATAGTCATAACGACGCATGTTCATCTCGGGGTCGTATTGCAGTTCCACCTTGCGGGCCAGGGAACGGATTCCGGGGTTTTCCACCCGTTCGCCGTAGAAGGCCGGCGCCCCGGTTTCACCGCCCACCAGGGCGGCGGCCAGGGCGAAGGGAATGGAAAACTTGGCCGACAGCATATTCTCCGGCTCCGGGTTGGCCATAATCCGCACGATGGGCGGCGCCGTAACCTGTACGCGCCGTACGGACTCGGCGGCAAAGCCGTCCCGTTGCTGCAGGGCCAGGGCCGCATCCAGCACGGGGTGGTTGTAGAGGCAGCAGGCGTGGTATTTGATGTAGTTCTGCTCAATCCGCAGGGGTTTGGCGGGGCCGGTTTCGCCCCAGCCTGCCACCACCGCGTCGGGGTCAAAGCCCTCCCCCAGCAACCCGGAGTAGAGGTCCGCCGGGCCGTCCTGAACGGCCGTATAGCCGCACTGGACCAGATAGGCCGCCATGATGCCCTGGAACTCGGACCGGCCGGGGTACAGATTGCGAATGGTCGCCCCCTCCAGGCAGGGCGTCCAGGTATTGGCGGGACTCATGGACATGGCCAGGTTCATGGACTGGCGAACGGCAGCCGCGTCGTAGCCCAGCAGCCTGGCAGTGGCCGCGGCGGCCCCGATAGTGCCCCAGGTGCCGTGGGAGTGGACTTCCGCGCGGGCCCGCACGCCGGCTCCAATGCGGGAAGTGACCTCGTAGCCAACTATTACCGCTTCCAGGGCCGCCTTGCCCGTAACGTCCAGTTCCTCGGCCACGGCCAGGGCTCCAGGGGTTACGTGAATGGAGGGGTGACCGCCGCCCAGCCGGCTGCCTTCGTCCAGCTCCAGGGCCACGCCGGCGGTGGCGTTCACCAGGGCCGCGAAGACGGGCTGGACGTTATTGCCCGCCGAGCCGAACAGGGTGGCGTGGCCGGTACCGCTCAGGGTCCGGGCCAGCTGCGCGAAGTTGGCGTTTTCCGCCAGCCGGCTGCCGCCCAGGATAGCGCCAATGGTGTCCAGCGTCACGTCCCGCGCGGCGGCTATGGTGGACGGGGCCAGATCTTCCAGGCGGGTGTCAACTACAAAGCGGGCAAGCTTGTCCAGGTAGTCAGGGTTGCCGAAGTTCATTTCGTGACCTCGCGGGTGCAGATTGGGGGCTAGGGACAGGTAACAGGATGACTGGAAGAGGGCGCCGTTGCCGCTCTCCTGGTTCCTGGCTCTCTTTGTTCCTGGGCGGTAACGACGGGACTTTCGCCGCACTTTGAAGCGTTTGCACCGGATGGTGACAGCGCCGGCAAGACACCGGAGGGCACCGGCTTAAAGATTGAAGCCGACGCGAGAACGGCGGCAAGGGCCCGGGCTTGCAGCGCGGGAACAAGGCCCTGGGGCAAGGCACGGGATGGATGCGCAGGGCCCGGGCGAGAGCCAGTGTTGCAGTCCGAAGGGCAGCCTGATTCCAGGAAACTTCCTTGGGGCGTGTCGTCAAATTGCAAGTTGAAGCTTCCGAGCGTCCCTTTTCGTCGTTCCCGCCTGCGCGGGAACCTGGACCGGCTGCAGTAGAGCTTTCTGCCTTTGCAGGAATGACGGTGAAATTGACGACACGCCTCAGGCTACCTGCAGGCCCAGGCCCATCCACCAATGGCGGCCCTTGCCCCTGCGCTGGCGATTGAAGCCCTGGGCGGTAAGCTGCATACCGAAACTGCGTTGAGCCAGGGGCTGCTCACCCCGTCCGTGGCACCAGTCAATGTAGGCCAGGTAGAGGTCCTTGGCGATTATCTTGGCGTTTTCGCCTACCAGGCAGCGGTCAACGACAAAGGTGTGCACGTCAGCGGTCTTGGAGATGCGACCGTTGGTGGGGGGCAGATGGACCTTTTCGGCGGGGCCGGCGAGGCTGTCAATGCGGTTGGGGGATTCAGCGCCGTCCTCGGCCACCCGCAGGGAACAGAATTCCAGCAGGCCCATGTAGGGTTGAAGGCCCCCGAAGTCGTCCCAGTAAACCTCCTTGCCCTCCAGTCGGCCGGCGTCGAGGGTGAAGGGAACATCCCGAACTTCGTAGCGGTCCCGGTACTCGGGCGGGCAAATCCAAACGGGAGATATGAGGTTGCGGGTCATGGTCTTGTTGAAGATGAAGAAGGCGCAGCGGGCGGCCTTCAAATCCGGGTCCTCTTCCTGCAGGGGAGTGCCCCGGTAGGTTGTTTCCAGGGAACGGTAGGTCTGGATAGCGGAAAAGGCGAAAGCGCCCCGTATCTGGTTGCTGACGCAGCGAACCAATTCGCGGTTATCGGTTAATTCCAAGGGCGTATCCACTTCGACGAAGTCCTTCATCAATGTCTTGAAGGCCGTCTTGGACGGAACGCTGGCGGCGGTGATTACTCCCCTCTGGGCTGCGGCCCAGAGGGCGATGGCCAACGCCAGGTTCTCTTTGACCATTCTAATGTTAGTCGCTGCTGGCCCCACTCCGTCACCTCCTCGATCGTGGCAGGCCCTTAAAACTCTCTCCTGACAAGAAACTCCCCCGGCAGGTAATGGGCCGGGGGAATTTCAAACGTGCTGGTACTTATTGGTTAATGTCCATAACCACCTTGATGATGTTGTCCTGGCGCTGTTCGTACATATCGTATGCCTGCTGAACTTCGGAGAAAGGCAGGCGGTGGGTAATCAGGTTTGCCGGCTCGCACCAGCCCCGTTCCCGGAGGCTGACCATGTCCTGAATCTGGCTGATGGGGTCGGCGCTGCGGGCCCCGGTGGTGGGGAAGATGGTTGGCTGCTTTTCCATGAGCAGGTTGTGCTCGATGGGTACGAAGTCGTCGCTCTGGATGCCAAAGAGAATAACCGTACCGAACTGCCGCACCTGTCGGAAGGCCTCGTTGAAAGTATCGGGATAGCCGGCGGCCTCCACGACGATGTCGGGGCCGGCGCCGCGGGTTATTTCCTGTATCGCTTCGGTGAGGTTGTCCTTGTCGGGATTGATGGTGTGGGTGGCGCCCATCTGGACCGACTTTTCCAGGCGGTAGTCGAGGGGGTCCACTGCGATGACGCTGCGGGCGCCCATGCGGGAGGTAATCATGGTGAAGCTGAGGCCGATGCTGCCCTGGCCCAGGACAACCACGTTTTTCTGCAACACCGAGTCCATTCGCTTGCAGGAGTAGAGGACGGTGCCCGGGGGCTGGCACATGACCCACTCGTCCAGCGGCCCCTCGTCGGGCAGCAGGATCATGCGGTCGGGACTGGAAACCAGGTACTCCATGAGTCCGCCGGCGCCGCGGGAGGGAATGACGATGACCCGCTGGCCCTCGTGGTAGGCATCAGTGCGGCTCTCGACGATTACGCCGGCCAGTTCGTGGCAGGGCCGGCCGGGCGCCATGGGATAGTGCTCCTCGGGTTCGATGGGACCGTAGCCGTGACGAATGTCGCTGCCGCAGACGGAGACCCGTTCCAGCTTAATCAGGCACTGGCCGTCGCCGGCCTGGGGCATGTCCAAATCAACGAAATCGAACTGCTTGGGGGCAACTATCCTGGCTGCTCTCATATTCTATTGCTCCACTAAAATTGCTTGAAAAACGCTTGCTTGTTGAAATGCCGGGCGTAAAACTGCGCCGGCATTGCCGGCACACCAAACAATCGCACCCCTGCCTAATGCCTGACATAACGTTGGATACCGAATGGCCCCTATCTTAAATGCTCGACCCGGCACAAGGCAAGCCGTTGCGAAAAAAAGACGCTCCCCAGGCGTGAGACTCACATAATGTGGAGCAAATGCTGGCTGGTCTCCCTATTATGCCTTCTGCCCGCGACCCACAACCGGCGAGGCGACAATAGACTGGACATTGGCACGTTGCATGTCCTGTTTTTCCAGATACAATATAGATAGGCGTGCTTGTTGGACATTGACCTGGTCAATGTCCGTCTATAAGAGGTGAAAGGTGCCAAGTTGGACGGTGCATTTTGACTTGACCCTGCGGACCGACAGCCCGCAGGTATTGCGTGACCTGGCCAGGGTGCATGCCCTGGCCGGCGTAATCAGAGGCATTCCGATTCCGCCTTCGGTGCAACACAGGCTCGACCGGTTGAACATTCTCAGGGCAGTGCAAGGCACCACGGGAATAGAGGGCACTGAGCTTACCGAGGAGGAGTTGAGCCAGATATTTGAGGCAGGCGTGGACACGCCCGTCCTGGACCGGGGGCGGGAGAGGGAAGAGCGTGAGGCCAGAAACGCCGAAGCCTTGATGCGCTACGTGGCGCAATTCGTCGGAGACCACCCCGACGAGCCAATTTCAGAGTCGCTGATTCTGAGGTTCCACGAAATCCTGACCGCAGACATAGACTATCCCCACAATGAGCCGGGGCGTTATCGGAACCATCCCGTAAACGTGGGCTACTATCGTCCCCCTGCCGACGGGGAAGAGGTCCGGTCGTTGATGACCGAATTCGTGCATTGGCTCAATACCGGCCGGGCTGCCTCCTGGGACCCGGTGGTGCGGGCAATAGTGGCCCACTTCTACCTGGTGAGCATCCACCCCTTTGGAGACGGAAACGGACGCACGTCCAGAGCAGTAGAGAGTTTCCTTTTCTATAAAGCCGGCGTTAATGTGCGGGGCTATTACTCCCTTGCCAACTATTTTTACCGGCACAGGCAGGAATACGTTGACAACTTGAACGTGGTCCAGTTAAGGGGGAGCAATGACCTGACTCCCTTTGTAGCTTTTGCCTTGAACGGATTGGTACTTGAACTGGAAGCCGTCCACGCCGAGGTGCTTGAAGAGGTGAGAGTTATCGCGTTTAGAGATTACGCCCGGGAATTTCTTGCCAGCGCCGGAAGGTTGGGAACGCCGGCCGGCGAGAGGCAACTGAGGTTTTTGACCCAGCTATCCGGCCAGACCGCTTCCCTGCGGGAGATTCGCTCCGGCGGCCATCCCCTGTCGGCCCTATACAGAAATGTGACCACCCGAACGCTGATGCGCGACCTCAATTATCTGAAGGAAAACGGCCTGGTAGTTTTGGACGGGGACGAAATTAAGGCTGCACTGCATTTAATGACCCAATTTACCGCTTAACCCTCGCTACTAACCGCGGCCGGCCAGCCTTGGAGACAAGCCTTGGATAGAGGAACCGGTTGTCTGCTGGCCGCCTCCCTTTCAGGTTGACACTTTTTCTGCCTTGCCTGTAGGCTAGCCGTGGACTGAAGGAGAGGGAAGCCTCTTTCTGAAACGTCAAATCGTAGCTGGCAACCGCATAGCGAGGAATCTTCATGACCGCCGCCATCCAAGACCTCATCCTGGTGGACCGCCAACCGCCCATCGCCACCGTTACCATCAACCGGCCCCGGCAGCGCAACGCCATCAATTATGGCATGTGGGGTGAACTGGCCGACCGGATGGAGGAGTTGGACCGGGACCGGGACGTCCGGGTGGTGGTCATTACCGGCGCCGGCGATGTGGCCTTTTCCGCCGGTGCGGACATTGCCGACTTTGACCAGTACCGGGCCGATTCCGGTAAGGGCCGGGTCTATAATGCGGCGGTGGACCGGCTGCTGGACACCCTGGCCAACATGGACACTCCCACCATTTCCATGATACGTGGATTCGCAGCCGGCGGCGGTTGCGAGTTGGCCGTGGCTACCGACCTGCGCATTGCCGCCGAGGGCAGCCGGCTGGGCATCCCGGCAGCGCGCCTGGGCATCAGCATCGGCCACAGGGAAATGCGGGGACTGGTGAGCCTGGTGGGGAAGGGTAACGCCCTTTACATCCTGCTGTCGGGAAGGCTTCTGGAGGCCGAGGAGGCGCAGCGAATCGGATTGGTCAACCAGGTTACGTCGCCCGAAGAGCTGGAATCGGTTACCTACCAGCTTGCCGGCGAGATAGCCGCCCTCGCCCCCCTTTCCCACGCGGCCAACAAGAGGACGCTGAACCAGGTGCAGGCCAAGCCGGCCCTGGACAACCTTACCGAAGAAGAGGCCGACGTTCCCCTGGCCCAGTTCGACACCAGGGACTACCAGGAAGGCTACCGCGCTTTCCTGGAAAAACGCGCTCCCAACTTCACCGGGGAGTAGGTATTCCACGAATAGCCACGAATGTTCACGAGTTTTCAAGAACTGGCCGGAACAAAGCCCGCATTGATTGGTAGTTCGTTCTGATCGAGAGTTTGTTTTGGTCGGGAGCAATGGGCACAGGTATGTATTCTGCATTCGTGAAAATTGGTGGCTATTCGTGGATAAAGCTGTTCGCGGATAGAAAGGACTGATGGCGACGAGAGTGCGCAAGAAGCGGGCTGATTTGCTCCTGGCGGAACGGGGGCTGGCCGAAAGCCGAGAGCAGGCCCAGATAATGATTATGGAGGGGCTGGTCTTCGCCCCGGCGGGCAGGGTGGCCAAGGCCAGTTCGTCGCTGGCAGAGGACACTCCCCTGGAAGTGCGGGGCCGCCTCCCCTACGTCAGCCGCGGGGGGCTGAAGCTGGCCCATGCCCTGGATACCTTCGGCCTTGACGTGGCCGGCAAGGTTGTGCTGGACCTGGGCGCTTCCACCGGCGGGTTCACCGACTGCCTGCTGCAGCGGGGCGCGGCCCGGGTTTACGCGGTGGACGTGGGTTACGGGCAGTTGCACCATCGCCTGCGCTCTGACAATAGGGTTGAGGTCATGGAAAAATGCAACGCCCGCCATCCCTTCAGCCTGCCCGAAGCGGTGGACGTGGTGACAATTGACGTTTCCTTTATATCCCTGACCCTGGTAATTCCCCAGGCCGTGGCGCACCTGCGGGACGGCGGCCTTATAGCGGCATTGGTGAAACCCCAGTTTGAGGCCGAAAAGGGACAGGTGGGCCGCGGGGGAGTGATTAAGGACCCCAAAATCCACGCAAGCACGCTGGGAAAAATCGTCAACTGGATTGCCAGCCAACAGATGAGCCAACAAGGTAGCCAACAGATGTGGATAAGGAATATGTGCGCCTCTCCCATTTTGGGCGACAAGGGCAACCGGGAGTTCTTCCTGTTGCTGCAGAAACCAGCCACCCCTGTGGGCGGAGGCAGGTAACAAGATGTGGCGGGACCGGGTGTCCAGTCTGGCCTGGTTGTTGGCCCTGATAGCCGCTATTTGGATAGTGGAACTGGTCAACTTATTCATGGATCACAGGCTTAACCAGTACGGCATTGTTCCCCGCACCGTCGAGGGACTGCGAGGCATACCCCTCAGCCCCTTTCTCCACGGCGGGTTGGGCCATTTGCTCTCAAATACCGGGCCGCTGCTGGTCCTGGGCGGGCTGGTGGCAGCCCGGGGCCGGGCCAACTTTGTAGGCGTCACCGCTTTCATCATCTTTATCGGCGGGTTGGGCCTGTGGGCGGTGGGCCGCCCCTGGCCGTGGGATGACGTTCAAAACCTGGTCCACGTGGGAGCCAGCGGGCTGGTTTTCGGTTATTTCGGCTACCTGGTGGCCAGGGGATGGTACGAGCGCAGCTTTCTGGCCATATTCGTATCCGTGGTGGTGATTCTCGTATTCGGGTCGGGTATTCTCTTTGGCCTGCTCCCCACGGCCCCCTACGTTTCGTGGGAAGGCCACCTGTGCGGGCTGGCCGCCGGGGTCTTGATTGCCCGCTTTACCCGTGACCGCCTCCGCAAGCCTCGGGCGGACGCGGATGCGTAAAAAGGGCAACCTGGGCAGGTGGGTCAACCTTCTTGAAATGACGGCGAATGCATTGAATCGTCATTCCTGGGAAGGCAGGAATCTGTATCCTAACCCGTCGAGGTTCCCGCCGGCGCGGGAACGACGGGTTGGGCCGGGCCAATCTTCATTTGCAATTTGCCGGACTACTGGCGGGTTAACTTATTGAACTGATGGATGATATTTCCGCTCATCCTGAGCCTGTCGAACCATGAGCGGACTGCCGGGTTTGCCCATCAACGCAGGGGCGTTGGGTTTCCAGGCGCCAATAATGCTCTGCCCTAACGGAGCGGCAAGTCCCCGACTTTACCGGAGCCAACGACATGAAAATAACGGACGTGGAATGCCTCATCCTGGACCGCAGCTTCCCCTTCGTGCGGGTATATACCGACGAGGGCATCGTGGGTATTGGCGAGTGCTTCCGGCGGCAGCCCGGCATCGTCAAGGCGACGATTGACGAGTTGCTCAAACCGGCCCTGGTGGGCAAAGACCCCACCGAAACAAGCCTTCGCTTCAATGACATGCGGCGAGCCGGGGCTGCCCTGGAGATGGGAGGCGCCATCTGGTGCGCCATCGCCGGCATAGACATTGCGCTGTGGGACATCCGGGGCAAGGCGGTCGGGCAGCCCATCTCCCATCTGCTGGGCGGCGGCGCCCGGGACAAGGTCCGGATGTACGCCAGTTCCATGCGCCGGGACATGACCCCGCTGGAGGAAGCCCGCCGCGCCGCTTCCTTCGTTGAGCAGGGCTACACCGCTTACAAGCTGCATAGCGCCGTTCCCGGGGCCATGGACGATGCCGCAGACCACACCATCGCCACCGTTACCGAGGTGCGCCGGGCCGTGGGCGATGAAACAGACATCCTGGTGGACGTTAACGGGGCCTACTCGGTTCACCGCGCCATTGAAGTCGGAAAGGCGCTGGAGTCGCTGGGCGTGTTCCATTTCGAAGAACCACGTCCCCACTACGACCTGGAAGGGCTGGCCGCCGTCGCCGACGCTCTGGATATTCCGATAGCGTCGGGCGAGATGATCTACACCAGGTATGAGTATCGTGACCTCATTCTGAAGGGCAAAGTGGACATAGTGCAGCCGGACATAGTGAAGGCCCCGGGCTTTACCGAGTTCCAGAAGATTGCCGCCCTCTGCGAGACTTTCGGCAAGCCGATTACGGTACACAACACGCAACCGACCATCAGCACGGTTGCCCACCTGCATTTCTGCGCCGCCTATCCCATCGTGCCCTACGCCCAGGAATACAACATTGAACCCGTCACCATCCGCGACGAGATTTCGGTGCTGAAGGAGCCGCTGGAGGTCAAAAATGGCTACCTGGCAGTGCCCACCGGCCCGGGCTTGGGCGTAGAACTGGACGAAGAGGCGCTGCAAACGTTGGCCGCCCGCTAGCAGTCCACCAGAATGGGAAAGATGGCTGAGGCGCTAACTCGTCATTCCTGAAGGGGCAGGAATCTGAACTACAGCCGGTTGAGGTTCCCGCCTGCGCGGGAACGACGGGTTGGGCCAGGGCGATCGCGTTTTAACGAAGTATCGTCCTGAACGGCCAAAACTGTCATTCTGAACCCTTCGGCCTGCTCAGGGTAAACTCAGTGAAGAATCCAAAAGCCCTCCCAGAGCCCGGTTACGGACCCGAAAGTTGGCTTGGGGGAAGGATTTTAGGCCCTTCGGCAAGCTCAGGGCGACATGACCTCCTGCTTGGACGTTCAGCCTAGCCCAAAACGCGATTGC
>DAOUIY010000058.1:0-5198 GCA_034423215.1 Dehalococcoidia bacterium
GCAATCGCGTTTTGGGCTAGGCTGAACGTCCAAGCAGGAGGTCATGTCGCCCTGAGCTTGCCGAAGGGCCTAAAATCCTTCCCCCAAGCCAACTTTCGGGTCCGTAACCGGGCACCGGGAGGGCATTTGGATTCTTCACTCCGTTCAGAATGACAGTCTTGGCTGTTGGGGACAGCAATTCGTTAAAACGCCTTTGCCCTGGGAACAGTTACCCTTCCGGTTGACATGGCGCCAGCCGCGTACATACACTTCAGCCTGTCTATATTCCAAACGATGGATAACTAATCGAATGTGGGTCGCTACTGAAGAGGACCTGCCCCTCATCGCCATCGGGGCCGGAATTCTGGGCACCGGGGGCGGCGGCAACCCCTATATCGGGCAACTGCGGGCGCGGGAGGCCATTCGCCGGTGGGGCCCGGTTACCGTCCTCGCCCCGGACGAGGTGCCCGAGGATGCCCGGGTTGTGTGCGTTGGCGGCATTGGCGCGCCCACCGTCGGCATTGAGAAGGTGCGCGACCTCCAGTCCTACCACGCCCTCCGCTCCATAGAGGACTATACCGGGGAGAGCGCCACAGCCCTGATTTCCAACGAAATCGGCGGCAGCAACTCGGTGGAGGTGCTCATTGCGGCGGCCCAGGCCGGCCTGCCGGTGGTGGACGCCGACGGCATGGGCCGGGCCTTTCCCGAATTCCAGATGAAGACCTTTTTCGTTTACGGCGTGCCCTGCTGCCCCATGGCAATCGCCGACGAGAAGGGCAACTCGGTTATCATCCGCGAGACCATCACGCCCCACTGGGCCGAACGGCTGGCCCGCGCCGCCACCATCCAGATGGGCTGCGTGGCCTGCTATGCCGTGGCGCCCATGTCCGCGGAACAGGTGCGGCGCACCGCGGTGCCCAACACCCTTTCCCTGGCCCGGGACTTGGGCAGAGCCGTGCAGCAAGCCAGGGACGAGGGGGAAGACCCCCTTGCCGCGATTCTGGCAACCTGCCCCGGCAAAATCCTGTTCTCGGGCAAGGTGGTGGACCTGGACCGGCGCACCACGGCCGGTTTCGCCCGGGGAACCCTGTCCGTTGAAGGGTTGGACGCCTTTGCCGGCCGCCGCATGGTTATTGACTTCCAGAACGAAAACCTCATCGCCCGGGTGGACGGGTCGGTGGTGTGTACCGTGCCCGACCTCATCTGCGCCGTGGACAGCGACCAGGGCGAACCGGTAACCACCGAATTGATGCGCTACGGCCTGCGGGTCACCATCCTGGGCTTTCCCGCCCCGAAATTGTGGACTACCCCGGAGGGCCTGGAGGCATCGGGCCCGGCCCACTTCGGCTACGAAACCACGTACACCCCGTTGAAGGTTCGGGGCAGCTGATGTTCATAGGCGTGGACGTAGGCGGCACCAACACCGACGCCGCGCTCATGGACGGCAGCCGGCTGGTGGGGGCCGCCAAGCTGCCAACCACCGCCGACGTCACCTCCGGCATTGTCAACGCCGTGGCCGAGTTGTTGAAGCAGGGCTTGAACCGGCAGTCCCACCGGAACAGGATTGACGCGGTGATGGTGGGCACAACCCACTTTACCAACGCCCTGCTGGAGGGCAGAGACCTGTCCCCCACCGCGGTGCTGCGCCTGTCCCTGCCCGCCACCCAGCTTCTGCCGCCCCTGGTGGACTGGCCTGCGGACCTCAAGGCGGCCATCGGCGGGCGGTCCTACATGGTTGGCGGCGGCAACGAGTTTGACGGGCGCGAGATTGCTCCCCTGGACCGGGGCGCCCTGCGGGAAGCAGTCCAGGATATGCGCCGGCAGGGCATACGGGCCGTGGCGGTCAACGGCGTCTTTTCCCCGGTGGACCCGTCCCACGAGACCGAGGCGGAAGCCCTCATTCGGGAGATTGACCCGGATATGCGCGTCTACCTGTCCCACGAAAACGGCCGCATGGGGCTGCTGGAACGGGAAAACGCCGCCGCCCTCAACGCCTGCCTGGGCGATGTGGCCCGGCGCACCATCGCCGGCATGGAAGAGGCGCTCAAGACCCTGGGCATCGACGCTCCCCTGTTCATGAGCCAGAACGACGGCACCCTGATGGATACGGCCTTCGCCGCCCGCTTCCCTGTGCTGACCATTTCCTCGGGGCCCACCAACAGTATGCGGGGCGCGGCCTACCTGTCCGGCATTACCGATGGCATTGTGGTGGACGTGGGCGGCACCTCGACGGACGTGGGCGCGCTGGTCAAGGGATTTCCCCGGGAGTCGGCGGTGGCGGTGTTCCTGGCCGGCGTACGCACCAACTTCCGAATTCCGGACATGGTATCCATAGCCCTGGGCGGTGGCACCCGCGTGGTTGCGGAGCCCTGGCGGATGGGCCCGGAGAGCGTGGGCTACCGGTTGACCGAAGAAAGCCTGGTATTCGGCGGCGGCGCCCTGACCACCACCGACCTGGCCGTGGCATCGGGATATGCAGATCTGGGCGACCGGAATTTGACCGCACACCTTGATAGAGAGGTTGTGGAGCGGGGCATGGCCGAAATCCGCCGGAGGGTTGAAACGGCGGTGGACCAGGTCAAGTTGAGCCGGGCCGACGTGCCGGTGGTGCTGGTGGGCGGCGGCAGCATCCTGCTGGGCGATGCCCTGGCCGGGGCATCGCAACTGCTGCGACCGGAGAACGCCGGGGTGGCCAATGCCATAGGCGCCGCCATTGCCCAGGTGGGCGGCCAGATGGAACGGGTATATTCGCTGGAGGCTGGCGGCCGGGAGGAGGCCATCGCCGACTGCTCTGCCGGCGCCATAGACCGGGCCGTAACCGCCGGCGCCGACCCGGCCACCGTTGAAGTGGTGGAGGTGGAGGAAGTGCCCCTGACCTACCTCCCCAGCAACGCCACCCGGGTACGGGTAAAGGCCGTGGGCAATCTGGCCCTGGCTTCCGCGGAAACGTGATTTATCCACGAATGAGCACTAATATTCACTAATGAATGGGGTTTGCCGGGTAAGGGCCCTGGGCATCAGTTACGTTATATAGAGGCAGGGCCCGTCAGAACCAGGGGGTGTCGTCAAATTGAAAGCGGGAGCTTCCGAGCGTCCCTCTTCGTCGTTCCCGCGCAGGCGGGAACCTCGCCCGGCAGTAGTTAAGATTCCTGCCTTCGCAGGAATGACGGTGCATTTGACGACACGCCCCAATCCCATTAGTGGACCTCAGCGGTTATTAGCGGATGACAACCGCTAGGTGGCGGCGGTGCGCTGGTGCTGGCCGATGTACCCGATGACCACCTGCTGCAACTGCTTGTCCCAGTCGAAGGCGATGCGGATGGTGCGGCGGGGGTCGAAGCTGTTGCCCTTGCCGATGTGTTCTCCCAGCCAGATTACTCGCCCGTTGACCCGGGTGGTGTAGGCCTCGCGGAACTGGGTCATGGTCGTTTCGTGCTGGCTGGTCTTGTACCACATGCCGCAGGCCACGCGGCAAGCCTCGTCTATGTTGAGCATCGGATGGTCTCCCAGGTGGGACACGAAATAGTCGGTGGCCAGCCAGCGCAGGGCGTCCCACACCTGGTTGGGCCACTTGAAGTCGCTTTCCTCGGCCTCCGATTCGGCGTTAAGCTGGAACAGCAGTTGTCCCGGGTACCGCTCCCTTGCCAGGGCCACCGCTGCGGCGACGCTCTCCAGGTCCGGGACTTCCTCAGGTTCCTCGGGGTTGTCCCGGTAGGCCACCGCCCAGCGCAGGCTTTCCTGGTGGCTGCGAGTCTCAAATAGCTGCTGCTCCAGGTCTTTTACGTGTGCCTTCAGGCCCGCGTTCTCGTGTTCCAGGTCCTCGTTGTCCTGCTCCAGGTCCTGGAAGGACAGGCGCAGCAAAAGGCGCTCCTCAATCTCGCAGGAAGGCGCCGCGGCCAGGGTTTCGGTCATATCTGCCGCATCTACGGGAGTGACAGAGGTATGGGAGGCGATGGCCGGGCCTGGTTCGGGGCTACACACAGGCTCCGAGTCTTCGCCGTCTCTCCGCTCTTCCCCGTCGGCCGATGGGTCTTCCCCATTGAATACTCTCTCAAGGGCGGCGCTGGCCTCCAGAATTCGGGGAAGCAGTACCATTCGGCGGGTCGTCCTGGCCAGTTCCTCCGCGGCCACGGGGGCGCGGTCGTGAAGGGGAGAGTACTCATCCAGGAGATCCCTGAAGCGGGAAGCGCATTCCTGGGCCTGCTGAAAGGGAAAGCCTGTTTCAACGGTCTCCAGCAGCCAACTGGCGGTGTCGCACTGAAAGAACTCCAGCAGCCCGGTATGCTCTTCCAGCATGGCGGACAACAGGCCGGCCAGCGCATTGGCCGCTTCCTTTTCCTCTCGCTTTGCCGCAATGAGGTTGACCAGGGATGCGGAAAACTCGGGGATGACGGCCTCCCATTCCGGCGCATTGGGCGGCATTTGCGACAGTAGTTCCAGGGCGGTCTCAAGGGCCTCGCTGACTACGAGGTCGTCATCAACGTAATCAATATCGAGCGGGCCGGACTCCGTGGCCTCTGGATTTTCCATCTTCGGATTGTCCACCAGCGCCTTGCCCGATAGAAGCTGGACCATTAACTTCACCACATCCGGGTCGCCATCCGGCAGGCTCTCCATGCAGGCCGGCAAGGCGTCGGTTGCCGGGGACTGCTGGGAGACAAGCTCCAGCGGTTCCAGCAGGGATTCGGGCTGGCGCACAGGTATGTCCCGCTCCCGCAGCAGGGCAGCCACCGAGCTGCTCAGCTCGGGTTGAGTTTCGTACCAGGCCCGCAGCACGGACTCGGCCAGCGTCCGCGATGACTGCACCAGTTCGCAGACCTGCCGCAGGATGAGTGGAACCGGAGCCCGGTCCGTACCGGCCCGGCGGAACCCCGACGCCCTGACGTGGCCGTCTATTGCCCGGTTCAGGGCATCGCGCACTCCGCCCGGCAACTGTGGGCGGGCGTCCAGGGCGTCCCTTACCACCACTTCCAAAGTGCCACTGGACAACAGCGTCAAGAGGAATCCCGGCGGAGCGGGCCCCAAGCCACCGGAGGAAACGGGTAGTTCGTCTTTCGTTGTCATCTCTTACCTACTCACCACAGGGCAAACGCGTTTTAACCTAGTAGTTTGACCACTTTGAAATGATGGGTGAAATTGCTTCTCTCCGTCGTTCCGGCGCAGGCCGGAACCCAGGAGTCCTGAAGGTAAGGAACCATGTCCGGCGCTAACCTTCCTGG
>DAOUIY010000059.1:0-66911 GCA_034423215.1 Dehalococcoidia bacterium
GGGCGCAGGAGGCTTGAGGGAACCTCTCCCTAGTACGAGAGGACCGGGAGGG
The DNA here is from genome assembly GCA_034423215.1 of Dehalococcoidia bacterium. Lineage (GTDB taxonomy): Bacteria > Chloroflexota > Dehalococcoidia > Lucifugimonadales > UBA3495 > Bin22. The sequence continues at coordinate 53 of DAOUIY010000059.1, forward strand.
ACAGACCTATGGTGTTCCAGTTGTTCCGCCAGGAGCAGCGCTGGGTAGCCATGTCTGGCAGCGATAAGCGCTGAAGGCATCTAAGCGCGAAGCATCCCCCAAGATGAGGCCTCCCTTCCCGATTAACTTCGGGAGTAAGACTGCAGAGAGACTATCTGCTTGATAGGTCGGATGTGTAAGGCTGGCAACAGTTTCAGCATACCGATACTAACCGGTCGAGCGATTTGACCCACGCTAAGAGCTTCAAACGCCAAACTTCAGTTTGAGTGAACGGTTAATTACCTTCTTTCAGGACAATTTCTCAGGGTTCCTTGTTTTCTTCCCAGCAAACACCCGTCGCGGGGTGGAGCAGTGGCAGCTCGTCGGGCTCATAACCCGAAGGTCGTAGGTTCGAATCCTACCCCCGCTACCAAAAACACAATAGCTAATGAACGCAGCCCCCGGTGAAAGCCGGGGGCTTTGCTATAATTGGCGGAGAGTGCTGGGTAGATTTGAATATTGCTCCCGTTTCGAAGAGGACAAACAAAGTCACTGCAATCCTGGAAGAGGCACAAACAGGATTCTCTGTGTATTGCCCCGCTGTACCCGGTTGTGTAAGCCAGGGGGGCGACCGGCAAGTGGCACTGGCGAACATCAAAGAAGTCATTGAATCGATTCTGGGCCTGCCCGATGTGCCGCTCCCTTTGCTGGAAACGCCCGCCATGATTGCGGAAGAGATTCGTGAAGTGCCGGATGGCAGGGAACGAGATGGGCTGGAGTACGCCCGAGTTTTTCTTGAGGAGGTGGAAGTTCCAATAATGCCTCACTTTGATGGGAGAAAAGACTATGGCCGAACAAATCTATCACCTGAACGAACAAGGGCAACTGGCGCCGATGAGTGAAGAGCCCTTCGAGTTAGAGGACAGGTTGCAGGAATTGGTGGCAGAACACCCGGGACTGCTTTCCGGGGAGCAGATGAATCCGGATAGCCCGCGCCGTTTCATCCTTATTGGCCGGGAACAGGGTATTGCCGACATCGTCGGAGGCGGTAACCGCTGGGCCCTGGACCACCTGCTCATAGACCAGGATGCCGTTCCAACATTAGTCGAGGCTAAGCGCTCCTCAAACCCGCAGATTCGACGGGAGATAGTTGGTCAAATGATGGATTATGCGGCCCATGCTACGCAGACTTGGAACGTCGAAAACCTTCGGCAGGTATTCGAGGAGAGAATCCGAACTGAGGGGCAAGACCCTGAGGAGATTCTAGTCAATTTCCTGGATGTGGAGGAAGCGGACGTTGAAGGCTTCTGGCAAGATGTGGAAACAAACCTGAAAAGTGCTCGACTGCGTCTTTTGTTTGTATCTGATGGGATTGCAGGTGAACTCGCACAAGTAATCGAGTTTCTTAACAAACAGATGCCTTGGATCGAAGTTCTAGGAGTGGAAGTCAAGCAATTCGTAGGGGAAACAGGCAAGACCTTGGTACCCAGGGTCATCGGGAGAACTGCTCCCGGTAACCGAAGTCAAGGAGTCCATTCGTCTTCCCGCTCGCGAAAAAAGCTGACACGTGAGGATTTCCTTGTACAGATGCCGAATCAGCCAGTGAAAGAGTCCGCCTTGCGCCTAATGGCAGTCACAGAGCAAGAAGGTGGCATAGTTCAGATGGGGGATACGGGAGTGAGTTTGCGTTTCAAGGTTCCTGGACGACGAAACCCTGTGTCGTTGGCATGGATATATCCTATTCCAAACCGCGTCTTCTGGGCTCCAACTAGAGACTTTACCTTTGGAATGGGGCTATGGAACCTTGACGATGAACCGCCACGTCTGGTGGAGATTCTGGAAGAGTGGATATCGGATTTTTGCGAAGATTCCTTTTCTGTAGATCTATCGGACAAGAACTTGAGCGGTTGGGCAATTTCTCACGAGGATGCAGCCAACAACATTGACCTCCTTTGCCAACGTCTGCAACGAGTTCTAAGAGAGTTGAGGCACTTGGAACCAGCAGACATTTAGGAGCGGCAACAACTTTGTCAGATTGTATTTGTTACATTTTCTGTCTGGGGCAAGGATTATTCGAAGGCATATAGGGCCATAATGCGCCCCACCCGTATGGTACAATTCCCCCATCAATCTCAAGTCTAGTTAAATCCAGCATTGGAGAGGATTGGCTATGTCCAATATCGTTCTGTCTAACACCGATTACAACGTGGTTGGCACCAGGCCGGTTCGCCACGACGGTACCGACAAGGTTACCGGCCGCGCCAAGTACGGCGGTGACTTCCAGATGGCCGGCCTGCTGCACGGAAAGGTCCTGCGAAGCCCCCACGCCCACGCCCGTATCAAGTCCATTGACACCAGCAAGGCCGAAGCCTACCCGGGAGTGAAGGCCGTTATTACTGGCAAGGACCTGCCCGTGGCCAGCATGGAAAGTCCCGGCCGTGGCGTCCGCTTCTCCAGCGAGAACATCCTGGCCCAGGATAAGGCCCTGTATCGAGGTCATGCCGTGGCCGCCGTGGCTGCTGCGAATCCTCACATTGCCGAGGTAGCGGTGGGCCTGATTGAGGTGGAGTACGAGGTGCTCTCGCCGGTCATTGATGTCACCGAAGCCATGAAAGAGGATGCTCCCCTGGTCATCGAAGACATGACTACAACTGAACTGGGTGAAAGGACTGATAAGCTCAGCAACGTAGCTACCCATTTCCGGTACGAAATCGGGGATATTGACAAGGGATTTGCCGACGCGGATGTCGTGGTTGAGAGGGCGTTCAGGACCAATACCGTCCACCAGGGCTATATTGAGCCCCAGAACGCTGCCGCCCTCTGGAACGCCGACGGCAAGTTGACCGTTTGGACCAGCACCCAGGGAGCCTTCAGCGCCCGCGATTCCCTGGCCCAGATTCTGGACCTGCCCGTTTCCCAGGTGAAAGTAGTTCCCATGGAAATTGGCGGCGGATTCGGCGGGAAGATTCCCGTGTACCTGGAGCCCATGGCGGCGATCCTCTCGAAAATGACGGGTCAGCCGGTCAAGATGCTCATGTCCCGAACGGACGTGTTCGAAAGCACCGGCCCCACTTCCGGGGCCACCGTGTGGGCCAAAGTGGGCGCCACCAGGGATGGAAAGATTACGGCCGCCGACGCCAGCCTGGCGCTGGAGGCCGGCGCCTTCCCCGGTTCGCCGGTAACCATGGGCGCCCAATGCATGTTTGCCCCCTATGACATAGAGAATGTCAGGGCCGAGGGTTATGACGTTCTGGTCAATAAGCCGAAGGTTGCTCCTTACCGCGCTCCCGGCGCTCCCATTGGCGCCTTTGCCGGCGAACAGGTGATGGATGAGATTGCCCGCGAGATTGGTATGGACCCTATTGAGTTCCGTCTCCGCAATGCTTCCAAGGAAGGCACGCGCCGGGTGGACGGGCCGGAGTTTCCCGTCATCGGCAACATCGAGGTGGTCGAGGCCGCCAAGGCAACCGAGCACTATAACACTCCTCTGACCGGTCCCAACCAGGGCCGGGGCGTCGCTTCCGGGTTCTGGTTCAACATTGGCATGCAGTCCAGCTGCAGCATCGGTGTAGTGGCTGACGGCACAATCAGCCTGGTTGAAGGCTCAACGGATATCGGCGGAACCCGCGCCTCCATTGCGATGCAGGCGGCAGAGGTTCTGGGCATCCCCGCCGAGGACGTGCGGCCCAGCGTGGCCGACACCGATTCGGTTGGCTACACCTTCCTCACGGGCGGCAGCCGGACCACCTTTGCCAGCGGATGGGCAGCCTACGAGTGCGCCCAGGACATCAAGCGGCAGATGATCGAGCGGGCCGCAACCATCTGGGAAGTTTCGGCTGATGACGTTGAACTGGTGGGAGGTACCTTCCAGCACAAGTCCGACTCTGACCTGAAGATGACGTTCAAGGAACTGGCCGCCCAGTTGAACGGTACCGGCGGCCCTATTTCCAGCCAGGTGAGCGTTGACCCACGGGGAGCCGGCGGGGCTTTTTCAACCCACATCGTGGACGTGGAAGTTGACCCGGATACGGGAAAAGTTGACATCCTGCGGTATACCACCGTGCAGGACGCGGGCAAAGCCATCCATCCTAGTTACGTGGAAGGACAAATGCAGGGCGGGGTGGTCCAGGGAATAGGTTGGGCGCTAAACGAGGAGTACTACTTCAGCAACGATGGGCAAATGGTCAATTCCAGCTTCCTGGATTATCGCATGCCCATCAGCCTCGACCTTCCCATGATTGATACAGTCATCGTGGAAGTTGCCAACCCCGGTCACCCCTACGGTGTCCGTGGCGTGGGCGAAGTGCCCATAGTGCCTCCCATGGCCGCCATTGCAAACGCAATTCACGACGCCATCGGCGTTCGAATGGAAAAGCTGCCCATGTCCCCCGGCGCCATCCTCGAAGCCCTGTGGGAGAAGAATGGGGACAACGTGCAACAGGCTGCGGATTAACCGGGCCTCGTGGCTGAAGAGAACGAATTCCAGCGTTTCGGCATCCCTAGCCTCTCTAGGGGTGCCCTTCGCTGGTTCTATGGGTTGTTCTGCTCAGGCAGCTTATATTTGACCACGACGAATACACTGGGTGAATTGGCAAGGGCAGGCGCCGCTGATTGGCTGGAGGTTCAGACCATTGTGACCGAGCAGTTGGTTCGTGGCGCCGGCGCGTCCCTGATTGGCGCATACATCCTCGCTGAAGGAGGGGATATGATAATTTCGGCAATCTTGCGTGAGCAAAATCGTAGGAAGGATTTGGAAGAACGCCGGATAGCCGTAGAAGGAGGCCGGCAAGAAGGTCTTCAAGAGGGTCGTCAAGAAGGCCGGCAAGAGGGCCGGCAAGAAGGTCGTCAAGAAATGCAGGGCCTTTGGGAGACTTGGAACCAACGCCGGCAAGATGCGGAAGAGCGCGGTGAGAGGTTTACTGAGCCGCCGCCAGATTTCAGCAATAGTAATGGATTCGCAAGTTAGGTGAATAAGGCAGAGGAGTGTTCAAATGGCCCGCGTACCATTCGCCACCAGGGAAAACATGGACACCGCCGGGCAGGCGGTATGGGACGATATTCAGAACAGCCGGGGGGGTGTGCAACGAAATTACGCCGCCCTGCTGAACAACCCTCAGGCGGCCGGAGCCTACGCCGGACTTGGCGGCTACGCCAGATTTGAAACGCCTTTAGACAAGCGGGTAAAGGCTCTGGCGGTCTTGACCGCTGCCAGGGAGGCCGGCGGTCATTACGTCTGGACGGTTAACCAGCGAGCCGCTAAGGAAGCTAACCTCGGTGACGACGTGATTTCCGCCATTCGTGAATTCCGCGCCCCTTCCGGTCTCGACGCCGGCGATGCCGCGGTTGTCCAGTTTGTCATCGAGCTGCTCCGGCAACACCGCGTGTCTGATGCCACATTTGAAGGGCTAAGGGCACAGGTTGGCGACGCGGGAATAGTGGATGTCCTAATCGTGGTGGCCTACTACCACGGGTTGGCCCATAGCCTGCAGGCTTTGGAAGTGGAGTTGCCTGAAGGTGTCGAAACCGATTTGACCTATTAGGCAGGAAATATTTGCAGGCCGAAAAAGGGAATCCCGCACCGGAGTCGATGCGGGATTTTCTTTAGGTTGGCCGGGGGAGATACCAAAAAAGGAGCGACCGAGGAGCCTCTGAAGGAGGGGCCCACTACCGGTCGCTGGCCTACGATTCTATACCTGCCCTGGTGGCCGGTCAAGGGCGAGAACATCCCACCTGACTCTAATTGAAGGGGGTTTGCTTTATGGCAGACTACATTTACCTGGTCCAGATGGATATACCCGAAGAACTTGAGGCCGATTTTAACCGCATTTACGACACTCAACACATACCCAATATCGTAAAGGCCCCGGGCGTTCATAGCTGTACCAGGTACAAGTTGGAATCGGCCGACGTGGACGGCGTAGCCAAATACGCCGCCGTCTATGAAATTGATTCCCCGGAAGTGCCCTTCACTGAAGGGTGGGTAGCCGCCTCCGATACCGGAGACTGGGCGCCGATGATACGGCCCCACACAACCAATCGTTCCCACATGGTCTTCCGCAAGCTGTAGCGGTCAGCCAAGTGACAGGCATCTGGGAATCCTGGGAAGCCGGAGCCCGGCTCGGGCGCCGTTCCGCTGCCTGAACGCCCTTTTTGGCCAGCTAGAGGCTATCTCAAAATCCCCTTCCCCTTTGTGGAGGAAGGCCAGGATGGGAGTAGCTGATAGTGCAATGCAACCGCCTGCAAATGCGAAGTCCAATTGCCGTTTCGTACCGTTTCGAGACAGTTTCTAAGTCCTAGCTGGGAATGCACGCGGTCGTAGTGATTTCCACCAGGTTGTCGGGTTGGCCGAACTGCACAATAATCGTAGTTCGTGCCGGATAGTTTCCTGGAAAGAACTCTGCGTAGGCCTCGTTGAATCCGGGCAAGTCTTCCCGCTTGGTCACGTAGCAGGTATTGGTCAGCACGTTGTCCAGCGATGTGCCGGCCTCTTCCAGAATCATCTTGATGCGTTCCAGTGCGAATCGGGTCTGTTGGCCGATGTCGGCGCCGTTTTCCCCTGTTGTGGGGTGGCGTCCAGTACATCCCTGCACATAAACCATGTCTCCAAATCGGGTAGCCTGGGACAGGGGATTGCTTCCCTGGGCAATCTGGGGATGGGTAATGATTTCCTTTTTCGGCATCTCAATATTCCTGCGGCATAAATTTTGCTCACGCCATGTGCGGATACTATAGAGGGTTGAAGCAGGATGTCAATTTGCCCTTCCGGCGGTTGCTTGCCCTTCAATGGAAAGTCGCAAGGTTGCGAAAAGTAGGTGAAGTTATATAAAATCGAGCAAAAGCATTCCAGTCAGTCGCTAAGCCAGTCAATTGTGAAGGGGGAATGAGAGGCTATGCCCAATATAGATGCCCACAACTTGAGGAACGTGGCGCTGCTCTCCCACAGCGGCGCCGGCAAGACATCGCTGTGCGAATCTCTTTTGTTCAATACCAAGGTGGTCAACCGGATTGGACGGGTTGAGGACGGCAATACGGTTTCAGACTACGAACCGGAAGAGGTAAAGCGCGGGGGCAGTATTCAGACCACCCTCATTTCCTGCAGTTGGGACCGTTACAAGGCCAACTTCCTGGACACCCCCGGCTACGATGACTTCTTTGGCGAAGTTGTCAGCGCCCTCCGGGTCGTGGAAAGCGCCACCATTTTGCTGCCTGCTCCTTCCGGCGTGGACGTTGGAACCGAACGGTCATGGAATCAGTGCGACGAGCAGGGCCTGCCTCGAGTTCTCTTGATTAACAAGATGGACCGGGAGAATGCCAGCTTCTCCAGGACCGTGGCCGACATTCAGGGCTCCTTCGGCAACCAGTGCGTGCCCTTCCAGCTGCCATTGGGCGAGGCCCAGGACTTCAAGGGCCTGGTGAGCGTCGTCCGTCCTCCCGCCGATATTCCTTCTGAAGTTGCCGACGAGTATGAACTTGCCAGGGAACGGCTCATTGAGGCGGTGGCCGAAGCCGACGACGAACTGGCCGACAAATATCTGGAAGGCGACGAGCTTACCGATGAGGAAATTATCAGCGGGGCGAAGGCTGCCATTATGGCCGGGAGCCTGGTCCCGATTCTGGTGAGCTCAGCCACCCAGAATATAGGCGTGGAAGAATACCTGGAATTCGTAACTGATTTCCTGCCTTCGCCGTTGGAAGCAGCCAAGCCCATCATGTCCACCACTGGGGGAGACCCAGTCGAGTTTGAGGTGGATGCTTCGGGTCCCCTGGCCGCGTTCGTGTTCAAGACGACGGCGGACCCGTTCGTCGGCAAGCTCTCGCTGTTCCGGGTCTATCGGGGCACCATCAACAGCAACTCGGAAGTCTGGAACAGCAACCGGAACCAGGCAGAACGTATCGGCCAGATTTATCTGCCGCGGGGCAAGTCGCAGGAGAACATTTCCGAGGTGACTGCCGGGGACATCGGCGCTATCGGCAAGCTGGCGTCAACGGTCACCGGCGACACCCTTTGCGCCAGGGACGCCCAGGTTGTTTTTCAGGGGATTGAGTTCCCCCGGGGCTACTACAGCGTCGCGGTGGCGCCCGCTACCAAGGCTGACCTGGACAAGATGTCAACTTCCCTGTCCCGTATCGTGGAAGAGGACCCCAGCCTCCACTACTCCAGGGATGCCGACACCGGCGATAGTCTCTTGACCGGCCTGGGTGACGCGCAAATTGAGGTGGCGATAGACCGCATCAGGCGTAAGTTCGGGGCCGAACTGGTGCTGAGGATGCCCAAGGTGGCCTATCGCGAGACCATTACCCGGGTGACCAACACCGAGTACCGGCACAAGAAGCAGTCCGGCGGTCACGGCCAGTATGGCCACGTGCTGCTGCGGCTGGAACCCATGGACCGGGACAACGGCTTTGAGTTCGGCTCCGAAATCGTCGGCGGCCGGGTGCCCCGGGAGTATATCCCTTCGGTGGAGAAGGGCGTGGTCAAGTCCATGGAGGAGGGAATACTGGCAGGTTTCCCGGTAGTGGATCTGAAGACCGTAATATACGACGGCAGCTACCACGACGTGGACTCCTCCGGCATGTCCTTCGAAATTGCCGGTTCCCAGGCCTTCAAGAAGGGCATGGCCGACGCCAACCCCATCCTGCTGGAGCCCATAGTCAAGCTGACGGTCAACGTGCCGGACGCCTATACCGGCGACGTCATGAGCGACCTGAACGGCAAGCGCGGCCGCATCCTGGGCATGACCCCGGGCGACAGATTTACGGTGGTTGAGGCGGAGGTTCCCCTGTCCGAGGTCCAGCGTTACGCCCAGGACATGCGCTCCCTGACCCAGGGGCGGGGCAGCTACCGGCTGGTGTTTGACCACTACGAGCCGGTTCCCATCAACATCCAGCAAAAGGTAATCGAAGAAGCCAAGCAGATGCGGGAAGAGGAACGGGTGTAGGCCATATTGCAAGGTTTTGGCCGGCGCATTCTCTGCTGGCACATTGTAGCTTTGGCGCAGTAAGCGGGGGCGGCTCAAACCGCCCCCGTTTCGCTTTGGCAGGTCGGCTACACGCAACATCCCGTGCGCCCGGCGCTCCCTATAGTTTCTAAAATCCCCACGCCGGTTGGTACTCGCCAAATACCTCCCTGAACACCCCCATCATCTCCCCCAGGGTGGCGTAGGATTTGACGGCTTCTATTAGCGGTGGCATTAGATTGGCGTCCCCCCTGGCGGCGGATTCCAGGGCCTTCAGTTTCCTGGCAACAGCCTCGTTGTCCCTGGTCCGTCTCAGGCGGTTCAGGCCTTCTATCTGGCGGGCTTCACCCGCCTGGTCCACCCGCAGCAGGGGGATGCTCAGGGCTTCATCGGTGACGTATTCGTTCACCCCTACCGTCACCCGCTCCTTTCGGTCTTCCTCCCTCTGGTATATGTAGGCCGCATCGGCGATTTCTCGTTGAAAGAAACCGGACTCCAGGGCCGGAATTACGCCTCCCACGTCTTCGATTCTACGGAAATACTCGTAAGCCTCCTGCTCTACCCGGTTGGTTAGCGCCTCCAGGTAATAGCTGCCGCCCAGCGGGTCCACGGTATCCGTTACCCCGGTCTCGTGGGCAATAATCTGCTGGGTCCTGAGGGCCTGCAGGGCAGCCTCTTCCGAGGGAAGGGCCCAGGCCTCGTCCTTGCCGTTGGTGTGCAGCGACTGGCAGCCGCCCAGTACCGCGGCAAGAGCCTGCAAGCCGACCCGAACGACGTTGTTCTCCGGTTGCTGGGCGGTCAGGGACGCCCCGGAGGTCTGGGCGTGAAAGCGCAGCCAGCAGGAACGGGGGCTCCGGGCCCCAAAGGTGTCCCGCATCTCCCTGGCCCAAATCCGGCGGGCAGCGCGGTACTTGGCCACTTCCTCAAAAAAGTCGTTATGGGCGTTGAAGAAAAAGCTGAGCCGGGGGGCAAAGTCATCCACGGCCAGTCCCCGGTCAACGCACCGTCGCACGTACTCGAAGCCGTCGGCCAGGGTGAATGCCAGTTCCTGCACCGCGTTGGAGCCGGCTTCCCGAATGTGGTAGCCGCTGATGCTTATGGGGTTCCAGCGGGGCATGGACCGCGTGGCGAACTCTATCGTATCCACCACCAGGCGCAGGGAGGGTTCCGGGGGAAAGATGTACTCGTTCTGAGCCAGGTACTCTTTCAGGATGTCGTTTTGGAGCGTTCCTCCGATTTGGTCCAGGGGCACGCCCTGTTTCTCTGCCACCACTATGTACATGGCCCAGATGATGGCTGCCGGGCTGTTGATGGTCATGGAGGTGGTTACCTGGCCCAGGGGAATGCCGTCAAAGAGGGTCTCCATGTCGGCCAGGGACGATACGGCAACGCCGCACTTACCGAATTCCCCCGCCGCCCGTGGGTCGTCGGTGTCGTAGCCATACAGGGTGGGCATGTCAAAGGCCGTGCTGAGGCCGGTCTGCCCGTTCTCCAGGAGGAACCTGAACCGCTGGTTGGTTTCCTCGGGCAGGCCGAAACCGGCAAACATGCGCATTGTCCAGAGCCGGTCCCGGTAGCCGCCGGGGTGTACGCCTCGCAGGTAGGGGAACTCTCCCGGCAGGCCCATGTCAGCCGAGTAATCCGCCTTAGCCAGATTCTCGGGCGTATAGACGGCTTCAACGGGGATTTGGGAAAGGGTCTTGTAGGCGTGCTTGCGTTCCTTTCTGGCCGAGTTCTTCTCCCGCCAGTCTTGCCCTTGCTGCCGAATCTTGTCCAGTTCTTCGGTGGAAAACACGGGGTTCCTCCGGGTCTCTTTCGGATAATCTCGGGGATTGATTTTTGGTTGCATACGGGTTTGGGCCGGGTTTAGTCTAACCAGCCCGGAACAAGGGCGTCAACGAAAACTCCCGCGTGCCGGCGCCGGCAGCAGCGGGAGAATTGGCTTGGCGGGCCGTTGAGACGCTGAGGGGGTTATTCCTGGAGGGATGCGAACCGTCGGCGGCCCACCTTAACGGCGGTACCCGGTTCCGGCGGGTCGAACTGCGCGTCTTCCGTCAGCCTGGTGGAAGGGCCGGAGGGCGGAAACAGTTCAACTGCGCCCTGGCTTATCATTCGCTTGCCATCGCTGACGCTGGAGACCAGGCCGGCGGAAGCCAGGGCGTTGCTCCAGCGGGGCCCGGCAATCGCCGAGAGGGAGACCACCGGCATGTCGTCGGGCAGGGCCCGCTGCTGTACCACCCTTTCGAACCGGTCCCGGGCGGAAACTGCGGCCTGGTGGTCGTGAAAGACCTCCGTTATCTCGCCGGCCAGCCGCTTTTTCAGGTCCATGGGGTTAACCGACAGCGCGTTGATGCTGCGGGCCATTTCAACGAGCTCAGCTTCGGGGGCATCGGTCAGGTACTCAAAGTAGGAGACTATCAGGTTGTCGGGCAGGGACATTATCTTGCCGAACATATCGTCGGGCGGTTCATCCACGCCCACGTAGTTATCCAGGCTCTTGCTCATCTTCTGGACGCCGTCGGTGCCCACCAGGATGGGCATGAGGAAACACTGCTGCGGACGCTGCCCCATCATGCCCTGCAGTTCCCGGCCGACCAGCAGGTTGAACATTTGGTCCGTGCCGCCAAATTCCACGTCCGACTCGATGGCCACCGAGTCGTAGGCCTGGAGCAGCGGATACAGCAGTTCCGTAATGGCGATGGGGCGATGCTCGGCAAACCGCTTGGCAAAGTCGTCCCGCTCCAGGAACTGGGCCACGGTGAATCGCCCGGTAAGGCCGATGACGTCGGCCAGCGAAAACTTGCCGAACCACTCGCTCTGGTAAACGACCTCGGCCCGGTCCCGGTCCACCACTTTGAAGAACTGCTGCAGGTAGGACTGGGCGTTGGCCATGACCTCGTCGTGGGTCAGCATTGGCCGGGTGGCCGAACGTCCGCTGGGGTCGCCAATCTGGGCCGTCCAGTCCCCCACTATGAGAATCAGCCGGTGCCCCAGGTCCTGCAGTTGCCGCAGCTTGCGGAGGCCTACCACGTGTCCCAGGTGAATGTCCGGTCGGCTGGGGTCGAAACCCATCTTCAGGCGCAGGGGCTTGCCCTCCTCGATGAGCCGGACAAACTCCTCCCGGACAATGATGTTGCTGACGCCGCGCTGGGTGATGCGCCTCAGTTCGGCAGGGCTAAGGGCCATTGGCGCCTCCGGCGATGGCCAGCGTCTCGCGGGTATTGGCCACGTCTCGATTTATCTGCTCAACCAGGGCCTCCAGGCTGGAGAAAGTCTCCTGGTCACGCAACCTTTCAACGAACTGCACTTCCAGGTCCTGACCGTAGAGGTCGCCATCGAAGTCCAGGATATAGACTTCGACCAGGCGTTCGGTCAGGCCGAAGGTGGGGCGCACCCCGATGCTGGTGGCCGAGGGTTTCCGCTGCCCGTCCACCACGGCCCAGGTGGCGTATATGCCGTCGGCGGGCAGCGCCATGGACTTGTCCACGTCCACGTTGGCGGTGGGGAAACCCAGTTGCCGGCCCCGCCGGTCTCCGGTTATTACCGGCCCGCTTAGCGAAAACTCCCGGCCCAGCAGGCGGCAGGTGGCGGCCACGTCCCCTTCCGAAATTTTCTGCCTTATGACGCGGCTCTTGACCAGTACGTCATCCAGCAGCAGGGGTTCCAGCACGTCAACGAAGAAGCCCAGCTCGCGGCCCAGTTCGGCGAGCCGGGCCGTGGTGCCCTCCCGGTTCTTCCCCAGCGCAAAGTCCGACCCCACCACCAGTCCCTTCATGTTCAGCTTCTCGACCAGCAGGGAAACAAACTCCCGGGCAGTGAGCTGGGCCAGTTCCTGGTTGAACTCCAGGGATACCACCAGTTCAATGCCCTGGGCGCGCAGCAGCCGCTCTTTTTCGGCAAAGGTGGTCAGAAACGAGACCTGCCGCTGGGGTTGCAGCACGGTGACGGGATGGTTGGAAAAGGTAAGCACCGCGGGCTGGAAATCGGGTTGGGACAGCGAAATCAGCCGCTGGAGCAGATGGGAATGGCCCCGATGAACTCCATCAAAAACGCCTATGGTTAATACCGTCTCACGGTCGGGAGAGACGAGGTCCAGCCTCTGGCGAAAGTTCATCCTGACTCTATTTCCTGAGGAACTGCCTGCCCGTTCGGCGGAGGCCGGAGCGTTGGGTCAACCTCTTCGGCAGACGGATGCAGGCGGGTTGTTGGTGTTGCGATACTAGCATAGGCCCCTAGGAGCGTCAACTGAAACCGGTTACCTCTATCGGGCATTTGCAGCAGCCCGACACGGGTTGGAACTCAGGATAAGCGGCGGGGGGCGCCGGCTGGGCTTCGCCATCGTACCGGCGGCGGCACGGGCAATAGTATTATAAAGAGATGCCATGATGAGTCCTTCGTCAAGCTAAGGATAAACTACGCCGAAGGACCTAAACTCCCACCCGGCAGGTTTGCATCGGGTCCCCGACCACGACTGGGCAAGAGGACTTTAGACTTTCGGCAAGCCCAAGGTTTCATGACTTTCCTCTGTGCCCTTTGGACGAATTCGTAATGCACGACCGCGTCTGCGCCGGCGGCTTGTATTGGCCCGGTAGGCCATTTACCATAGCGTGCGAAGCTCTTCTCAGTCGAAACGACAGGGCATCTCCCTGGCAGGCCGGTTCGGGCGGCCGGGCAGGGCTGATAGAATCCGGTCAGCCGGAGAAGTTTGGAGGAAAGAATGGAACCGATAATCAGAAACTACCGCGATCACTTTACGCCCGGCGGCGGGGGCGCCCGCCTGGTCAACCTGGGGGACAACCCGCCCACCACTACCCTGAGCTACTCCCACATAGCGCCGGGGGAGACCAGCAGCCACCACATCCACCCGTGGGAGCACGAGGTTTACATTATCAAGGGTTCGGGCACCCTGGTATGCGACGGCGTGAATTACCCGGTGAAGGCCGGCGATGCCATGTTCATTCCCGGTAACGTGGACCACTACACCCTGAACGATGGGGGCGAGGGCGACATCGAGAGAATCGAGATCAACCCCCTGATATCGTCGCAGAGCGGCGGGGCCAAGAACAATGGCGGAACCGGCACCGGAAATCCGCCGGTCATCAAGAACCTGGCCGACCTGGATACCAGCCCCGGCGCGGCTCGTCCCATACTAACCGCCGCGGATGGCGCCAAGAGGTACACGCTGGCCCACCGGGGAATGGCCGCCGGCGAGGTAAGCCCCGACCATACGCACCAGTGGGAGCACCTGGCCTACTTCCTGGAGGGAAGCTGCATCCTTACCTGCGACGGGCAGGAGTACACTGTATCCGAGGGCGACGCGATTCTCATCCCTCCCTATTGCGCTCACGAGTGGAGCCGTAGCGCCGGCCCGGTGGCAAACTGGCTGGTCTTCAACCCGGCCAGGGGCGATTAAGGCGTGTCATCAGATTCCTTTTTTGTCATTCCTGCGAAGGCGGAAATCTGAAATTTAGCCTATCGAGGTTCTTGCCGGCGCGGGAACGACCGGTAGTGTCGAGCCGATCAGTATCTCAAACTCGTCAAAACGTAGGGGCGCATGGCCATGCGCCCCTACATTGCTTTGAGGGTAAATGCGGGAGTCCGCTAAACCTGGTACTCGGGCCGTCGCAGCAACTGACGGGCTATGACCAGGCGCAGGATTTCGTTGGTGCCCTCGCCGATAATCATCAAAGGAGCGTCCCTGTAGTAGCGTTCCACCGGGGACTCCTTGATGTAGCCATAGCCGCCGTGGATACGCATGGCCTCCATGGTAACTTCACCGCAGATTTCGCTGGCGAACAACTTGGCCATGCCCGTCTCCAGGTCAACCCGCTGTCCCGAGTCCTTCTTGGCGGCAGCGTCATAGGTGAGCAGGCGGGCGGCCTGAATCTTGGTCGCCATGTCGGCCAGCTTCAGCTGGATGGCCTGGTGCTGGGAGATGGGCGAGCCGAATGTCTCCCGCTGCTGGGAATACTTGATAGCGGCCTCGAAAGCCGCCTGGGCGACACCCACGGCCCGGGCCGCCACGTTTATCCGGCCGGTTTCCAGCCCGCTCATCACCTGGCCGAAACCAACGTTTTCCTCCATTCCCACCAGGTTGTCGGCAGGTATCCTGAAGTCTTCAAATACCAGCTCGCAGGTATCGAGGCCCCGGTAGCCCAGCTTGTCCAGGTCCCGGCCCACGCGGAAGCCGTCGCCGCCCTTCTCGATGATGAAGGCGCTTATGCCCCGGTGTCTTGGCTCCACGGCCCGGTCGGTCCTTGCCAGCAGCAGAAAGGTGTCGCCGTAGCGGCCATTGGTGATGAACATCTTGCTGCCGTTGACCACGTACTCCTCGCCGTCCTTGTCCGCCGTAACCTGCAGGTTGGCCACGTCGGTTCCTCCGCCGGGCTCGGTCAGGGCCAGGCCGCCCCGCTTGCGGCCGGAGGCCAGGTCGGGCAGGAAGGCCCGCTTCTGTTCCTCGGTGCCGTAATGGGTGAGCACATAGGTCATTATGTGGTGCGTCCCTATGGCCCCGGTAATGCTCATAAAGGCCTTGCTCATTTCCTCGAAGACCAGGGCAAAGGTGGTGTAGTCCAGTCCCATGCCCCCGTACTCCTCGGGTACCGTGATGCCGAAGAGGCCCAGTTCCTTCATCTTGTCAATCAGGTCGTGGGGCACCGTATCGTCCCGGTCCAGTTCGGCGGCCACGGGTTCGACCTCGCGGCGCACGAAGTCCTTTACAAGGTTCACTATCTGGTTTCTGGCTTCCACGGGGGTTTGGGTTGTCACGGCAATTCTCCGTATGATTTTCTTATTGCGGCAGCCGGCAGTCCGGTGGTCTCCCGCTAACCCGGATGGCCTCTACTCCTGAGCTCCCGCTGGGCCGGAGGGCTGCCCCGGCGGCATTGCTCCGGCGGAAGTTTCCGTTCCTTCAGAAGTTCCTTCAGCCGTTCTTTCAAGGGAACGACGGGCGTCTCTTCTGGCCTTCCGGAAACGGTTGAGCCGGTAGAGGCCGTACACGGCGGCGCCCAGCGCCAACCAGACCGGGCTGAAGATAA
Organism: Dehalococcoidia bacterium; assembly: GCA_034423215.1. Lineage (GTDB taxonomy): Bacteria > Chloroflexota > Dehalococcoidia > Lucifugimonadales > UBA3495 > Bin22. Next base: position 16,026 of record DAOUIY010000059.1, read on the forward strand.
CCACCCAGATGAGGATGTTTACCACGGCCAGAGCCACGGCTGAAAGGGCGCGTATTGCCCACTTCGACGACTCGACCAGGTCCCAGTTCCCCACCACCAATCCCTGGGACTCGTTTACGTCCACGTAGAAACTGCTGGAGCCCTTCACCTCGCCGGCGTCGCTCTGGGCGGTGACTGTCAGGGTTACCTCGTAGGGCTGGGGACGGTAGTTTTCATAGGTGTGAACGGCGGTAACCCGGGTGTCGCCCTCCTCGGGAGCGCCGATTACCGTCGGCGACCCGTCTCCGAAGTCCCAACGATACTCCAGGTCCCACAGGCCCTCGGGGCGGGTGAAGGAACCGCCGTACTCAACTTCGTCGCCTTCTTCCACCAGGCGGCTTTCGCCGGCAAACACTTCTATGGTCGGCACCCGGGTAACGGTGGCAATCAGGGTGTCGGAACCTTCCGCCAGCCCGGCCTCACCGGTTCCGGTGATGTCCAGCTGAACGATGTAGGGCGAGTCCCGGTCGTCTTCGAAAAAGTGGGTGACGGTTGCGGTCACTCTCTGCCCGGGCTGGGTTGTCGGAGCGCTTCCCCGGCCTTCAATGGTTGCGCCGTCGCCGAAGTCCCAGATGAAGTTGAAACTGTCTATTCCTTCCGGCGGCTCGAAGGTGGCCCTGAACCGGGCCGGCTGGCCGGCGCTGTAGGTCTGGTCCGGGCCCGAGTTGACCGTCATGGTCCTGGGGGCCAGGGTCAGGTTTACATTGATTAGAGAATATGCCGCCGTCTGCTGCAGGAAATTGATGCGCCCTTCCAGGCTTTCAATCTCAGATTGCAACTGGGAGAGTTCCCGCTGCACGTCCAGGGCATCCTCCACATCGGTGGCCTGGGCCAGAAGATTCAACAGGGACTCTTCGGTGGCCCGCAGGCTGCGCAGGCGGGAACTGGTGTCCACGTATTCGTCGGTGACGTCCTGGCTGGTGGACGACTCGAACTCCACCCGTATGGCCAGCGCCCGAATCCGCCTGACCGCATCGTCAAGTTGTTGGGCCGGCACCCGCACCGACACGTTGCCATGGTGAATGGCCCCGCGATCGCTGGTTACGGTCCAGCCCCCCAATTCGGAAGCTATAGCCCCGACGCGGTCCACCTTGTCGGCCACGTTGTCAACAACCAGGCCCATTCCCACCGTGCGGACTATTATTCGTTCCTGGGCTGAGACGGATGCCTGGACTTCTTCCATGGAAGGAAGAGAATCCGCAATGGCCGGGGCTGCGGCCTGGGCCGGAGCGAGGGTCGGAGCGGGAGCCGCTGCGGGAGCCGCTGCCATTTCCATGCTTTCTGCCATGGCCTGGGGTACTGCCGTATCAAACCCGTCGGAAAGGCCCTCGCTCTCTGTCATCATCATTTGTCCTTCTGCAGCGAGGGCGCGGGGAAATTCCTGGGCCATCTCCCGGTCCGTGGCGAACTGGGGGGCCTCCGCGGCCCCGCAGGCAAGCAGGGTGATGGACGCAATCAGCAGGAAAAATGCAACGTACCGCCTTGTCATGGGGCCAGAATATACCAATTGAAATTGATTAACAAGAAAGCGCCCCGGGGTATTTAGCGTGGGTATCTTCATCACATTCACCTCTGCCTTCCTTCCTGACCGCGATAGCTAATGTTCGGATATAAGTAACTGGTATGACGAAGCAGAAGGCCCAAAAGTTCCCGCACCGCGGGCTTTCCGTGAAGATTAATGGCCCATCAGCAGAAGGAATAGTGGTAAAACTGCGAGCCCGCTCGTGGTGAGCCTGTCGAACCATGAAAGTGTGGCCCTTCGCCAAGCTCAGGGTGAGGGGAATTACTGTCCGTCTGTCCAAGCAACTTGAACCATTGGCAACAAAGAGGGTTCTCCCTGCCTGTCATCGCGAGAGGTTAAACATTATAATTCCCCTGTAAATTCATCACATTGTGGGGAGAGTTCCGGTTATGGCGGAACAAGGCGTAATTGACCGGGTTGCCGAGTTGCGGCGGGATTTGAACTACCATAACCACCGCTACTACGTCCTGGACAATCCCGTTATCAGCGACTACGAATATGACCGGCTGTTCCAGGAACTGAAGTCCATCGAGGAAGAATACCCGGAGTTGGTTACGCCCGACTCCCCAACCCACCGCATTGGCGGCGACCCGGCCGAGGGATTCGAGCAGGTAGAGCATCGCCAGACCATGCTCAGCCTGGGCAACGCCTTTGATGACGAATCCCTGGAAGCCTGGTACCGGCGGGTCAGGAACCTGCTGGACGACGCCGACTTTGCCATGACCTGCGAGCTGAAGATAGACGGCCTGGCGGTGAGCCTGACTTATGAGAATGGCGTACTGGCGCAGGGGGCCACCCGGGGCAACGGGTTTGTTGGCGAAGACGTGACCCGGAACCTGAAGACCATCCGCACCATTCCCCTGTCCCTGGAAGGAACCGTCCCACCGCACTTGGAGGTCCGCGGCGAAGTGTATCTCCCCGTTGAAGAGTTCCGGAGGCTCAACCGGGAGCAGGAAGAGAAGGGCGAGCAGCCCTATGCCAACCCGCGAAATACCGGGGCCGGCACCATCCGCCAACTGGACCCTAAGGTCACGGCTTCGCGGAACATGGAAATCTGGGTTTACTCCCTGAACAGCCAGGAGGGAGTGGAGTTTCTGGGCGACCACTGGCAGGCCCTGGCGTGGCTGGAGGGCGCCGGTTTTCGCATTAACCCAAGAAACAGGCTCTGCAGCACGCTGGACGAGGTAAAGGACTACTACCGGGAGTGGGTTGAAAAACGCCACGAACTGCCCTACGAGGTGGACGGCGTGGTGGTAAAGGTCAATCCCTTCAACTTTCAGAATTCCCTGGGCGTGGTAGGCCGGGAGCCCCGTTGGGCTATCGCTTACAAGTTCCCGGCGGAGCAGGCCGAAACCAGGCTGCTGGACATCGTCATCAACGTGGGCCGCACCGGCAGCCTGAACCCCCAGGCCATCCTGGAGCCGGTAGTGGTGAGCGGAGCCACGGTGCGCCACGCCTCGCTCCACAACGAGGAGGACATCCGGCGCAAGGGGATAATGCTGGGCGACTGGGTTACGGTGGAACGGGCCGGCGACGTTATTCCCCATGTGGTGGGGGCCATTCCCGGGCGGCGCACGGGTGACGAGGTGGAGTTCCGTATGCCCGAATTCTGTCCTGAGTGCCAGACCCGGGTAGTCAAGCCGGAAGGCGAAGCCATGCACCGCTGTCCCAACGCATCCTGTCCGGCCCAGTTCTTCGAGTTGCTGAAGCACTTCGTCAGCCGGGGCGCCATGGACATGGACGGCTTGGGGGAGCAGTGGTGCCGCATCCTGATTGACCAGGGTTTCGTGAACACGGTGGCAGACCTCTATTACCTGGAGAAGGCCCGGCTGCTGGAACTGGACCGCATGGGCGACCGCCTGGTCACCAAGATTCTGGACAACATCGAGGCCAGCAAGACTCGGCCCCTGCACCGTATCCTGTTTGCCCTGGGCATCACCCACGTCGGGTCGGAGGTGGCGGAGTTGCTGACCCAGCGCTTTGCCAGCGTTGACCAACTGGCCCAGGCCACCGAGGAGGAATTGACCGCCATAGATGGCATCGGGCCCAAGATTGCTGAGAGCATCTACGGCTACTTCCAGGTCGAGGATAACCTGGACGTGATTGAGAGACTCCGCCAGGCGGGTGTAAAGCTGCACCACGAAATCGAGATTGTTGACCCCTCGGAACTGCCCTGGAACGGGCTAACTTTCGTGGTGACCGGCACCCTGGCGCAAATGACCCGCCGGGAGGCCGAGACCAGAATCAAGGGCCTGGGCGGCAGCGCGACCTCCTCGGTTACCCGGAAGACCAGTTTCCTGGTGGCCGGCGAATCACCGGGGTCAAAACTGGAAACCGCCAGCCGGCTGGGCACCCGGGTTCTGGGCGAGGAGGACTTCCTCCGGTTCCTGGAAGCGCCGGCGGACGCCCTTGCTACGCCCCTGGAAATGGAAGCCCAGGCATGACCCAGGAGTTGCCCGAGAGCGCCAACCCCGCCCGGCCCATGCCGCCCCGTCACTCGGAGGAACCGGACCGGTCCATGAAGGTCATCGTCGGACTGGGAAATCCCGGCGACCGTTACCGCCATACCAGGCATAACGTGGGCTTCAGTTGCATAGACCTGATAGCCCGCCGGTGGGGAATTGACGTGAAGGAACGCCGGGCCAAGGTGGTGCTGGGCCGAGGCCGGTTTGGAGAGCGGGAGGTGGTGCTGGCCAAGCCCAGGACATTCATGAACAACAGCGGCGAGGCGGTGGAGTACCTGGTGGCCAGGTTCGGAGTGAAGCCCCGGGACGTGGTGGTTATCTACGACGAAATGGACCTGCCCCTGGGGAAGATGCGGATTAGGCCCAGCGGCAGCCCGGCCGGCCACAACGGAATCAGGTCCATCATAGGCTCCCTGCGCACCCAGGAATTCCCACGGATAAGGGTAGGAATCGGGCACCCCGACTTGCGGGGCGGCCAGGTCTCCCACGTTCTGAACCGCTTTTCCGACGAAGAGGCGCTCGAAATTGCCCGGGTGGTCACGCAAGTGGCAGAGGCGGTGGACTGTCTGCTGGAGGAGAACATTACCGTGGCCATGAACCGGTTTAATTGACGGGGAGTTTGTCCCCAAATCCCTTTACGATTCTTGGGGAAACCGGAACTTTACGAGGGAATGTCATCAAGGGGCCGGGGGGCGTCGGATCCGGGCCCATTCTCCGCACCCGACAACTATACCGGATGTCAGTGGAAACCCGGCTAGTGGTCTCACAAATTTGAGTTGATGCTTGAATCGGCCCAACTCGTCGTTTCCGCGTTGGCGGCAGCCTCGACGGGCTGGAATTCAGATTGCTGCCTTCGCAGGAATGACGGTTTGGTGCATTGGTGGTCATCTCAGAACCGATGACCTGCTTGTGGTTCAACCTATTTGAACTGAGGGATGATATTTCCGCTCACCCTGAGCTTGTCGAAGGGCAGCACTTTAATGGTTCGGCAGGCTCACCATTAGCGGAATCGGGAATGTCTCCCGATTCAGAGGGCTAAACCCAACAACTGGGCCGTCTTATAGATACTGTTACCCTAACCGGGGTGGGCCTGAAGTGGGGCTGACAGGGTAGTTTTGCTGCTCGGTGCGGATTGTGTCCATCCTTCCGGCAACGTCCCGCGCTTCGGGCTGCTCGGATTGGCAAATCTCGCACCAGACCTTGTCGTCAACAAAGAGCCGCATATTGTCCTTTTTGACGGTTATCACTTCTACTTCGGCGCGGCAGGCCCCGCACATTCGAACTATGGAAACCTGGTCTATCGGCATCGCGCATTTACCTTCTTCATCAAGCTTGGCTGCATCCGTGCAGTTAATACCCGACCTCTTTGCCGGCGTTCTATTATTTTGAGTGTAAGTCCGGCTAGAAGAGGGTGTCAACGTCAGACTTTTGCCCCGATACGCTTGCGTCGAATTCGGCAAGTAACGCCGGGTATTGGCGCATGAATCAAAAAGGAGTATAGTACCCGCAACAGTTGGAAGGGTTCCAACTCCAGTTTAATGTGGTCGCCTTTTCGGACTGGCGGCCGTTGTTAAGGAGGATAGCCATGGCAAAGCCTATCAGGGTTGGACATCTTGTTCTCAACGTAAAGGACTTGGAAGCTTCCACCAAGTTCTACACGGACTTTCTCGGATTCGAGATTTCCAGGCAGACCGAAACGGGCACTTTCCTCACCTGCGGAAAGATTCATCACGATCTGGCCCTGTTCAAGGCCCCGGTGGATGCCATTCCCGTCACCGAGGGGCAGTTGGGCCTGAATCACTTTGCCGTCCAGGTAGCCGACTTCGAAGACCTGAAGGAAGTGTATGACAACCTGCTGGACAAGGGCGTGACCATGGACCACAACACCGACCACGGCATGACGTCCAGCGTTTACTTCATGGACCCGGATGGCAACCGGATCGAGTTCTTCTGCAACAACCAGGAAGACCCGTCGGTAGGCTTGGCCATTATGAGCGACCCCACCCGCCGCAACAAGGAACTGGTCTTCAACTAGGCCCAACTCTTGCCTCGCTGGCGGCGAGCCTTACACGCCAAAAAAGAGCCCCCGCCAAACTGGTGGGGGCTGTTCTGTTATAAGAGGTTTACCATGAAGGCCAGACCCTCCGCCCTCGGCCAAGGGCGGGTGACTTACCCGCGCTCCCATCGAAAGTAACCCCTATTGAAACTCCAGGGTCGCAGCCTTCATGCCGCTTACCAGCCTTCCGATGACTTCCAGGCACCGGTCGTTGGAGGGGGGCATTACCGGTCCGGCCAGGGCGTCCCGGTGCCAGCGTTCCAGTGGCATATCCTTGAGAAACCCGCTGCCACCGGCCATGCGCATGGCCTGCTCGGTCACCCTAACGCCGGCTTCGGCGCACAGGTACTTGGCCTGGTTGGTGGCCAACGACATTTCCTCCCGAACTCCCGACGCGCGGATGGCGGCAGCCTCGCAGAGCATCAGCCTGGCGGCCCGAATCTGGGCGCTCATCTCCCCCAGGCTGCGCTGGATTAATGGGTTGTGGGCCAGCGGTTCGGTGGAGGGCGCCACTACCCGCCTCTGGGCGTAGTCGAGAATATACTCGTAGGCCGCCTCGGCCACTCCCAGGTAGGTGGCTGCGTACCCCAGGGCAAACCCGGAAAGGTCTATGGTCAGCAGTTGGCCCGGCGCGCCCATTACGTCATCGGGTTGGACCGTTGTGTCGTATCGAATGCTGTGGCTGGTTGTGGCCCGCATTCCGGTGGCGTTCCAGGGTCTTTCCAGCGTGATGCCCTCATCACTGCGGGGCACCATGGCCGCCATGATGCCCTCCTGCGCCGACTGGGTTCCCTCTCTCAGGCCGGTGACGAAATAACGGTCGGCCGCATCGCCCAGCGAACAGAAGTGCTTCAACCCCTGCACCCGGTAGTTGCCATCCGGTGTCGGGGTAAAGGTGGTCCGGAGGACAAACCGGTCTCGAAAGCTGGAGTCCGGTTCGCTCATTACGGTGGCAAACAGCTTTCCTTCTTTCAGCACCTCGTCAAAATAGCGGAGCTTCTGCTCGTGCGACGCCAACTGGGCAATATTGATGATTACGTTGGAGTGCATATTGAAAGTGAGCGCGGTGGCCGGGCAGCCCTTGGCCATCTCCAGCAGGGCAATCACGTAGGAAACCGGGTCTATGCCCGTCCCGCCGTACTCTGCCGGAACGGTGAGGCCCAGGCAGCCGGCCCGGTGCAGGTCCCGGTAGTTCTCGAAGGGAAATGACGAACTGGCGTCAAGCTCGGCGGCCCGGGCCGCGAACTTTTCCCGGGCCAGCGTGGCAATTACATGGACTGTGGGATGCACGTCCTTGCCTGAAGGGGTGGTCAAAGTCATTTAACAAACTCCGGGTTGGCTAAGAGAAGTGGGGCATAACCTCGTCGGCGAACAGCTTCATGGACCTCAGCACCTTTTCCTGCTCCATGCCGCCGAAATCAAAATTGCAGCCAAAGTACTCTATTCCCACGTCCCCAAACTGCCGTATCTTTTCCACGCACTGCTCGGGCGTGCCGATAATGGCCCGCTTTTCTGCCAGGTATTCGTAGGTGGGTGGCATCTGGGTTCGGGTCCTTCGAAAGTCCTCCAGCCTTTGATTGACCTCGCTGCCGCTGGTTATGGTGCGCCTCCAGTCGGTCATGTCCATGGTCCAGGCCAGGGCCGGCCGCGCATCCTTGTGAGCTTCCGCTTCCGTCTCCGCCACGTACAGGTACCTGAAGAAGGGAATGCGTGAAATCGGGATGTTATGCCCCGCCTCTCTTGAAAGGCCCTCAAACCGGTTGCACAGGTCTATGGCGTCGGCATGGTCCAGGACCACCCCGCAAATCAGGGGATGGCCCGTGCTGACCACGTATTCCAGGGTATCCAGGGAGCGGGTGGCGGCAATGTATATGGGCGGATGCGGCTGCTGCATGGGTGGCGGCACGAGGTTGGCCCGGTTGACACTGAAATACCTGCCCTGGCAGGTGTAATCGGGTGTAGTCCAGAGTCCCTGCACCATGCCAATTGTTTCCTGAAACCGCTCCTGGCTTTCTCCCTGGTCCACGTTATAACCGCTGTATTCGTAGCCCGCGGTGCCCCTGCCGAAACCCACGTCCAGGCGCCCGCCGCTGACCACGTCCAGAGTGGCCGTGTCTTCCGCGAGATGGACGGGATGGTGGAGCGGCGGCACCAGCACCGCCGTCCCCAGCCTGATGGTACGGGTTTGCGCCGCAATGCTGCTGACCAGGACCAAGGAAGAAGACCCCAGCCCGTAGCGGGAAAAGTGGTGCTCGGCGAACCAGGCGCTGTAGTAGCCCAGTTCTTCGGCCAGGCATATTTGCTCGGTGGATTCGTGAATTACCTGGCTGGGACTGGTCCCCTCCGGCCAGGGCAGGTGGGTGAAGAGGCCAAATTTCATTGCTTTTCTCCGTGCGAGTCGGGCCGCCGCGCTTCCTCAGGGTCCCGATAGCTGGAAGCCAGGGCGGCAATGGCAAAAGACTTAGGAAATTCCTGAACAAGTTGTTCTCTCCCTTGGCGGGAGAGGGTTAGGGAGAGGGGGAATTTCCCGGCAGCAAGCTATCATCCCCATCCCAACGTTCCCCCATCAAGGGGGAAGGGATTTTTGAGATAGTCTGTTAACGCCCGTTCAGTTTACCAGAACACGCCGCGTTTCAAAGCGGCGAGCGGGAAGAACATCGCTATGCGAGTCAATTGACAATATTAGTTGGACTCAACAAAATAGTTCATTAGACACCAAGCAATAAGGGAAAGATGTCTGAGTACTTCCCCGCAGATGACCGGTGCCAGCTCACCGAGCGCCTCATCGAACTGATAGAGCAGATTAACCGGGCCATGCACTGCACACCGTCGGACGGCTGGGATGGCCTGGAACTGACCTTTCAGCAGGTGCGGGTGCTGGCATACCTGTTTGAAGGACAGCAGCGTATGGGGAATATTGCCAACTACATGGGCTGCATCATGTCCTCAGCCACCAGCATTATTGACCGGCTGGTGGACAAGGGCCTGGTGCTTCGCTCCGTGGACCCGGATGACCGCAGGGCCGTAGTTTGCGGCCTTACGGACTCGGGCAGGCAGACGATGGAGCAGTTCTGGAGCATTGGCCGCGAGAAGATAACCCGGCTGGCCGACCGGCTGGAAACCAGTGAACTGAAGGAAGTGGTCCGCGCTGCGGCGCTCATGGACCGGGCGGCCCGCGCGGCCTATTCGGCCGGTTAGATGGATTGCCTTTCTTTCACCATGCGTAACATTCTAAGTTCAGCCACAGCACACCAACTTCACCTCTCCCCCTTCATGGGCCCTGCCGGACTTTTCCCTGGCGATCGAACCGGGCGGAAGGCCGTTGTTCCAGGCTGGAAATCCGTGCCCAATGGCCGCAAGTGCCCGATGTCCGCTTTCGGAGTGCAGGCTACCACCGCTGGCCGGTGGGACCTGGGGCGCCGGCGGCTGTTCGTCGCTTCCACCAAGACTCTCATTGAATCCCCCAGGTTCCCGGAGGCAATACTTTGTCGTTTCTGACCCGGCTCGCCCTGCGCCGAAGCTCGGTAACCGTGCTCGTGATTATTCTGATTCTGGCTGCGGGAGTTTACGCCTACAACGACCTGGAACGCGAGCTCTTTCCCGATATCGAGTTCCCCAACATCACGATTATCGCCTACTATCCTGGCGCAGACCCGGAGACGGTTGCCAGGGAAGTAACCGAACCCATTGAAGACTCCATTGCCAACGTGGAAGGGCTGACGGACCTGCAGTCCAATTCCCAGCAGAATCTCGCCACCGTGCTTGCCACCTTCGAGTTTGGCGAGGACATGGAAGAGATCGAGCGGACGATAGAAAGCAGCGTTAACGGGCTGACATTGCCCGGCGGCGTGGAATTCACCTCGGTTAATCGGATAAACAACAACACCTTCCCCGTGATGCAGCTAAGCGCCGCCGGAGACCGGGACATCGCTTCTCTCCAGCGTATCCTCGACGATTCCGTGCTGCCCCGGTTTGAGTCCATAGCCGGTGTGTTTGATGTTTATGTTCTGGGCCGGGTTGAAGAGCGGGTAGTAGTTACGGTGGACACCGACAAGATGGAAGACCTGGGCCTGGGCATGTTCCAGGTATCCGACGCCATAGGCAGCAATAACATCGGGCTGCCCGCCGGCAGCATCACCGATGGCAGCGTAACCTATCCCGTCCGGGCCACCAAAGAACTCGGCTCGTTGAATGATATAAGAGACCTGGTAATCGGTTACGAGCGGGTTGTCCTTCCCTCCGGCGGCCCACTGGCAGTTCCGGTTGCCGCCGGGCCGGCTGACCTTCAGGGCCAGCGCGAGATACTGCTTACCGACATCGCCACCGTAGAACTCGGCACTTCGGAGGCCCGAGGCATTTCCAGGACTCAGAGCAAGCCCAGCCTGAACATTCTCATCATCAAGGAACCCGACGCCAACACCCTGGACGTGACCAACGCCGTGCTGGCCGAGATCGAGGCACTGCAACTTCCCCCGGATGTGCAGCTGCTGGAGGTCACCAACAACGGCCCCATTGTTGAAGAGTCGCTGTCAGGCCTCCTGCGGGAGGGCACCCTGGGTTTCGTTTTCGCCATCAGCGCCGTCTTCATCTTCCTGATTAATACCAGGCCCACCCTGCTTAGGGGCGTGGCCCTTACCCTCAGACCGACGGTTATTATCGGAATTTCAATACCTCTCAGCGTCCTGGGCGGCGTTCTCCTGATGGGGCTCACCAGCATATCCCTGAACTTCATGAGCCTGGCGGGCCTGGCTATAGCCGTAGGACGCGTGGTGGACGACAGCATAGTTGTCCTGGAGAACATCTACCGCCACATCCAGCGGGGCGAGAATAACATGCTGGCGGCCATAGAAGGCACCCGGGAAGTGGGAGCCGCCATTGTTTCTTCCACGTTGACCACGGTGGTAGTGTTCATACCCCTGGCATTCATTCAGGGACTGGTTGGTGAGTTCTTCACTCCCTTCGCCCTGTCGGTCAGCTTCGCCCTGGTGGCTTCCACCTTCGTGGCCTTGACCGCCGTGCCGGTGCTGGCCGCGGCCCTGCTGAGGCAAGGTGACATCCCCGACGTGGACGCTTCCGACGTGGTGGGCCGCGAGACCTGGCTCCAGAGACTGTACCTGCCGGTACTGGTGTTTGCCCTGCGGTTCAAGCTGCTAAGCCTGCTGGCGGCCATCATAATCACCGCCGGCAGCATGGCGCTCCTGCTGAGAATACCTATTACCTTCTTTCCTGGCGGCACGCCCGAATACCTTACTATGGACATTAAGCTGGAACCGGGCTCCGCGGTAGGGCGCACCTTCGAGCACGTGCATGACGCGGAATTGGTCCTGGACGAGTTTGTCGCCGACGGGACCCTGCTTCTTTACCAGGTTTCCATTGGTCAGTCCGCTTCCGATTTCAACCTGGGGGTGGCGGCGGAGAACCTGCACCTGGCCGGATTCGTCATGAGGGTGGCGGAGGATGCCCCCCGGGATATCGCCGAACGCATCCGGGAACGGTTTCCCGGTGAAGAGGACGGCGCAACCTACATATTGAGAGAGGTTAGTGACGGCCCTCCCGCCGATGAACTGGAAATCAGGGTGGTGGGCGCAAAGTACAGTGAAATTGTGGCAGTGGCCCAGGAGTTGGAGTCCCGGCTGCTTGCCATCGAGGAAATCGTAAATCTTGACAGCAATGTGTCCGCCGCCAGGGACGAGGTTTCCGTCCGTATTGATGCGGGGCGGGCCGCTCAATATGGCCTGAATACCCAGTCTGTCGCCCAGCAGGTCAACCAGTTCATTCTCGGCCGGCCCGTTACCCAGGTGGAACTGGATGACGTTCAACTGGACGTGGTGGTGCGGGGTCAGCCCAGCGACGTGGACAATATTGAGAAGCTGAAAGACCTGAACATCCAGGGCCCGCTGGGTCTGGTCAAGCTGGGGACCATCAGCGACATAGGCGTGGAGCAGGGCCCGGTAGCCGTAACCCGGTTCGACCGGGAGCGTTCGGCGCTGATCCAGGGAACTATTACCGCTGTGGATACCCAGGCGGTGGGTGCGGAAGTCCAGGCAGCTTTGGATGGGTTGACCCTTCCCCCGGGGGTGCGGGTAATCAGCGGCGGTATTTTCCAGCAGATAGACGAGGGCTTTCAGGACGTTTTTCTCGCCATGGCGGTGGGCATCGTGCTGGTTTACCTTGTCATGGTTGCCAGCCTGGGCTCCTTGCGAGACCCATTCATAATTGTTCTGAGCCTGCCCTTCTCTGTGGTTGGGGCACTGGTGGCCCTTGCCGTCACCGACAGGACCTTGAGCCTGTCTGCCATGATGGGATTCCTGCTGCTGATTGGCATAGTAGTAACCAACGCCATTGTGCTTATCACCTTCGTTGAGCAGCTGCGGGAACGCGGCATGGGCGTTTACGAGGCCTTGCTGGTAGGCGGCAGGGTGAGAATCCGGCCCATCCTCATGACGGCATTCACCACCACTTTCGCCCTCCTTCCGCTGGCGCTCACGGGAGAAGACAGCGCGGGCCTCATCGGCGCGGAACTGGCGACGGTGGTTATCGGCGGGCTAATCAGTTCCACGATCCTGACTCTGATCGTCGTGCCAATTATCTACACAATCATGCACAGCACGCTGCCGGCGTTGCCTTCCCGGGTGGCAGCCATGTTGAGGCGGGCAACACGTTCGGCCGGAGCGGTGAGAGGTACTTCCTGACCGCCAGCGCTCGCCGATTTTTCCGGCGGGACAACTGAAATTAACTGCAATACTTTGAGGTAATTTATCGTGGCTCAACTACCGGACAAGGCACTCTCAGGCATGTGGCGCCCCCCCAGGTGGGTGGCGGCAATGGCGCTTCTACTGTTGGCCGCGGGCATGGCAGGCTGCGGCTTTGGCCCCCCGGGCGGGAACGAAGGGGCAGAAGACGGCGCTGTCCCTGCGCAGGTTTCGGAACCTGCCGGCCCGCCGGAGGCCATTGAAGTCAGGGCCCGCTTGATTTTTCCCAGGAGCGCCGAGTTGACCTTTGAGCGGGCCGGCGAGGTAGAAGAACTGCTGGTATCCCAGGGTGAACGGGTAACCGAGGGCCAGGTTTTGGGCAGGTTGAATTCGGACAATTTCGTCGCGCTGGAGGAGGAAATAGTCCGGCTCAATTACCAGGTTGCCCAGGCCCGGGAAAACATAAGGATGATTAACAAGGACTACAGCGGTGAGCCGCTGCTGGATGCCCAGCGGGATGAAACCGTGGCCCGGCTGATGCTGGCGAACACCCAGGCCGACGACTTTTTTGAAGACATAGACCAGGGGTATGACGACCTGCTGACGGCGGCCATGTCGGAACGTGACCAGGCTAAAGTTGCCCTGGATGCGGCCAAAGACAGCCTGGCTGACCTCACACGGGACCTGGAAGCAGACCACGCCCAGCTAATTGCAGTTTCCGAGCAGGCCGAAGCCGATGCGGAATTGACGCTGGATCAGGCCGTTGAACGGCTTGCCGACTACAGGGAGGACCTGAGCGACGATGCGGTGCGCGCCAGTGACCGTGTAACCGGGTCCGAAGTAGCGCTGGACCAGGCCAACGAGCGGCTGGCTGACTACAGGGAGGACCTTCAGCAGGGGATAATCAGGGCGAGGGACCAGGTGGCAAAGGCCGAACTTGCTTTGGACGTGGCCCAGGATGCCCTGGACGATTTCATAAATGAACATGACCGCCAGATTATTCGGGCCAGGACCGCGGTAGGCGCCGCGGACGATGCCCTTGATGCGGCCAGGGCGCCCCTTACCCAGTTCCTGCGCTCGCCCATCAGGGACCTGGAAGCCGATGGCAAGCCCGTTGATGTCGTCAAGCTGGAAAGCCTCCAGGCCGCGGTGGACCTGGCGGTTTCCAACCTGGTAAAGACCAGGGAGGACCTGGCGGAACTGGAAGAGGGGCCGGACCCCTTCCGGGTTGAACAGTTGCGGTCCAACATTTCGATTGCCGAGTTGAATCTTTCCCAGGCCAGGGACGACCTGGCGGAACTGGAGGAAGGCCCTGACCCGTTTCTCCTGGAGGAGTTGGAGTCCAGCGTTACGATAGCCGAATTGAACCTGTCCACCTCCCGAGAGAGTCTGGCCGAGCTGGAGGAGGGCCCGGACCTGCTGATATTAAACCAGCTCCAGTCGCAGGTTGACCTGGCCCGCGTAAACCTGTCCCAGGCCCGCAAGAAATTGGGTGAAGCCCTGGAAGGTCCCGACGAGTTGATTGTCCCTCGTCTGGAACTGAACCGCACCCTGGCCGAGCGCCGGCTGGACCTGGCCCAGAGGCGGCTGCGGGACCTGATAGACGATGGCCCCGACCGGAAATCGGTACCACTGATGGAGCAAGAGATAGCCACCCGGCTGGTCCAGATTGACGAATTGTTCGAAGGCCCGGACAACTTGCAACTTGCCCAGATAGATACCCTCAACGCTTCCATAACCCTGGCCCTGGACCGGATTAGTGACATTCGAGACGAAATGGATGAAGTCCTGCTGCGGGCTCCCTTCGACGGCGTGGTTTACCTGGTCAACGTGGAGGAAGAAGACATGGTCAGCGAGCATTCCAGGGTCATGGAAATCGTTGATCCTGCCGAGGTAGTGCTGAGAGGGTTCGTGGATGCCACGGTGGTGGAATACGTCCAACCGGGAAGCGCGGCCAGGGTCATGATGGATTCCCTGCCGGGAACAACCCTGGACGGCGCCGTCTCCCACATAGAGCAGGACCCCAGGACCGAACGGGGTATAATCAGCTATGCTGTGGCAATAAACGTTGACTTGCCTGTCGGAGTTGAAGCGCCGTTCCGGCTTAGCGCCGTGGACGTGCTGATTATTCCCTGACCGGAACCCTGGGCATCGAGAGTCCCAACCTATGTATCAGGAGGCGCCATGAGAATTCCGCTATTCAACCGAGGCGGTAACCGGGAAACCGATCCGGTCTGCGATATGCAGGTAGATGTGCGCAAACCACCCGGCGGGACATTCGAGTACAACGGTCAGACCTATTACTTTTGTGGGCCGGGGTGCAACCGGGCCTTCCAGCGCGAGCCGGAAGCCTACTTGTCGGGAGAAAAGAAGATACAGATGTGAGGGGTGTCTGCTGTATCCAACGGCACGGACTTCGTTAGTAGAAAAATGGGGCTGGCAACGTGCCAGCCCCTTTCTCTTGGTGGGAACGCAGGCCCGGTCTGGCGGCCTCTCAAAGGGTTGGAGACTGCCTCAAGACTCCCTGCCAGGTCAACCTGTTTGGGACGGCGGAGGTCAGGTCCGCTCATCCTGAGCTTGTCGAAGGGCCTTCCGTTCAAGGTTAGATAGGCTCACCTTGATGGGACTCTCGGGTTTACCTATAGATGTAATGTAGGGGCGCATGGCGATCCGCTCCTACGGCCTGGCAAACTTGAAATGATGCCTGAACTGACCCATTCCGTGATTCCCCCTATGCCGGGAGCCTCGACAGGCCGGAGTAAAGATTCCTGCCTTCGCAGGAATGACGAAACAGGGCATTAACCATCAACTAAAGCGATTGGCCTGCTGGCCTTCAATTGGTGAATGACCGCGTTAATGGATCGTTGCAGCGCCGACCAAGTTTCCGGCTACAATCCAACTGACTCTACCAACTGGTGAAACTCCCGGCGCGTTTCTTCCGTGGTTTGTGGGCCGGGGTGCCGCACCCGCCCGCAGGAAATCAGGCCCCGTTGCTGCAGGGCATACTTGCGTATGGCCACGCCGATGCCTTCCTGGAACTCAAAAAGCAGGAGCGGCAGGTGCCGGTAGAACACTTCCTCCGCCCCCTTCTTGTCGCCCTCGTCCATGTGCCGGCAGATGGAGACCAGTACCTCCGGATAGGCGAAGCCGGTCATTGCTCCAGCCGAGCCGCGGGCCAGCTCGTCCAGCAAGTACATGCCGCCCAGTCCGCCGAAAATAGCCAAATCATCGCCGGCCAGGGCTCGAATGGCGGTAATCTTCGTGGGCGTGGGCGGGTCTTCCAGCTTCAGGTATTCAACACTGGGTATTTCCTGGTAGAGGCGCGCAATGAAGGGCGGGGCCATGTGTACGCCCGAAGTTTGAGGATAGTCCTGCACGACTATCGGTATATCCACCGCATCGGCGATTCGCTGGTAATGGGCGAACAGGGAGTCGGGATTGGGCTTGCCCATGGCCGGGGCGGACACCATGACTGCGGCTGCGCCCAGTTCTTCCGCCTCCCGGCTGTAGGCAATGGTAGCCGCGGTGCCGGCGGCCGTCGTTCCCAGGGTTACGGGCATACCGTTAGCGTTGGCGATGACCTCTTTGGCCACGGCCCTGCGCTCCGCGTCGGTAAGCCGGGCCGCCTCCCCGGTTACGCCCAGGGCCACCACGCCCTCGCAACCGGAGGTGTATGCCATTTCCATGAGGTTGCCCACGGATTCCAGGTCCAGGTCTTCGTTCTCCTTGAAAGGCGTTGCCAGCATCCAGTGGACGCCGCTGAATTTCTCCGTCATAAGCCACTCCTGAAGCTGCTCGGCGATTTGAGAAGCGTAACAACCGCTTAGAAAGCACGGCCTGCATTATAGCGCAGCGCGCCGGAATCCACATGGCCGGAATTAAATCGGTTAGAATTGCAGTAACGATTTTCAATGGAGGGCTTTCACATGGCGGACGACCGCAACGGCAATCATGCGACCCAGCACATCGGCAGCACAATAATGGTGGTTATGATGCAGGTTGACCCGGAAGACGAGGAGGTGTTCAACCGTTGGTACGATGAAGAGCATCTGCTGGAGCGGTTGGAGATTCCCGGCTACATCAGCGCCCGCAGGTTCAAGCTGGAAGAGGGCGAGGGAATGCTCAACTTTCTGTGCATCTGGGAACTGGAAGACCCCAGCCCCTTGCAGAGTGAAATGTACAAGGAGCAGCGGTCCCGAATCACCGACCTGCACCGCCGGGCCAACGAGGTAATCAAGCAACGGGCCAGGGGAGTGTACCGGCAAATCTACCCGGTGGAAGGCGCCTTTGAAGACCACAGCGGGTTTCACCCGGAGGCGGTGGGGGGGTAGGGGTTTCATTCCCAAATAGGCAGTCGGTAGAATACTTGTACGATGCTAGATTACTTGAACGAGTGGGGCGGTCGGCTTGATTGGCGCCGTTCTCTCCCTGGTCGGGTTAGTTGCTGCGATAGCTGCAGCCTACCGAGCTAGAAGGCCTGAGGCTGCCGCCGAGGAAGCGAGGCTAGAGACACGGGCGGCGATGGCTCGCGCTTTGACCACTGTAGATTTGGAACGGGTCATAGCACTGGTGCAGCGAATGAAGTTCTTGCACCAGGAAGGTCGGTGGTCAGTCAGCTTGGCGCTATATCAAATGCTGCGGGTTATGCTGATTGACATTGAGGTCAGGCATCCCGCTAAGACGCCGGAATTGCAGCAACAACTTCAAGAAGCTATTTTGCAAATTACGGAGATGGATAACAGTGTCAATGTAGCAGTCGGCGAGGAAATTGTACCGCTAGGATTTCAAGAGTTCGTCAGGGTACTGAATGACATTCAGGTTAACTTGGAGCGCATGTCCATTTCGGTTCAGTCCGCGATCGAATGAACGAGGGAACGATATGGCAGACATCAGTGAAGTTGTCGATAAATTGCTGGAACGGACTAACCAGAACAAGATTGGTTGGAGAACTACGGTAACCGAAAACACCTTCATCGCTGTGGTTGGCAGTCTAGGCGTATCTATTAGGTTGCCCCATCCTGCGGCAGTTGATGCCATTGTGCAGTTTCGTGTTCTTGACAAAACCGGTCAAGTCGTCCAGGAGTTAAACGCCGACCCTATTGGCAATGGAGCAATATATTACAAGCTAAGAGAAGTTCATCTAAAAGCCAAGCAAACAGCGCTCGCTGACGAAAGTCGATTGGATGAGCTGCTGGCGGAACTGGAAAAAGTCTAATTGCTAGGGGGCGGTTCGCGAACCGCCCCCTTACGTTCAGATGCGTCGCTTTCTTTCTACTAAATCCGCGTCAACCGCAAAACCTCCCCCATGTCCTCTACCTGCTCCAGGTTCCACAGCTTTTCCAGAAGGGCGTCGGTCTGCGACGGGGACAGAAGGTCCTGAGCCAAGGACCGAAACTTGGCCTCGACTTCACTGTCGCTCATGGGGTTCTTGTAATGGCCCCGATGGTAGGGGACCACGGCCGTGTACTTGTCGCCGGACCTGGTTATCACGTCCAGTTCGCAGAGCATGGCTTCCGGAGCCTGGCGTTCTGCCTCCTCGGAACCCTCAACCTTGACCCGGCCGGTCAGGTCCAGCAGTTGGGGGTTGCGGAAATACTGTTCGTCAAAGTGGCTCTGATGCACCTGCCCGTGGGTCAAAGCCACTGCTACGGTGTAGGGCATGCTGTGGTCGGCGGTCTCCCTGCTCTTGGGATCCCACTTTTCACCGTCCCCGGCCATGATGTCAATGGCCTTTTGCAGTGTCCTGATTTGCACTTCTGCAATGTCGTTCACATCCACCGTCGGCATCTTTTCCCGGGCCTCCAGGGCCGCCTGCACCACCGTCTGCGAGTATTGCCCCAGGGGAAAGCGCTTAATGCTGCATTCCGTAATCTTGAATGGAACGTCGCTGCCGCCAAAGGCTTCCAGCTTGTAGGGCTCCTGGGTAACTGCCCGGAAGAAACCGTGCTCGCCCTCGAAGATAGGTTCGGGCCCGGTCATGCCCCGTTGGGCCAGCATGGTAGCAAAGACCGCATTGCGGCTGGCGTTGGCGTAAGCGCAGCCCTTCCAATGGGAAAGAACGCCGCCGCGGGTTTGGCCCAGGGCAATGTTGGGCGCGATGCCCAGGTTGAGAGCCTGGCGGGTGATGTCCTCGTCCAGCCCCAGCGACCGGGTGGCCCCAAGGACGCTGGCGATGCAGCCGTTGGTAACGTGGTCGTAGCCCCGGTAGCGCAGCGTAGCGGCGTCTCCCAGGCGGCAGAAGGCTTCGTACGCGGCCACGGTGGCGGTTATGGCGCGGCGGCCGCCCAGTCCGGCCATTTCCGTGGCGGCCAGCACGGCCGCGATGCTGTCGCTGGGATGGCCCGATTCCTGGCTGGTGTAGCCGTCGTTGTAATCCAGGTAGCGAATCATCACGCCGTTGGCGAAAGTCGCCATATCCGGGCTGCTGGTTTGTCCGCTGCCTATAATGGTGCAGGGCTGGGAACTGTTGACGGTCCCCGCCATGTCCCTGGCAATCTTGCTGGGCTCGCTGGCGTATCCCCCCAGCGCGCAGCCGATGGTATCAATTATCATCCGCTTGGCCAGGTGCGCCACTTCTCCCGGCAGTCGGCTGTAGTGCAGGGCTACGGTCCAGGAACTCATCTGCTCGGCTATGGTGGACATGGTGGTTACTCCTTATTTTGCCGCCGGCACTTGGAACATTGGAATTTGTCCTTATAGCGTAATATCGGCAAGGCAAATTTCGAGGATTTGCAAAATATACCATCATGGTATGGACTTTATTTATGGGCAATGCCCCGGGGCTTGCGCGAAGCTAGCAAGCCGACTGTAAGACGCTCGGGAAACCGAGCCCTTACTTTTTGTGGGTGACGAAACAACTACATTTGATTCCTTTCACCTTCACTTCATTTGCCGGAACATGGCAGTC
The DNA here is from genome assembly GCA_034423215.1 of Dehalococcoidia bacterium. GTDB lineage: Bacteria > Chloroflexota > Dehalococcoidia > Lucifugimonadales > UBA3495 > Bin22. The sequence goes on from DAOUIY010000059.1 coordinate 35,707, forward strand.
AACCAGCATTCCCGCCTCGCTTAGTATTTTTTAAGGATGGTAGGCAGGTTCATAGGCGCCTCTTGCCAACGGATAGAGTAACGAGCGCTTATTTGTTCTTTCATGATTCTGCCTCGCTGCCTCTTTGAAACAGGTCCCACCTTTGAATTTTTGTGTTGGAATAACAACAGGATAGCGCTGAACTGCTTTAAGTGGAGACCTTTAGCCTTCGTATGCGCACACCCCAACTCTGGGAGAGTTTACCACTGGCAGCAGCATGTCTTTATCGCAGTCGTTTTTAATGGCGCATTCGGCACACACGAAGCCCTCTTCAGGCCATTCTGCCTCTCCATCCACCCATACGGCGGGAGCGTGGCACGTCTGGCAGGCCAACGGTGGAGGACTATTTCTTGCCAGTAGGCTAATCTCTCCTGCTGCACTGCTTCCCGTTCCCACCACCCGGAGCGCCAAGTCGGTGGTGGAGCCGTAATCATACTCGTAGAAGAAGCGATTCTTACTCGGAAGGACTTTTTCCAGTGGTACATTCATACCCACCTCGTCAAAGTCCTCTTCCGTATAGACCGAATACCGGGTATTGCCTATGGCAAAACAACTCAGATGTCCACAACACTCCAGCCAGATTGACCGGAGGAACGAGTCGAGGGACTCCAAGGTGAGGTTTTCCGGCGCCATCAGGTGAATCCAGTACTCGGGCTGGTAGCGACCCTCTACCAGCAAGTGGAAGCTCTTTGTTTGAGGGCCTTCGGCGATGGACCGCTGCCTGCATGCGCGGATATGGCGAGTCATCGAACCTTTCCCAAAGGAATTTCCGCAAGAGCTACATTGTCCGCTGGATGTTTGCCTGGCCATCGAACTTCTCCCCATGCCTAGATAATCAATCGTAGAGTTATCCAAAAAACAGAGAACATCGGGGGTAATTCCAGCGTTCTACCTGCAATTGCCGCTGGTCTTGGGGGCAATTAGGCATCTTGGTGAAACTCATCCACCTGCCTCAGGAAATTCCTCAGCAGGTCGTGGCCCACCGGCGTCATTATGGACTCCGGGTGGAACTGGACTCCCTCTACCAGATGCTCCTTGTGGCGCAGGCCCATAACTAGGCCGTTTTCGGTCCACGCCGTAATCTCCAGGCTGTCGGGCAGCGATTCGGGATACACCACCAGCGAGTGATAGCGGATTCCCTCAAAGGGGTTGGGCAGGCCGGCAAGCACTCCCTTTCCCGTGTGGTGGATCAGGGACGTCTTGCCATGCCGGATTTCGCCCGCCCTTCCCACGGAGCCGCCGTAAACTTCACCCATGCACTGGTGCCCCAGGCAAACGCCCAGTACCGGCAGCCGGGAGCCGAAATGTCGGATGACTGCGTTGGAAACTCCTGCCTCTGCGGGCGTGCAAGGGCCGGGGGATACGACAATTCCCTCCGGCCCCATGTTTTCGATTTCGTCCACGGTAATCTTGTCGTTACGGACGGTTACCACTTCCGCGCCCAGTTCCGAAAGGTACTGGTAGAGGTTGTAGGTAAAACTGTCGTAGTTGTCTATCATCAAGAGCATCAGAATAGCTCCACGAACTCGAGCCAGTTTCCGTCCGGGTCCTGGGCATATAGGGCCTTGCGAAGCAGCTTGCCGTCGTCGTCGTAAAGAGCCGCCGGGTCGCTGTTGAAGGTCAGGCCCCGCTGGGACTTGTCGGCGTAAAACGTGTCAATGTCCTCTACAAAGAAGGCCAGGTGGGACGCGCCGGCATCATTCCGGTGGAGGTGTCCGTCGCCCACCGGCGGGTTAATGTATTGGATGAGTTCCAACTGGTGCCCGTCCCCCAGTTCAACAAAGGCTCCCTTGATATGGGCATTGTCAAAAGCCAGCAGCTTGCAGGCGAAGTCTCCGGTGCGCTCGGTGCGGCCCACCAGCTTCAGGCCCATGACATTGGTGTAGAACTCGATGGTCCGGTCAATATCCCTGACTACAAAACCGGTGTGAAACATTGACTTGAGCATGGTCAGGCCTCCTTTTTGGTTCTAGCTCCCGCCGTTTATTCAACGTAGTTCTGCTGTGTTAAGGCAGGAACTTCGCGGCAAGCACGGTGAATTTCGGGCTTTACTGGCGCCCCTCGGCCAGGTCTATTGCCCGCATCATGGCGCCGGACTTGTGGCGGGTTTCCATGTACTCGTCCTCGGCCACGCTGTCCGCCACCACGCCGCCGCCGGCTTGCACGTACATGGTGCCATTCTTGTAAATGCCGGTGCGCAGCACCAGGGCTGTGTCCATGTTGCCCGAGAAGCTAAAGTAACCTACGGCTCCTCCGTAGGGTCCGCGCTTTTCTCCTTCAATCTCGGAGATGATTTCCATGGCCCGGATTTTGGGCGCCCCTGACACGGTGCCGGCGGGGAAGCAGGAACGCAGCGCGTCGTAAGGCGTCATTTCGGGTTTAAGCCGTCCCTCGACGTGGGATACCAGGTGCATTACGTGGGAGAACCGTTCCACATCCATGAGTTGGGTCACTTCCACCGTTCCCGGCACGCTGACCCGGCCGATATCGTTGCGGCCCAGGTCCACCAGCATGATGTGTTCGGCCCGCTGCTTCTCGCTGTTCTTCAACTCCTGCTCGTTGGCGTCGTCTTCGCCCGGCGTCAGGCCCCGAGGCCGGGTGCCGGCGATGGGATGGGTGGCGGCTATGCCGTCCTGGACCTTGACGACGGTCTCTATGGCGGCGCCCACAATCTGGAACCCGTCCAGGTCCAGGTAGTACATGTAGGGAGATGGATTAACGCTGCGCAGGGAGCGGTAAACCTGGAAGGGATGGGCGTCGGTGCGCCGGGAGAAGCGCTGGGAATTGACCACCTGGATGACGTCACCGGCATAAACGTACTCGATGCACTTCTCCACCGCCTCAGAGTACCGCTCGACGGTAAAGTTTGACTCAACCGGGGCTGCCCCGGTGGCTCCGAAGTCACCGCCCTGCAACTCGGGCGGAAGGCTCAGGGGTTGGGCCAGCCGGTCCACCATCTCGTCAATCCTTGTGGTGGCCTCTCCGTAGGCTTTTTCCACGTCTCCGTTCAGGTGGGCGTGGCTGACGACCTTTATGTCGTGACGCAGGTGGTCGAAGACCAGCAGGGTGTCGGCAAACATGAAAACCGACTCCGGCAACCCCTGCGGGTCGGCGGGCATGGGTGGAACCCTGGGCTCAAAGTAGCGGATGGCGTCATAGGCGACGTAGCCCACCGCACCTCCATGGAAGGTTGGCAGACCCTCCACCGGAATCAGCCGGAACTGGGACATTTCCTCTTCAACCAGGGTTAGCGGGTCCACCTCACCGCCGGATGTCCCGTGGCCGGTCTGCGCCACCTTGTAGGGTTCGGCGCCGATGAAACTGAAGCGGCCTAACCGCTCGCCGCCTTCAACGCTTTCCAGCAGGTACGAGTAGGGGCCGCGGGCCACCTTCAAGTAGGCGGACACCGGAGTTTCCAGGTCGGCGTTTATGGACCGGTAGATGGGGACCAGGTTGCCTTCCTGAGAGTTTGCCAGCGCCTTTACTTCGGCCAGTGATGGATAATACATAGCTCCCCTGATTAACGGTCCCGATTATTGGTACTGGATAAAATTCCCGCAGAATTGTCCTGCAGAATCGGACTGCAAAATGCGCTGCTCTTGGCCGCCCCGGGGCAGGCAACAAAAAAGCCCGTCCCCCATTAGGGACGAGCCTGGCTCGTGGTGCCACCCTGTTTGCCGGGCCATCCTGCAAGTGCAGATCGGACAGCTCCGGCTACTCTACCGGCCAAGGGGGCCTCTTGTCTGCATTACCCCGGTGCCGCGGACGGTTAACGGTGTCCAACCGGCCACACCTACTGGGAACCCCGGCCAGGCAGTGGCCGAAGACCCTTTTCAGTTGGCGGCTCCGGAGTCCATTCGTGCTTCTGCGCCTGGCGCCGGCTCACACCTAACCCGGCTCTCTGGGCCCTGCTGGAAGCCTACTAGTCTCCTTCCCAGCCTGTACTTTTCTCTTGTCGAAATCGAGTATAGGTTCCGCCAGCAAGGGGTGTCAAGATTAACCTGGGCCCTCGCAGGGTGATCGGCTTTTAACGAATTATCGTCCTGAACGGCCAAAACTGTCATTCTGAACCCTTCGGCCTGCTCAGGGTAAACTCAGTAAAGAGTCGAAAAGCCTTCCCGGAGCCCGGTTACGGACCGGAAAGTTGGCTTGGGGGAAGGATTTTAGGCCCTTCGGCAAGCCAAGGGCGACATGACCTCCTGCTTGGACGTACAGCCTAGAAGTTTGACAACTTTGCAATGATGGGTGAAATTGCTTCTCTCCGTCGTTCCGGCGAAGGCCGGAATCCAGGAGTCCTGAAGGTAAGGAACCATGTCCGGCGCTAACCTTCCTGGATTCTGGCCTGCGCCAGAATGACGGGTTTCGATAGTTACCCGTCATTCCAAAGTGTTTAAACCACTAGCCCAAAACGCGATTGCCCAGTCGTTCCTCGTTGACGGGTTGCAGAAAAACGACGAGGGGTCACGGGATGAGCAGGATTTTTCCGGTGGTCATCCGACCCTCCAGTTGGCGGTGAGCCTCGGCGGCCTCGGCCAGGCTCAGGGTCAAGCCTATGCTCAGTTTCAGCTCTCCCGTTCCCACCCATTCCAGCACTTCATTGGCCCGGTAGAGCAGTTCCTCCCTGGTGGCGGTATAGTCCCCCAAAGAAGGACGTGTCAGGAACCTGGAACCGGAACGCAAGATGCCCGAGTCTATGTCGCCCACGGGTCCGCTGGCCTGCCCATAGAAGACCATGTAGCCGCGCCGGCCCAGGCAGTTGACGCTCTTGTGGAAAGTGGTCTGCCCCACGGCGTCATACACTACCTTGAGCCCCTCGCCGCCGGTCTTTTCATGTATCGCTTCTTCGAAGTCCTCCCGGGTGTAGAGAATTATGGTGTCGGCCCCGGCCTCTTTGGCCTGCCTTCCCTTTTCCTCGGTGGAAACGGTGGTGAAAATGTACGCCCCTGACCTCCGCAGCATTTGGATGAGGAGCAGTCCCACCCCGCCGGCTCCGGCGTGCACCAGGACCCGGTCGCCCGGGTGTATGTCGGTAATGCCGAAGGTCAGGAAGTGGGCCGTCATTGCCTGCAGCATGGTCGCCGCGCCGGTGGTAAAGTCCATGCTCTCGGGCAGGGAAACCAGCAGATGGGAGGGCACTACAGCCTCTTCGGCGTAGGACCCGGTGAACATGGCATAGGCCACCCGGTCGCCCGGGGAGACCTCAGTGACTCCCTCGCCAACCTGCTTGACGATTCCGGCCGCTTCCCGACCCGGCGTCCAGGGCAGGCTGGGCGGAGGATTTGTTCCCTTGCGGCTGGAAACGTCAGTGTAGTTGACCCCTATCGCCTTGATGTCCACCAGGGCCTGGCCCGGGCCGGGGGTCAGGCCCTGCACATCCTCATAGCGCAGGACTTCGGGGCCGCCAATTTCATGAGCTCGAACTGCTTTCATTTTGTTCCTCTTTTCCGCGGGTCTTTCGAGAAATGCCGGGACTTCATTTGCCACTGCGGCGGTTAATCTGGACCGGTAGCGTGTTCAGCCGCCAAGCACCGAGAAGATGCCGGTGGTGTTTTCTATGTTCTCCAGGTCCCGCAGCCTGATTATTGATTCTTCGATGTGGTCGGGCGGCAGGATGTAGCGGGAGCAGTAGAGGAACTTGGCGTCCAGTTCTTCTGGAGACAGGGGCAGTTCCGGGTGTCCGCGGGCAAACTCCACCCGGTGTTGCAGCCTGCGTCCGTCCCGAAGCACAACCTCAATCGAAGCCGGGTAAGGAGACACCGCATAAGGCATGGCGCCCAGGGGTTGCTCGGTGGCTTCCACGCTGACCCGGTCCATCAAGCTCCGAATTTGCCCGTCGTTAACGGCGGCATCGGTGAAATTGTCAATCAACGGATGACCGTAGCACAGCGCGGAAGCAACGATGAAGCTCAAGCATCGCCTGGACTGCCAGCCGTCGGCCGGCGTGGGGAAGGGAGCGGCGTTCATGGCCTCGGGAGTGACGCTGACTTGCACCGAGACTATGTCATTGGCGGTGACCCGGTATTGTTGAATCAACTGCAGGGCGGCGTCAATGGCGGTGTGGGACTGGGATACGCAGGGGTAAATCTTCAGGGACACGCCCGGGTCCATCACGTCGAAGGGACGCCCCAGGGCAGGCCCCACGCTGACCAGGGAATCATCCAATCTCTCTGCTCTCCCTTCAATGTCCCACGAGAGGGGAATACCTTGAGCAATCGTTGACATAAGGCCGCGCTTGACCATAACCGCTGCCACCAGGCCGGCCATCGCTGCCTGGCCCTGGCGGTAGGCCCGTCCGGGACCCGGCAATAAGGTTGCCGCGCTGGCGAAACTTCTCTCCCCGGCCAGCAGGAGGGCCTGGGCAAATTGCTCGTGGTTCAGTTCCAGTAGCCTGGCGGCGGCAGCGGCGGCGCCCGCGGCTGCCGAGAAGGCCCTGGAACCCTCGTCGCCAGAAGAATTGTTGCCCAGCTTGGACGCTACCTCGCAGCCCAGGACGAAGGCGCTCAGCACATCCTTCCCCGGGATGCCATCCATTTCTCCCAGGGCCATTACCACCGGCAATATGGCGCTGCCGGTGTGGCTGCCGGTGGCGATGATTTCATCGTCGAAGTCCAGCAGGTGAATCATCAACCCGTTGGCCAGGGCTGCATATACGGGCGAGGTACGCAGTCCCTTGCCGATTATGGTACATCTCCCGTTGCCCCCCATTTCCTGCGCGAAAGCGGTTACCACGTCCGCTTCCTTCTGGGCGGCCCCGGCCAGCCCTACCGCCGCGGCATTGACAATAATCTCCTTGGAAACGGTTACGACTTCCGGGGGGATAGAGTCAAAAGCGCAACCCTCTTCAGAAAACCGGACAATGTCCATTATCGTCCCGCGACTGAGGGTCATTAGCTTCTGCTCCCGGAGTAAATTAGGCGCCTGCCAAGGATACTAACGGAAGATTGCAATGGCAACCGGAGGGCTGAACAGGCGCGGTTGCGCCGCAGGTTAAAGGTGAATACTGCTGCCTACGCTGTCGCCGATTCGGCGGAAAGTCAGGGCGATAATCCAGTCGCCGGTCCATTTTGCTTTAGCAACTGCCATGCATTATCATTACCCCATCTTACGCGCGTCCTTCTTTCAATCGTTCAGCTACTCGATGGAGAAGGGGCGCACTTACGCAGTCAGGAGTGGGACCAGAAATGAGCTACGAGACCTTGAAGATTGACCAGGTACAGCGGGTAGCCATAGTAACCCTGAACCGGCCCGAGGTGTTGAACGCCCTGAATATACAACTGGTGCGGGAACTGGACGAAGCCATAACCGGCATGGTGCAGGACGAAGACGTGGGGGCCATCGTAATTACCGGGGCGGGAGAACGGGCCTTTTCCGCCGGTGCGGACATCCATGAGAACCGGGAAAAGACCCAGCAGGAGCGCGACGAAGCCGCTGCCGAAAGAGCCGAATACACCTGGAACATGGCTAGCTGCCCCAAACCCATCATAGGAGCCATTAACGGGCTGTGCTATGGCGGCGGCACGGTGATGGCCACCTCCATGGACTTCCTGATTGGTTGCGACAAGACCAGCTTCCGTTTCCTGGCGGTCAACTACGGCCAGATGAACGCCACCTGGAGCCTGCCCAACCTGATAGGCTGGCCGAGGGCCAAGGAACTGCTCTACAGCGGCCGCGAGGTGTTTGCCGATGAGGCCTACCACATGGGACTGATAAACCACCTGGTGCCCAGGGAGCAGTTGATGGACAAGGCTATTGAAGTGGCTTCGGGTATTGCCAAGAACCGCTCGGAAGGGTTGGCCAACATCAAGCAGATGCTGTTTGAGCACATGGGCAAACCCATGGAGGAACAGTTCTGGAACGAAGTGAACTCGCGGCAGGGCAGGTTCCGAGGCCTGACGGTTGAGGAAGGCTTCAAGGATTTCCTGGACCGGAAGGGAAGAAAGCCTCAGGTTGGGTAGTTCCTCGGGCGTAACCGAGTACAGGCGCCGGAAGGATCTATGCGTAAAGCCCCCTGCCAAAAGGAGGCTTTATCAATATCACTGGTGGCTCAAATCCTCTATTGCAGACGTTCAGGATGTGTTTTGAATTGAGTGACGGACAATTTTCGGGAGAACTAAGCAGAGTCTTGCCCCTTGCCCACCGCTCTTCTGACGCCGACGTTACCGCCCCGGACGGCTCGGAGATACGGTTGCTGGTGGATGAACGACACCTGGCAACGGGCGCCAGCATGGTTGAGGTGGTATTGCCGGCCGGCCAGGTATCGCGGCCTGTTTACCACCGGACCGTCGAGGAGGTCTGGTACATCCTTGAGGGCAGCGGACAGGTTTGGCGCTGTCCCCCGGGAACTGCCAGCGCTGCAGAAACGCCCTCCGTTGCCGTCGGCCAGGGTGATGCTCTGGCCATACCCACGGGCTGGAGGTTTCAGTTCAGCGCAGACCCCTCCGGCACTCTCCGGTTCCTTTGCGTAACCATTCCCCCCTGGCCCGGCGAAGATGAAGCCGTCCCGGCCGAGATTGGGGGCCTGGGACCGGCTACTGTTTAGGTTGGCCTGCTGGCAGCGGCGCCCGATGCCGGAAGTGAAACGCTGCCGGCGCCGGCGGTGGTGAAGAGATTCCTGCCCGGTGATATACTGTTTATGGCGCAAGTCTTTGTTGGCCGGTGTAGCTCAGTGGCAGAGCAGCGGTTTCGTAAACCGCAGGTCAAGGGTTCGACTCCCTTCACCGGCTCCATCAGTTTTTCCAGCTACCCACTAACTGGCCGGCATAGGCCCTGCAGGTCGAGATCTTGTTACCCCGTTTATTTCCAGCAAATGCCCCTCCTGGCTCCCACCGGTTCCCGCATTTGGTAATTCCCTTTTTCATTGCTTTCCTGGCGTTTGCCTGTTTCGAGCCTCAGCCCTTCTCATCGCCTACGGGATCTGAACAGGTGGCAAATGCCCCTCCCGGTGCGCCGGCAGGGCCGGCTCCCTCCGTTGGCGGAGGGGCTGGGCCCTCCAGGCCTGACGCAGTGGTTCCGGTAGAGGGGGGCTATGTTGAATCGGATGCTTCAAGCCCCGGTACGGATCCATTGACCGCATCGCCGACCACATCCTTGGCTGAACAGCAAGCTGCGCCGTTGGCCGTGCTGCAACCCCCGCAAGATGTCCTGGAATTTGCCCGGGAGAAACTGCCGCCCGCTCCCGACCGCGACCTATTCCAACTGGCCTATGAACTGCTGCTGCCGACCGGTCATCCCCGGGTGGAGCGGGTGGTCAACCGCGAGCCGGCAAGTTACGAGGCTGGGAGAATAGAAGAGTTCTCAATGGTGGACCTGGACGGTCTCGAACGGTACCGGTCCGCTTTTGAGCTGCGCCTGGTGTCCCCCAATGCCTACTGGTACGTGGAAGAAGGCATCAGCGTGAATCAGGGAGACATCGAAAGGGCCGCCGAGGAATTTGAACACAGGATATATCCCCGGGTTACGGGCTACTTCGGCAGCGAATGGAAGCCCGGCGTTGACAATGACCCGCGCTTGACCATTTTGCATGGTGACATAAGAGGGGCCGGCGGCTACTACAGTTCTTCGGACGAATACCCTGCTGCCATTCGTCCCCATAGCAACCAGCGGGAGATGATATATATAAACGTCTCCTACTTGGGGTTCGGCTCGGAAGGGCACCTGAGAGTACTGGCCCACGAGTTGAATCACGCCGTCATGTGGAACTCTGACTCCTCGGAGGACACCTGGGTCAACGAGGGGCTGGCGGAATTGGCCGTGACGGCAGCCGGTTACGGCCAGGATTTTACCTTGCGTCGTTACCTCCAGAGCCCTCATGCGCCGTTGGTACACTGGCCGCTGGACGATAGCTTGATAGGCGCCCATTATGGTGGGGCCTCCCTGTTTATGCACTACCTTGACGAACATTATCCCGCCCGGGAGGGAGGCGGCCTCATTTCCCTGATGGAGATACCGGAAGACAATATCGCCGGCGTTTCCACCTACCTGGCGAATCAGGGTTACGCGCAGGACTTCCATGAAGTGCTCAGAGACTGGATAGCAGCCAATTTCCTGGATGAAAGTCACGGCCCACTGGGCTACGACTCCCTGGACGTGCAGGTTGACGTCAGCCGCACCGTGACTCGACCGGATGAGATAGAGCGGAAAATTGCCCAGTACGGGACCCACTACATTGAACTCGGCTCCAAGCTGAGGAACGGGGGAGTGAAATTCAGGTTTGAGGGGCCCGGCAGCGCCCGCCTGTTGCCCGTGGAGGTAGGAGAATCGGGTTGCTGGTGGAGCAACGCCGGCGATTCGATTTCTTCAACGCTGACCGGGGAAGCGGACTTAACCGGCGCAACTGAGGCCGCCCTTACCTACGAGGTTTGGTTCAATATCGAAGAAGACTGGGACTACGCCTACTTGGAAGTGTCCGAGGATGGCGGACTGCACTGGGACATCCTGGCAACCCCACTCACTTCGGCGGAAGACCCGCTGGAGGTTGCCTTTGGCCCCGGTTATACCGGGGAGAGTGACGGCTGGCTCAGGGAAAGTGTTGATCTGTCGGCTTACGTGGACAAACGCATTTTGCTCCGGATCCAGTATATAACGGACGATGCCCTGAACGGCTCCGGTCTATGCATCCGGGGCCTGTCACTGAATGTAGAGGGGCCGCCCACAGAGCTTGACTGGGAAGCTGCCGGATTCATCGAGATAGATAATCGCCTGCCTCAAGAGTTTTTCGTGCAGGTAATACAGAAGGGCAGGGAGAATCGCGTGGTCCAAATGCCCCTGCATTTTGTCGCGCCCGGCCATTGGCAGGGGGAGTTGGAAGTTATGCCTTACGACGGCCTGGACCGAACCGTCGTTGCGGTGACCGCTGCCGCCCCGGTAACCAGGGTGGGCACTTCCTACCGGCTGGTTATAGCAGAGGCCGGCGAGTGACGGGCCAGCTTCTTTCCGCCTGGACCAATTTTCAGCGGGTACTGACTTGATGAACTCGCCACTCTCCCTGTGCGTAGTGGGCTGCGGGGCATATTCTGCTGAATTTGCCGCCAGCCTGAAAGCCGCCGGTGAACCCGTAAGCCTGTTCTTCGCCAGCAGAGACCCGGCCAGGGCCCGCGACTATTGCCGCCGCTTTGAAGGGTCGGGCTACTTTGGCAGCTACCTGGATGCGGCCAGGGACGATATAGTAGAGGCTCTCTACATTTGCACTCCACATAATCTGCACCGGGAACACAGCGCGCTGGGTTCGAGCAACGGCAAGCATGTCCTGGTAGAGAAGCCCATTGCCCACGACATGGCAAGCGCTGTCGCCATGGTGGAATCGGCAAGGAAGGCGGGAACAACACTGATGGTGGCCGAGAACTTACGGTTCATGGCCCAGTTCAGGCTCTGCAAGAAGCTGCTGGATGAAGGCGCCATCGGCAGCGTCAGGCTGCTGCAGTTTCAGGAGGAGTATCCCTTTCGCCCGGGAGGCTGGCGGGGCGACGTGGCCCGGAACGGCGGGGGCGTGCTGATAGACGGAGGGATTCACAAGCTCCATGCCCTGCGTTACCTCTTGGGTGAACCCGCCAGCGTGTTTGCTGCCGGGCTTCCCGCGGCGATGCCGGCGCAGCAGGGTGAGGATGGCATGGCGGCAGTTTTCTGCTGGGAGTCCGGGGCGGTGGGCTTTATTAATCACTCATGGACTGCCGCCGCTCCCCATCCGCCGGTTGTAACGGTAGCGGGAAGCAAGGGACGGATAACCTTTAACGTCGGAGACGGCAAGCTGTCCCTGGATGCCGGCGACGGTCCCAAGGTGTGGACCTTGCCGGATGACCAACGGGGCATACCGGAAATGGTGCGGGAGTTCAGGTCCAGCATCCGGGAAAACCGCATGCCGGAAACCGGCGGTGAGGAGGGGCTGCGGGACATTAACCTGGTCTTCGCCGCCTACGAATCGGCCCGGTTGGGCAGCCAGGTGCCTGTGGTCCCGTCCGTTTAGTAGCTCACCACAATTAAAGTGATGGGTAAGGCGTCAGACCGTCATTCCTGCCATCGCTGGAATCTGGGCGCCGGCATTTCGAGGTTCCTGCCGGCGCGGGAAGGATGGGTTGGGCCGGGCCAATCATCCCTTCAAACTCGCCATCCCTTCAAATTCGCTAAGACGTAGGGACGCGCGGCCATGCGCCCATACGTCGTACCTATGAGCAAACCCTGAAGTCCGCTCGTGGTGAGCTTGTCGAGCCACAACAGGGCGGCCTTTCGACAAGCTCAGGGCGAGGGGAAAACCTTCCCGTCGGTTCAAGTCAGTTGAACCACTGGACGTTCTTCTGCGGTTTAAGGCGGGTCTGGTCTCCTGGCGACAATCTCAGCAGTCCCTAACCTGCCGCCCAGGTGCCGGCATCTCTTACAGGGTGGGCAGGTAGCTGTCTATTTCGTAGTCGGTAACGGTGGCCCGGTACTTCTGCCATTCCAGCTGCTTGTTTCTGATAAAGCTGTCAAGAATATGGTCTCCCAGGGCCTCCCGGAGCAGTTCGCTTCCTTCGGCCAGGGAAATGGCTTCACCCAGGCTGCCCGGCATGAGCTTTATTCCCTGGGCCAGGGATTCCTCCCGGGTCAAGGCGAACACGTTGCCCTCCATGGGGGGCACTTCCGGGTACTCTTCCTCAATCCCCTTCATGCCGGCCGCCAGCATGACGCTGAAGGCCAGGTATGGATTGCAGGCCGGGTCCGGCGCCCGGTACTCAATTCTCACCGAGGTCTCGTAACCCGGCTTGTATGAAGGCACCCGCACCAGGTCGGAACGGCTGTGGGCCCAGGAAATGTACACGGGAGCTTCGTATCCCGGCACCAGCCGCTTGTAGGAATTTATCCACTGGTTGGTCACCAGGGTGATGTCCCGCGCGTGCCGAATCAGGCCGGCAATGAACCGCTTGGCAATCACCGAGAGCTTGTATTCGTCCTCCGGGTCGTAGAAGGCGTTTACGTCTCCCTTGAACAGGGACTGGTGAGTGTGCATACCGGAACCGTTCAGCCCGGTAAAGGGCTTGGGCATGAAGGAAGCGTGGAAGCCCCGCAGTTGGGCCAGTTCCTTGATGGCCAGCTTTGCCGTTATGACGCTGTCTGCCATCGTCAGCGCATCGGTGTACTGCAGGTCTATCTCGTGCTGGCTGTGTGCCCCCTCGTGGTGAGAGTACTTTACGGGGATTCCCATGTCGGACAGGTTCAGCACCGTGTCCCTTCTCAGGTCGGCGGTAGGGTTGCTGGAAAGTTGGTCGAAGTAACCGTCCTGGTCCAGGGGACGCGGAGACTTCACCTTGCCGGACTCGTTCCTTTCCGGCTTTTCCAGGTAGAAGAACTCCAGCTCAGGCCCCACGTAGTAGGTGTACCCCAACCGCGCCAGCCTTTCCAGGTTGCGTTTCAAGGCCAGCCGAGGGTCGCCCACGAAGGGGTCCCCGGCCGGCGAGTAAATGTCGCAGAACATCCGGGCTACCGCGTTCTGGCGGGGCCTCCAGGGAAGGACCGCGAAGGTCGTGGGGTCCGGGTAGGCCCGCATATCGCTTTCATCTATGCGATAGGAGCCGTCGGCGGCCCTGGCAAACCCTTCAATGGCCGAGCCGTCGAAGCCAACGCCCCTCTCTATGGCCTCTTCCAGGTCGTCCACGTTAATGGCGAAGCCTTTCAGGTTGCCAAGAATGTCCGTAAACCAGAGACGCACAAATTTTACGTCGTTGTCCCTAGCGGTGCGCAGAACATATTCCTGTTCGGCAGTTTGGGAGTCCATCATGCTTAACACTCCTGGCAATCCTGAAATTGATCCGCTCATCCCTGCCGGTCTTCAGGCCGGTCCAATTTGCCTTTCCGGTTTGAGCGCTTTTACCTATCATGAGGGCAGACAGGGTTGAGGGAAGCCTGGTAAAGCTGAAAGAAAACGCCGTCCCAAGCGAGACGGCGTTCTCCGCAACAACTAAAGGGCGGGGCTAGCTGCCCGTGGCCGCGGCGCCCACCGTTTCGATAATCAGTCGGGTGACGGTGTAAGGATCACAGTTGGCGTTGGGGCGGCGGTCTTCTATGTAGCCCTTGCCGTCCCGGGCAACCTGCCAGGGAATGCGCACCGAGGCGCCCCGGTCGGACACCCCGTAGCGGTATTCCCGGTAGGAGCAGGTCTCGTGCAGGCCGGTCAGCCGTTCCTCGATGCGGTGGCCGTAATTGGCGATGTGCAGGTCGTGGCGGGTCCTGAGCGCCTCGGCTGCGTCGATACAAGGCTGGTAGCCCTCCCGCATCTGGTTGGTAGAGAAGTTGGTGTGGGCCCCTGCGCCGTTCCAGTCGCCCTTAACCGGCTTGGGGTCCAGGGTCGCGCTGATGCCCTTGCGACCGTCAACGGTTTCGACGTCTTCGCCGATGCGGTAGAGCAGCCAGCGGGCCAGCCATAGGTGGTCGCCCACCGCCGGGGAGCCGATGGGGCCAATCTGGAACTCCCACTGGGCCGGCATTACCTCGCCGTTGATGCCGGAAATCGCCAGGCCGGCATACATGCAGGCGTCCATGTGCTGCTCTACAACGGGGCGCCCGAACACCTCGTCGGAACCCACGCCGCAGTAGTAGCCGCCCTGGGGCGCAGGGAAACCGTTGTCCGGCCATCCCAGGGGCTTGATGCCGTCGAAGAAAGTGTACTCCTGCTCAATGCCGAACCAGAAGTCCAGGGATGCATACTGCGTGGCAGCGGCGGCGCAGGCAGCGCGGGTATTGGAGGGATGCGGCGTCATGTCGGTGAGCAGCACTTCGCACATGACCAGCTTGTTGTTGCCGCCACGGACCGGGTCGGGTACAACCAGCACGGGATTCAGTACGCAGTCGGAGTTTTCACCGGGGGCCTGGTTGGTGCTGGAGCCGTCAAAACCCCAAACCGGAGGATCTTCGCCGTCGGGCACAATCTTGCCCTTGGACCGAAGCTTCGCCGTGGGCTCCTGCCCGTCAATCCAGATGTATTCCGCCTTGTAGCTCATGATCCTAACCTCGCTTTTCAGATTTACCTTTCTGTTAGACCTTATTTCCTTTTTGCCCGTTTGCTATTTGCCCCGGGCCGCTGGATTGAGCGGCAGCAAGAGGCAACTAAACGGTGTATGCTCCCTCGCCGTGTTCAGTGAGGTCCAGGCCCAGCTGTTCGTTGTTTTCCTCCACCCGCAGGCCCACGGTGTACTTGATGGCCAGGAGAATGATGCTGGTAACAACGAAGGACCAGACTGCGGTGCAAACTATGCCGACCAACTGAATAAGCACCTGCTCACCCCGTCCGACGCCGTCGGGTAAGGCGCTGAACCCGATGCCCACGAACAGCCCGGTGGCCAAGGCTCCCCAGGTGCCGCCCATGCCGTGAACGCCCCATACTGCCAGGGCGTCGTCAACCTTGAGCTTGAGCAGCAGTTCGATGGCTCCATAACAAATTGCGCCGGCCACCAGACCTATTATAACCGCGGGAACCGCGCCGACAAATCCCGCCGCCGGAGTGATTGCAACCAGTCCGGCCACCGCGCCCGAGGCGGCGCCAATAATGCTGGGGCGCTTGCCGAATATCCACGACATGGCAGCCCAGGAAACCACGCCGGCTGCGGCTGCGGTGTTGGTGACCACAAAGGCGTTTACCGCCACGCCGTCCGCGGCCAGGGCGCTGCCGGCGTTGAAGCCGAACCAGCCGAACCACAGCAGGCCAGCCCCCAAAACTACCATGGGCACGTTGTGCGGGGGCATAGGCTGGTCACCGAAGCCGATACGCTTTCCAACAATCAAGGCCGCTGCCAGCGCCGCAATGCCGGAGTTAATGTGAACGACGGTGCCGCCGGCAAAGTCCAGGGCGCCCAGCTTGAACAGCCAGCCATCGCCGTGCCAGACCCAGTGCGCTACAGGAGCGTACACAATGGTGACCCACAGGACGGTGAAAATTACGAAGGCGCTGAACTTGATCCGTTCGGCAAAGGCCCCCGTAATCAGGGCTGGTGTGATGATGGCGAACATTCCCTGGAATACCATGAATACCTGGTGGGGAATGGTGCTGCCTTCCTGGGGTTCGGTGGCGCTTACTCCCGCCAGGCCAAACCATTGCAGGTCGCCCACAAAGCCCAGGCCGCCGACATCGTTGCCAAAGGCGAGGCTATAGCCCCAAAGTACCCAAACCACTCCCACCAGGCCCATGCACATGAGGCTGTGCATGATGGTGGCGGTGGCGTTCTTGCGGCGGACCAGGCCGCCATAGAAGAAGGCCAACCCGGGGGTCATGAGCAAGACCAGGGCCGAACAAGCCAGAATCCAAGCGGTGTCTCCACTATTCATACTTTGCCATCCCCTTTGCGGCCAGGTGTGCGATCAGGTGAGAAAGCCGGTTCCCGCGAAAAGTGTTCCGTCAGCCGTTTTCTCGGTTTTTTTTAGGTTCAGCAGCGGCATTGTTCCGCAATGCGCGGTTCTTTCATAGAAATAGCCCATACCTCGGCTCGAAGTATGGACTCTTCTCTGCGGTTGGACCAACTACTGAACTCTCGACCGGATTCCGGGTTGAGCTGCGGTTACTTCTTGAGGAACAGCTTGGGGAGCAACACCCACATTCCAAACAACCCAATGAATGCGACTCCGGCGCCTATGATTTCCATTTACCCTTCGCTCCTCGCCAGTGTTTGATACCAAAGAGTCTGGCGGCGTAATGTTACGAACAATTTACCAACTTGTTAACTTTGTGTTACAACCCAAAGATGACTATGAGCGCTTGTCCTCTCGCTTGCCAGCCCTTTAGTCTCTTTTTGGAGGAAGGTCAAAGTTAACCCGGGCGGACCGGCTTGGGCAGATCGGTATCGGCAGAGGAAAGCCCCTACCGATTCGCGGGATATCTACTTCTTGAGCAACAACTTGGGAACGATTACCCAGAGGCTGAAGAGACCGATAAAGGCGGCGCCGGCGAAAATGGCTTCCATCGTGTTAACTCCCTCGATTTATGGTATGAGGGTATTCTGCGGGCAACGTGTTTCGCGGAAATATCATGGAAGTAAACTTTGTGTTAACTGGGGAAGAGGGATTGGGGCCAGGGGATGGGGCAGCCTGCCGTTGGGGTTCATGGTTTTGGGGCATCGAAGATCGTTCCAATGTCAAGGGCCGGGGGGTTTTGCTCCCCGGCCCTTGTTAGCCTTGTTTCCAGCTGCGCTGGCGTGGTCAGCCTTCGGGATAGGCCACTATGCCGTGTTCCGAAGCGTCTACGCCCATTTCTTCTTCCTCCGGGCTCAGCCGGACGCCCATGCTTACCTTCAGGACCAGGAACATCAGGAAGCCGGTTGCCAGCGCCCAGGCCAGCACCACGCCCATGCTGATTAGCTGGGAGACTATTTGAAGGCCGTCTCCACCCACCAGTCCGTTGACGTCGTTGTTGCCGTTGGCGAAGATGCCCACCGCCAGCAGGCCCCAGAGCCCGCAGGTGCCGTGGACGGATACGGCGCCCACCGGGTCATCAATCTTGAACACCTTCTCGATGACCGACACTGAAATCATCATTATGGGTGCGGCAATGGCGCCGATAACCACGGCGGCCCAGGGGTCAACGTGGGCTACCGGGGCGGTGATGCCCACCAGGCCGGCCAGGGCGCCGTTGCAGGACATCAGGATGTCGGCCTTGCCCGTCCTTATCAGCTGCGCGTAAAGGGCGACAACTGCGCCGGTGGCGCCGGCCAGCAGCGTGTTGATGGCGTTCAGGCCGATGGACCCGCCGCCGTTAATGTTGAAACCGAACCAGCCGAAGAACAGGATGAAGGTGCCGATGATGACGAAGGGCACATTGTGGCCCCGCAGGTCGTTGGCCGACCCGTCGGCATTGAACTTGCCCATCCGGGGCCCGACCACTGCCGCGCCGGCCAGGGCCACGAAACCGCCCACCGCGTGCACGACGCCGGAACCGGCATAGTCCGCCGCAGCCGGCAGGCCGATGGCTTCCAGAGAGCCGAGCCAGCCGCCGCCCCACACCCAGTGGCCGTAGAGGGGGTAGATGATGGCGCCGATGAGGAAGCTGTAGGCGAAGTAGGCCTGGGTCTTGGTCCGCTCGGCCACCGCGCCGGCCACTATGGTAGCGGCGGTGCCGGCGAACACCATCTGGAACATCCAGTCCACGTAAACCTGCCAGTCGCTGCCACCGGACAACAGGAAGAAGTTGTCGGTGCCGGCGATGCCGGAGTAGGACGTTCCCATCATCAAGGCAAAGCCAAAGGCCCAGAAGGACAGGGACGCGATGGCGAAGTCCATGAAGCTTTTTGTCATATAGTTGACGGTACTCTTGGCGCGAATCAGGCCCGCGCCCAGGAAGGCGAATCCGGCCTGCATGAAAAACACCAGGAAGGCCGCCACCATGGTGGTCAGGTTGCCCAGGTGAGTTGCCGTGTCATCCACTTCCTGCAGGGGCGGGTCGCCCTGCGCAAAAGCGACGTTCCAGCCGACCATGATGGCCGCCGCCAGCATTCCGGCCAGTACATAGGGAAGAAACCGGCGTAAGTTCATTTCTTTTGTTCCGAAATTCCATTCTTTCGCAAGCATTGGCTCACTGTTCCTCCTTTAATTTCATGGTTGCATTCTATTACCGCAAAAGACGGCGATTATTGCCTCGGTGTAAACATAGTTTTTCCTCAGTGTAAAATATTTCGTAATATTCCTGGCATTTGTAATCAATATTTAACATCCTCCCAGCGTGAAGCATTTATTGGCGGCCAAAGCCACAGGCTTCAATTCCGCCAGCGGCGGTTGTAAACTGTTGACCATGCAAGATAGAGAAGATGGCCTCTTAGCCAGCCGCCAGGCCAAGCTCGACCGTCTGCGGGAGCGTGGCATAGACCCCTATCCGCCCAGATACCAGCGGTCTGCCGCCGCCGCCGCGGCCGTGGCCGAGTTTCTGGAGTGGGAAGAAGCCTGGGGCGGCGCGGAGGACGAGAATGCGCCTCCCGCTCCGCAGCACTCCCTGGCCGGTCGCGTGGTGTCCATGCGGGTTATGGGCCGCGCCGCCTTTCTGGATATCAGGGACGGCTCAGGTGGGGTGCAGGCCATGTTCCGGCAGAACGTCCTCGGCGACGAATATGAACTGCTAAAGGACCTGGACCTGGGGGACTTTATCGGGGTTTCTGGCGGTATGCTCCGCACGCGCACCGGCGAGGTAACCATTGAGGCGCGCCAGGTTACGGTGCTGGCCAAGGGGATGAGGCCCCTGCCCGAGAAGTACCACGGCCTGCGGGACGTGGAAATCCGCTACCGCCAACGCTATCTTGACCTGATTGCAGACCCGGAGGTGATGACGGCGTTTACCCAGCGAAGCAGGGTCATCAACAGCATCCGGCGGTTCATGGAGGGGCGGGGCTTTCTTGAGGTGGACACGCCGATACTGGTTCCCGTTGCGGCGGGCGCTCATGCCCGTCCGTTTGATACCCATCACAACGCCCTGGACCAGCGGTTGTACCTGCGCATCGCCACGGAACTGTACTTGAAACGGCTGATTGTGGGCGGGTTCGACAAGGTGTATGAGATCGGCCGGGTCTTTCGCAACGAGGGCATAGACCAGGACCACAACCCGGAATTTACGCTGCTGGAAAGTTACGAGGCTTACGCTGACTACAACACGGTGATGGAGATGGTGGAGTCCATGATTTCCAATGCCGCCCTGGATGCCCGGGGTTCCATGTCCATACCCTACGGTGAGCATGTCATAGACTTCACCCCTCCCTGGCCCCGGTTGCAGCTCAGGGAGGAACTGGAGCGTCGCAGCGGGGTGAACATTGACGAATTCCAGGATGATGAGTCCCTGGTGAGAAAGGTCGCCAGCCTGGGCATAGACGTGGGTATCCGGGAGAGCCGCGGCCGGCTCATAGACAAGCTGGTTTCAACCTTCGTTGAACCGACCCTCATCCAGCCGACCTTTTTGCTGGACTACCCGGAGGACATGTCGCCGCTGGCCAAGGGAAAGCCTGATGCGCCCGGCTACGTGGAGCGGTTCGAAGCCTTCGCCGCCGGCATGGAGATCGCCAACTCCTACACCGAGTTGAACGACCCGGAGGTGCAGCGGGCCCGGTTTGAAGGCCAGGAGTCCATCCGTGAACTCTACAAGGACGATGAGGTTGACCGTCTGGACGAGGACTTCCTGACGGCCCTGGAGTATGGAATGCCCCCCACCGGCGGTCTGGGCGTGGGCATTGACCGCCTGGTAATGCTGCTAACCGGTCAGTCCAGCATCCGGGATGTTTTGCTGTTTCCGCAGATGCGGAGTAGGCGGGATGATGAAATATGATTGCCGAGTGTGATGCACGGGCGTTACGGGTGGCCCGGTTGGTTCAACAGCGCGAGCAGCCTGAACTCACGATTCTATTCGGCTCCCGGGCTCGTGGTGATTATGATGAGCTTGATTCCGATATTGACGTGATGCTGGTGCAGGCGCTGGAACCCACTCCCGACCGCGTCGCCGCTGCCGTAAGAGCCGCTCAGGATGACATCGCCAAAGTGTACGGGCGAGACGTACCCGTTGAATTGATTTGGCGCACACTTAAAGAGTTTCGCTACAATCGGCGCTACAGCAACAGTATCGAAACTCTGGCGGTACGGCAGGGAGTAGTAATGCCACTTGACCTAAGCCAATCTGGTGGATCCGGCTACGAAGATGATGAAACCGGCTACGATTACGATTGGTCCACCTACTCGGAACGACTCCGCCATGCCGGGCTGTATTTGGATGAGTTTGTCTTTCAGGCGGAACAGAATCGCCCCGATATGTTCATTGGCCGTAACGCTCAGGCGGCTCTGGAACACGGTATGAAGGCATTGTTGGAAGCCCTTGGAGCCTCTTACCGACGCACTCATGACATCGGAGAACTCCTTGGCAACGTGCGTTACTTCGATCCCGAAATGCAGGACTTCAGCTTGGCAGTTCCACCCGAGGTTTTTAATGAGTACGCCGGCAATCTTGTGTACAGCCGCCGCAGACAACCCGAGCTAACCAGTTATCCTGGCTTCGTAGAAACAACCAGGGCCTCCGTCGAACGAATACTTGCCCGAGCAAAACAGATACGAGGCCACGAATAGGGACAGAATGCACAAGATTAGGGAAGGAAGGGTGACTTTAAAGTTCGTTCTGCTGTTTCCACAGATGCGGCCGGTAAGGGTGACAAGAATGAGCCAGAGAAGTTAGACAATGAATGAGGACATTATCTTAGACTCTTTAGAATCGGGATTTAGGGAAAAGTTGCTTGAGTATGCTTTTCTTTCTGAGCTTCTTCAGGAGTCATTGCTTAGTAGGAACCATAAAGCCATTGATGTCCTTAGGCCGGACGTTACAGATCTGGGTACGATTTAGTCTTGGAGTGTGAGGGGGTTACAAGATACGTACAGTTGAAGTCTTCCAGAATGGACGCAAAGACTAGCCGTCAAACACTAAACAAAGACCTGGCCGAGAAAATGGGCGGTTGTGTCATTTGGGTGCAATATGAGGTTGTGAAGGAACGATTCAACCTAAAATATCGTTTCTTTGGCGATATTCCTACTCAGAAGCCAGACTTGGGCATGAAGGTAGGCAAACACTCTAAGGCTAATTCTGAGGGAATCAAAACCGGCCGCCCTCATACACATGTACTGAACAAGGGCGATTTCATTGAAATGGCTGGAATCGGAGAGTTGGTAGATAAGCTCTTTCCATGAACTGGTGTCTATCAAGAACTCCATCAATTCTCAACTTAAAATGGTTATCATGCTATCCATAGAACAAATACGCCGTGACCCCGAATCCGTCCGCCAGGCCCTGGCAACCCGTGGTGAGGGAGGCTCCCTTGATGATTTGTTGGCTTTGGACGCTCAGCGACGCCAGGCCATCAGCCAGGGCGATGAACTTCGCGCCCGCCGCAACCAGGCCAGCCGCGCTATTGGCCAGCTTCGTTCCCAGGGGCAGGATGCCCCGGATGACGTGGTGCGCGAAATGCGCGAGGTGGGCCAGGAAATTGACGCACTGGAACAGCAGACCAGGGCCCTGGACGAGCGTATCCACTCCATATTGCTGGAACTGCCCAACCTTCCCCGGGCAGATGTTCCCCGGGGATTGACCGAGGAAGAGAACATAGTCGTCCGTCAATGGGGCGAGCCCAGGACCCTGGATTTCCCCGGCAAACCGCATTGGGACCTGGCCGAGGAATTGGGCATCATTGACTTTCAGCGGGGCGTGAAATTGTCGGGCAGCCGCTTCTATACCATGTCCGGGTATGGGGCCAAGCTGGAGCGGGCCACCATCAGCTGGATGCTGGACCTTCACACCCGGGAACATGGCTATACGGAGCTTATGCTTCCCATCCTGGTGCGCCGGGAGGTCATGGAGGGCTCCGGCAACCTGCCCAAGTTTGCCGAGAACCTCTACTGGGATGAAGAGGATGACCTGTGGCTTATACCCACGGCTGAAGTCCCGATTACCAACCTGTACCGGGACGAAATACTCCCCCCTGATTCGCTGCCCCGCTGCTACGTAGCCCAAACCCCATGCTTTCGCCGGGAAAAGACCGCCGCCGGGCGGGATACCCGTGGAATCAAGCGGGTGCACCAGTTCAACAAGGTGGAAATGTACAAGTTCGTTGAACCGGCGACCTCGGACGAAGAACTGGATCGCTTGCTGGCGGACGCTGAGGACGTTTGCCAGCGGTTGGGCCTCGCCTACCGGGTGCTTCAGCTATGCACCGGGGACATTTCCTTCCCTTCGGCCAAGACATTCGATATCGAAATCTGGTCTGCCGGGTGCGAGGAGTGGCTGGAAGCCAGTTCCTGCTCCAACTGCACCGATTTTCAGGCCCGGCGGTCCAATATCAGGTACCGCCCGGCGGCCGGGGCGCGCCCCGAATTTGTGCACACCCTCAACGGGTCGGGCCTGGCCCTGCCCCGGGTGATAATAGCCATTCTCGAAAACAACCAGCAGCCCGACGGCTCGGTGGTAATCCCAGAAGCGCTGCGCCCTTATACCGGGTTTGACGTGATACCGGCGCCAGGTAACCGATAATCAGGGAACCTTCGAATAAGTTCCTTCCATCTTGACGGGGGAAGATTAGGATGGGGGAGATGGCTTGGCGCCGGCAAATTCCCCTACACCCTAACAGTCTCCTTCCGGGGGAGAGGGGCCCTGTTCAGAGATTCCTTAGGAATCACGAAAAACCATTGGGAAACCCAATTCCCGTCACGGCCCAACCCTAGTAGTCCGACAACTTCGAAATGATGGGTGAAATTGCTTCTCACCGTCGTTCCGGCGAAGGCCGGAACCCAGAATTCCTGAAGGTAAGGAGCCATGTCCAACGCCAACCTTATTGGATTCTGATTGGATTCTGGCCTGCGCCAGAATGACGGGTTTCGATAGTTACCCGTCAATCCAAAGTGGTTGGACTACTAGTTCTTGATTGGAGGGTAACAACCATGTCCGGTATTTGGCCCGGCGATACCCAGTGCGTTGCCATGCTCACCTTTGACGTGGACGGCGTTTCCTCCTGGCTGTGGCGGGACCCGAATTTCGCTCGTTTTCCCAGCCTCATGTCCATGGCCGAGTACGGCCCGGCTGTGGCTGCCCCGAGAATCCTGGACCTTCTGGACCGGCACGGGATCAAGGCCAGCTTTTACGTGCCGGGATATGTGGCCGAAACCCACGTATCCCTGGTAGAAGACATCGCCCGGCGCGGGCATGAAGTGGGGCATCACGGCTATATGCATGAACCGCCCGGCTACCTGGAGCCGGATCAGGAAAGAGAAATCCTGGAGAAGGGGATTGATATTTTGCAGGGAATTACCGGAGAGGCGCCCAGGGGCTATCGTTCACCCAGTTGGGAGTTGAGCGAAGTATCCGTTGACCTGATGGTTTCCCACGGATTCACCTATGACAGCAGCCTCATGGGTGACGATGCGCCGTACATTCTGAATGCCGACGACCCGGACAAGAGACTGGTTGAGGTCCCCGTGCATTGGGTTTTGGACGATGCCCCTAATTTCGTTTATGCCCCGGCTGCCAACCGGTTGGGTCCCATGCGAAACCCGGAAGAAGTCTATGCGACGTGGGCGGCGGAGTTTGAGGGTCTCTACCGCTACGGCCGTTCCTTCAACCTGACCATGCACCCCCAGTACATCGGCCGCCCCGGAAGACTCTTGATGCTGGAAAAGCTAATCGAACACATCCGCACCTACCCTAACGTGGAGTTCAAGCGGGTAATAGACGTGGCGGAGATGTGGGGGAAGTAGGGACAAAGCAATACCCCGGGATCATTGCCGCTCTAGGCGACTAGAGGATGCACCGGGGTGTACATGTCAATTTTACCAAGCCCGTTTCAAAAGTACAATGTCATTTGCGAATTTGTTTCAGCAAGCTGTATCCAATGCCAGGATGACCAACTACATCGTTAGTGGCAAGAGCATCAGTTCTGAGGATATAAGTCGTTACCTTTGGAACATTAAACTATGCGAGGGTCTTTATTCTTGCCTTTCCCTCTATGAAATAACCCTCAGAAATAACTTCCGCAATGCAGCGGTGAACCAACTCGGGTCGGAAGTCTGGGATTCCGGATTGCTTGAACCCCGGGAACTGGAAACTGTCGCGGTTGCGAAAAAGCCCTTCGCAGGCTCAGGGAGTCCGGATAGCATAGTTGCCAATCTCAGTTTTGGATTTTGGGTAAGCCTGTTCAGGGGTCAATACGAACAGAAGCTCAAGTTGAACCGTCTCTTGCCCCTAATTTTCCCAAACGCTCCCAGGAAAGAGTTAAAAAGGGCAAGCATCTACAGGCGTCTGGATAATGCTAGAAGGCTCAGGAACAGGGTCTTTCACTACGAACCGATATGGCAATGGCAGAACCTGTGTCAACTCCATGCAGAAATCCTGCTAACATTGGGATGGATGAATGTAGCTGCTTTGAAAGTAGCGGAGGTGGTTGATGAATTTCCGTCCATTTGGTCGGGCGGCGAAGGAGCATTTCTGGAAGAGGGGCTTCGCCTCATGAATGAATAGAAGCCAGAGAATCTGCACTCTTGCTTGTAACCCCCTTTCGTCCCAATTATTATGACCACCAAGAAGTCCTTAGGAGAACAAGATGCCGCAAGTTCACGACCGGGGCGGCTGGCCCACTGACGAGCCCATTAACCGGGAAGAGCACGTTCTTTCCGATTGGGAGCGGCGCGTGGATGCCATGCACAATGTGCTGGGCCAGAAGGGAATACGCCGCACCGATGAGATGCGAAGAGCCATAGAAAGTCTCGACCCGGAAACCTATGAGTCCTGCTCCTACTATGAACGTTGGACTGCCGCCCTGGAGATTATTCTGCTGGAGAAGGGCATCTTGACCAGGGAAGAACTGGACAGCAAATTCTCGGAAGTTCAGGGGCAGGTTCAGCCATGACCGCCGGCAGTCAGCAGTCTCAGCGAGAAGCCCCACGGTACCAGCAGGGGGACGTGGTGACCGTTAGGGTGGACAACCCGGGCGGTCACTTTCGAACACCCACCTACATCCAGGGGCAGACCGGCCGGGTGGACGCCCTCTGCGGCATCTTTCCCAACCCCGAGTCCCTGGCTTATGGCGGCTCCGGCCAGCCGGCACAGCCCCTCTACCGGATCGAGTTTTCCCAGTTGGACGTGTGGCCTTCATACGGCGGCCACCCCCGCGATAAAATCTACGTTGATATCTACCAGCATTGGCTGGAAAATCCACCGGCCTGACCACGTTGGCCGGACAGGAGGCAGTCATGAGCGACGAGTCCCAGGATTCCGGTGTCAATGGACACGACGGACACGACCACGCACAACACCCTGGCATGGCCCATGATGAGGAGTTGGGGTACTACGCTCTACGGGCCAGGGCAATGGAGCATCTGCTGGTTGAAAAGGGCATTTGCTCTTCCGAGGAGATTCAGGACATGATGCTTCGGGTTGAGGCCCGGTCCCCGGCCGACGGCGCGCGCGTTGTAGCCCGCGCCTGGTCCGACCCTGGTTTCAAGGTCCGGCTGTTGAACGAGCCGGAGGCCGCATTGTCCGAACTGGGTTACACCCTCCCCGAAAATACGCCCCGGCTGGCGGTGGTGGAGAATACCGCGGATGTACACTATCTGGTGGTCTGCACTCTCTGCTCCTGCTACCCCCGGAATCTCCTAGGAGTTCCCCCGGACTGGTACAAGAGCCTGGCCTACCGGTCCCGCGCCGTGGTTGACCCTCGCGGCGTTATGAAGGAGTTTGGCCTGGACCTGCCCGACAACGTCGAGGTGCGGGTACTGGATAGCACCGCTGATCTCCGGTACCTGGTACTGCCCCGCCGGCCGGCGGGCGCCGAAGGCATGAGCGAGTCCCATTTGGCCGAACTGGTTACCCGGGACAGCATGATCGGGGTCACGGAAGCGCGTTCACCCCAGCCTATGACGGCCAGCTGACAATATAAGCATATTCCCACCGGGGCAGCCCTTGCGGTTGCCCCGTTTGCTTTTGCATCTGCCCCATCCGGTCGCCAGGAGGTGTGGCTATGAAGGGCCGCGTTGTTGTAGTCAAAGAGTATGGCAAACCCTTTGAAATCGAGGAGTACGATGTACCCGAACCGGCGCCGGGCGCCACTCTTCTACGCATGACCCAGGCGGGCATTTGCGGGTCGGACCTGCATACGTGGCGGGGAGACCAGACCCAGGAACACATGCCTCTGCCAGCCAGCGGAAGGGTCATGGGCCACGAGGGCACCGGCGTTGTGGAAGTCCTTGGGGACGGGGTAGCCACAGACACTTTGGGAACGCCTATCGAAATGGGCGACCGGGTGGTCTATTCAGCTGTGTTTCCCTGCCACCGGTGTCACCTGTGCCTTAGGGGCGACACCAACTGGTGCGCCAACCGGGAGTATCCGACGGCGGGAGTGTACCCCTACTTTACCGGCACCTACGCCGACTTTCTATACCTGCCGCCTCGGCATCCCTTCTTCCGAGTACCCGACGAATTGCCCGATGACCTGCTGGGCCCGGTAAACTGCGCCATGGGCACCGTGACAACCGGATTGATGCGGGCCGGCGCTCATGAGGGGCAGTCGGTAGTCATCCAGGGCGCCGGTGGGCTTGGCCTGAACGCCACGGCCATGGCCAAGGATATGGGCGCCGACCGGGTCATAGTTCTGGATAGACTGGAGAATCGCCTGGAACTAGCCGAGGAGTTTGGCGCCGACCACACCATCAACATCGAGGAATTCAACACCCCGGAAACTCGCATACGCCGGGTCTGGGAACTGACCAACGGCCGCGGAGCCGACGTGGTGATGGAGTTGGTGGGAAGGGCTGAGCTACTGGCTGAGGGCATTGACATGCTCAGCAACGGCGGCAGCTTCGTTGAGATTGGCGACATAGTCCGGGGACGGGAAGTGGCCATTGACCCGTCCAAGCTGCTGTCCGGCAAGAGCATCCTCGGGTCCAGGATGTACCGACCCGACCTGCTGCCCACGCTGCTGTCTTTCCTGGTCCGCAACCAGCACCGGCTACCCTTCGACAAGCTGGTGTCTCACAAGTTCCCTCTGGCTGACGTGAACGAGGCCTTCGTCCAGGCGGAATGGGACCAGCGCCAGACGGTGATCACACGGGCAATGCTGGTGCCTTGACCCGTACCGCCGCCCACAAACCGCAACATTAACGGGGCAGTTATAAGCCTGCCTCACAGCAGTTTCAAGCAGGGCAAAAGTGGGCTGTTCAGGTCACCGGCAGGGGCGGTTGCCACCACTTGCTGGTATCGTTCACTTCAATCCGGTCAACCCACTTGACCCATTCGAAGCCCCGCTTTCCCGGCGCCACCAGGCGCAGGGGAAAGCCGTGTCTATGGGAGAGAGTCTCGTTTCCCACTCCGGTAGCCAGCATGTAGCCCTCGGCCTCGTCCAGCGAGAATTTGCGGAAATACCCGGTAACCGAGCCTACCGTTATGCTGGCAGCCTGGGGCCTGATGCCTGACAGTTCAAGAATGTCCCTCAGCGGCGTGCCTCTCCAGTCCTGGGTTGAGTGCCAGCCGCCCGTACAGTCCAGGGTGGCGCGCACGGTGTCGCTTCCCAGCAGCCCTTCGGTAAAGTCAACGTAGGAATAGTCCCAGGGGTTTTCCACCAGGCCGCTGACCTTCAGCCGCCACGCCGCTGGTTCCACCGGGTCCGGCGCGTCATTGAGCCATGAAGTTGCCGGGTAGCCGTTGCCGGTGTCGGTGCCGTCTTCATAGGAACCGGTGAACCGCCGTTCCGCTCCCGGCAGACCTGCCACACGGTTGGCCAACTCCCCGGCCTGCCAGAGCAGCAGGCCGGCAACACTCAGGCCGCCCAGCCGCAGGGCCATTCTCCGCTCGGCCCAGAATTTTGGCCGCAAATTGTAACGGTGGCGCAGGAAGTGCCAGGCCAGCAGAGGAGTAAGGGCGAGGGACACGTAAATGTGCCAACTGACACCGCTGATTCCCAGGAAGTGGTAAGGGCCCAGGTGACTCCAGGCAATTCCCAGCCCCAGGGCCGTGAGCAGCAGGCCCAACAGAAGGATGGAAGCGGAATAGGCCGGCCAGCTTGTTTTCCACATTCTCCAGACCAGCAGCCGGGAGAGAATGTTCCGGCCCTTCCAGAAGAGCAGGGCCACCAGCCCGAACCCCAGCGCCCGGTGGACGTGCAGAGCAGCCACCCATTCCGGCGTCCCGTGGGTCAGGGCCAGGTAACCGGAAAGCAGTTCCGCCGCCCCGACGAATAGAATTGCGACATTGGCCCAGGGAAATTTCATCTGCCATGCGTCCAGGGACAAACTTGCCCTATTTTACGACGAAAAGGCGCCCCCGGTTTGGCGCGAGGTCCAACAAACAACCCCTTCTCCAACGGTAAGAGAAGGGGTTGGTGCGAAACCGTAAGTTGCCCTGCCTGCTTTAATCGGAAGAGGGAAGTTCCTTGGGCTGTTGAAGTTCCATGGGCTCGCCGTTATAGCGAAGGTCGCAACGCCCCGCCTTGGTAACCAGCACCGACACCGAACCGTCGGAGGAGCTGAATCTCTTGCCCAGGGCCATGTCTATGGCGGCCTCCGACACCGCAACGCCTTCAAGAGCGGCCTCGGAACCCTTCAGTTGGAGGGGAGTTTCTCCGTCCGTGAAGTCTCCATCGCCCCCCTTGGTGACCACCATCTCGGCCCCGCCCGGGCTGACAAAACGCTGTCCAGTTCTTACCATCTTGTCCGTTACCTTTCTGCTTAGATTGTCGAAATTATAGCTAGGGCCGTGGCTGAGCGTCAACGAAGGACGAACTAAAGCAAGAGGGATATCGAAAGGCGGGGAACACCCTGACCACGACTCCCGCGGTCAGTCTCCCACTCCGATGGCCTTCCTGACGCCCTCCAGCACCGCCTGGTTGCTGGTGACCACCGGCCGGCCGGCCACCTCGCGGATTCTCTCAAGCACGTCCACCGACCGGAGGTTGGCGCAGGAAACAAACAGGCAGTCCGAATATACCCCTTCCAACTGCTCTCTGACATACTCAACTATCTCGTCAGGCGAGACGGCGGCAATGTTGAAAGCGCCCTTTACATCCATGCCGTTCATGTAGGGGACGGTAAAGCCGGAAGTTTCCAGGGAATCCTTGATGGTCTCGTTGATTTCTTCGGAATAAGGCGTCAGCATCGCAATGCTCCTGGCCCCTAATCGCTGCAGTTCGTCCACCACTGCCCCCATGATGGTGACGGTGGGAGCGCCGGTGGCCTTTGAAATCTCGCCCGCCAGTTCCTGCTCGTAGGCTGGCCCTCTCAGGGCGCCGGCCGAGGTGCAGCCGAATACCACTACGTCCGGTTGCAGTGTGCCTATCTGTTTGGCGCATTCGGGCAGATAAACGTCCAGCATCATTTCCTCAGCCTCGATGGTTACGCTGCCCTCCAGGAGCATCCGGGACGTGTGGACCGTCGTGCCTGCCGGCAAATTCCGGTAAAGGTCCGGCTCCATAACAGTGTTGGTGGAAGGGACTATCAGCCCAACCCGCTTGCCGTCTAGTCTTGTGTCCGAACCCATGACTTCCTCCAAAGCAAAGGGGCAAAAGGCATTCTAACGGTTCCACCGGTCAAGCCCCGTTGCAGGTTCAAGTTTTGCCGAGTTTATTGGGTCATTATATGCCGGGCCGGGGTCGGTGTGTATATGCGGAAGCGGCGACCGGCAGCCGGCAATGTAGTAAACTGCCAGTTCGGCAGAATATCCTTGAATTTACAGTGGGTAAGTTATGCAGCTGAATGATGGCTATGCGGTGGTTGACCTGGAGACCACCGGGCTCGACTGCTGGGACGACCTGATTATTGAGATTGGATTATCCCTGGTGAGGCCGGGCCACAACCCGGTCACGGATTCCGTTTTGGTGAAGATAGACCGGCCGCTCCCTCCCAGGATAGTGAGCCTGACCGGCATCACAGACCGGGACTTGCAGGCCAGGGGGCTATCCATAGACGACGCCCTGGAGTGGTTTGTTGGCAATACCAGGGGGCTGCCCCTGGTGGGACACAACATAATCCGGTTTGACCGGGCTTTTTTGCTGGAGGCGGCCAGGGTCCACCGCCGGGCCGTGGAGGAAGGGAGATATCCTGCCAGGGTAATTGACGAGGTGGACGACCTGCCCGCCTGGCGTTTCCTCGATACCATGGGGTTGTACAAGGGATACAAGCTGGGCGTTTACCCCTCCGACGGGGAGAGCCACCGGGACTACGTTCACCGGGTGCTGGAAATGAGGACTCCGGCGGGCTTGCGCTACGGCCTGGCCGCCGCCTGCCAGGACTTGGGCATTTCCACGGCCCGGGTCAGGGCCCACCGAGCCCACGGCGACGTAGTGCAGACGCAAAAGCTGTTCGAGAAGCTGCTGAAACTGAACGCGCCGGAGTAAGAGCGCCAGAAATCTGTCACCGGCACGAGCGCAGCTAGCGGGTCAACATATTTGAAATGATGGGTAGTATTTTCGCTCACACTGAGCCTGTCGAAGGGCCGTCCGTTGGCAGTTTGACAATTAGATGGTTCGACAGGCTCACCATGAGCGGACTCCGGGGTTTACCCATCAATGCAAAGTGGTCAAACCACTGGTAGCTCGATGACTTTGAAATGATAGTTGTAACTGCTTTTCTCCGTCGTTCCGGCGAAGGCCGGAACCCAGAAGTCCTGAAGGTAAGGAACCATGTCCGGCGCTAACCTTCCTGGATTCTGGCCTGCGCCAGAATGACGGGTT
>DAOUIY010000060.1:0-76079 GCA_034423215.1 Dehalococcoidia bacterium
GGGCGTGTCGTCAAATGCACCGTCATTCCTGCGAAGGCCGTCTATACAACACCGAAGGCTTAACTACTGCCGGTCGAGGTTCCCGCCTTCGCGGGAACGACGAAAAGGGACGCTAGGAAGCCCCCACATTCAATTTGACGATACCCCCTAATCTATTGATGGTTCATTCGGATTATTGGCTTGCTCTGGGAAGAGACTGCGAAGAGCAAACCAATGCAGAATTACATTTGTGGTCATCCGTGCCAATTCGCGGATAAACTTCCCCCTACAGCGGCCCGTCGCCCGGGTTGGCCAGCATGACCTCCCGCAGCAGGGGCAGCGGCGGCGCGCCGTAGGACAGCAGCTGGTCGTGGAATCCCTTCAGCGAGTAGGCGCTTCCCTGCTCCCGCCGGTAGTCCTCCCTCAGCTTCAGGATCATCAACTTGCCCAGGGTGTAGTTCAGGTAGCCAGGGTCGAAGGTGCCCCGCAGCGCCTCCCGGCGGGCTGGCAGTTCCTCCATGTAGGCGTTGTCCATGAAAAAACGGGTCGCCTCGTCCACCGTCATGCCCTGGGTGTGCATTCCCAGGGCGCACAGGTAGCGGCAGTTACGCACCAAGGCCTCCAATAGTTGGGTCACCTGCAGGGCCGCCTGCCCCCGGGCGTACTCCGTCTCCAGCATCATCTCCTCCGTGTAGTGGGCCCAGCCCTCGGTAAAGGCGTAGGACGATGCTACCCGGTTGACCAGGGGCAACTCCCCGCCGTAGCTGTTGTGCAGGTGGTGGACGAAGTGCCCGGGATACACCTCGTGGATGGAAATGATGCGCAGGGTGTCGTAGTTGAAGTTGGACAGCCATTCCTCGGCCTGGGTGTCCGTCCACGTCTCCTCCACCGGCGTAACGTAGTAGTAGGACTCGGTGGCCCGGGTTTCCAGCGAGCCGGGGCTGTCCATGGCGGCAAAGGCATACCGCATGTAGGTGGGTGTCTCGATAACCTGGCAGCGGTCCTCGGAGGGCAGGGAAATAATGTCGTGGTCCAGCAGCGACTGCCGGATGTCCTCCAGCATGGCCCGCGTCTCGGGTATCAATGCGTCAGCGGCGGGGTGATTGCGCCCAATCTCCCCCACAATCTCCCGTATGGAGCGCCCCGGCCCGGCCGCCGCAGTGGCTTCGGCCAGCCGCTCCAGGTTGCGTTCCATGTTGGCCTGGCCCAGGGCGATAATGTCCCGCAACGGCACGTTGACTCCCTCGCCGTAGGCCAGCATATCCGAATACAGTTGCGAGCCGATGGCGAAATCGCCTTCCACGCCCTCCGGCAGCCGGGCCAGCCGCTCTTCCAGCCTCACCGCAAAGCCGTCCAGGGCCATGGCCGCCCGTTCCCGCGCCTGGTCAAACCTGGCGAGAGTCTCAGAGTCCCCAACGTCCACGCCCGACTGGTCCAGGTCAACCCGCAAATCAACACGATAGAAGCGTGCCATGCCCCGGTAGCTCTCGATGCTCATCTCCAGCACCGGACGGCTCAGTTCGGCGGTAAGGGCCGTGTCCAGCACTTGCAGGAAGTCCGGCGCCTGCTCCATCACCCGGGTGGCGCTGCGCAGCCGGTCCACCAGGGGTGCATAGTCCCGCTTCACGTAGCCGCCCACGTTCAGGTAGCCCACCTGCCGCATGGGATTGTTCTCCAGCGGATGCATCTCCTCCAGGTTGAACAACTCCCGCCGCAGAAACAGTTCCAGCAAGCGGTAACTCAACCGCACCTCCGGCTCCCCCGCGCCAACGCCGCCATTGCCATCGGCCAACCCCGAAAGCTGCGCCAGCCCCCGCCGCAACTCCTCAACCCGCCGGGCAATGCGGTACGGCGACAAATCGGGAAGCTGCCCATCATACTCGTGGCGGCCAATCCGCGAACCGGCGGTGGGATAAAAGTCCCAATGCTCCTTAACCAACCGCTGGGCCAGATTCTCAAAAGCGGCGTTCATAGCTTTCTCTCTTTATCATCCACGAATAAACACGAATGAGCACGAATATTCATTTGACTTTTATCGGGAGGTAATACGCTTCCGGAACGGCAGCCAACTCCTATTTCCAACCAGCCCATTAGTGAACATTAGTGCCCATTCGTTGATAAAACTTTCTTCGTGTCCTTCGTGGATAAGTTCGCTAAACCAGTTCGCTGATCTGGATTTGGGGGCGGATGTCCGTGTAGTTGGGCGTGTCGCCCATCAACTCGCGTCCGTGGGTCTTGAAACCCTCGTGGACCTCGTCGGTGGTATTGAAGTACAGGTTGCCCACGGCCACAAAAGGCGCCGCGGCGTTGGGGTCGGC
Source organism: Dehalococcoidia bacterium (assembly GCA_034423215.1). Lineage (GTDB taxonomy): Bacteria > Chloroflexota > Dehalococcoidia > Lucifugimonadales > UBA3495 > Bin22. The sequence continues at coordinate 2,298 of DAOUIY010000060.1, forward strand.
GGAGCTCACCCCGCTCTCAATCTCGCTCCGCAGCAGCCCCATGGAATCCAACCGCTGGTGCACCAGGGGCATGTGGGTGCCGGTGTAGTAGTCCATATCAAAATTCTTCCCCTCTTCATTGGGGTAAAGAAAAGAAACCTTAATCATGAAAAAACTCCTTGCGCTAATATTGGTTCGGGTTAGAGGCCATTTTACAACAGGGGTAGGGGGGTGACTACCGCTCAACCCCGCACGGCTCCCCCAATCCGTAGGGGCAGCCCTCGTGGCTGCCCAGGCCCGCACACCTGCAACCAACACCCCATCGCCAGAACATTCCCCGCTAATCCTCCAGTCCGGGCCAAACCCCTGCCCCCACTAGGTCATGTCATCCTGAGCGAAGCCGAAGGATCCAAGCTCACGGCTTACAACCAACGTCCCACGCCAGGCCGGGAATGCCGTATGTACTCTTGACCCGTCCGCATACTGGCAATATTCGAGGTGGTAAAATACCCTTGGAGGCCAGCTTATGCCTAGAGCTGATGCGGACACACGGGCATTGAATATCGCGGAACGGCTTCACCATATGGCCGGTGCCAGGCAGACAATTCTGTTCGGGTCGAGGGCCCGTGGCGACTACCGCAATGACTCCGACCTGGATATCCTGATTCTAAAGGATGCCTTGCCCCCCGAGAAATGGCTCGAACAGTTCCGTGACCAGGCTCGCGCCCTGCAAAAGAAACAGCTACCGGAGGCATCGGGGATTGATGTCATTTGCATGACTTCGGCCCAATTCGACCTCCGCAGAAAATTGAGAAACAACCTGGCGAATTGCATCGCCAAACAGGGAGCAGCCGTTGTGCCGGACGACCAACTGGGATACGGGATGGGTGATGATGCCGAGGAAATAGACTGGGAAGATGTGGAATCCCGGATGAGAGATGCCACCGACTTCGCAAAGTCGCTGGAGACCATGGCGGCGGCTGGCATACTCGGCTCCATAGCCGAGAAGGTCCTTGGGCACACCGCCCAGAACGCCCTTGAAAACGCTTACAAGGCGCTTCTGGGAGCTTGGGGTTGCGCTTACCCCACCAGCGGTCGCGACGGCCACAACCTCAGAATCCTGGCCCAGCTAATCCGGGAAGCATCCCAGGCGCCTGACACCGAAGAAGTCCCCGGCGAAGCCCATCGTTACCTGACCGAGTTCGCCGGCGCCGCAATCTACGCCCACGAACACCTGCCCCTAAACAAGGAACTCATCGCCAGGGAAATACCGGAGGCCATCGCCCGGATAAGCGAGATGGTAGAAGCAGCCTCACGCTAACTTGTCCGTTAAACCCATCTAAGCCCCCCGCTAGCCAGGGCAATCGAACTATGGGTGCCTGTCATCCTGAGCGAAGCCGAAGGATCTAAAGTCCTTCCCTACTACCGTCGCACCAGCGCCCCAACTCCAAACCACTCCCCACCAATCCCCCAAACCGGGCCAAACCCCGTCCCCACCAGGCCATGTCATCCTGAGCGAAGCCGAAGGATCTAATACCCTTGGCAGTAAACCCGGCTCCTGCGCATACCCTCGTCCGCTACTGTCCCGTCTTGCTATATAATCAAGGAAAAAGCGAGTCCACGAATATGAACAAGACGCTCCGTATAACAACGACAGTCCTGCCGGGAGGCCGGATAGTGGTCGAAGACCCGGGATTATCTGAAGGGGATGAAGTCCATGTTGTCGTCCAACCCGCTACGTCACCAGGAGGGCGCTCAGTATCGCAAATCCTGGCGGAGGCTCCCGGGAAACGCAGCTTCAAAAATGTAGAGCAGGTGGACGAACACATTCAGAAGGAGCGGGACTCTTGGCTCAACTGAGGCTGCCAGAAACCGGGTCCCTCTATCTGGATGCGTGCGTCTTCATATATAGCGTCGAGAAGTTGGAGCCCTTTTGCACACTGCTTGAACCCATTTGGCGTCAGGCGGAAACTGGCCTTCTTAGTTTGGTCACCAGTGAACTTACAATAGCAGAAGTGTTGGTGACGCCCATCAGGGACAATGACCAGGTCCTGGTAGATATCTACCGCGAACTGTTCGCGTCGTCCGAAATACAACTGATACCCACAACGCGTCTCATATGGGAAGAGACAGCGAGGTTACGGGCACTGGCTAACCTCCGAACACCCGATGCCGTCCATGCAGCGGCGGCTTTGCAGGAGGGATGTGCCGCATTTGTCACCAACGATACAGTCTTCAGAAGGCTACAGAGCATCAATGCAATTGTTCTCCGGGACTTGCTTTCTGCCACCTGATACGTCTCAAATGTATCGTTCGACTGCACAGGTCAACAAGGGAAAATACATCGGTCTCCTTGATCAGTTCTTCGTCTACCTCTATTCAATGCCAACCCAAGGTTACCCGGGGCCACCGAATGGAGTTTGTAGCCGCCTAGGGCGTGTCGTCAAATGCAACGTCATTCCTGCGAAGGCCGTCTATACAACACCGAAGGCTTAACTACTGCCGGGCGAGGTTCCCGCCTTCGCGGGAACGACGAAAAGGGACGCTAGGAAGCTCCCGCTTTCAATTTGACGACACCCCTTAATATATTACCCCCAATTGACACCAACCCCCCAATAACCGATAATTCCCACCAACTATAATCATTCGCAAACAACAATGATTATTGGAAAGAATTTCAATGAGGAGGACAGGTTATGGCGAACCAGGATATAGCCTTGATGGCTCACCTTATGCGCCGCGCCGGCTTTGGCGCCACCCGCGAAGAGCTGGAAGCCCTGTGCGAAAAGGGTTACGACAACGTGGTGGAAGAGCTGCTCAACCCCACCGAAGAGCCCCTGGACCGTTTCGAAATGATGCGCTACCAGCCCTGGACCTGGCGGCCCGGCACCTTGCCCGGCATGGGCGCTGCCGAATGGCTCTGGTGGATGGTCAACACCCGCCGGCCCCTGGAAGAGAAGATGACCCTCTTCTGGCACCACATCTTCGCCACCGGCGTTTCCAAGGTGGACCACTACGACGAAATCCAGAACATGATCACCATGTTCCGCGAGAAGGGCATGGGCAACTACCGGGAACTGCTGGTGGAGATTGCCAGGAACCCGGCCATGATTTACTGGCTGGACAACAATGAAAACCACGCTGATGCCGTCAACGAGAACTGGGGCCGCGAGCTTCTGGAACTCTTCAGCATGGGCGTTGGCAACTACACCGAGGTGGACGTCCGCGAGTGCTCCCGCGCCTTTACCGGCTGGACCTTCGAGGCCAAGCTCCCCCGCGGTCCCCTGGGCCGCCACGACTGGCGCTTCGAGTACCGTCCCGAGGACCACGACAACGGCGAAAAGACCTTCCTCGGTGAGACCGGCAACTTCAACGGCGAGGACATCATTGACATCGTCTGCCAGCACCCCGCCACCGCCGGCTTCATCGCCCGCCACCTGTATAACTTCTTCGTGGCCGACGAGGCGCAGGTCCCCGCCTGGCAGGTTACTCCCCCCGTGGACGAGGACGCCATAGACGCCCTGGCCGACGCCTTCATTGAGTCCGGCTACGACATCAAGGCCACCCTGCGGGTCCTGTTCACCTCCGACTTCTTCAAGAACGCCCGCTTCGCCAAGCTCAAGAGCCCCGCCGAAGTCGTCGTTGGCACCCTGAAGCTGGTAGGCGGCTCCGACTTCCCGGCTCCCGGTATCGGCGACCTTTCCCGCCAGCCCAACTACATGGGCCAGGACCTGCTCAATCCCCCCAGCGTGGAGGGTTGGCACACCGGCGCCGAGTGGATTAACAGCGGCTCCCTGATGCGCCGCATTAACTTCACCGCCGACATGGTGGGCGACGTTTCCCGCCCCGGCGTCCAGTCCATCGTCAGCCGCCTGCGCGGCCAGGGCGACGTTGGCCCCGAGCAGTTCGTTGACACCTGCCTGGACCTGATGGGTCCGCTGGAAGTCAGCTCCGATACCCGCCAGGAACTGCTGGACCACGCCGTCCCCGGCGGCAGCCTGTCCTGGAGCAACGAGGCCGCCGCCACTGAGCGCGTCTCCGAACTGCTCCAGCTCATAGTCTCCCTGCGGGACTACCAGTACGCTTAGGAATACCATTGGCGGGAGCTTGGTTCCCGCCCCCAACTCTCGGGAGTGAATCTGCATGACAACGGTCGCAGAGAGCAGCGCTGATTGGGAAGTCCGCATGGATCGCCTTGAAGTCCGACTGGGCAGCATGGAAGGTCAAGTGGTAGAACTCGGACGTCGATCGGGCAACGTGGAAACCCAAGTAGCTAACCTTACGGAACGCATGGCCAATTTTGAAGGTCGAGTAAGCGAGCTTTCCTTCTCAATGCAGGACATGAGAACTAGCATGCGGCACTTGGTAATTGCGATGTTAACCTTGTGCGGCATAGTTTTAACCAGTATGGCCGCCGTTGTAGCCGCGTTGGTTGCGGTTGTAGTCAACGTGATTTAGAGTGACTCGTTCAAATGGATTTACTGCCCCAGAGGAATGTTAAGCGAGTAATAGTGCAACTCTTAACCTAGTTTCCAGGAGGAAAAGGCAATGGCCTCAACCAAGAAAGACCCCGTGCTGGTGGTCCTGCAGCTTACCGGCGGCAATGACTACCTGAACACGGTTATTCCCTTTACCGACCCCCTCTATCGCGACAACCGCCCGGCGGTGGGCGTGGCCGAAGACCGCATCCTCAAGCTCAACGACCAGGTCGGCCTGCACCCCACCATGGGCCCCATGAAGAACCTGTGGGACCAGGGCAACCTGGCCATCATTCATGGCGTTGGCTACCACAACTCCCCCCGCTCTCACTTCCGCTCCATGGACATCTGGCACACCTGCGAGCCGGACAAGCTGGGCACCGAGGGCTGGCTGGGCCGCGCCACCAAGGAAATTGACCCCAACAAGGAAAACGTCGTAACCGCCGTCAGCTTCGGCCCCAGCCTCCCCCGCGCCCTGGCCCTGCCCACGGTGCCGGTGGCCTGCGTGGACGACCTGGACTCCTTCGGTCTGCTGACCGGCATCAACGAGGCTGAGCAGCGGGACAAGATTCTTGACCGCTTCACCCGCCTCTACTCCCCCACAATCGGCACCGGCGCCGTGATGGACTACCTGGGCCAGACCGGCCTGGACTCCATGAAGGCTGCCGACATCCTGAAGGTGGCCCCCGAGATGTACTCCTCCAGCATCGAGTACCCGGACACCACCATCGCCGGCAAGCTGAAGGGCATCTCCCAGGTGCATCAGGCCAACCTGGGCACCCGCGTCTTCTACTGCGACCACGGCAGCTTCGACAGCCACTCCAACCAGGTGGGCATGCACGACAAGCTGTGGGTTGACGTCTCCCAGGCCGTGGAGAGCTTCTTCGACGACCTGCGCGAGAATGACGCCGCCGACAACGTAATCATGCTCATGTTCACCGAGTTCGGCCGCCGGGTCCACGACAACGGCTCCGGCACCGACCACGGCGCCGGCGGCGTGGCCTTCCTGGTCGGCGATGCCATCAAGGGCGGCGAGTACGGCGAATACCCGTCCCTGCGCCCCGAGCGCCTGGAGCAGGGCGACCTGGTCCCCCACACCGACTTCCGCAGCGTCTATACCGCCATCGCGGAAGACTGGATGGGCATGGACGCCCAGCCCCTGGTAGGCGGCGTGTTCGAGAAGCCGGCTTATTTCTAATGTGAAATCTGGCCGCTTCCGTCCCTGGTAAGCGGGGATGGTTTGGGAACTTGGATTAACGACTCGGTATGAGGCTGTGGCAAATTGGAGACAGCAGGATGGCTACAAAGAGAACGGAGAAAGTTCCGCCTGAAGTGAGTACCTTTTCCGTGGAAATCGGCGTAGGCAACTTTGACAATGGCCCTAAGGCCAGAGTGTTGGCCATGGTGGATACCGGGTCGTTCAATTCGATGCTTCCCGCGTCCTTGCTGAGACGCTTGGGACTCGAGCCTATCGAGCAAGAGACTTACACGCTGGCCGACGGCAGCGAAGTAGAGTATGAGTTAGGCGAGGCCAGAATCAGCATAGCCGAGCGGGAATGGTCCTGTCCGGTTGTATTTGGGCCTGACGGTCAATATCTGCTGGGCGCCACTACCTTGGAAATCTTCCGATTGATGGTGGACCCGGTGGATGAGCAACTGGTTCGGAAGCCGCCGCCGCGGGGTAGGCCCATGTAGCCGGACTCACTCCCTTTGCGCGCCTGAGGCGTCTCATGCCTTGTTTCTTAGGGACAAACGCAAAAACATTCGGGAGAAATAATCATGCTAACGCAAGTAGCAGCCGGGCGCACTTACGACTATAGCCACTCCGTGGGCCGGGGCGCCCAGTCGGGCATGGGCTTCAGCCAGCCCGTTGCCGCCGCCCAGGGTCCCAACGGCGTGGTGTACGTCGTCAACCGCGGCAGTGAGGGGATCAGCAACGTCTCCTGGAACCGCACCGGTTATGGCGCCCGCGTTTCACAAATCACCATCGGCTCCGAGTGGGGCCAGGAAGAGTTCCTCGGAGAGTTCTCCAAGTACGGCAACGGCAACGGAGAATTTATCTGGGGTTCCGGCGTCGCCGTGGACAGCCAGGGCCGGGTCTATGTGTCCGACGAGTGGCTTAACCAGGTTAACGTCTATGACCAGGAAGGCAACTTCCTTAACCGCTGGAGTTCCCTGGAGAAGGAGGATGGCGCCGAACATGGCGCCGCCAACATCGCCATTGACGCCAGCGACAACATCTACCTCACCGACGGCCGCAGCCACCAGGTCCGTAAGTTCACCGCCGACGGCCAGTTTGTTGCTTCCTGGGGCGGCTTCGGCTCCGAGAACGGCCAGTTCAATTCCCCCTGGGGCATTACCATAGACCAGGCCGATAACGTTTACGTTGCCGACCACCGCAACCACCGGGTGCAGAAGTTCACCGCCGACGGCCGGTGGCTGGCTTCCATCGGCGGCCACGGCGCCGGTCGCGGACAGTTGCACCTGCCCACCGCCGTGGCCGTGGACCCGGAGGGCGATGTTTACGTCGCCGACTGGAGCGATAACGGCCAGCACCCCGGGCGCGTGCATATCTTCGATGCCGAGGGCAACTACATAATCACCCTGGTCGGTGACGCCATGGAGCTCTCCGCCTGGGCCAAGCTGACGGTGGACGCCAACGCCGACTATCTGAAGCGCCGCCGGGAAGTGAATATGCAGAACATGGAGTCCGAGTGGCGGTTTGCCCTGCCCACCGGCCTGATGTACGATGCGGCCAACAACCGCCTGCTGGTGGTGGACAGCCAGCGCAGCCGCTTCCAGATTTACAACAAGGTCAGCGGTTACATGGTCCCCCAGATGAACCTGTAACCCAACAATCTGGCATCCCGCAAGCGGGAACATTGGAGACCAAACGGGGCGGGTTTTCAATCCGCCCCTTCTCTATGGCTGATACGACAACTGATAACAGGGGCGGAGTGTTTTCGGTGCGGAGGGCAGGACTGGCCCGTCGCCTTTCAGGTTTGGAAATAAGCCGTAGCTTCCGCCTTCACGCGAACCTGGTACTTGAAAGTTATGACGGTTAAGTAACTATCTCAATAGTCCCTTACCCTTGACGGGGGCAGGTTAGGATGGGGGTGAAAAGGTAGTGTGGCAGTTCCCTTGATTAGCAAAGCGACATTTTTGAGATAGTTTCTAAGTTGAAAATTCCTGGGTCCGGTTGCCCTGTGGGCAGGGTGCAATAACTTACCTTGCACGAACGTCAAAACCGTTAAGCCAGCCATTGCCAGGCGATAGAGGGGAAGGGATAACGATAGATGGACAGGGAGCGGGAAGATTACTACATTGACTTTGCGGCGGAAAACCCGGAACTGCTTTGTTCCGAGGCTCCTGATGAGATTCTTGAGGCCTGCGCCGCCGAAGCCGAGCCCACGGCCTTCATGGAGGAGTTCCTGGGCACTGGCCACTCCCAGTGGATTCTAATGACCTACGGGCGACGGTTGCCCCAGGGCATAATCAACAACAACGTCCTGCAGCTGTACATAAGGGCCTGCCGCCTTTACACCCGCCGGCTGATGAATGAACCGGACCCCGACTGGGATAAGCCCTTCTTCTCAATTGAGGATATGACGGTGGTGTGATGCCTGGTGTACCATTAGGCCCCCATTTTGGAGGGGCTTAAGCAATCTCGCCTTCCACCGCCAGAGCCGTCAAGAGTTAGAGGTTACTTGTTGGCGTTCTGAGATTCCCCTGGCGGTGGTTCTGTGAATTCCCTCCCCTCCCGCAAAGCCTCTTCCCGCCGCCGATTCCACGCCTGCCATTGCTGTTGAGCTTCCTTCAAGCCGTCTTCCTTTCCCTTGGTGTACCGGGACCTCAAATATCTTTCAGCCAGCATGGATACGCCCTCCACCAGATAGTATGTGAATATTATAAGCCAGGGGATTAACCCCGAGGCTTCTTTCAATGCAGCCAGTATGGTGTCGGCCGGGTGGTCCCCCGGCAACGCGGTTGCGAACTGCCGCCAGATATGGAGGCCCGTAACAAAAGCGAAAAGGGCCGCAAAAGTCAGGTAGTATCGAGTTAAGGAAAGCTGCCGGAGGCTCCAGATGCTCTCCCTCTGGTCGTTGTTGTTAGCTTCCATCGGCTGGTAGTCCCCTCTAATAATGACCTGCGGTCGGCATGACTTCCCGCTGCCAACTAGAGGGGTATTCTACCGGGCCTGGCCCACGCCGTCTTGCGCCTGCTGTCAGTAGTTATCCGAGGCAATTGCGAATTGCGGTCAACCGTCCTGGCATCGCAGGCAAACGTATTCGGCCCGGTCCGCCGGCAGGGAGTCAACGGCCACATTCCGCCGTCGCTGGCAGACCGAGCAGGCTACCGATTCCAGCGCCGGAGCAGGTGCAGGGGCTGCGACTACGGTGGTAGCCCCCCGGAACCCAACGTAATCGGGGTTCCGGTCCTTCATCCGGTTGAAGCGTTCCCGGTCTTTGCGACGGCTCATGGCATCCTCCCTTGCGGCGGGCCGGGCCGAGTTCAATTGTGCCGGTAGGGTATCGTTCCGGTAGGGTAGAGACGGGTCGGACTCGAGAGGCTACTTTACCTCGGCTACCGCTCCGGCCTCTTCCAGCTTGGCCTTGATGCCTTCTGCCTCGTCCTTGGCCACCGCTTCCTTGACCCGGGCCGGGGCCGACTCCACCAGTTCCTTGGCTTCCCGCAGGCCCAGGGAGGTAATCTCGCGCACGGCCTTAATGACGTTTATCTTGTTGGGGCCTATCTCGGCCAGGTTAACGTCAAACTCGGTCTGTTCGTCGTCGGCAGCGGCAGCGGCGGCAGCGGCTCCGTCACCGGCGGCAGGCGCGGCGGCAACGGCCACCGGCGCGGCGGCGGTAATCCCGAACTCGTCCTCCAGCGCCTTGACCAGGTCGGCCAGCTCCAGCACGCTCATGCCCTTGATAGTTTCCAGCAGTTCCTCTTTAGTAGCCATGGGGCCTCCTTTGCTCTTTTTGGTTTTCTGATTCAGGTAAGGAGCCAAACCGCTCCTCGTCTGGGTCGTCTGGGTCGTCTGGGTCGTTGAGGTTGTGGCCGTCCCTGTTATGGGCCGCGGCCTCGTGGCGATGCGCTAGACTACGCAGCCTCGCCGCCCTCTTCCAGTTGGCGGATGCGGGCCTGCAGTAGTCCGTCCAGGTTCTGCAGGGGCCCGTTGAGGACGCCCAGCAACCTGGAGATAGGCGACTGCATCTGGCCCAGCAGATTGGCCACCAGTTGAGGCTTCGACGGCAGGGTTGCCAGTCTCTCCACCTCGTTGGGCGGCAACACGGGCCCCGGACCCATGATAGCGCCATGGATCGCCAGCGGGGACCTGGTAGTCCGTATGTAATCATTGACGGCGCGGGCGGTATCCACCGGATCGTCGTAACCGAAGGCTATGGCCGTGGGCCCCTCCAGAATCTCGCTGAACTGGGGCACCTGCGCCTCTTCGGCCGCCAGGTTCGCCAGGGTATTCTTTACGACGACGAACTCCACGCCAGCGTCGCGCATCCGGCGGCGCAGTTCCGTCATGTCGTTAACGGGAATGCCGGAATAGCCTGCGGTCAACGCTATGGAACACCGCTCCAGCTTCTCCTTTATTTCCGCCACGCGCTCTATTTTGGCCTGTGTTGGCAAATGCTTACCTCCTCATTTCATAACTGTTGCACTGCAGAATTCGTGGATTATACCTGCAATTTCTACCTGAGCATTCAGCTATTCCAGGTAATCTTGGCTTTCGCCATTTGCGGGACTTTCAGATTCTTCGACATCGTCATTCCACGCCAGGCGGTCTATCAATTCCGCCAGCAGGAAAATTACCACCCCCATGGTTCCCAGATATAATACTGAACGCCATACATTTGTGAGTCCTTGCAGTAAATATCGGTCCGCCGTCTCCTCTGGAATGAACTCGTTTGTCCTTGCATCGGCTACAATCCAGAGAAGGTCGTAAGCTCCGACGACCAGCGCAGACACCACGACAACAATTCCAATCCATCGGCCAACCGCCGGAATGTTCCAGCCTCGCTCCTTGCTGTATGGAACCACTAACCCTCTCTGACCTGGCAGGTCAACTCATTTAAACCGGCGGGTAAAACATCTCCGCTCACCCTGGGCCTGCCGAAGGGCCGTCCTTTTATGGTTCGACTGGCTCCCCAGGAACGGACTTCTGGGTTTACCCGTCAATGCAAAGGCGTTGGGTTAATAGGCTATAAGAAAAAATCCCTACGTCATGCAGATGAGACGCAGGGAAAATCGGCAAACCATGTCGAAAAACCCGTCATTTGCGCCTCGGCAGGCGGCCCGCCACATTCATGCATGGCGCTGGGCCCTTGGCTCCCCTGAGGGAGACCGGCGGTCTACAGCGTTATTGGGTTGTATTTGTATCGCTTGAATGTACTGTCTCTGTTCCCGCTCCCGGTGGTGCAGCTTAATTGGTGGTTCAACTCATCGCAACCGACGGATAGTATATCCGCTCACCCTGAGCCTGTTGAAGGGCCGCCCGTTAGCGGTTTAACAAGTCGAGGGTTCGACAAGCTCACCACCGGCGGACTCTCAGCCTATCCATCACCTCTATGACGACGCACCACTAAACCAATACCAGGGTGAAATGTGCGGCGCTCCTTCTCCCCTTTCCTTGAGGGACAGGGGCCGGGGGTGAGGGCAGCCCCCTAACCTTGACTAGACCTCACCGAGGCAAAATGCTCATCCCACTTCGACTTTAGTCCAAATGCCCTTTAGGGCTCGGAACAGACTACCACGAAACTGGGCAAATGGCTAATCGCTAATCCGGCCTCAAAGCCTGCAGCGCGTTCAGCTCTAGGGGTATGCTGGGCCCCATGGACGAGGTGATGTAAGCAGACCTGAGGAAGGAGCCCTTGACCGCTGCCGGACGGGCCCGCACGATGGAATCGGTCAACACCGACAGGTTGTCCATCAAACGGTCGGTATCGAAGCTCGCCTTGCCGAATGCGCAATGTATGATGGCCGTGCGGTCGGTGCGGTACTCCACGCGCCCTGCCTTGGACTCTTCAATCACCCGGCCCAGGTCCCGCGGCTGTACCATGGTCCCCGTCCTGGGGTTGGGCATCAGGCCCCGGCGGCCCAGAATCCGGCCCAGCTTGCCAATCTTGGGCATAATCTCGGGCGTGGCCAGGCCAACCTCAAAATCCAGCCATCCGCCCTCAATCTGGGCTATCAGGTCGTCGTCGCCCACGTAGTCGGCGCCCGCCTGCCGGGCAATCTCGGCGCCCTCGCCGCTGGTAAATACCAATACCCGAATCTGCTTTCCCAGGCCATGGGGCAGCACCGTAACCTCCCTCACCATCTGGTCGGCATGGCGCGGGTCGGCGCTGGTGCGCACGTGAATCTCCATGGTCTCGTCAAACTTGGTATTGGCCAGTTCCTTCAGCAGGTCAATGGCTTCCCTGGGCTGGTACTGCTTGTCCGGCTCAATCCGCTCGGCTACTGCCGCGTATCTCTTGCTGTGCTTGGGCATATCTGCTAATCCCCTTCCACGCTGATGCCCATGCTCCGGGCGGTGCCTTCAATTATGGACATAGCCTGTTCTACCGAATTGGCGTTGAGGTCCTTAAGCTTGGACTCCGCTATTTCCCGCAGGGAGTCGCGGCTGATAACCCCGGCGTTGCCCTGCCGCGAATCGCCGCTGCCCTTTTCCACGCCGGCGGCCCGCCGCAGCAGGTCGGAGGCCGGGGGAGTGCGGGTTACGAAGGTGAACGATCGGTCCTCGAAAACCGTCAGGTGTACCGGAACTATGGTTCCCGCCTGCGAGGAAGTCCGCTCGTTATATTCCTTGACGAACCCCATGATATTTACGCCGTGCTGACCCAGGGCCGGGCCCACCGGCGGGGCGGGGGTTGCCTTGCCCGCCTCCAGTTGCAACTTGATTATTGCTCTGACCTTTTTTGCCACCGGGTCCTCCTAAGCCTATGCGCGTTCAACCTGCAGAAAGTCCAGTTCCACGGGGGTTTCCCGTCCGAAAAATGAGACCAGCACCCGTACCTTGCCCTTGCTCTCGTCCACGTCTCCCACGGCGCCTACAAAGTCAATGAACGGCCCCTCGGTAATGCGGACCATGTCGCCGGCCTGCAGGCCTATCTTTATCCGTGCCGGGCCCGTTTCCGACTGCTTCAGTATGGAGTCCAGCTGGGAGTCTTCCAGCGGCACCGGCTTGGGCCGCGTGTCGTAATCGTCCTCGGTGGAAATGAACCCCGTCACCCCGGGCGTGTTGCGGACCACGTACCAGCTTTCGTCGTCCATGTTCATTTGCACCAGGATGTAGCCGGGAAACAGCTTCCGCTGCTCCGACTTCCGCTTGCCGTCCTTGAAGATAACCTCTTCCTCGGTGGGAACAACCACCTGGAAAATCCGGTCCTGCATATCCAGGCTCTGGATACGCATGTCCAGGTTCTTCTTCACCCGGTCTTCCTGTCCCGAATAGGTATGGACTATATACCAGCGAAGGTCCTGGACCTCTTCTTCTTCTTCGACCCAGCTATTTCTTTCTGTGGTCATGGGTTCTCACGCTCAATCGAAACTAGGCACCCGCGAAACCGGGACCCACCGGGGCAGCGACTGCTGCGGAACCGCCCTTGAACTTGCAAGCCCGCCACGGCGGCGGGCTTGTCCTTTCGTAGCAGGATTGTCCTGAGTCCGAAGGCAATGCAACGGGCACGCCTTCCCTGATTTAGGAATCTACAGGCGCCTAAAACACCTGGAAGATGGCGAAAATGCCCCGGTTGAACAACTCGGCGAACACCCGGTCCAGGCCCCCCAGGAAGAACCCCACGGCCACCGACAGGGCAATAACGATGGCGGTAAGCCGGGCCGTCTCCTCCTTGCTGGGCCAGACCGACTTCCTCAGTTCCGCCACCACCTCCTGCAGGAACGTGATCGGGCTTACCCGACCCATGCTGCGGGGGCTGATGGGCGACTGGTTGCGTTGCTGGGCGCTTACCCGGGCCATAATTGACTACCGTACTTCCCGGTGAGTCTTGTGCCCGCGGCAGCGGGAGCAGTACTTCCGCAGTTCCATCCGCTGGGTGTCGTTCCGACGATTCTTGACCGTGGAATAGTTCCGCTCCCGGCAATCGCCGCACTGGAGGGTTATTACCCCACGAATATCTGCTGACTTTCGTGCCATCTGCTACCTCTCCCTTTCATCCGTCCGGCCCCGGTCTAGCTACCAGCCCCGGCGTCTGCCCCGGTCAAACCCTGATCGCTGAATACTATCGCCGCTCGTTCTGAGCCTGTCGAAGGGCCGCCCGTTGGCAACTTGATAGTTTCATGGTTCGAAAAGCTCACCACAAACGGATTATCTACTTGTCCAATGCGATTGCAATATAGACAAATGTCATGCTGAGCGAAGCCAAAGCATCTAGATGCCTACCCGGCAACCTGGTTCCAGTGTCCCGGTCACGGTTTTCCGCCAGGACTTCAGACACTTCGACAAGCCCGGGCCAACACCCACTTCCAGTCAAACAACCTTGCCCAGGTTACGACAACCTTATAACGCAATTGCCCCGTCTGCTAGTCCAGCAGCTTGGTAATCACGCCCGAGCCCACCGTGCGGCCACCCTCGCGAATGGCGAAGCGCTGCCGCTCTTCCAGGGCGATGGGGGTAATCAGGTTCACGGTCATGGTTACGTTGTCGCCGGGCATTACCATTTCCACGCCTTCCGGCAGGGTAATCTCCCCGGTGATGTCGCTGGTCCGGATGTAGAACTGGGGCTTGTACCCGGAGAAGAAGGGGGTATGCCGCCCGCCTTCCTCGCGGCTCAACACGTAAACCTCAGCTTCCGCGTACCGGTGGGGCTGCATGGAGCCCGGCTTCACCACCACCTGCCCGCGCTCCACCTCGTCCCGGTCCACGCCGCGCAGCAGAATGCCCACGGCATCGCCGGCCTCGGTGGAATCCAGCAGCTTGTGGAACATCTCCAGGCCGGTGGCCACGGTGCGGCGCACGTCGCCCGACCGGATGATTTCAATTTCCTCGCCCTGCTTCAGCATCCCGCGCTCAACGCGGCCGGTCACCACGGTGCCGCGGCCCTTGATGCCGAATACGTCCTCGATGGGCATCAGGAAGGGACGGTCGGTCAGGCGCTCGGGAACGGGAATGTACTCGTCCATCGCCTGCACCAGGTTCGCCACGCCCTCCATGGCCTCCGGCTCTCCCTCCATCGCGTTCAGGGCGCTCACCCGCACGATGGGGGTGTCGTCGCCGGGGAAGTCGTAGGTGGAGAGCAGCTCCCGCACTTCCAGTTCCACCAACTCCAGCAGTTCCTCGTCATCCATCATGTCAACCTTGTTCAGGGCGACCAGGATGCGGGGCACTTCCACCTGGCGGGCCAGGAGAATGTGTTCCCGGGTCTGGGGCATGGGGCCGTCCGGGGCGCTCACTACCAGCACTGCTCCGTCCATCTGGGCGGCGCCGGTAATCATGTTCTTGATGTAGTCTGCGTGGCCGGGGCAGTCCACATGGGCATAGTGGCGGGTATCGCTTTCGTACTCCACGTGGGCGATAGCGATAGTCACGCCTCGCTCCCGCTCTTCCGGCGCATTGTCAATGCTGCCGAAATCCCGGAAGTTGGCCATTCCCTTCTCGGCCATCACCCTGGTAATGGCAGCGGTGAGGGTGGTCTTGCCGTGGTCAACGTGACCGATGGTGCCCACATTTACGTGGGGCTTGGTACGATCGAACTGCTGCTTGGCCATCTCTTGTCTTACTCTCCTGCTTTTCCTTTGGGAATGATGGAGCCCAGAGGCGGGATTGAACCGCCGACCCCGTTCTTACCAAGAACGTGCTCTACCGCTGAGCTATCTGGGCTCGCGCCCCCGAATGTGGAATTAGATTTGATTTTACCAAATTGGGTGGTGGAGGGGGCAGGATTCGAACCTGCGAAGTCCTTCCGGACGCCAGATTTACAGTCTGGTGGCTTTAACCACTCACCCACCCCTCCCTGCCGGCGCCTGACGCCATCACTGGAGACACGGCTTAAAAAACCCATTCTACCCGGCCCCGCCGGGTAGGGATAGTAATCTATGGAGCCCCAGAGGGGACTCGAACCCCTAACCTGCCGATTACAAATCGGCTGCGCTACCGTTGCGCCACAGGGGCAGACACTATCGTTAGACTAGAAAAAGGCCCCGCAACGTCGGGGCCATTAAACCAGCCAACTTGATACGCAAGAAATTATATAAAGGCCAAGGGCAGGTTGTCAATTGGCCGTGCTTGCATTTCAGGGCAAACGCAATCTAAGTTTGTGGAGACTCCGTCGATCCCGCGCAGGCGGGAACCTCGAGCTTGTTCGACCGAGAATCGGACCCTTTAGTAGCGCTAATGACTCGTTCGTGTGTGCCAATGCGTTTGGCATGGCTGTCAATTAGCCCGTTGTCAATTGCTATGGTTGGAAGTTTGCCCCGATGCCAAATCAAAGCCGAGGTGAAATGGACATTGCCCCTTCTCCCCTCTCCTTGGGGAGGGGGCCGGGGGTGTAGGCTGCCCTCTAAATCTACCTAAATCACAGCAAGGCAAAAATGTACATCTCACTCTGGTATTGGTTTAGAATGACTGCGTACATTGCGAGGGGCGTTATGACACTAAGCCGAATCGAATTGGAGAGATTTACCGCCTTTGATAGCCTGAACCTGGCGCTTTCTCCCGGCATTAACGTCATGGTGGGACCCAATGGCACGGGCAAGACGCATCTGATGAAGGCGTGCTATGCCGCCTGCGACGTTTCCAGGAAGCCGGATGTCTCTTTCGCTGCCAAATTGCTGAACGTCTTTCTGCCCTACCGCCGGGAGCCGGGAAGGTTGGCCCGGCGCAAGAAGGACGGCTCCCGCGCTTCGGTGACGGTATGGGCAGGCAACCGTTCCATAAGCGCGTCCTTCTCAGGCCGCACCAAGTCTGCGGCGTCCGTTGACGTGAAGGGAACGGAGAGTTGGACGAAAAACTCCATCGAAAGCGTCTATATCCCGGCAAAGGAAATGTTGTCTAACGCTCCAGGATTCCGGTCGCTTTATTCAACTCGGGAAATACACTTTGACGAGGTTTATGCGGACATTCTCGACCGCGCCTATTTGCCGGCCTTGCGCGGCGCCCTGGATGTGCCCCGCCGCAGTATCGTTGACACCTTGCAGGGTGAATTACAGGGCAAGGTAGTTATCAAGAATGAGGAGTTCTTTCTTCAGAATGGCCGGGTAGAGTTGGAGTTTACCTTGCTGGCGGAAGGACTACGCAAGCTGGCTCTGCTGCTGGTGCTAATCCTGAACGGTAGCCTGCATCCCGGTTCAGTCCTGTTCTGGGACGAACCGGAAACGAACTTGAACCCCAGGCTGTTCGGCACAGTAATGAACATACTCTTGGAACTACAACGAAACGGCGTCCAGGTATTCCTGGCAACCCACGACTACGTCATCCTGGAAGAGCTTGACTTCAGAAAACGGGAGGAGGATGAGGTAGCCTTTCATTCGCTGTACCGAGACGATGAAACCGGTGAAATAGCCTGCAACACGGCGAACAATTACCTGGGCATTCATCCCAACGCAATCGCGGAAGCGTTTGACGACCTGTATGACCGTGAAATTGAGCGCAGCTTGGGACACCTAAGGCAATGACGGTGTTGACCGAAGGTAACTTGCAATTGACGGTCAACGGCGCCGTCGCCGCATGGAAGTTTGACGATTCTGGGCACGGACTGAGCCACTGCATGAAAGCGGTGGATTTCATCATTGAACTCGACGACTGCTATTTGTACATTGAGTTCAAAGACCCCCAGTCTGACACTGCGACCCAGCGAGCTACGGAAAATTATCTGGCAAGTCTTCAGAAAGGTCAGCTTGACGAGGACTTCAAGTATAAATACCGGGATTCTTACCTTTATGAATGGGCAACGGGCCGTGCCGACAAGCCAATTGACTATCTGGTCTTGATTGCCCTCGACACCTTGAAAACGCCCTTGTTGCGTCAACGGCGAAGAGAACTGGAAAGGAAGTTGCCCGTGCTAGGGCCAGGTGGACAACCTTGGCCCCGGCCGATAGTGCGTAGTTGCTCCGTGTTTAACATGGATACCTGGAACCGCAATTTTCCTGACTATCCGATTACGCGGTTAACGTAGCCAGCTTGCCAGGACACCTGGATGCCCTCAACGCACCCCAGCCACCCCCCCATCACCTCAATACCCGCTCATCCCCCACCCGCCGTGTTATCCGCTGCTGGTCCATGTACTCCAGCAGGGGCAGGCTGTACTTCCGGCTGGTGTCGAACATGGTGCGCACGTCTGCCACCGTTATTGACTCCTTTTCTTGTAGGTGGGCCACTATCCGCTCCGTAATTTCCCGGTAGGCTGAGGCCGCGAACACCACCGACTCATTCACCCTTACCACCTTCCCCTCGTCTATCAGAAAGCCCAGCAGTTCCGGTTCCGGGTGGTTCTCCGTGGGCGGCGAGTAGGGCTCCCGCTCCAGGGATGCCAGGTACAGGCTGGCCCGCCGCTCCAGTTCCTCCGTCAGCGTAACCTGGTGGTCCGGCAGGCGAACCTGCTGCCCCTCCTCCACCAGGCAGCCCTCTTCCACCAGCCGGGCCAGGGCTCTCAGGTAAACCCCCTGCGAAAGCCCCGTGCGGCTCCGTATTTCCTGGGTGGGCGCCCCCCGGCGCAGGGGATAGTTGTTGTGGTAAGTTTGCAGTTCCACCCCCACCCGGCTCTGGAAAATATCCCAGCCCTGGGACGAATAGACCACCGCGTCGTTGTCTGCCCCCAGGTTCCCCAGGACCACCAGGTCGCCGGCCTTGGCCAGTTGCAGGGCCCGTTCCAGGGCTTCCTCCGAAGAGAGATTGCTGCGTTGCGAAAGAGTCCGCAGGTCGCAGGGGCCCCACTGGTCCGCGACGCTGTAAATTATGTCCTCGCCCGTGCCCTGGTCCAGCATCATCAACTGCTCGATGGTCTCGGGACTGAAACGCCGGTGACGGCGGCGGGGATTAGGGTCCACCACCTGCCCGCCGCCCAGGGTGTCCTCGGCCGACCGCAGCACAAAGTAGTCCCCCTTCACCATGGGGATGGGGTCGTCCAGCAGAATCTGTATCCACCCCTCCTCGCCGGGGGCCAGGCGGTCGGCGTCCAGCAGCCGCACCCGGGCCGTGGTCTCGCTGGTGAACAGGTGGAAGGTGATGCCGGCGTTGTGCCGCAGGGCATGGGGCGCCCCGGACACCATGCGCAGGCGGGCGTCCACCCTCCGGGTTGATGTCAGCCATCCCGGAAGCGTGACCACCTCGCCCCGTTCGATATCCGCCCTGGCAACGCCCGACAGGTTCACCGCCAGTCGGACGCCGGGGTCGCTGCGGTCCACCCGCTCCTTGTGGCTCTGCAGCCCGCGTATGCGTCCCCGCATCCCCGAAGGGGCCAGCTCAACCTCCTGGCCCACGGCGAACATCCCGTCAATCAGGGTGCCCGTAACCACCGTTCCAAACCCCGATATGGAGAAGCACCGGTCCACCGGCAGGCGGGGGCGGCCCAAATCCCGCCGCGCTCCGGTCTGGTCCAGTATGTCGTCAATGGTGGCCTTCAACTCCTCCATCCCGGCCCCGGTGAAGGCCGACACGCCGATCATCTGGCAGCCCTCAAAGGAGGTACCGGCCACTGCGTCCTCCACCTCGGCTTTGACCAGTTCCACCAGTTCGTCGTCCACCAGGTCCGCCTTGGTCACCACCACCAACCCGCGCTTGATTTGCAGAATATCCAGGATGGCCAGGTGTTCCCTGGTCTGCTGCATCACGCTCTCATCGGCGGCCACTATCAGCAGGGCCAGGTCAATGGCCCCCACGCCGGCCAGCATATTCTTGATCAGCCGCTCGTGCCCCGGCACGTCCACGATGCTCACCTCCCGTCCGCTGGGGAGGGTCATCCAGGCAAAGCCCAGGTCAACCGTCATCTCCCGCTCCTTCTCTTCGGGAAGGCGGTCCGGGTCAATATCGGTCAGGGCCTTAACCAGGGTTGACTTACCGTGGTCAACATGGCCGGCAGTGCCAATTACGTACATGGGAAATGACCTCTGGGGTTGGCGGTTATGGGTTGGCGGCTGGCGATTAGAGAAATTCTACGCGGTTGCGCATTTCTTCCGGGGATAATACCTGGCAGGCCAGGGGGTGTCGTCAAATGCACCGTCATTCCTGCGAAGGCAGGAATCTTAACTACTGCCGGTCGAGGTTCCCGCCTTCGCGGGAACGACGAAAAGGGACGCTAGAAAGCCCCCACATTCAATTTGACGACACCCCCTAGCGACACTACATTGATGGCCCCGCTCGGGGGATATTTTCGACTGCGATGGTAGAAGACTTCAAGGTGTGCAATCCCGGAATCGCTGAGTCGAACGAAATCTGTGTCGCTTGTATAGACGATTCGCCCTAATTGCCCAGCTACGTCGAGGATTTCCGGATCAGGCCTGCCCCGAAGGCCCAGGTCCTGTACCGAGACTGCGTTAATGCCTTGAATTCTTAAACCGTCTATAACATCAAACCGGATATGTTCATCACAAAGCAATGAAAGCGGCATCAGCGCTGCTCTACTTCCATCCTCTTGGCAAATTCCTCGTCGTCCTTGATGTCCCCCTCAATCTCCACCGCATGCTCATAGTAGTGCGACAGGGCGGCGTGGATTTGCGCCCGGTCAAGGTGCGGATGAGACTTGCAAATCTCGTCCACGCTCAGGCCCATGTGAACGTACTCCAGGGCTATGTGCTGGACCTTCATGCGTGTGCCTTCAATGCGGGGCTTCCCGCCGCAAATTCCTTCATCCTGCACAATGTAGCCTGTAGAGATATGTCTTGACGCCATTTGCTGCTTCCTCTTAGCCCTTGGAGGCTTTCGTAAAATTAAAGGCGAAAGCCTCTTTAGAAACTATCTCAAAAGTCCCTTCCCCCTTGAAGGGGGAAGGTTAGGATGGGGGTGAAAAGATAGTGTAGCAGCCCCTTTTATTGGCAAATCAACAGTTTTGAGATAGTTACTCACCATCCCCCTTTCGTCATTCCCGGCCCCACGGAAACGACGGATTAGGCCGGTTCAATCATCATTTCAAATCTGTCAGACTGCTAAACCAATACCAAGCTGAAATGCGCATAGTTCCATCTCCCCTCGCCCTCTGGGAGAGGGGCTGGGGGTGAGGGCTGTCACCTATAGGTAGGGAGAAGAAGCCAGCCTGAACTTAGACTATTCACTATCAGGGGCAGACGAAATATAACCTAGACCTTGGTGGTTCTCAACTATTTTAGCGGCTTCCGTGTGCCCGAAAGTATGCATAGTTGCGTGATATACGGTTAAGACCAGATCCTGCAATTGCTGATCACTCTCCAGGTCTGACAAGCGAAGTCGGGGGTCGAAGTTCCTTAGCTCTGACCTGAAGACGCCTCGGGAATGAGTCAAATGCGTGGCATGATCAGTCAAGTAATTTGCGAGAATTTCCGACTTTTCTTCCCGTTGTTCTTTAGGGAAATCGGCGAACATGTAGCGGGAAAGCCAGCCTCGGACCACAGATGCGGAAAGAGCGGAAGCATTGTCAACTTCCACCAGCAGGGCAGGGCCACATTGATGCAACATGTCGGCCCAAACAGGATACTCCTCAGGATCTCTTAGGCAGGCTTCCCTTGCCCGTTCAAATTGCTCGGTTATGGCTTGGCCCGGAACCATTCGAAGACCGAAAGGAGTTTGCAGCAGGAATTGAGGGTCTATGGGGCCCAGGGTTGAATGGGCCGCCATGACGATTTCATCGGCTACGAACGCCAGTATTGTACCTGCTGACATTGCCATGTGCGGAACGAATACCCGTATGGCATCGAATTTTTCCCTCAGGTATTCCCCAATCGCTTCGGTGGCTTCAACCGATCCACCAGGGCTGTGTAGTATCAGGTCTAGGGACGGCCCATTCAAACCGTGAACGGCTTCCATAAAACCTTGCATGTCTGAATGATCTATGGAAGTCAAAGAGGGGGCCCAGGGCTTTTGTAAATGGCCACTGGCATAAAGGATGACATCATTGCCGGTGTAGCGGTGAAGATTTTCGATAGCTTGGCGACGCACCATGTCATGCGCGTCTTCAGGGGAAATAGCCATCCCTTGAATCTGGTCTATTATTTTGCCCCATGTCGGCATTTTAAGTGTCGCGTCTCCACGTTGATTTATTGCCGGCCCTCACTGTGGGCAGCCTGGTGCTTCGATTCTTTTGATTGACCGGTCGCCCACTGCGAGGCCGAGACATCTTGCTTGAAGGGTTGCCTTTATAGAAATTTCCAATTAGCTTGAAGAATTCCGTGATTTCTCTCTCCTTGTTACTGTTAATGCCTTGTCGGAAATTGTGCATAATATCTCCACGTAATTGGTAAACTTCTTACCAATTCAAGTGTAGCATACCGATTTCAACTAAAATATCGGGGTAGCAAGTTTAGCCGAGATGTTCGGAGAGTATAAACCATGAACCTTCAACAAGCCATGCAGCAACTGGAAGAATTGGGCACCGCCCAGAACCGCAAGATTTACGCACGCCACGGCGTCGGCGATGCCATGTTTGGCGTCAGCTTTGCCAACCAGAACAAGCTGGCCAAGACCATCAAGCGCAATCACGATTTGGCCCTGGAGCTTTGGGCCACCGCCAACCACGACGCCCGCATCCTGGCCACCATGGTTGCCGACCCGGGCCAGGCCGACGATGCTCTGCTGGAGGCCTGGGCTAACGACCTGGACAGCTACGTCATCACCGACGCTTTTTCCGGCTTTGTCGGCAAGACGGCCCTGGCACAGCCCAAGGCCGAGGCATGGACCGGTTCCCATGGGGAATGGCCGGGCCGCGCCGGCTGGCACCTGGTGGCCCACCTGGCCATGAAGGACCAGGACCTCCCCGACGGCTACTTCACCGCTCACCTGCAAACCATCGAGGGGGAGATTCACTCCCGCAAGAACCGCGTCCGCGACGCCATGAACAATGCGCTCATATCCATAGGCATCCGCAACGATGCGCTGGAGCAGTTGGCCCTCGCCGCCGCCGCCCGTATCGGCAAGGTCGAGGTTGACCACGGTCAGACCGGCTGCAAAACTCCCGACGCTGCCGACTACATCCGCCGCACCCTGGCCCGCCGCCAGCAGAAGGCTCAAAAAGCTGCCGAGAAGGCCGCGGAAAAGGCAGCGGCAGCAGCGAAGAAATAGCTCCTACTTTTGGAAAAGGTAGGCTTCCGCTTCCATCGCCGGCTTGTACCTGGCTCGGCTGGGTGGGCGACCCGTGTCTGCTGCCACCATATCCGCCGTGATGCAGGCGCCGCCCTCCAGCCTGAAGTAATCTGCCAGTTCCTCTTCAGACCTTGCCAGCCGAAGAGTCTCTTTCTCAAAGGCTCCAATCAGCCGGTAGTCGGGATCGGTAAAGGCTCGGCGCGCATCATAGTGCTCGTCGTTAGCCAGCAGCAGGCCGCCCGGCCGTAGAAAGCCCTTGGCTGCCAGCGATACAAGCCCGGCATTGAGAGAAATCAGCAAGTCAAAGGACGCGGGCGGCTCGGCATCGAATCCCTCGTAGTCCTGCTCGTAGCACTGTATCTCGGCCTCTTCCGGGTAGCTCTTCCGGGCGTCAATATAGCCAAGAAGTTCGGCATCGGACAGCGCCCGGCCAATGCCCTTCAGGGAATCCACGTAACAGACCGATGGGAATACCAGCGAGGGCGTAATGTGCAGGTAACTGCCGGGATAAAGCGCCCGCCTGCATCCAAACGCATCCCGAATCTGTTGGAAAACCCGTAGCAGGTTAGGCTGTCGCCCCGACTGCTCCCCGTATCTGGCCAGGTAGGTTTCCAGCGCCTGGTGGTTTCTCATTGGCCTTCGCTTCCAGGATCCCCGAGGCCTGGGCAAACGCATTCTAAATGTGGAATAGTCCGTCGTTCCCGCGAAGGCGGGAGACCTTGACCGGTTGTAGTCGCGGTTCCCCCTGCGCAGCAATGACGGTTGGCTGACATTCCCGCTCAACCTGGGCTTGTCGAAGGGCCGCCCCCGCTCATGGTGAGCTTGTCGAACCATCAGCGGACTTTCAGCTTATCCGTCATTCCTATGGCTATGTCCCAATAATCTCTTACCCAAATGGTGATACTGGACCGCGGCTAATCCCTCGTAAACCGGGCGTCAAAAACCAGTCGTCGAGAACCGGCGCCAGAAACCGGGCGGCTGTTCGCCTATCTATAGGGCCTCTTCAAAGCGTCCGGCGGGTTGGACTGGCCCAGGTAGTTATCGCCCCAGCAGACTACTACGCCGTCCGACCGCAGGGCGCAGGCGTGAAGCCCGCCCGCGCTGATGGCCACAAACCCGCTGCGTTCCGGCGGCTCCAGGTCCCGCGCGCTTCCCAGTCCCCAGCAAATGGCGGTGCTGTCGGGCCGAATGCCGCAGCTGAATTCGTTGCCGGCCGCCACGTCCACCATGCGGACACCCTCGGGCGGCGTGGATTGTCCGGCCAGGTCGCTCCCCCAGCAGTCCACCAGGCCGTCCTCCCGCAGCCCGCAGGTATGCCTGTCCCCGCTGTCTATCTTCAGGTAGTTTGCCCCCTCGGGGACATTTTTCTGGCCGTAGTTGTTGCGGCCCCAGCAGACAGCGCTGCCGTCCTCCCTCAGTCCGCAACTGAATTCATCGCCCGCGGTCACTGCCGCAAAGGTCTCGTCCAGGGGAGCCTCCGTCTGGCCCCGGTCATCGTTGCCCCAGCAGGCCGCCACCCCGTCAGGTTTAATTCCGCAGATGTGCTGCTTTCCGGCGGTGATGGACTCCAGCCTCAGGCTGCGGTCCACCTGCCGGGTGCCCAGCCGGTCGCGACCCCAGCAGAAGGTAACGCCCTCCTTCCCCGGGTCGGCCTGTATGCCGCAGGAAAAATCGCTGCCGGCGCTCACGTCTGAGAAGGTGACCCCCACGGGCACGCTCAGCTGCAAATTGATGTCGCTTCCCCAGCATATCGCCGAACCGTCCGACTTCAGCACGCAGCTGTGCGCCCCGCCGCTGTCTATCCGAACTATGGTCACCGGCCCCGGCGTAGGCTCCGGTGGAGTCGTGGGTATCGGCGTAGGTATAGCCGTGGGAATGGCCGTGGGTACTGGCGTGGGTACTGGCGTGGGTACTGGCGTCGGCGTGGAAATCGCTGTAGCAACCGGGGCCGGCGTAGCCGTAGAGGCCGGTGTGGCGACCGGCGCCGGTATCGCTGTGGGTTGCGCCACCACCACCGGTTCCTGGGTAGGTTCCTCAGTGGGTTCTTCTGTGGGTTCCTCCGCCGGTTCTTCCGCCGGCTCTTCAGTAGCCTCCTCGGTTGCCTGCGCCGTCTGGCTGCTCACCGCCGCCGCCACCGCCGCGTCTATGGTCGCCTGAATGTTGGGCGTAGGTTCCGCCGTCGGCGCCGGCGTGGACGTCGGGGCGGGCGGGTCAGTCGGAACCGGCTGTCCGGTGTCGCAGGCGGCGAGCAACAGAAGGCCCATCAGGGAAAGGGAAACAACAAGCAGCGCTCTGCCCAGGGATTGTACCCCGGAGCGGGTGGTGAAGGTCTTGGCGTAGTGCAAAGTGGGTTACTCTCCAGCGAAAATTCCGGACCAGCAAGTAAAGTCCAGGTAGATAGGCTATAGGTTATGTAAAGGATTGGCAAGTATGGAGACCTGCAATGCGGAGGAGAAATTAAAGCGACCGGCGCCAGGCGCTGTATTAGGAAGCTATCTCAAAAGTCCCTTCCCCCTTGACGGGGAAGGCCAGAATAGGGGTGACGGATAATGCAATGCTAACGCCTGTAGCAAATGCGAAGTCCAATAACCGTCTTGAGACAGTCCCTAAGTAGTCCGGCGGGGCCAGGCGGGACCTGTCTGGTAGCTCCGGCTCTCAGTCCAGGAAGCGCGTAAATACCTGGTTGGCTACCAGGTAGGCCGATTCGTGCAGCCGTATCAACGTATCCCGCCTTACCAGCAGCCCCAGATCCAGCAGTTCGGCAATCTGCGGCTCGTACCGGGCCGCCAGATCGGCCCCCGTCCGTCCTGAAGCCTCTGCCAGGTCCAGCCCGTCCAGCAGCCTCAGTCCCAGGAACATGGTCTCCGCCATAGCCAGGTCGTCGCCTATCTGCTCGTACCCGCCTACCGGTCCCGCCGAGTCCAGCCACCGGCCGTCAATAGACGCAATCGGCCCGCTTACCTTGTCGGCCCACGCCTTGGCCGCTTCTATGTATCCCCGGGGAGAGTCCATGTCCCAGAACCGGTAGCCGCCCAGGGAGGAATGGGACCCCGGCCCGACGCCCAGGTAGGGCAGGTTCCGCCAGTAGGCCAGGTTGTGCTGCGATGCCAGCCCGATGGGGGATTCAGGCCCGGGCTTCGACCAGTTGGATATCTCGTAATGGTGGTAGCCCCGCTCTCCCAGCAATGCGCGGGCGTATTGGTACATATCCGCCGCCAGGTCCGCGTCGGGATGCGGGACTTCCCCCCGTTCCACCCACCGATGCAGCGGAGTGCCCTCCTCTACCGTCAGGGCGTACAGCGAAATGTGGGCCGGTTCCAGGTCGGCCAGCCT
The DNA here is from genome assembly GCA_034423215.1 of Dehalococcoidia bacterium. Lineage (GTDB taxonomy): Bacteria > Chloroflexota > Dehalococcoidia > Lucifugimonadales > UBA3495 > Bin22. The sequence goes on from DAOUIY010000060.1 coordinate 28,323, forward strand.
CTGCAGCGTGTCCTGCCACTGCTCCAGCGACTGCCGCGGCAGCCCGTAAATCAGGTCCAGGTTGACGTTGTCGAAACCCGCCTCTCGCAGCGTGCGGTAGGCGGCCATTGCCCCGTCGGCATCGTGCCGGCGGCCCAGCAGGTTCAGCAGGTCGTTGTCCAGCGACTGCACCCCGACGCTTACCCGGTTGATTCCCTGCTTCCGCAGGCCGGCTGCCCTTTCCGGCGTAAGGTCGCCCGGGTTGGCCTCCACCGTAACCTCCGCATCGGCCCGAAGGTCAAAGGCTTGGCCCACCGCCGCCATTATCCCGCCCAGCGCGCCGTCGGGCAGGTACGAAGGTGTCCCCCCGCCGAAGAACACCGTATTGACCGGCGGAGCGTCCAGCGCCCGTCCCCACGCCCGCACCTCGGCCTCCAGCGCGGCAACAAAGGGCGACATCAGGCCCTCAATGCCCTGGTAGGTGTTGAAGTCGCAATAGGGGCACTTGGTCTGGCAGAAGGGGACGTGGATATAAAGGGATATTCCGCTGTCCTGCAGGGCAGCCACTTCATGTCGGGCAGTGGTAGTCACTTCGCTGTCACCCTGGGTTTGACCGCTTTGCATTGATGGGTAAACCGGGGGTCCGCTCATGGTGAGCCTGTCGAGCCACCACCACCCTGGTCATCATCAATAAACCTGGCCCTGCCGTCCACCACCTGCGACGGGTCCTTATCCTCGGGCCGGTCCGACGGCGCCGCCCGCCCCAGGTGCTCGTCCACCACGTGCTGCGGCGACAGCTTCACCAGGAACAGCACCGCCAGCCCCAAAATAATCACGTCGTCCATCCGCCCGATGATGGGAATATTGTCCTTGATAAGGTCAAAGGGCCAGATTAAATACACCAGCGCCAGGGGCACCAGCCCGCGAACGACGATGTTAACCCGCTTGTCAAAAGTAAGCCGCCACACCAGCATGAAATACCGGATGATGGTGGGCAAAATCCGGGGCAGCAGCATCAACAAAACCGGAATAAACAACCGGGACATAACGCCCCCCAAAGCAGCCAAAACGTAGGTGTAACCTACAGTTGATTATAGCCCGGAGAGAAGGGGTTGGATAGGGTATAGGCGACAGCCCAATCGCATCAACAGCTTGTCATAACATACGCAAGGTTCTTCCACCGGAAATAAACGTCGCCCTGAGCTTGCCGAAGGACCCCACGCAGTGGTTCCGCTTTTCCTGTACCGTAGGGGCGCACGGCCGTGCGCCCCTACCCAGGCCCCACCAAATTCGTCCTGAGCGTCTTGTCCTCAAAGCGGGCATACTATATCCACTGGAACGGAAATGCGTATCCCATTTTTTGGCGCTTACGGCGGAGCGGGTAGCAGCGGCGCGTCATCCCCATCCCCATCTTCTCCAACCCCCGGGCCGGATATAGAATAGCCGTAGGGAATATGAAGCCTGAAGCGCGCGCCATGCAGCGCCCCGAAAGGATAGCCTAATATGCTGCCCCGGGTTTTCAGCAACCTAGCCACATTGCTTGCGAATCAATCGGCCGGCCGGACGGGCTGGCAGGAAGCGCGCCGCATGAAAGCAATCACCCTCGCAGTGTTCGTTATCTTGCTCACGGCGTGCGCCGACTTGCCGCCAACACCCATGCCTGCCCCTGTTCCCACGTCAGCCATCTCCCCAACCGTTGCGCCGATACCCACGCCCGTACCTGCCCCGACGCCGGCTATCTCCCCAACCGTCGCGCCTACACCCACGCCCGTCCCCGCTGAGACGCCGCCTATCACCCCAACCATCGAGCCATCTCCCACGCCTGCCAGGGCGCCGGCGCCGTCTATTACCCCTACCGTCGCGCCGACACCCGCACTTGCCCCGTCACCCGCACCGGCTGTCACCCTAACGGCCGCGCCAACTCCCACACCGGCGCCCCCGACGGCAACACCCACGCCCACCCAGGCGCCAAAACCGGCGCCGCCAACCGAGGCCGACGCCTATGCCGAGTTGTCGCGCCTGCTGCCCTGGTACCATCACCCGTCCTTCCCCGGGGCCGCTATCCCCATCGTTGAGGTGTGGCTGCGCGATGCTGCTTTCGGGCGCGACCTGGCCCAGGCCAATTGGATTGCCGACGGCATCAAGCGCCTGGAAAACGACCCCATCTACGGGCTTGGCCTGCTGTACGATTACGATCCCGCTCTTGCCCGAAAGCTGCTCGCCTACTCCGCAGAAGAGCCCCTGCAGGACCGAAACACCATGTTCCTGGGCGCGCTGTGGTCACTGATGACCTACGACGCCGACAAGTTCGAACTGCTGATTGCCCAGCCCTGGTTCGCGGATGGTCTGGATGCGGAGGAGCGCGCCTTCGTCGTCGCCATTGAGAAAATCACCGGCGTTGACGTCCTGTACACGGACCTGCTCACTTCGCCCCGCCATGCCAGCGTCCAGGCGATTACCCTGCCCCGGGCCGGGGATGTCACGATATGGGCCTTCTCCAACCGGCCGCTGGATGGCGAATTCCTGGAGGCAGCCGCCCGGGGCGTGCGCGGCGCAGAGGCGTTGATGGGCGCGCCCTTCCCATCTTCCGACATCATCATCCTGTCGCTGACCCTTGACGACTGCGCCGGCGGCCTCTGCGGCGGGGCCAATTTCGTGGACTCCCTTGTCCTGGTTGCCCAGGCCGGGCTGCCCTTCGGGGACAAAACCCTCTACCACGAAATCGCTCACTTTTACCTGACCGCCGAGTTTGGCCCCTTCTGGCTGTACGAAGGCGGCGCCAGCTTCGCCGCGTCGTACACCGCCGCACTCCCGGACGTGGAGCTAATGCCGGAACCGCTTGACTTGCAGTATTGCCAGGAGCAGGGCGTCCCCAATCTGCACACGCTCAACGACCTGGCCCATCCCGACCCCGTCGCGCAGCAGACCTGCGGGTACATCCTGGGCGAATACTTCCTCACCGTCCTGTACAACATCCTGGGCGAGCAAGCCTTCTCGGCGGCGCTGCGCGAACTGCACGAACTGTACCTGGCATTTGATTACTACCCGACGGAGGAAAGGGTCTATCAAGCATTCCTGGGGCAGGCCCCGCCCGGGCGCACGGCAGCCTTCAACGACGCCTGGCGCCGCTACCACGGCGGCCCCTTCGTCCCACCCTGAGCGCCCCGCGCTCCCGCAACGTCGCCCCTCCCGCGAAAGGCGGCGGTCATTTGGTCCGCCCTTCAGTCATTTGGTCCGCCCTTATCGAGGCCCTTGTAAAAGCCCTCGTCAAAAATGTGGGTTCTTTCCAATCCCGTCTTGAGGATCCCTGCTGGATGGTAGCCGCTGGACGGTAGCCGCTGGACGGTAGCCGCTGGATGGTAGCTGCTGGAGCCGGAGCTTCATTCAACAACCCTGCCCACCTCGGGAAAGTCTCGAATCACCAATCCCCAGGGCAATCGCATTCTAAATTTGGAGAGTCCGTCGTTTCCGCGGAGGCGGGAACCTCGAATCTGGCAGGTAATGTACCAGGCCCCCCCTTAACCTTCGGGAATCCGGCCAGGTGGGAGAACGCTATTGCCCACACGCCCTGGGTGTCGTGGTGGAATACTAAAGTGAAGCTATTGTATATTGTTGCATTGGATGACGAGACAATTCCCGCAAAGTGAAAAAGGCCAAGAGGAAATTGACTCTGAACTTAAGGTAATTCCGGCAGCCGTCGGTCTTGCCCTGATTATTCATCGAGCCATTGGAGACTTACGTCTAGATTAAGATTCAGTCGTCGAAGTGGCAACGGGAGGAATGATGCCCACATTTGAAGAAGGATTTTCGGCTGCCGAGAGCGCTGCCGACTCGGTGCTGAATGCGCTAACCGAGGCAACACGGATAGCCCGTCAACTCCGTAAGGCCAGCCAGGACGGAAACATAGCAGCGATTAAGCGCCTGAACGAAAGGCTGGAAACGTCAGCCAACGTCATTGGACAGGCGGTTTCCAACACCTCTCGCGCCTGGCCTTTCAGTGACGAGGAAGAGCGGCCATACCTGGAGCAGGAATACAGCGCCGAACTGAGGAGCGAGGCCGAAACACGGGGCGTCCAAATGTTCGAGCGCGACGGCCGGTTAATCGCCCATCCCCTCGTAGTGAGAGTGCTGCCCGGAGAGCGGGCGGTACGCATTGACCGGAAACGGACCGCCTCCATACGGCCTTCAAAGGTAGTTGCCGACCTGGAAAAGCTGCAGAAGAGCCCGGCCCGCACCAACCTGCAGCAGTTTCTTGAGAGACTGTATGTAGTTTACCTGGAACTGGCTGAGCGAGATACTGCAGACCGGCTGAAGTTAGGCGATACCGGCCAGGTCGTTCGCCTGGAACGTATTTACAACTTGTCCACCTTGCTGCTTGGAAGCGGGCGGGATTACACCCGCCTGGACTTTGCCAAGGACCTCTACGCTTTGCAGGAAAGCGGCATCCGGGAGGTTCGGGACGGCCCTCGGGTGTCTTTCCCTGCTTCCACGGGAACCAGGAACCCGCGAGGGGTAATTTCCTTCGTTGACCCTGATGGGGAGACCGTTCTGTTCTACGGCATCCAGTTCACGGGAGTTAGGCGATGAACAATATCCTTTCCGTTCAAGAGTGGCTGAATATTGTCAGGTCAGAGTACTTGGACGGGTTTATCAGCGAGGGAGGCGCGTCGGTAAAGTTCGCCGTACCTCAAGAGCCTGGGCTGGCGCCTTCGCTAAGAGCCCGATTCGCGGAGGTTGCCACCAGTCTGGGCTACCTGGTCGTGGATGTTGACGCCGGCCAGACCCGAGTTCACATGTTCCAGGACTTTTTCTTCCGAATTGCCGAACAGGTTGACTGGCGGTTATCGGCCAGGCAAGTGGTCCTCAGCCAGGCCGGTGAACTGGGATATCGGACGGACGCCGTGGATTCCCAAGCCGAGACACCTGTGTTGAAGACTCTCAGCGAGGTCAGTAACCTGAGCGAGAGTTTTATAGTCCAGGACCTGCGTCCTCTCATAGAGGAAGCTGTCTATCGCAACTCAAGCATGTCGCGAGATTTTCGCGCCGCCATGACGCATCTCTGCCTGGCTGAAATGGGGGCGGGCGGGCAGAATCGTGATGAAACACCGCTCCTGGAATGGCTGACCGGCGCCAACCGTCGAGTCGGCAACGTCCGACGCTATGGAATTTACAACAGCATTGTCCGCACCAATGCCAGGCACTTCCTCGAATCCTTGCTTTACTGGGTAAGGTTCGTGGGCTATGCAGGAACCTGTGTATTGCTGGACAACAGTCGCGTAGCGCTGCGGGCCAATCCGCGGGATGGCGGGCGTTTTTACTCCAGGGCCGCGGCAATGGACCACTACGAGGTTCTGAGGGAACTGATTGACGGAGCAGATCGCTTGGACGGAATGTTGATGGTAGTGTTGTGTGATGAAAACTCACTCAGTGAGGACCGAAAAGGCATTCCCATTTATCAGGCCCTTTGGACCAGAATTGCCGATGAAGTCCGTTCCCGAACCCAGGCCAACCCTATGGCTACCCTGGTCCGTCTATCCGACGGAACCTTGATGGAGTAAACCGAATGGTGGAACCCTCAACCAGAACAATGCTTAACAACCGGCGAGCGCTGGAGGCCCTGCGAAATGGCGTACCTAACGGCGACGCGGTAACCTTCCTCGGTTGCAATCAACCTGCCGTGGAGCAGACCTTCAGCGCCATGCTTGACCGGCTTGCCAACGACGGGAACCAACCCGACGGCAGCCAGGGAATGCTGGTGGCCGGCGACTTCGGCAGCGGCAAGTCTCACCTGCTGGGTTACCTGGAAAAACAAGCCCTTTCCAGGAACTTCGTTTGCAGTCGGGTAGTAATCAGCAAGGAAACCCCCCTGTTCGACATGGACAAGGTCTTCCGGGCGGTGGTGGAGAACGGCAAGGCGCCGGGCGTTACCGGCCAGCTTGTAGAGGAAATTACCCAGAAGCTGGACTACAACTCGCCGAGTTACGCTGAGTTCTTCCAGTGGGCCAACCGGGAGGACAACGGTCTGCACCGGATCTTGCCGGCCACCCTGCTGGTGCACGAAAGGGACAATGACCCGGACCTGCTGAACCGGATTAACTGGTTCTGGTCGGGCGAGCGCATTGACCTGAAACCGGTCCGCGACGGGCTGCGGCATCTGGGCCTACTCCAGGCCTACCCCTTTCGCGCCCCTGTATCCCGCGATATGCCTCCGCAAAAGCTCCGGTTCATTCTCGAACTCGTCAAGGCCGCCGGCTATAGCGGCTGGGTAGTCCTGCTGGACGAAATCGAACTGGTAGCCAACTACAGTGTGCTGCAACGAGCCCGCTCTTACGCCGAACTGGCCCGCTGGATGGGCCAAACCCCGGAGGAGAAGTATCCGGGGTTGGTGGTAGCAGGCACCATGGCCGTGGATTTACCGGAGGACGTCTTGGACAGCAAAGAGGACCGGGACAAGGCTGTGCCGCGCTTGCGGGCCAGGGGACGGGAGCCGGACCTGCTGACCGCAGCCCGGGCCGAGGCCGGTATGCGCCTTTTGGAGCGGGGCGTGCAAAACCTGGCGGAGCCTGATGAGGAAATGCTATTGAACCTCTACCAACAGCTTAAGGCCATCCATTCCGAGGCTTACGGTTGGGACGCCCCCGAAATAAACCACGGCATTGGCCGCGGCATACCGGCCAGAATCCGCCGCTACGTCCGCCGGTGGATTAACGAGTGGGACCTGCGGCGGCTGTACCCCGACACTGAACCCGACATAGAGGAGACCGAGTTGACCTTCAGCTACGAGGAGGACCCGACGTTGGAACAGGCCCACTCGGAAGATAACGGCTCCAGCGCTGCCAGGGAGTAATCGCTGCTTTGCTCCTGCAATTTCAGAACCCTGCCGAAGAGCAGCCTGCTGCGTCCCTCGCCTACATCCGCTTTTTCGCGGAGGAAGAAGGGAATGGTGTCCGGGCTGCCATGTTCGTCGTCAACGGCCACGGGGAGCCGTTGGAGTTCTGCTTTACGCGGGTGGACTTGCCCTCCGGCCCACTGTGGGGAACCGAAGCGGCGTACCGCCGGGCTGCCGCCAACCTCGCTCGCGCCCTGTTTGATGCGGTCGAACACTGCCCGGACATGGCCTTGGTCCTGGCAGAAGAGGCGCCACCCGACTTGCTCGCTGAAAACCTGGCATCTCAATTTCCCGTTGGTCTGGTTGGCAGCGCAGACGACCGGCCGGTTCGTTGGCTTGGGGCAACCCCGGATGAAGATTCTCCTCTGGCCGGCCTGTTGCAGCTATTGGCGTCCCGCCGTCGCCTGCTGGAACCCTTTGACCGTGCAGCCCTGGGGCTGAAGGAGGCCTACGCCCACCGATGATGCTGCGGGACTTGCTGCATAGGCTGAAAGTTCTACCCTTGGGTCGTTACCGCCGCCAGGAAGGTTACGACAGCACGGCGATACGAGAATCGCCTGCTCCGTACACCACCGACGCCCCGGTTCATCAACCCATTGACGTTCAACCCGAACCCGTAGCGTGGCGTCCGGTTGACCCCATGGGAGAACCGGAAACGGTAAGGACGTTCATATTCGATGGCCCCGTTCCGGCGGACGGCAACGCCGCAACCCGGCAGCGCGCGTCGTCACCCTCCGCACGGCCCCGCCAGACCACGGGGCCATCCCCGGAAAGCCTGTTGTTACGATTGCGACGGGCTTTGGCGTCGCCCCACTTACCCCTGCTGCCCTCGCCCGTTCCAGGCGACGATGGCCCTGGAAAATTGATGCCCTTTCAAATGGAGGGTGTAAAGGCTCTTCTGGAGAGCCGGCAGATTCTGCTGGCCGACGATATGGGCCTGGGCAAGACCTTGCAGGTAATTGTGGCCCTGCGGATCCTCTTCCTGAGGAGCGAAATAGAGTCGGCCCTGGTGGTGGCCCCGGCCAGCGTCCTGGACCAGTGGCGGCGCGAGTTGCTCAAGTGGGCTCCAGACCTTAGGGCCATGGTAATCCGCGGCTCCGTGGCCGACCGGGGCTGGCAGTGGACTACCCCGGTCCACGTGGCCCTGGTGAGTTACGAAACCCTGCGGTCCGACGTTGGCGATAACCCTGTATCTCCGGCAGGAAGCAAGACCTGGGACGTAGTGGTCGCCGACGAAGCCCAGCGCATCAAGAACCGCAATTCCACCAGCGATTCTGTGAAAGCTCTGAAGCGGGTTCGGTCCTGGGCGCTGACCGGTACGCCGGTCGAGAATGACGAAGAGGAACTCGCCTCCATCATGGAGTTTGTGGACCATGAGGAGGGCGAAGGGCAAAAGAGGTACTCCGCTGGCCTGGCGTTGAGACAGCGCCACAGGGAGGTGCAGCTGCGTCGGAAAAAGGGGGACGTGCTGGAGGATCTGCCCCCCAAGATAGTTTCCAGGATTCCCGTGGAACTGGGACCGGCGCAACGGCGGAGCTACGACCGGGCTGAACGGGAGGGCATCGTCCACCTTCGGGAACTGGGGCAGGAGGTCCGGGTGCAGCATGTCCTGGAGCTTATTACCCGCCTGAAGCAGATATGCAACGCCGAGCCCGAAACCGGGGAGTCCGTCAAGTTTGATGAAATCCGCGCCAGAATGGAAACCCTGGCGGCAGAAGGTAACCGGGCCCTGGTATTTTCCCAGTACCGGAGGCAGGGCTTCGGCGTGGAAGCGGTGGCCCATGCTCTTAGGGAGTTTCGACCTCTTACCTTCACCGGCGCCCAGTCGCCTGAGGAGCGTCGGGACATCATCAACCGCTTCAGGCGGGACGAGGATCATAAGGTGCTGGTGGTATCCCTCCGCGCTGGCGGGGTAGGCCTCAACCTGCAGGAAGCCTCGTATGTCTTCCACCTCGACCGGTGGTGGAATCCCGCCGTGGAGAGGCAGGCCGAGGACCGCAGCCACCGGTACGGCCAGACCGTGCCGGTCCACGTCTTCAAGTATTCCTGCATCAATACCATCGAAGAACGGATTGACCGTATCCTCGAACGCAAGCAGGAACTCTTCGACGAACTGGTGGACGATGTTTCCATTGACCTTCATTCGGCTCTTACTACGAGGGAACTGTTCGGCCTCTTTGGGTTGGAGTCCCTCGCTGGCGCGGCCGGCGGCTCCTCCGGCTGACCTGGGTTCCAGTGAAATTGGTGAAGATACCCGCCGTGGCAGGATGAAAGGAGAATGCTAGTAGTTTGACCACTTTGCATTGATGGGTAAACCGGGAGTCCGCTCATGGTGAGCCTGTCGAACCATCAAACTGTCAAACTGCGAATGGGCGGCCCTTCGGCAGGCTCAGGGTGAGCGGAAATACTATCCATCATTTCAAATAAGTTGAACCACAAGTAGTCCGACCATTTTGAAATGATGGGTGAAATTGCTTTTCTCCGTCGTTCCGGCGAAGACCGGAACCCAGGAGTCCTGAAGGTAAGGAACCATGTCCGGCGCCAACCTTCCTGGATTCTGGCCTGCGCCAGAATGACGAGTTTCGATAGTTACCCGTCATTCCAAAGTGGTTGAACCACAAGCCGTTTCAAAATCAGCAAACAGGGTATAAGCTACTGACCGAAGGGACAGTATGGGGCCGCATGATGGAGCAGGAATTGAGCGATGCCCAATGGGAACTGATACGGCCCCGGTTGCACAACTTTAGGCGGCTGGTTGTCCGGTATGGAAGAAAAGCCCATGTCTGTTTCGGCTTCGTCCTGCTGGCCTTCGCAATCTTGCTCACCAACCGAGTCTTGAATTAGCTTCTGGCCCCATTCCCGGGCAATCGCTTCTTAACCTACGCTGTAAACCTGAGCCGAAAGTCATGCCGCCCTCAGTCCTTCGGCTTGGCTCAAGATAAACTTTGCCGAAGGGCTTGAAATCCTGCCCCATAGCCCGGTTACGCGCCCGAAAGTCGGTTAGTGGGATGGTGTTCAGGTTCTGCACTCCGTTCAGTACGACAGTTATGGCCGTTCAAGACGACATTTCATTAAGACGCGATGGCCCTGGACCGATTCCCGGGACGGCATCTATCTGGCCCCTACCTGTGCTAGAATTGGGGACAAGCACACAAGGCGATAGTGTCGCGATTCGCACTGGTCGCTTTAATCGCCAAAAGCTCTGACTTTCAGCAGGAGAGACACTCATGCCAAGACTGACGCCTATAACCAAGCGAGAGCAGGTGAGCGGAGACGCTTTAACAGCCTTCGACGCCATCATAGAGTCCAGGAACGCTATCAACGGGCCTCATTCGATGATGATGTATGCGCCGGAAGTTGCCCGTTGTTCCACGGCCCTCAGCGACTCCCTGCGCTTCGGTGGCAACCTGTCCGACCATGACACTGAACTGGCGATAATTACCGCCGCCCGCCACTGGGACTGCGAATATGTATGGGCCTCCCATTCCGCTGAGGCGTTGCGGGCGGGGGCCCGGCCCGAGGCGGTGGAGATAATCGCCACGGGGGGCAGCCTGGACGGTCTCACCAGGGAAGAGGCGATAATCGTGCGCTACGGACGGGAGTTGATGGACGACCACCAGGTCTCCCAGGAGACTTTTGATGCGGCCCTGGCGCACTTTGGCGAGGCCAATACCATCGTCCTGGGAGCGCTGATGGGCTACTACTCGTTCATCAGTTGCACCCTACTGGGAGTCGACATGCGGCCGCCCGAAGGCTCCCCCGTCTTGCCGAAACGGGCATAGCGGGTATAAATCGAATTGGCAGGCTGTCATTCTCCAGGGGCAGGCCTGTTGAAAAAGTCCCCTGCCTGTGGTGATTTTCATCGGAAAGCTGGCTCGTAGTCTGAACCACAGCTTGTGAATGGGAAGAAATGCGAGCCTTGGTGCGTGCAACGGGCCACAGCGCCGCTCCCTATAGGCTCGGAACTTAGGGCGGCAGCCATGGCTGGCGACGCTGGGCATGGTGGCCCTACCCCCTTGGCGAGTCCGCGTACCAGCTTGAGTACGTTGCGGGCAAAGGCGGCCATGTATCCTTCGCAGTCCACCCCCCGACTGCTCGGGGGCAGGCTCTTCCACAAACTGCGGAGCCTGGAACGGGCCCAACTCAGCCGGTCCATTGAGGCGAAGATCCCTTCTGCCACGGCCATGCGCCGCCGCCGTTCCCGCCGGCAGGCCGGAGTGCGGTTTCTTTCCCCGGCTCTCAGATAAACGGGATGGAGTACATGGTGAAGCTGACAGACCGTAGTTTCTGTTTGGGCGGCAGGCGGCCGTCCTTAATGGGGCAAGCTTGGCAGTCCTTCTGGCGCGCCACGTATTGGACGTGAAGCGGATATTCGGCTATGCGAAACTACGCTATCGGGGCCTGGCCAAGAACACGGAGCGACTGGCCCTGCTGCTGGGGTTTTCCAACCTGAAACGGGCCCAGACCCTTACCGACAGTTGACCGCGGGAGCAGTGCGTCTTTTATCCACCGGCCCCAGGAAACCAGGGGCTGGAAGGGGCCCAGAATCCCCCCGAAGAGGACAAGTTCGGAGAGCCGCTGTTCTCCCTGCAATCCCGCACTAATCAAAACAAGCCCGGTTCATAATTTTTCAGGGGTTCCCTAATGCCCTCTGCCGTTGACCAGGAGATTAGAGAGCTGATCCGGAAGAACGGGCGAATCACCTTCGCCCAGTTCATGCAGGTCTGTCTCTACTCCCCCCGCGGCGGCTTCTACTCCTCCCGCGGCAGCGGCATCAACTCCCACTTCGGCACATCGCCAGCCGCTCATCCGGCCTTTGGCGCCCTCGTCGCGCGACAGTTGGAACAGATGTGGCATCTTCTCGGCAACCCGTCCATTTTTTCCTTGATTGAAGTGGGCGCCGGCGATGGCCTCCTGGCCCGGTCCATCGTGGATTCCTGCCAGCGAACGGCGCCCCGGCTTGCCCGTGCCCTCAACTACGTCGCCGCCGACTACCAGCCCGGCCGGTTCCCGTCGCCGGGCACCCCCTTTGACCGGCCCGGCGGTTCGGAAGATGCCATGCCCCCCGGCCCGCGCCACGCAGCTCCAGGCGTTCAGCGGGTCAAGGCCGCCGGACTCGGGGCCTTCCGCAATGTTGAAGGCTGCATCCTGTGCAACGAGTTGATAGACAACTTCCCCGTCCACCGCTTCGCCATGCAGGACGGACGAGTCAGGGAAGTCTTCGTCACCCTGGACGGGGAAAACCTGGTGGAAGTCCTCGACGAGCCGTCCTCCCCGCGCATCGAGGAGCGGCTTGCCGGCCTGGCCCTGCCCTTGCCCGACGGTTACTGCGGCGAGGTAAACTTGGCCGTCCCGTTGCCCGACGGTTACCGCGGCGAGGTAAACTTGGCAATGGAAGACTGGACCTGCCAGCTTTCTACGGCACTGCAGCGGGGCTTTGTCCTCACCATTGACTACGGAGCCCTGGCCTCCGACCTCTACTCCCCCGCCAACTCCGGCGGCGCCATGGTGTGCTACCGGCAGCATCGCGTCAGCGACGACCCTTACCGTCATCCGGGGCAGCAGGACATCACCTGCCTGGTGGACTTCACATCCCTGATGCGGCTGGGAGAGCGGCACGGCCTTCAGACCGTGGGGTTTGCGCCGCAAAGCCGGTTCCTGCAGAACCTGGGCTTCTCAGCCTTCCTTGCCGACCTCCCGCACCAGGGCTTGTCCGCCGCCCGCGCCGAGTTGGAACGCATGGCGTTGATGGCCCTGGTGGACACCGACCAGTACGGCGATTTCCAGGTGCTGGCCCAGGCTAAGGGAGTTGACCTGGACCAACCGCTCGTGGGCTTTCAGTAACGGTCGAGGGGCCCGGCCGGGCCCAATACCGGGATTCCCCCTGGCGCCACCCCTCGTAATGGCACGTCAAGCAGGACAACTGCGAAATCACGGGCAATAATGCCGTCCCGCCAATCCTGACCTCAATGAAAGATGTACACCCCGGTGGCCTGTTGTCCGACAAGCTAACCAGGAACGGTTTATCGTGTGCCTTGAGCGGTTTTAGGCCGTTTCGCTATAACCTTGTATGCCCCCAGGTCAAACGCATTCTGAATTTTGGGAGAGTCCGTCGTTCCCTCGCAGGCGGGAACCTCGAACCTGGCAAGTAATGTATCAGGTCCCCCTTAACCTTCGGGAATCCGGCTAGGTGGGAGAATGCGTTTGCCCTTTGTTTGCCCCCCACTAATCTTGACACATTTGAGCTAAGCTCATACCATGGCAAGTATATACCATGCTCTGGACGCAGATAGGGAGCGAGAGAATTCTAGGTTGGTTTGCCAATGTCGCCACGTCTATAAGCGACTCCATCCGTGAAAATGTCAGGACCATAGGCGGCGCATTCTGTGGGCTGTTTGTATCCTCGTTGGTGGTCTGCTTCCTGGTTGCTTTCCTTTACGTGGACGAATGGGATACACAGTGGCCGATTGGCGTAGTCGCCGATGTATCTGGCGCATCGTTTGCAGCCGCCATAGTTATACTTAGCTTTGGGAGAACGGCCATGTCATTAAATCGAATCTTCAAGAGAAAAGAGCGCGAGCAAGGACGCCAGGAAGGACGCCAGGAAGGGCGTACAGAAACGGCGAATGAATATATCCGGGCCTATGCCAATCTCAGGCCGGGCGAATCCTTGCAAGAGGCAGTGGAGCGACTGAGAAAGGAAAAGGGAGACTCGCTAGAGTAGCCATGCTTATGGGTCGAATCTTCAAGAGAAAAGAGCGCGAGCAAGGACGCCAGGAAGGACGCCAGGAAGGACGCCAGGAAGGGCGTACAGAAGCGGCGAATGAATATATCCGGGCCTATGCCAATCTCAGACCGGGCGAGTCCTTGCAAGAGGCAGTCGAGCGACTGAGGAAGGAAAATGCTAAGGACGGCTAACCTTGTCCATATACTCCTTGCCTCCCAGCGGTTCAACCTTTTTGAAAAGACGGACAGTATTTCCGCTCACCCTGAGCCTGTCGAAGGGCCGCCCATTGGCAGATTGACAATTTGATGGTTCGACAGGCTCACCACGAGCGGACCTCCGGTTTACCCATCAATGCAAAGTGGTCAAACTATTAGATTGCAAACCCCATCCTTTAGGGCGTGTCGTCAAATGCACCGTCATTCCTGCGAAGGCAGGAATCTTAACTACTGCCGGTCGAGGGTCCCGCCTTCGCGGGAACGACGAAAGGGGAGGCTAGGAAGCCCCCACATTCAATTTGACGACACCCCCTAGTGAGGATGGGGTTTAGTCTATCCAAGTCCTGCTGGCCAAAACGAGCCAGACGAGCCTTGCGGGAAGTCGGGTTAATTTGAAACAGCTTCCTTGTCCAACAGCGCCTAGCTCGGGTGCTTGCTCAGCATCAGGAACCCGCAACTGTCCGGCGTATTGCAGCCCGCCAGGGCAGTCTCCGCCCGGCCCGTTACCTGCCTCGGGCCGGCCGTCCCCCTTATCTGCTGCAGGCTGTCGGAAAACAGGACCGCCCGGTTCCGGCCCGTTCCGTTGTTTCCCCCGCTGGACAGGAAGGGATGCGGCCCCTCCACCCGTATGTCGTCGGCGTAGAAGTCGTGGGCTTCTCCCCAGGTGACGCCGTGCCACTGGAAGCCCTCCAGGAACTGCTGGGTAAAGGTCAGGTAGCCGTCGTAGGGGTTGAATATGTCCACGTCCTGCGGCCCCAGGCCGGAACCCTCCCACATCTTCCTGGCCAGGCTGGCCACCGCCTCCTGGTGTTCCTCCAGCGTTGCCATCGTGCTGCGGCCCCGGCCATTGTTCTGAGCATGGTTCAGCACGTACACCGGCTTCTGCCTCAGGTCCCTGGCCCGCTCCGCCGTGGTGAAGATGAAGGCCGCGCAGGTGTTTACCGGCCGGTCGCAATCGTAAATCACCAGCGGCTCCTCAATCACCCGCCCGTTCAGGTAGTCCTCCCGCGTTAGCTGGTAGGGCTCATACAGGGAGTAATACCCCCAGTCGGTCATAAGCCCGTTCCGGCGCAGGTTCAGGCACAGCGGCGCCAGCCCGTCGTGCGACTTGCCGTATTTCTTGCAATACTGCTGGAATATCACCAGGTTATTGAACATGGCCCCGTTCTGGTAGCCCCAGGGCAGCGTAAAGGCCGCGTTGCCGGGCGCCTCCTGGCTGTTGTTCTGCGGGTTGTTGTGCCCGTACCGGCCCGACAGGTTCACCATCGGATACCACACCAGCGCGGTCTCGCACCGCCCGTCGCCCACCGCCTGCGCCGCTTGGCCCATCATCGGCCCGATGTAGGGCGCGTCGGATTCCAGGTACTTCACGTTCTTCAACCCCAGTTCACGCCGTATCCAGTCGGCGGAGGTATAGGTCAGGCCGTCCTCCGTGTCGTAGGGCGGGTCAAAGTAGGGACGCGGCGCCCACGTCTGCTCGGCCCGGGTCTCCTTGCTGGTAATAAGCCCGTCTATGTCGTCCAGCGACAGCCCGGCGTCGGCTATGGCCTTCAGGCACGCCTCCCGGGTCAGGCCCCCGCAGCTTCTGTCCATGGTCACCCCGTCCCAGCGCCGGTCCATGTGGGACTGACCCCAGCCGACCAACGCAACCTTGCCCCGGTGCTCCCAGATGCCCATGCCTTCCCGGTTTCTCATCCAGCTAGTGTCGCTTGCCATTTCAGTTCTCCCTTGCCTTGTGCGCTATGTACGGTATTGGCGGTTTTCCGGGCAGCTAACCCGTCACCTGCCATTCGTGGACCAGTTGGCCGTTGCTGGTTTCCTCGAAGATCAGCTCCACCGGCGCGCCAACCGGGACCTCCCCCGGGGGCGTGCCCGGCAGGTTCGACAGAAAATTGATTCCCGGGTCCTCGTCCAGGGTTATCAGGGCGAAGTTTATGGGCTGCGCCGACCGGAACCCCCGGATGCGGGAATCGCGTATTACCATGTACACGTCAATGTGGCCCTTGCCCTCAACCTCTTTCCACTCGAAGCTGTCCCCCGACCCGCACTTGTTGCACCGCGGCGTGGGCGGATAATGCAGCCGCTGGCAGGCGGTGCAGTTCTGCAAGACCAGCCGTCGCTCGTTGCACGCATCCCAGAAGGGTTGGGTCAGTTCATTGGGAACCGGGGCCGGTCTCTCCAGGCCTGGAATAGTTGACATGGCTATCGCCTCCCGCCGGATTAGAGTCTATCTCAGAAGTCCCTTCCCCACTGAGCGGAGAAGGTTAGGATGGGGCGCCGGTCCCTGCCCCGCGTCTTGCTACAGATAATATCCACAGTAGCCGGGATTTTTCAATCAAAAGCGGAGCCTGCCAGGGCAATTGCATTATAAGCTCGCCGTAACCTGCGCCAGGTTCTTCAACCGGAAGTCATGTCGCCCTGAGCTTGCCGAAGGACCTAAAATCCTCCCAGGAAACCATGACCCGGGAACCGAAACCAGGCTGCCGGGATGGATTAACCGTCACGCCAACACTGTTGAACCCCTGCAGGCTCAACCCATTTGAACTGATGGATGATATTCCCGCTCGCCCTGGGCCTGTCGAAGGGCCGCCCGTTCGCAGATTGATAATTTGATGGTTCGACAGGCTCACCATGAGGGGAATCTCAGCTGATCAATCATTCCCGTGGCGACGGACCACTACCCCTGGCCCACGCCCCCGTTGAGCCACGGCTCGGCGGCGCCCTCATCCATCCACACGAACCAAAACCCCGCCTCCAGGGCAAACTGCCTGTCCAGCTCCGTATCGCCGATATGGTAATGCTCCGTCGCGGCGAAGCGGGCCTTTACCTCCGGCAGCCCCTGTTTCGACGAGACAAAGCTGACTTCAATGCCGTACCGGTCCCAGATGGCCTGCTGCACCGGCAGGGGACGGTCCGACGCGCTGCCAACTATGCAACCTTGCGCCTGCGCCTTTCTCACCGCGCTCATGGCGATGGGCCCCGGCGGGTCTCCCGCTTCCAGCGTCCCATCAATGTCGAAACTGACCAATACCGTCAAGGTTTGCGCTCCATATTTCAGCTAACCCCTGCCATTAGAACATGGTCGTCCAGCATAAGCCTGGCGCTTCATTCAAGAATACTCCCCCTGGATTTGGGGGCCAGCCTGGCGCGTCGCTGCCTCTCCGTCGGCGGCAGGACAATCCTGTCTCCATATAAGCAGAGCAACTAAACCAAAGCCAGGGTGGAATATTCATTTGGTACAGTGGCGCCGGTCCTGCTCTTCCAGCGTAGGGGCGATTCGCGAATCGCCCCTACGCTGGAAGAATGGGCAGCCAACAGTTGCCGGGTTCAAGCAATAATGCACTTCTCACCTTGGCTTTGGTTTAGTGGTTCAACTCATTTGAAATGCTGGATAGTATTACCGCTCACCCTGAGCCTGTCGAAGGGCCGCCCGTTCGCAGATTGATAATTTGATGGTTCGACAGGCTCACCACGAGCGGACTCCGGGGTTTACCCATCAATCCAAAGTGGTCAAACTGCTGGTAGTCCGACAACTGTGAAATGATAGTTGAAACTGCTTTTCTCCGTCGTTCCGGCGAAGGCCGGAACCCAGAAGTCCTGAAGGTAAGGAACCATGTCCAAGGCCAACCTTATTGGATTCTGATTGGATTCTGGCCTCCGCCGGAATGACGAGTTTCGATAGTTGCCCGTCATTCCAAAGTGGTCAAACTATTGGGGCCTGTCGCCAAATTGAAAGCGGAAGCCTCCCGGCAGCTCCCTTTTCGTCGTGCCCGCGAAGGCGGGGAACCTCGACCGGCAGTCGTTAAGTTCCCTCCCTTCCCAGGAATGACGGTGAATTTGCCGACACCCCCTAAGGCTCCCCGCCCACCGACGGGTCCGCCCACTGCACTATCCCCCTGCTGCCCAGGGCATCAATTTCCTCATCCTCGTACCCTATCTCCCTCAGCAGCGGCCTCGTGTGCTGGCCTACCTGGATGGAGGTCCGGTAAAGGCCCGGGGTCAGCGAAAACTCCACCAGCCCGCCGTACCGGAGGTACTTTCCGATGAACGGGTGTTCCACTTCAACGCTGAGGGCCATTTCCCTGGCGTGGGGGTGGTCTGCGTAAAAGTCTCCCTCCAGGGCCTCGTCCGCCTGCACACAGCCCACGTCCGCCGCCGTGAGCATCGCTTCCCACTCCGCGGCGTAGCCCTGGGCGAATACTGCCCCTATCTCGCCAATCAGGGCCTCGTCATTGGCCAGCCGCGCCTCCCGCGTGGCGAAGCGGGCATCGGCCATCAGTTCTTCCTGTCCCACCGTCCGGCAGAAGGCCTCCCATTCCTCCTGGAACAGGCAGCCCAGAAACACCCACCCCTGGCGGCAGCGGTAGAGCCGGTACAGGGCATGGAGGCCGTGAATCTCTTCGTCGGGCCGGGCGATGGCGGGGCGGCCTTCGTAATCGTAGTATTCATCGGCGTTGGTCCAGGCGTTGGCATTCAGCATGGTAACGTGGACGGGCTGACCCTTGCCCGTCTGGTCCCGCGCCCGCAGGCCCAGCATGATGGCCGTCGCCACCGCCGGCGACGTGTTCTGATCCGGCCCCCAGTTGGCCTTCATCATCCAGCGGGTGGCCTCCACCGTTTCCTCCATATCCATAGCCTGTTCCGGCGGCGGCGGCATGGCTCGTCCCATCTGCCGCATGGCCCCGCCCATTATGGCCCCCGGAATGGGGTGGGCGCCCGGCCGGCGGGCGTGCTCCCCCACTTCCCCGTAGGTGCCCATCCAAACGTGCACCAGGCCCGGGTTAATCTTCCGGCAGGTCTCCCAGTCTATCTGGAGCCGTTCCGGAACGCCCAGCCGGAAGTTGTGCGACAGCACGTCGGCCCTGGCTATGAGCCTGTGGATGACCTCCTTTCCCTCCGGGGTCTGGAGGTCAATTTGAATGCCCTCTTTGCCGGCGTAGGTGCGCGGTTCCGCCACCGATTGCGCCGTGGACCGCCGTCCCTCATCCAGCCGCCGGTCCGTCGCGTCAACCTTGATAACCCGCGCCCCCAGGTCTGCCAGCAGGGCGGCGGCGTAGGGCCCGGCCTGGATGGTGGAAAGGTCAAGAATGGTCACCCCCGCCAGGGGATGCGCCGGAAGCGTTTGCGCCGGAAGCGTTTGCGACAAAGCGGACTGCGGCGTAGGGGCCTGCTCGGAAAGATTCCCCGTTTCGGTGTCGTGCTCTCCCACGTACGGAGCCGGTCCGCTCGGCTCTCCCGGCGTCTGCTTCAAGTCCACCAGCGGAGCCAGGGTGCGCATGGGGCCCACCCTCGGGTCATCTACCGTAACCACCGTCCCGTTGGCCACCACCGCAGGATGGTCCATGGCCTCGACGCAGGTGCGGTAAGGTTCGGCGGCAATATCGCCGTCCTGCAGGTAAATCTCCATCCATTCCCCGGCCGTCTTCTCCAGTTGCCTTTGCAGAATCTCCCTCCGCAGCAACTCCCTGTTTTCCGCGCTGACGGCGGGCGCTCTCTCGAACCGTTCGTCCTCCAGCAGGTCGCCCAGCCCGATGGCCCTGAGATGCCCCTGGATGTGCGGCACCCGCTGGTTGGCGTGCTGCAGCCACCCGCCATCCCTGGTGCGGACGGGAATATAGCCGATGGTGGAGAGGCCCCGGCTGGGCGGCCGCACCGGAAACCGGTCCGGGTCTTTCCGCGCCAGTTGCAGGTTAACCAGCCCGCCGGCTCCGGCATTGTTGTCGTGGGGCGAAGCCAGGGCCTGAACGATGCTGGTCTGCACCCATTGCCCGCGCCCGCACTGGTCGCGCACCCGCAGCGCGGCGATAATCCCCCGCAGCGCGGCCTGGCTGGCGTGCCAGCTTCCCGTTGGCACCGCCGAATACACCGGGCCGTCCCGGTTGGGCTGTCCCTGCAAGTTCAGCATCCGGCCCGCCTTGGCCGCAACTACGCCCTCGTAGCCCTTCACCCGCCGCAGCGGTCCCTCCTGTCCAAATCCCGTTATGGAGCAATAGACCAGCCGGGCGTAAAGCTGCGCCAGGTCCTTGTACGACAGTCCCCAAGCCTCCATGTCCCCCGGGCGAAAGGACTCCACCAGCACGTCGGCCTCGCCGATAAGCCGGATGGCCCGCTCGCGGCCCTCCCCGGTAGTCAGGTCCAGCACAACGCCCTTCTTGCCCCGGTTCCACGAAATCCACCCCGGCTCAAAGCGGTAGGGGTCTCCCCCCGGCGGTTCTACCTTGATAACCTCCGCTCCGTAGTCGGCCATCACCAGGGCGCAGAGGGCCCCAGGCATTCCCCAGGAGAAATCCAGTACGGTCAGGCCGGTGCATGGTCCTGCCACGATTCACCTCTCCCCGTCAAAACGGTCCGTCCCCGGCACCCTGCTCAAGACTCAATTGGAAGCTCAACTCAACACCCAAGCCGACATTTAAGCCAGGGCGCAAAAGTGAGTATGCCGCCCACCCATCAAACCCGTCAACCTCGCCCAACTTGCATCCCCTCAGGACAATCGCATTACAGAAAAATGTCATGCTGAGCGAAGCCGAAGCATCTAAGCTCCTGCCCAGTGGCCTGGTTACGGTTTCCGGGCCATGGTTTCCGGGCCATGGTGCCCGGGTTGTGGTTTCCGGCGAGGATTTTGGACCCTTCGGCAAGCTCAGGGTGACATTCATTTCCAGGGGGAAGATCATCCGCAAGTTACGACAAGCCAATAATGCAATTGCCCTGCACCGGCGGACTCCCGGGTTCATCCATCAATGCAACGCGATCGCGCCGCATCCCTGGGGCGTGTCGTCAAGAAGAAGGTGGAAGTTGCCGAACCCCCACTTCGTCGTTCCCGCGAAGGCGGGAACCTCGACCGGCTGGAGTCGAGGTTCCTGCCTTCGCAGGAATGACGGTGCAATTGGCGCCACCCCCTAATTCAACCGCCGTATGTTCGGCATTGCCAGCATGGTTACCACGCTGACCACGCTCAGTATCGCCCCGTTAATCAGCAAAGCCCTCGGGGCTCCCACTATTCCCGCCAGCGCGCCCACCCCCACGTGCCCCACCGGGGCAAACCCGATGCTCAGCACCCACGAACCCATGGCCCGCCCCCGCTCCTCGTCGGACACCAGTTCCTGCATCAGGGTCTTGTAGAGCGTATCCACCGCCATGGCGCAGGCGTTTACGAACAGCAGCACCCCCAGGAAGGCGTAGATGTTGCCCGACAGGGAAAAGGCCATCAACCCTCCGCCAAAGCCCAGCGCCGTCACAAACATCATCAGGCCCTTCTTCCGGTAGGCCCCCAGCCCGGCCAGCACCCACAGGCCCAGTAGGCCGCCCATCTGCCGCGCCGCCGTCATCACCCCCAGCCCCGTCGGCCCCACCTGCAGCACATCCTTGGCAAACACCGGCAGCAGCGTCATGTGGGTAAAGCCCAGCACCTCCGTCACCGCGGTCAGGCACATCAGCGCCAGCAGAAAGCGACGGCTGCGTACCAGCCTGGCGTAGCCCGCCAGGTTTTGCAGCACCGACGTGGCCGCCGACCGCGCCGACCGCCCCGGGTTGCTCAGCGCCAGCGTGGCCAGGGCGGCGCAAAAGTAGCAGGCGGCCGCCGCCACGAACTGCCAGCCCGCTCCCACCGCCTCAATCAGGGCCCCCGACGCCAGGGAGCCGAGGATGCCGCCTCCCTGCATTGCCATCGCCCCCAGGGCCAGCCCGTTCAACGACAGGCCCGAGCCCACGATGTCGAAGGTATAGGTCTGCCGCACCGTCAGCGTGAAGGCGAACATGCAGCCCAGCGCGCCCACCAGTCCCACCACCACCCACACGTTGACCAGGCCTCCCATCAAAAGCAGCAACAGGGCCATCACCAGCGCGACTGCGGCGGCCCCCAGGTTCCCTATCCTCAACAGCAACCGCCGGTCCCACCGGTCGGTGATGGCCCCCGACAGGATTCCGAACAGGAAGAAGGGCAGCATCCGGGCCGCCGCTCCCACGCCCACCATCAACTCCGAGCCGGTCAGCTCGAAAATAAGCCACCCCACCGACACCTGTTCCATCCCGTTGGCCAGGGAGTACAGCAGCGTAGATGCCCACAGCAGGCGGAAGTCCCTGATACGCAGGGACGCCGCCCAGTTTCCCATGCCCGTAATTCGACGCGCCATTGGCCGATGATACACCCCAGGGCAAACGCATTCTAATGCGCAAGAGTCGTCGTTCCCGCGAAACCGGGAACCTCGAACCTCGAAGCCCAGCCCGAGGACTTCTACATCGTCGTTCCCGCGAAACCGGAAACCTCGAACCTCGAAGCCCAGTCCGAGGACTGCTACATCGTCGTTCCCGCGCAGGCGGGAACCTCGAACCTCGAAGCCCAGTCCGAGGACTTCTACGTCGTCGTTCCCGCGAAACCGGAAACCTCGAACCTTGAAGCCCAGTCCGAGGACTGCTACATCGTCGTTCCCGCGCAGGCGGGAACCTCGATCCCGGCAAATAATATCCCAGGGCCCGTCTATCCCTGGGGATTCCGGTCAGGGAGAGAATCCGTTTGCCCTGGCGGGTTATACTGGTTGCGAAAGTTACCAAGTCACGAGAAAGCGTGGTATTTGCAATGCAGCCACTGAGCGATATCCGGGTCCTTGCCGTCACCGTATTCCTGGCCGGCCCCTACCTCAGCATGAACCTGGCCCGCATGGGCGCCGAGGTTATCAAGGTGGAAATACCGGGGCGGGGCGACCCCGTCCGCGGCAACGGCCCCTTTGCCGGGCCCCGGGGCGTCCACAACACCCCGCAGACCGATCAGGACATCGCCACCCGGTTCCTCAAGCGCACCCAGGGCGTCAAGAGCGTCACCCTGAACCTTAGAGACCCCAGGGGACGGGAGATGTTCCTGGACATGGCCCGCCAGGCCGACATTGTCCTGGAGAACCTGGCCCCCGGGTCCATGCGCCGGCTGGGGCTGGGCTATGACGACGTGTCCGCGGTCAATCCGGGCATCATCTACTGCTCCATCGCCGGTTACGGCCAGACCGGCCCCTACGCCGACCGTCCGGCCCACGACCCGCAAATCCAGGGCATGAGCGGCTTGATGGACATTAACGGCGATGCCGACGGCCCTCCCACCAAGGTGGGTTTCTACATCGGCGACCTGGTGGCTCCCCTGTTCGCCGCCTACTCCATCATGGGCGCCCTGCGGGATAAGGAGCGCACCGGACAGGGCCAGCATCTGGACGTTTCCATGATGGACACCCTCGCCGCCCTGATGTTCATGGAAAACCTGGAGGAGGACGTGCAGCAGGGCAATCCCCTGCGTACCGGCAACACCAGCCGGGGCGGCCCCACCGGCCTGTACCATGCCTCCGACGCCGACCTGATCATCACCGCCGCCAGCGACGACCAGTGGCGCCGCTTGTGCCAGGCCCTCTCCGCCCCGGAACTGCTGGAAGACCCGCGCTTCACCGACTACGCCTCCCGGGTCACCAACGTCGGCGACGCCCGGGCCGAAGTCCAGCAGCGCGTCGGCCAAATGACCCAGGCCCAAATCCTGGCCCGGCTGGAGGAGTACGACGTGCCCTGCGGCCCGGTCCGCACCGTTCCAGACATCATTGCCGACCCCCACTTCTACCAGAGGGGAACCCTCCAGCCCATGCGCCACGGCGCCATGGATGCCCCCGTCCCCGGCGGCATAGCGTCCGCCTTCCCGGTCGTATTCTCCGGCCAGCCCCTGCCAACCCTGCCCGGCGCCCCAACCCTGGGCATGCACAACGCCGAGATTTACGGCAAGCTGCTGGGGCTGGAGGCGGCGGATTTGGAGGGGTTGCGGTCGGGCGGGGTGATATAGAGTAGGGGCGGGTTTTATGCCCGCCCGCACACCTCCTGTCCAAACAAAGTATCTGCGAGGCTCACATGAGGTTCAAAGCCAAACCCCTGCGGTCGGTCATGTACGTCCCTGGCAACCGCGAAGACTGGATGCGCAAGGCCCACCAGTACGGTCCCGACGCCCTGATTCTGGACCTGGAAGACTCAGTGCCCGAGGCCGAAAAGGACAAGGCCCGCGGGCTGGTAGCCGCCATGGTGGAAGAGTTGGGTTCAGCCGGACAGACCCTTTTCGTCCGCGTCAACCGCCTGGAAACCGAGCTAACCGGCTTCGACCTGGAAGCAGTCACCGGCCCCCACCTCTACGGCATCCTGCTGCCCAAGGTGGAGCGGCCCGAGGACGTGGTCGAGGTGGATACCCTGCTCAGGTTCTTCGAGCGCAAGGCGGGCATGGCCGTCGGGTCCATCTGCATTGACCCGGCCCTGGAAACGGCCGACGGCATCCGGCAGGCCTACGACATCGCCATGGCCTCGGACCGGGTGGCCCACATGGGCGGCAGCGGCGGCAAGGGCGGCGACACCGCCCGCTCCATCGGCTTCCAGTGGACGCCCGAAGGCATGGAAACCCTGTTCATCAAGTCCAAGGTGCTGGTGGATGCCCGTTCCGCCGGAATCGAGTTCCCCATCAGCGGCGGCTGGTTCGATATCCACGACCTGGACGGCCTGCGCGACCTGGCCAACCAGTTGAGGCAACTGGGCTATACCGGGATGCACCTCATCCACCCGTCCCACGTTCCCGTGGTCAACGAAGTATTCACCCCCAGCCCCGAGCAGATTGCTCACTGGCAGGGTCTGCTGAAGGCCATGGAGGAACAGCGACAATCCGGCAGCGCAGTGGTAACCTACGCCGGCGACATGGTGGATATCGCCCACGAACAAACCGCCCGCACCATGCTGGAAATGGTCCGCCAGTGGGGCATTGACACCGAGTAGTCCGACAACTTTGAAATGATGGTTGAAACCGCTCTTCTCCGTCGTTTCGGCGAAGGCCGGAACCCAGAAGTCCTGAAGGTAAGGAACCATGTCCAACGCCAACCTTATTGGATTCTGATTGGCTTCTGGCCTGCGCCAGAATGACGGACTTCTATAGTTGCCCATCAATCCAAAGTGGTCAAACTACTGGTAGTCCGACAACTTTGAAATGATGGTTGAACCCGCTCTTCTCCGTCGTTCCGGCGAAGGCCGGAACCCAGAAGTCCTGAAGGTAAGGAACCATGTCCAACGCCAACCTTATTGGATTCTGATTGGCTTCTGGCCTCCGCCGGAATGACGGACTTCTATAGTTACCCATCAATCCAAAGTGGTCAAACTACTGGATTGAAGTGACGGCTAATACCCTAACCCGTCATTCCTGCGAAGGCAGGAATCTTAACTCCACCCCGCCAACTTCCGCCCTGAGCCGAAGCGACGGGCTGGCTCCAAAGCTGAATTGCAATACCCCCGCTACCCCCCCTCCCTCGGGTGCTTCGCCAGAAAATCGTCGGCAATTTCCTCCATAGTTACGAAGCGCACGCCTTCGTGGGAGCGGATGTATTCCGCGATGCGCTCCAGCATCAGCAGCACCTGCGGCCGGCCGCTCACGTCCGGGTGGATGGTTATGGGGAACACCGCTTCGTCGTACTCCCGGTACACCCAATCAAACTGGTCCCGCCAAATCTGCTCAATGTCTCTGGGATTCACGAAGCCGTGGCTGTTGGGCGACGCCTTAATGAACATCATCGGAGGCAGGTCGTCCAGGTACCAGTTGGCCGGTATCTCCACCAGGTCGGTCTCCACGCCGCGTTCCAGGGCGTGCATCCAGTGGTCCGCCGGCATACCGTAGTCAATCTTCGTCCAGCGGTCGCCCACGCGGACGTAGTAGCACTCAAAGTCCCGGTGCATCAGGCTGTGGTCGTACTTGATGCCGTGCTTCAGCAGCAGTTCGTTGGTAACGTGGCTGAACTCCCACCACGGCGCCACGTAGCCCCGCGGCCGTTTCCCCGAAACCTCGGTAATCAGGTCAATGCACCGCAGCAGCACCGTCTCCTCCTGCTCCGGCGACATGGAGATGGGATTCTCGTGGGAGTAGCCGTGCATTCCCACCTCGTGCCCCTGCTCCACTATCATCCGGCATTCGTCGGGAAAGGTCTCGATGGAATGGCCGGGGATGAACCAACTGGTCTTGATGCCCAGCCGTTCAAAGAGCTTCAGCAGCCGGGGCGTTCCCACTTCCCCGGCGAACAGGCCGCGGGAAATATCGTCGGGCGAGTCCTCCCCGCCGTAGGAACCCAGCCAACCGCCCACGGCGTCCAGGTCAACCCCAAAGGCGCACAATATCTGCTTGTCGGCCATCTCTTGTCTCCTCGCGGCAGTCCCCTGCCAAAGTTCGCCCCATCATACACCCGCCCCTTTCCCCGCCACAATTGCGCCGCCTCCCCAGCAAACGCTCAGAGCCAAGGCACACAGGCTACCCCGGGAGTCATCATTCCGGCGTTGAACCTAAAGACGGTATTTGCCTGGGGTTGCCGTCAAGGGGTTTTCAGGTTTATGAGGGAATTGCTGTACTTCGGCTGTGTTTGTATAATGGCTAAGATTTGTCCCGCTTCAGTGGCAGGATGCTACCCCGTCCATGTCTCGGAAAAGGAATTTGCAATGATTGAGATAGTGCCGGTCAGCGTGCGGAGTAGCGAAGACGGTGGCCGTTGGTATGCCAAAGGACTAACCTACAGCGCCTTGGGTCAGGGCGGCACTCCCAATGAGGCGCTGACCCGACTGAAGGAAGCGGTCGTGGCAATGTTCCCGAACTCTATCGTTGAGCTGCGAATCAGGTCGGTAAGTGTAACTTTTCCCTCATCTCTTTCTGAGGACGATTTCCTGGATTTGGATTGGGTAAAAGACAAGGCTGAAAGGGTGGGCTAAATGGATTCCGATTCACACGAGGGCCGTATTGAATGGCTGGAATTGGAAGTGGAGACACTCAAGAACACCGTGGCAACCCTGGAAGCCACCATTGGCAACCCTGCTACAGGACGCCAACTGGAAAGGCCAGGTCGGACATCCAATCAGAACTGATATGGAAGTTCGGTACGTGGAATATCCTGGTTGTGTTTGGCGTCATCGGCATCATCGGGGTCGTGGTCGCGGTATTGGCCTGCCTGGACTAGCGGCCAACGCTTCCGGCAACATAGCTTGCACAGGTAACCATGCCCCGCCAACTTGGGCGGGGCATGGTCATGCCGGCTTTGTTTACGCTATTGACCGGTAACGGCGCCCTGTTGCGGGTGCCTTGGCCGCTGTAGTAGGCCACAGCCGGGAACACCGTCGCCGGCGCCCCTGCTGAACCTCCTTCCAGCAATGCCCCTTAATCCGCGCTGATTCCCAGTTCCGACTGCAGGTCGCGGATGGTCTGCGACCGGTTGCGGGTGGGGACGCGTACCCGCATCCCTATCGGCTCGTTCTCCACCTCCGGCACCACCTTTATGGAAACGAACACCGGACCCGTATCCTGCATTATCTGCCCAATGTTGGTGGCAAACTCTTCCAGGTCGTCAAAGCTGTACGCGGACGAATACCCGGCCTCCTTGGCGACTCCCGCGTAGTTGATTTCCTGGGCGTTGGGCACCGGCTGCCCGCCCGTGGTGGCGTAGCACTCATTGTCCAGCAGGATATGGCAGAAGTTGTCCGGCTTCTTCCCGGCAATGGTAGCCAGGATTCCCAGGTTCATCAGCAGCGACCCCTCGGAATCGAACAGCACTACCTTCTCTTCGGGCAGGCCCAGGGCCAGTCCCAGGGCCGCCGATGTCGTGTGCCCCATGGCGCCGCCCAGGTTCAGGTCCCGGTTCTCGTTGGTGGTGAACTCCCGCCAGTGCCGCCCCGACGTGCCCGTAGGAATTACGATGGCGTCGCCCCGGTGCTCCTGGAAAACTCGAAATACGTCTGATGACTGGATCATTCATTGCCTCCGTCACGCAATTCTTGGCTAAAGTGGTCGGGCTTCTAGGGGGTGTCGTCAAATCCACCGTCATTCCTGCGAAGGCAGGAATCTTAACTACTGCCGGTCGAGGTTCCCGCCTTCGCGGGAACGACGAAAAGGAGCAGTTCGGAAGCTACCACTTTCAATTTGACGACACCCCCCAGGGTGAGCGGAAGCTCTGCCCATTATTTCAAATATGCCGCACCATCAGACAGGCCGGAGTTCAGATTCCTGCCTTCGCAGGAATGACGAGTCAGTGCATTGCCGTCATTTCAAAGAAGGTTACTTCCTCGCCGCTTCAAGCCGCCGGCTGCCGTCAATCCGCCGGGGCGGCGGCGCGGACGGGGTCGGAGCCCCTGCCCTCAGGTCCTCCGTAGCCAGACCCTCCGTAGCCAGACCCGCCGTGTAGAGAAGCCGCAGCCGTGCCGGCCTGCTCCGACGGGTCCTGTTCGCCCTGGGTTATGGGGCGGCTTCGGAAGGCAATGGCCCCTTTCACGTATCCCATTACGACACGCAGGGCAAACTCCAGGATGACCAGGAAGGCGAAGTAATAGAATATTAGCTCCCGGTGATTGTTGGCGTCTCTCAGAACCGCCAGGGAGTCCTGCGGGTTGAAGTAGGAAGCATCTATGATGAAGATGCCCAGGACGGCGAAGGGCAGTATCTTGGACAGGTCCCTGGCCAGGTCCTCATGGTAATACGCCGCCACCCGGATGGCGCTGACCGTGGCCAGGGCCACCAGCAGCACCTGCGAAAAGGCACGGTCCTTGGAAAGGAGGGTAAGAATAAGCGTGAGGACCGCAAACCAGAAGAAGGCGAAGACGGGGAAGACCACAACATACTTGACCACGTACATGGCGACGTGGACCAGTCCCCTGAGGGCCCGGTGCGGGGACTCCTCGTGCCCGGACAGGTCAAACTTGAACATATCCCGGGAAGACAGGAAGCGGTAGAAGTGGAATATGAAAGCCGCATAAAGGGCGATGCCGACGATATAGATACCTACGTTAAGGATGTGCTCGATGGCATCGGAAAGGCTCAGCCCGTTGGGAAAGACCAGGCTAATGTAAGTTTCAATGTTCATGGAATCCACCCCACCCTCAAGTATGCCGCTGTTCTTGCCCTTGCCCGAGTGTAAAACGCGCTAATGCCATGTTATGTTTACCGGCGCCGGGCGGTCAATAGGTGAACGGCGGCGGGATGGGGTAATCCGGGGCTGGACAGACAAAAGCTCCTCCATTTGCACGGGAGGGGCTGAGGAAGCAACCCTGGCTTGCATCAACGAAACCACCCGGAAGCCCGCTCATGGTGAGCTTGTCGAACCATCACATATCAATATGGGAACGGGCGGCCCTTCGACAGGCTCAGGGTGAGCCGAAACTCTTTCCATCGGTTCAAACAGGTTGAACGCTAGCCTTCCACCGCGGCCTGTTCTTCCTGTTCCAGTTCTTCCTGCTCCGCCTGGTCCTCCGGTTGCTGGTCGTGGTCCTCCTCTATGCTTGCCGTGGGCCGGACCAGGGGCAACTCAATCTGCATATTGGTAAACTCCCCCGGCTCGGAGGTTACGTCAATCGTGCCGCCGTGTTCGCGCACTATGTCATTGGAAATTGCCAGACCCAATCCGGTGCCCTGGTCGGAGGGCTTGGTGGTGAAGAAGGGATTGAAAATCTTCTCGATAACGTCGGGGGGCATACCGTTGCCATTGTCCCGTATGTTGATCTCAATGGTCTCATCGTGGCGGTGGGTGGTGAGCAGAAGGACGGGCATGAAACTCACGCCCTTCTCCAACAACTGCATTCGCTTTTCGTTGGTGGCATAGCAGGCGTTGCTCACCATGTTCAGGAAGACGCGGCCCAGGTCCTGGGGAATAACCTCCAGCTCTCCCACTGCCGGGTCCAGGTCATATTGCAGGTCCAGCTGGAACTCGGTGTCGGTGGCGCGGGCGCTGTGGTACGCCAGCCTGGAATGTTCGTCCACCAGGCGGTTGATGTCGGTAAGCTGAAACTCGCCGGACCCCCGGCTCATCATGAGCATATCGTGGACAATGCGGTTGGCCCGGTCGCCGTGGTTGCGGATGCGCTCCATGTTGTCGTTCAGGTCGTCGGAAATCTCCTGGATCAGGCCGCGCTGGTCTTCGGACAGGGAATCCCCGGCATCTTCCAGCACTTCCTGGAGTTCAACCAGCAACTCCACCGATGACTCCGAGAAGTTCTTGACGAAATTGAGGGGATTACGGATTTCGTGGGCCACGCCGGCCGTCAGTTCGCCCAGGCTCGCCAGCTTTTGCTGGGTTACAATCTGGTCCTGGGCCCGGCGCAGTTCCTCGAAGGCGGCCTGCAGTTCATCATTTTTCTCCTGCAGGTCCTCGGCCAGCAACTCGACCAGGTTGAGGCGCTGGACTTCCAGGGCGTGGAGGCGGAACACTTCCACCGCCGCCGCCATATCGGCGACCTCATCGTGGCCGCCCACCTCTACCTCGGCCTCCAGGTCACCGGCGGCCATGCGGCGCATCCAGGCCGACAACATTCCCAACCGCCGCAGGAGGATGCGTCCCACCAGCAGCCAGGCTACCACCGCGGCCACGACTATGCTGATTAAGCTGATTACCAGGAGCAGGGTTCTACCGGCAAGTATGGCCTGGGTGGAGGCTTCGGTGGCCTGCTGGGCGCTGGCTCGGGCCGCTCCCACCAACTCGTCCACGCTGGACACCATGGACCCCGCCACCACCCGATTGCTGTCCAGCAACTCGCTCTGGCGCTCAATCAGGCGGAGTTCATCGTAGAGCACGTTGAAGCCGTTGCCTTCGGCGGTGCCCAGTTCGGCCAGGGTTTCGAAGATAGGGGCGATGTCGGCGTGGACGGGGGAACCCTGCAGCAGGGCCAGGTTGAGATTTATCCGGTTTATCGCCGCCTCGAACCGCTCCTTCAGGGGTTCCAGCGCG
The DNA here is from genome assembly GCA_034423215.1 of Dehalococcoidia bacterium. Taxonomy (GTDB): domain Bacteria; phylum Chloroflexota; class Dehalococcoidia; order Lucifugimonadales; family UBA3495; genus Bin22. The sequence continues at coordinate 58,863 of DAOUIY010000060.1, forward strand.
GCAGCCTCGGAAACGGTAAAGGCATTGCCCAACAACTCCGTGGCTATGTTGGCGTCGGCCTGCAACTCGGACAATAGCCGGTAGGAATCCAGCTCCTCGGACGAGAAATGGACCGCGGGCGGGTCCGGGGGGCTGTCAATTTCACGGTAGCCGGTCATGGTATAGAAAAGCTGGTCATCAAGGGCGGTTACCAGGGTAACGTCCAGGTCCCGGCGTACTGCCGCCAGCCTTTCGCGGAGCACCTCGCGCTTTTCGCCCTGGAAAAGCAGTTCGGTGCGCTGATTGCGAATGGTCTTGATGTTGGTGGTCAGCAGGTGAGCGTCGTCGCGAACATTCTGAAAGTTAGCCGACTCCGCCTCCAGTTCGTCCGAGCCCAGCAGCAGGGCTTCCAGGGAGAGAAGCTCCCTCTCCAGGGAATCGCTGTCCTCAGAAATGCTGCTGTAAACCTGGTCCAGTTCCGATATGTCCTGGGCGGCCACAATCCGGGGGGCGCCGGAAACCAGGCTGCCGCTGTATTGGGCCACGCCAAAGGCGGTGACCATTTCGGGGATGCTCTCTTCGTTAACGTGCCTCTGGGCCGTGCCCACCCGGTCGAAGGAAAACCAGCCCACGATGCTGGCGCTCACGGTAAGGGCTACGATGAGGGCAAAAGCAAGGTAAAGCTGGGTGGAAATCTTTCGGCGGCTCTGGAGCAGCCTGGGCCAGAGTTGTCGAAGGTTGGCCCGCGCCGCCAGAAACTCGCTTTCGGTCATGGGTTGCTTGAGGCGTCTTCCCGCTCCCGCGAAGGCTCGTCGCAGGAAACCGGGGCGCGGAGATTCACCTTCGGAGCGGAACGACTCTTCTGATCCATTCGTCATGGAAACACATCCCGCAAATCTTCTATTGCCCGGTACTTGCCGTCGGCCCCGATTGCGGTGAGGAAGACCGCATCGGAACCCTGGTTATCGGCAAACCCGAACTTGAGCATGAAACCGTCTATGTCAATGGCATCGGAGTCTTTCAGGGTCTCGACGAAACAGTCCCTGCTAACGTCCCGGCCGCAAGCCTCCAGGCCAAAAATGGTCATTCGCCCGGCGATATACCCTTCGAGAGACCCCCAGCCGGGTTCCGCCTGCGCGTCGAACTCCCGCAGGGCGGCATGGTAGGATTCTACAACGGGAATGGACTTGTCGGAAGGGAAGGGCACCACCTGGGTTACCAGGACATTATCACCGTCCGGCCCCAGGAACTCGGCCAGGGCGTTGCTGCCCACAAAGGAAATAGTAATGAAGACCGCATCCAGGCCGATGCGCTTGGCCCACTTGATGAGGGTCGCTACCTGCTGGTAGGCGCCCACCATGATTACGGCTTCGGGATTTCCCCTTTGCAGGTCCAGCAGGGCGGTTTTCACCGCCAGGGTATTGCGCGGGTAAAAGCCCACGGATACCGGTTCCATGTCCCGCCGGTCCAGGGCCATGGTGGCGCCCACCAGGCCGGCGCGGCCAAAGGAGTCGTCCTGGTACAGCACGGCAATCCGCTCGATGCCCAGGTCGTCGGTCAGCCTGGCGACCATTTCCTCCGTTTCCTGGTTGTAGGAGGCGCGAAAATTGATGACGTTGTTCCACTTGGATTCCCGCAGGAAGGCGGCGCCGGTGAAGGGAGCGACGTAGGGAACGCCGGCGTCATGGGCTACGGGCACTGCAGAGCGGGACGTGGGCGTTCCCACGGCGCCAATCAGGGCGAATACCGCCTCTTCTTCAATCAACTCGAAAGTGTTGACTATGGCCGCCTCGGGTTCGTAGGCATCATCCAGCGAAACCAGTTGCAGTTCACGACCGTGAACGCCGCCTTCCTGGTTGGCCTCGTTGAAAGCCGCCCGGATTCCCAGTTCCATGTTGGTGCCCAGTTCCCAGGCGGGGCCGCTGAAGGCAGCGGACTGGCCAAACAGGATTGCGCCGTCCGAAACGCCCTGGCGCTGATTCAGGTCCTGGGGGCTAATGGTGGGGGCTGCCGTGGGTTCCGGCGTTTCCTCTTCTATGCCGGGGCCGAGGTCGCAAGCCGCTGCGGCCAGCCCAAAGAGGAGGGCAATTGCGACAATGGCCAATACCGTCGGAAGCGTTGGGGCCTTCATAGGTAACATGCGGAAATGCCGAATTACTCGGATTTGCGGATCACCATGGTGGAATAATTCCTGGAATCCTCTCGACGATACTGGAAATCCTCGGTCATTTCCATCACGAAGTAGATTCCCAGGCCACCAATGGGACGTTCATCAACAGCCCCTTCGGTGACGGGAGCCTTGACATCCTCAAGAGGATTGAATGGACGGCCGTCGTCAATGAACTCAATGATGATTTTATCGGGGCCGGAGACAAGAGAAAGGTCAAAGGAGTGAACACCCTCGTCGTAGCCGTAGTTCATAATGTTGAGACCAAATTCCTCGAGGACCAGGTTGGCCTTGAAGACCAGGGCCGGGGGCCAGTCTTCCACTTCGGCCAGCTTTTCCACCTCTGCAAAAATGCGCTGTAATTCCTCGGGCTTGGTCTCAACCCGTAGATCTATTCTGGAGGTCATTAAGCCTTCTCACTTCGACAGAGGGTGAGGCAGGTAATGTCGTCGGACTGCGGAGTTTCACCGGCAAAAGAACGGACGCCGCGGAAGATTGCGTTGTTGATATCCTCCGGGTTGTTTGAAGGGTTTTCGGCCAGGACCTGGGCCATGCGCCCAACGCCGTATTCCTCTCCATGCTCGTTCATTGCTTCCGAAACCCCGTCGGAGTAGAAGAAGACCGTATCGCCGGGAGCGACGCTGTAGGTCTCCTGGCTGTATTCCAGGTCGTCAATTACGCCCATGGCGACGCCGCCGGTATATGGCAGGGCGATGACGCTTCCGTCGCTGTGCCGGACGTATGGCGCGGTATGCCCGCCGTTGGCGTAGGTCAGGGTGCCGGTGGCGGTATCATAAACGGCATACAGCAGGGTAACGAACATCATCGCGTCGTTGCCCTCGCACAGCAGGTCGTTGACCTCTTTCAGCACATCGCCGGGCTCGTAATTGCCGATGGCCGAGCCCTTGAGCAGGGTCCGGCTGGACATCATAAAGAGGGCCGCCGGCACTCCCTTGTCGGACACGTCGGCAATCGCCAGGCCAATTCGGCCCCGGCCCAGGTTAATCACGTCGTAGAAGTCGCCGCCCACTTCCTTGGCCGGCTCCATGCTGGCGAAGACGCCGAAGTCGGGCCCGGCGGGGAACTGGGTGGGAAGGATGGACTGCTGAATTTTGCTGGCTACGTTCAGCTCGTTTTCGAGGCTGACCAGGCGGTCCCTTGAAGACAGGGCGTCCCGCCATTCCACCAGGTGCGCCAGCGTCCGGTCAATGGTTATCTGAAGGTCGTCGAAGTCCAGGGGCTTGGTGACGAAATCGAAGGCCCCCCGGTTCATGGCGGTGCGAATGTTCTTCATATCTCCGTAGGCGGAGATAATGATTGACCGCACGTTGGGATCTATCTTGGGGATCTGTTCCAGCAGGGTGAGCCCATCCATCTGGGGCATATTGATGTCCGAGATGACCATGTCTATGTTTTCTTCTTCACGGAGACGTTCCAGGGCTTCCACGCCGTTATGGGCGAATACAAAACTGTATTGACCGGAACGTATGCGCCGGCGCATACGCTGCAAGACTAGCGGTTCAAGGTCCGGCTCGTCATCCACCACCAGGATTTTGAATCCATCTGACATTACTCCCATTCTCTCCCATTTCGGATTCTATCTTTCGCTATTCTGTAGCAGTCAGCGCGAAATTGGGCCTGCATTCACCGGGGAGCCGCCCTTTCGGAAGCGGCCCGTTCCGCCCGGGAAGGGGTCCAACAGCTCAGCGAAAAACTAGCCGATGGAGCCGATGGCCGCGTCCTGCGAATCGTGAATGGGAATAATCTTGTCGAAGCCGCTGATTACGAAGACTTCCTTGACGGGCTCAGACAAGGCACAGGCCGCCATTTTGGCCCCCTGGCGCTGCAGGTCCTTGGCAATCAGCAAGACCACTCGCAGGCCCGCGCTGCTGATGTAGGTAAGGTTTTCCAAATCGAGAATGACGGCCCGGTCGGAATCAACTATTTCCGATTTCATGGCGTCCTGGAATTCCGTGGCGTTGGTGCCGTCCACACGCCCATCGGCCTTCAAAACCAGGTTTGTACCTTCACGACGCGACTCCACGTTCATATACGTTGCCTCCTAATCGATTCCTCGATGAAGTTTTACTATTCAATCCTCAGGCGCAATCGTTCACGCTGCCGAATTCAAAGACTATAGCCAGTCCATTCAACATAATAACCCATATATTGCGTTACAACAAACCTCAAACCTCGGCACAAGACAATCCACGGGTCAAGCCGGCGGCGGCCGCTTTCAAAGCGCCAAACTCAATCGAGCTTCACCTGCCGGGCCCAATGGTTGAAGATGGGGCGCTTTGCGGGTGCCGGCGCATCCGTCCGGGTCAATTTCTACGACAATCGCTGCCCTGCGCCCACAACCGGCGGAGACCTGTACCCCACCCACCTATAACGCCAAACGGGCCGTGAAAGACCGGTAATCTGACCCAGCGTGGGCAAGGGGCCTTGCTGCGCCCCTGGCATCCTCGCAATTCTATGGCTCAAAAGTAGGGCTGAGTTCCGCCCCATGGGCCGAAACGGGCCAAAAGCGAACCCTTTGACTCGGCAGTTAATTATGCCACCATTTCACAAACATGGTAAGACCCCGTATGGTAAGTTCCTGTCATAACCTCGCCCAAACCGGCAGAACCGGTTCGGCGCGGCCAGAACCGCGACTGCGCAGGACAGTTTGCCCTGGCCGCAACTACGGCCACCCGTACTGCCGCAGCCTTGCCGGCAAAGCCGTATCGCAGCACGACGAAAGGGACGGAAGGCGGCAACCTGGGACGGAAGTGAGTTAGGGACCGGCTGCGCTGTCCGCCGGTGAGACCGAAAGCAGGCGAGTTGCCGGCCCAGAGAGGCCCAGAGAATGGGAGCGGGATTAGCCCCCATCCTTGTGACCAATCTTGCGCCGCCACATCCACGGGGCTTGTTGACGGGGCCCGTTGACCGAAACCGTCAATGGGCAGGAACGGTAGTCCGCTCATGGCGAGCCTGTCGAACCATCAAACTGTCAATCTGCGAGCGGGCGGCCCTTCGACAGGCTCAGGGTGAGCGGAATGACCACCCATCGCTTCAAAGATGTGCGCCACTAAACCAAAGCCAGGGTGAACACCACATCGGGGGCACCTGGCTTGGTGATGGCAGTGGTCAAAATTTTCGTCAAACGTAGGGGCGCATGACCGTGCGCCCCTACCCGAGCGCGCCACCAAATTCGGCTAATACGTCATGCCTTCAAAGCGAGCATACCGTAGTCGCCGGAACGGTAATGTACATCCCGCTTTGGCATTAGTTCACCAACCAGGTTTGCCGGCTAGGTGCCAATCCAGCCTGAACCGGAAACGTCAATAACTTGTTCGTCGGGGCCACGGTACTTTTCCTCGTAGTAGCCGCGGCCGTCGCCGGCGTGGCCACCGACGTTGATGCGCACATTCATGGGGCGGGCGCCTTCGGCTTCCAGCTTTGCCTGAATCTCGTCCATGTCCTCGACCATGAAGCCGAGATGGTCAATTCCCGCATAGCCGGCAACGTCGCGAACGCTCTCCTCGTTGCCCTCTTCAATGGACCTCAGGATGGCCAGGTTTATGTAACCGTCGGACAGGTAAAGGCCGGACCCGGCCTTGCCCACCTCTTCCAGGCCGAAGACGTTGATGTAAAACTGGGCGGTCTTTTCCGGATCGGGGGTGCGAATGGCGATATGCTTAATCCTGGGCATATTCTCCTCCTTGTCCCGGTCTCTCTCCGGTGTTGTTATCCCCGTAGTTTTGTCCCCGAGGCCCAGGTAACGGGCCAGGTACGGGGTTGCTGGGATTATAGTTTTGGGAAACCTCTTTTTCAACTTGGCTCAGCGGTGCCAGCCCATGCCCTGGAACAGGCCGCGCAGGTAGGCTATCTGGCCGCCGTGGGCCACGTTGTCCCACACCAGTTGGCCCAGAGCGGTGTTCAGGGTATGGTCGCGGGTCTCGGCCGGCGGCGGAAAGGTAACCGCCCGCTCCATGTCCTCGTAGGACAGGGCGCCGATGTAGTCCCTGGCCGCCTGGCGCGCCGCCTCCTGGTAAGCCAGCAGCAGTTCAACGTCCGGGGCGGCCCAGGCGGCCAGGTCCTCAGGGGACCAGCCCATGCCCCGGACGTCTTCGGCCATGCCGAATCTTTCGCTCCAGCCCTGGGTTATCCAGAAGGGCTCCAGTCCCTGGAGGCGCTGGTTGATAAAGGTATCTATCACCCGGTTCATGTGCCACAGAATCCAGGCAATGGAATTGCACTCCGGCGCCGGCTGGCGGGCCAGGGTTTCGGCATCCAGGTCCTCTATCGCTGCATCCACCATGTTCCAGTTGCGGCCCAGGGCCCAGAGTACGGCATCGCCAGCAGCCATGATGCGCCTCCTGAGAATGTCATTAGAACGTCAATTTGCGGGAGTAATTTTGCGGAACAGTATAAGCCAACCCGGTGTAGCCGATAAACCGGGGGCTGTGCGACAATACCCGGGGGCGGCGCCCCGGGCGTTGAAGCCGAAGCCGCCAATTTAAGAAGGAGGTGGGCAGGATGGACCTGGTCGAGGAACAGTTGCGCAACAGCAAGACCATCGCAGTGGTCGGCATCTCCGATAACCCGGAACGACCCAGCTACGGCGTTTCCCGTTATATGCAGGCCCAGGGTTACCGCATCATCCCGGTCAACCCCATGATCGAGGAGGTTCTGGGCGAGAAGAGCTACCCGGACCTGAAGTCGGTGCCCGAACCCATAGACATGGTGGACATCTTCCGCCGTTCCGAGTTGGTGGCCCCGGTGGTGGACGAAGCCATTGAGGTGGGCGCCAAGTACATATGGATGCAGGACGGCGTAATAAACGAGGAGGCCGCCGCCAAAGCCGAAGCCGCCGGCATTCCCGTGATTATGAATGATTGAACCCTCCGGCAACATCGCCGCCGGTTCGGCGGCAGCTAGAGGCTCCTTTGGCGAATCACCGAAAAAGGACCAGAAAAACAGAATCCCACTGGCAGTTCGGGCCGCCGGAGAGTAGATAACTCCGGCGGCCGTGGTTGTTTTTCCTGGTGGCAGATTATCGGACTCCGAGGTATATCGGACAAGTCCGGGCGAGTGTAAAATTGCGGGGCAATATTCCAGGAAATGAGGGTAAATGGCCCAATGATGGAAGACCGTATGAGACGGATGGAAGAATTCTCCCTGCTATCCCTGGACCTCCACCGGGGCATGGAGGCCACCCAGCGGCAGATGGCTGAGAGCCAGCGGCAGATGGAGGAGAACCAGCGGCAGATGGCAGAGAGGCAGCGGCAGATGGAGGAGAACCAGCAGCATATTCAGGAACTTCTGGCGCGCATGACCCAGCTTGTTGCGTTGATTCAGGCGGACATTGTTCGCCTTGATGAATCCCGATAGCGGCGCTTTGACTTCCCTCCGGACTCCCCGTAATCATGAATGATTGAACCCTCCGGCAACATCGCCGCCGGTTCGGCGGCAGCTAATTCTCGGAGTCGGTAGTCAGAATAACGAAACATAGAACCAGGCAAACTTGACCAGAGCGCCTTTCAGGCCGCCGGGATTGCGAAAAGTCCCGGCGGCTTATCTTGTCCTGTCTCCCTGTCCTTCCGTGGGTGGTCAAGTCAAAAGCAGAATGCGCAGCAATTATTCAAACTGATACACCTTCTTTCCCTAAATATTTCAACGTTTCGTAAAGAAAAGCTTGTATCTGTTTAGTTTTCGTAGTTTCTTGACACCAAATTATTACTTGCATAATATTGAGCTACTCTTATAGGGTCGGAAATCGTTATCCTGAAAGGAATTTGGTCTGACCACTGGAAATTGAGCAATCAGAAACCAAGAAGGAGGTTCGAGGATGGCAAGTAATGACATAGCGTTAATGGCTCACCTGATGCGGCGGGCCGGTTTTGGCGCTTCCTACGAAGAACTGGAACGGCGGGCAGCGGCCGGATACGAGGCTACCGTTGAGGAACTGCTGCATCCGGAAAACCAGCCCAGCCTGGAAATGGACGTGCTGGAACGCCGGTTCGTGGACTGGCGGGAAATGAACGCCCTGGAAGTGAACCAGGCCTACTGGACCTACGCCATGATTAACACTCAGCGCCCCCTGGAGGAGAAGATAGCACTGTTCTGGCACGGCATTTTCTGCACCGGCAACTCCAAGTGTGAGCATGGCCGCCAGATTAAGTTGCAGATTGACATGTTCCGGGAGCGCGGTCTGGGCAGCTTCCGCGACCTGCTGATGGACCTGTCCAGCGATCCGTCCATGATTTTCTACCTGGACAACTGCATGAGCCACAAGGACGCCATCAACGAGAACTGGGGCCGGGAACTGCTGGAACTGTTCTCCATGGGCGTGGGCATGGACGGCGAGGCCAACTACAGCGAGGACGACGTTAAGGAATGCGCCCGGGCCTTCACCGGCTGGACCATTACCAACGCCATCCCGCGTTATCCCTACGGCCGCTACGAGGCCGGCTTCATCTACAACCCGGCCGACCACGACGAGGAGAACAAGACCTTCCTGGGCGAGACGGGCAACTTCAACGGCGACGACATCGTTAACATCATCGCCAGGCAGCCTTCCACCGCCCGGTTCATCTCCCGCCACCTGTACAACTTCTTTGTGGCCGACGACGTGCAGGTGCCCGCCTGGCAGAACACCCCACCGCGGGACCTGGATACCATCAAGATGCTGGAGGACGAATACTTCAGCTCCGGCTACAACATCGGCTCCATGCTGCGGGTGCTGTTCAACTCTGATGCCTTCAAGAATGCCCGCTTCGCCAAGGTTAAGAGCCCCGCCGAGGCCGTTATCGGCACCATGCGGGTGGTCAAGGACTTCACCTCGCCCAAGCCGGGCATTCACGGCGTGGCCAACACCATCCGCTACATGGGCCAGGACCTGATGAATCCCCCCACGGTGGAGGGCTGGCACACCGGCGGCGAGTGGATTGACAGCGGCACCCTGGTGGAACGCATCAACTTTGCCGCCGACCAGGTGGGCAACCTGGACCTGCCCGGCGTGCAGGACATGGTGGCCCGGGTCGGCTCCGACGGCAACGCCATTTCCGCCGAGCAGGTGGTTGACCACTGCCTGGAACTGCTGGGTTCCTACGAACTGGCCGACGAAACCCGCGGTCAACTGATTGACCACGTTTCCCGGGGCGGCGACCTCGTCCCCGGCACGCCCGAGTTTTCCCAGCGGGTGGGGCAGACCCTGCAGTTGGTTGTTTCCACGCAGGAATACCAGTTCGCTTAGCCCATCCCAAGGGGATGGGGCAACGGATCGTAGGGGCAACCCTTGTGGTTGCCCTGCCGGATGAACGGCCCAGCTAATCGCAGGGAAGGCGCCCACCAGGGGCGCCCCTACGTAAGGGCTTATAGCCAGGCAAAGGAGAAGAGGAAATGACTTCGACAAAGAAAGACCCGGTGCTGGTTGTTCTGCAGCTGTCCGGGGGCAACGACGCCCTGAACACGGTGGTGCCTTACGGCGACCCCCTGTACTCCGACAACCGGCCCTCCGTGCGGGTGCCCGATGAACAGGTGCTGAAAATTAACGACTACGTGGGCCTTAACCCCAACATGGGGCCCATGAAGCAGCTATTCGACGAGGGCAAGATGGCCATCATCCAGGGAGTGGGCTATCCCAACCCCAACCGTTCCCACTTCCGGTCCATGGACATCTGGCACACCTGCGAGCCCGACAAGGTGGGCACCGAGGGCTGGCTGGGCCGGGCCATCAAGGAAATTGACCCCAGCGCCGAGAACGTGCTCACCGGCGTCAACTTCGGCCGCGGCCTGCCCAGGGCGCTGGCAATGCCCGGCGTGCCGGTGGCCTCGGTGGGCAACCTGGCCTCCTACGGCGTGCTGACCGGCATTGAGGAAGAAGACCAGCGGGCCGACGCCCTGGACGTCTTCTCCCGCATCTACTCCCCGGCCATGGGCCGCGGCGGCGTGGTGGACTACCTGTCCCGCACCGGCATGGACGCCCTCAAGGGGGCCGACATCCTGAGCACCGCCCCCGAAATGTACTCGTCATCCATCGAGTACGGCAACGACGTGGTGGGCCAGTACATGCGCAACATCGCCCAGACCCACCTGGCCGGCTTCGGCACCCGGGTGCTGTACACCACCGCTCCCTACAACAGCTTCGACACCCACGCCGGCGAACTGCAAGCCCACGCCAAGCTGTGGAGCGAGACCTCCCAGGCCGTGGGCGACTTTATGGACGACCTGCGCGAGCACGACGCCGCCGACAACGTGACCCTGCTGGTCTTCACCGAGTTCGGGCGGCGCGTACACGACAATGGCTCGGGCACGGACCACGGTTCGGGCGGAATGGCCTTTGTCATCGGCGAGAACGTCAAGGGCGGCCTGTACGGTGAGTATCCCTCCCTGGAGGCGGACAAGCTGCTGGAAGGCGACCTGCACTTCAACAATGACTTCCGCAGCATCTACACCAGCCTGCTGGAGAACTGGATGGGCCTGGACGCCCAGCCCCTGGTCAACGGCAGCTTCGAAAAGTTCGACTTCATCTAAATCGGTCCGATAGAAATGAATGTCGGTAGGGGCAGACGCGGGCGTCTGCCCAGGCCCACACAACGCCTGACAGGGAGGGCAATATGACCACCACACGATTCGCTGGAATTACGCTTCAGCCCAGCCACACCATCGGCCGGGCCGAGTTCTCCGGCCCCGGCTTCCGGAATCCCGTGGCCATGGTCCGGGGCGAGGAAGATACCATGTACGTCGTCAGCCGGTCTTACGACTACCGGCCCGACGGCAAGCGGATAACCATCTGCACCCTTGACGAGGAATACATCGGGGAGTTCGCCCGGGGCGTCACCACCGCCGGCGAGGGCGACCCCTCCGACGCCGACGGCTCCCTCATCTGGCCCACGGCCATTGCCCTGGACAGCGCGGGCAACGTCTATGTGGCCGACGAGTGGCTGAACCGCATATCTGTCTATACGGGCGACGGCGCCTTCACCAGCAAGTGGGGCACGCCCGGCTCCGGCGACGGGGAAATCGGCAGCCCTTCGGGCCTGGCCATAGACCAGGACGACAACCTGCTGCTGGTTGACTGCGACAACCACCGGGTCCAGAAGTTCACCAGGGACGGCCGCTACATTTCCCAGTTTGGCGGCAAGGGCGACGGCGACGGGGAGTTCAACATGCCCTGGGGCATCACTATTGACCGCGCGGGCGATATCTACATCGCCGACTGGCGCAACGACCGCATCCAGAAGTTTGACCGCAACGGCAATTTCCTGATGAAGTTCGGGACCTCAGGTTCCGGCGACGGCCAGTTGGACCGTCCCACCGGCGTGGCGGTGGATAAGGACGGCAACATCTACGTGACGGACTGGGGCAACGACCGCCTGCAGGTGTTCAGCGCCGATGGCGAGTACCTCACCCAGACCACGGGGGATGGTTCCCTGTCCAAGTGGGGCAAGGAAAAGCTGGATGCCAACTCGGAGATGTGGCAGGAACGGGACATTGCCCAGGGCCTGGAACGGGAAAGGCTGTTCTGGGGCCCCATCGCGGTCACCGTGGACGACGACGACAACGTCTTCGTGGTTGAGTCGGCCCGCTCCCGCATCCAGATCTACCGCCGCCAGGTTCCCGTGTTCTTCGGGGGGCGACTGTAGGCAAGCGCCCGGGTCAATCGCAAATCCGGGCAAGCGTGGGCTGGAAAAGCAAGGGGCCGGACTGAATAGTCCGGTCCCGCTCCTTATTCACGCCGCTGACTTCTCAATCGCTTTGACCGGCGCCGGCTTGGTGGCCGGGTGGCAAACCTACGGGCTGGTAGCGCCCCTGAACGGGTATTCCATACTGGCAATACTTGGCGAACAGGGCGGGGCTGCTTCCCTTTGCATTCAGGGCAATTGAGTTGAAAAAATATGTCATGCTGAGCGAAGCCGAAGCATCTAAACTCCAACCCAGCAGCCTGGTTTCGGATTCCGGGGCGTTGTTACCTGCCAGGAGTTTAGACCCATCGGCAAGCTCAGGGTGACATTGGCTTCCAGTTGAAGAACCTGCGCAAGTTACCGCAAGCCTGCTATGCAATTGTTCTACTCACATTGCATTAGCTCCGGCGCGGTTGCCCGTCGTGTTATAATGGCGGCGGTCTGCACGGAAAAGCTGCCAGGCCAACCGCTTTACAGACTGTCCCACCGAACCGGAGCAAACGAATTGACTACACAGGAAGAACTGGTTGCCAGGCTCAGGCCCCTGGGTTTGCGGTTAACTCCGCAGCGCCTCGCTATTGCCGAGGTCGTGGTCAATTCTGCCGACCACCCGTCGGTGCGCGACATTTACGAGCGGGTGCGGGCTTTCTTTCCCTACGTTACCATCGCTACGGTGTATTCCACCCTGGACGTGCTGGAAGAGGCGGGGATAGTACGCGAGCTTCCCTTTCAGAAGCTTTCCCGCTACGACGCCAACCTTTCGCCCCACGCCAACCTGGTGTGCATCGGCTGCGGCATGGTGGTGGATGCCGACGTAGGGCAGGATATGGTATCCGAATTGACCGACATCATCAGCGCCGGCGCCGACTTCGAGATTTCCTCGCAGCGGGTGGACTTTTACGGCTGGTGCCCCGGCTGCCGTCCCGCCTCCGTCAACTGACCCCTTCCAATTCCCTTCTCTCGGGTCCCGTTGGTACGGGCAGCCCTTATCTGCCCGGCGTGTGCCCCAAGCCCCCGTGGTTCCAGAATCCCCCGCTCAATGCCACCCCGTCTCTACTGCTAAAATGGTGGTAACTCGCCGCTTAACCGCTCGGCGGAGGTGACGGAGAAGTTGGCCCGCCTGTCCCGCCTGTTACTGACAAACTTCCGCAACTTCATGGACCTGGACCTGGAACTTCCAGCCGGGGTCGTGGCGCTGTATGGGGCCAACGCCCAGGGCAAGACCACGCTGCTGGAGGCCGCCTACCTTCTGGCCATCGCCCGCTCGTTCCGGGCCGAAAACGAGCGGGAGGTGGTCAATTTTGAGGCGGCCAGGAAGGGAGAGCAGGCGCTGGTGGGCGGCGCGCTGGAGAAGAACGGCGAGCGCATCTCCGTTTACGTTGGCTACTCCTGCGCCCCCGCCCCGGGTACGGCCCCTGCGGACACCGGGGCCGGGTTGCCGGCCTACTCGGTACGCAAGCACATCCGGGTCAACCGGGTGCGCCGCACCGCCGCCGACCTGGTGGGCACGGTGGGCGCCGTCCTGTTCAACGCCGAGGACATTGACCTGGTACAGGGTCCACCGGCGGGCCGGCGGCGCTACCTGGACATTCTGATTTCCCAGGCCAACCCCCTGTACCTGAAGGCCCTGCAGCGTTACATGCAGGTGGTCCGGCAGCGCAACCGTCTGCTGAGGCTCATCCGCGAGGGGCGCGCCGGGGACGCCGAGCTGGAGTTTTGGGACGACCGGCTGGTCCATGAAGGCTCGTGGTTGAATGGCCAGCGGGCCGGGGCCATGACGCTGCTGGCGCGACTGGGCGCCGACCACCACCGCGACCTGGGCCACCCGGGGGCGCGCCTGGCCCTGGAGTACCTGCCCAGCGTGCCCGGTCTGCCCAATGCACCCGGCGGGACCGAGGGGGCAACGCCGGAGGAGGCCCAGACCCTTTACCAGACCCTTTACCGGGAAGCCCTGGCCTCCCGGCGGCGACGGGAGCTGGCCACGGCCAGCACCACGGTGGGCCCGCACCGGGACGACTTCAAGCTGCTGGTTGACGGGGTGGACATGGGCGCCTTTGCCTCCCGGGGGCAGGCGCGCACCCTGGCCCTGACCCTGCGGCTGGCCGAGGCATCCTACCTGTTGCAGGCGCGGCAGGACGAGCCCATCGTCCTGCTGGACGACGTGCTGTCGGAGATGGACGCCGAGGGGCGCGCCCGGGTGCTGGAGAAGATTGGGGACTACGGGCAATCGCTGATTACCACCACCGACCTGGACCTGGTACGGAGCTTTTTCGGGGACCGGGCCACCTACCTCCAGGTTAGCGAGGGGGCGGTGAGGCCGATGGCCTGACAAGGTTGAAGGGATGATGGGGCCGGACCAACCCGCTGTTGCCGCCGCGGCGGGGAGGTGGACAGGCGGGAGCTAGGGCGTGTCGTAAATTGCACCGTCATTTTTGCCAAGGAAGGGAGCTTTACTGCTGCTGGTCGAGGTTCCCGCCTTCGCGGGAGCGACAAAACTATTGCCGGTCGAGGTTCCCGCCTTCGCGGGAACGACGAAACTATTGCCGGTCGAGCTTGCCGCCGGTGCGGGAACGACGAAACTATTGCCGGTCGAGGTTCCCGCCTTCGCGGGAACGACGAAACTATTGCCGGTCGAGGTTCCCGCCTTCGCGGGAACTACGGGTCAGTGGATTAGCCATCATTTCAAAAGGGTTCACCCGCCAGAGGGTCGGCAGAGGGCCCGAAGCCGCCTGGCGCCGGAAGGGGCTATACCCGCCCCGGTGATATAATTTTCCGGGGAGCCGGATGTGGGGGACGGTCCGGTCGGTCGGGCCGGGGCAAGCCGGGGCAAGCCGGGACAAGTCGGGGCAAGGGACGGGATCTAGGGAGATGAAGGCCACATGAATCTGCTGGAATCCTGGCTGGGGCAACTGGGGTTGGAAGGACTTTTGGATATCCCGGAAGCCTGGCTGCCCCTGTCCTCACTGTCCATCTTCATCCTGTCGGTGGTGGTGGCGCTGGCATTCAACAAGCTGGCCTACCCCATCGTGCTGAAGTTCACCAACTTTACGCCCACGGACCTGGACGTGCGGATGGTGGGGGCCTTCCGGCGGCCGCTGACGCTGGGGATAATGCTGGCCGGCCTGTACTTCTCGGTGGTCCTGTCCTTCGAAATGTCGCCGACGGCCAGGCACGTCTTTGACCACGGGTCGGGCATCCTGGGACTGACACTGGGGGTATTTGCGCTGACCGGGGCGGTATCCAACCTCTTCCAATGGTACACGGAGGAGATATCGCCGCATACGGCCTCGACGCTGGACGACCGGCTGATGCCCATGGCCCGGCGCATCGTCATGGCCCTGATTTATGCCCTGGGCGCCCTGCTGGTGCTGGACCTGCTGAACGTGAACATCAGCCCCCTGATTGCCGGGCTGGGGCTGGGGGGGCTGGCAGTGGCCCTGGCCTTGCAGCCCACCCTGTCCAACCTGTTTGCGGGGACATACGTAATGACGGAGGGGGTGGTAACCCAGGGCGACTACATTGAGCTGGAGAACGGGGTGGCGGGGTACGTGATAGACGTGGGGTGGCGGAGCACGCGGCTGCGGACGTGGACGAACAACCTGGTGGTGGTGCCGAACTCGCGGTTTGCGGAGACCATCATCACCAACTACCAGGGCCCCATTCCGGCGGTGAACATCTACCTGACCTGCGGGGTGAGCTACGACAGCGACCTGGCCCTGGTGGAGCGGGTTTGCCACGAGGAGATGGCCAGGCTGCTGGAGCGGGACGCCCGGGCGGTAAGGGAATACGGCGCCTACTTCGCCTACGAGTCCTTTGACGACTCCAACATCACCTTTTACCTGTTCCTCCAGGCCAGGGACCGGATAGCGAGCTTCGAGGTGCAGTCGGAGCTGATACGGATGGTCCACGAGCGGTTCCGGGAAGAGGGCATAGTCATCAACTACCCCATGCGAACGATAAATTTTGTTGAGGGGGCGGGCAGTGAAACGGAGACCAAGGCAGATACCGGCGAAAGACCGAGAATAATCCGGCAAAGGCGGGAAGCCCCGGCCTCCAATTTAGGGGATGGGGGAGACGGGCCGGACGGACCGGATGGAGCCGGCCCGGACATCGGGTAGTCCAGACCGGGTAGTCCAGTATGCGGGGCGGACGTCATTCCACGCCCTCTCCTTTCACATTTTACATCGCCTCCACTTACATCGCCTCTACCGTCATCCAGGCCCCCCCTCTTCCCACCGCCGGGCGGCCAGTGTCCGCTTCACGAAGCCCCGGACCGGCGGCCGCCGGGTGTGGGGATATTGCTCTTGAGGGGGTTAGAAGACACCGGGCAAGGCATGTACCGTTTCACTACCTTGATGGTTCAAACCTGCACGATTTCGTAACCTACCGCCATACAAGCAATCTCTCTTTCCCTCGATGGTCTTAATAGTTGACAATTGGAATGAGAAGGTTTATCTTTCGTGAACCAATGCCAATTTGTGAGCTTACAGCAAAAACTTAAAGGAGGAGGAGCATGCTTAAGATTGGGCACGAGGTAGTTCGTCCGGGTCGGAACCTGGGCGAATCCGAAGTCACTATTCCCGTCCCCGAGGAGTTGGAAACCGTACCCGGTATTCCAATGACCCAGCGCGAGGTTGACTGGTACGCCCGGGAGTACCCGCTGGAATCCATCAACATCACCGAGCGCGCCTCCCGCGATTGGGCCAACACCCTTCGCGACCAGCACGCCGAGATGCGTGAAATCCGCAAGGAACACGAAAAGCTCAACCGGCCCTTGATTATGGCCTGCCGGATGACCGCCGATCTGGAGCCCACCGCTGAGCCCACCGGCGAAGACATCAGCGAACTGATCAAGACCAAGGCCCGCGAGCTGGGCTTCGTCGAAGTCGGCATCACCGCCTTCGACCACCGCTATACGTTCCAGAGCAAGAAGGGCAGCACTGTTTACTATCCGCACTTCGTCGCCCTGGCTTACGAGCAGGACTTCGAGCCGACCCAGACCATCCCCAGCGTTGACGCCGAGATCGTGCATTCCAGCACCTACCGGACGGAAGGCGCCGCGGCCCTGGAACTGGGCAACTACATCCGCAGCCTGGGCTACCACGCGCAGGTAATGGGTTCCGGCGACTCCGCCGGCCCGTACATCCCCATGCACGTGGCCGCCGGTACCGGCCAGCTGGGCGCCTGTGGCTACCTGCTGACCCCCCACGTCGGCTCCCGCTGCCGCCTGGTCGGTCTGACCACCGACGCCAACGTATCCTACGACAAGCCCGTGGACTACGGCATTCACGCCTTCTGCCAGGTGTGCCAGGTCTGCGTGAACCGCTGCCCCGGCCGCGCTCTCATGCGCGACAAGATCTGGTGGCGGGGAATTGAGAAGAACAAGCTCTACTTCAAGCG
>DAOUIY010000061.1:0-40423 GCA_034423215.1 Dehalococcoidia bacterium
GTCGCTGAGCTAACCCGCAAGGGAGGCAGGTGCCGAGGTCGGGTTCGGTAACTGGGACGAAGTCGTAACAAGGTAGCTGTACCGGAAGGTGCGGCTGGATCACCTCCTTTCTAGGGAGTAACTAACCCCTACGGTTGTCCGGGCTGACCGGACGGCGCAGGGGCCATCTCCCAGGTCGTTCGGTGAGTGTTCCGTTTCTCAAGCTAGTTGGTAGAGCTTCGGCTCCCCGGTGGAAGGAAACGGTCCCCTGAGAAAGCTCATCGTTTATCTGGGCCCACACGGGTGGGCCAAACCTCTCAACTAAGAACTTATCTTCCTTCTACTGTTCAGATGTTAAGGCGCCTATGACAAAAGCCGGACCTGCAAAGGTCCGGCTTTTTAATTGGCTTGACGGTTTCATATTCGAAGATTAGCTGCTAAGGGGAAATGTCCGGCCTGGTATTAATACGGTTCCGGGGTACTCTCGACGCAGCAGGTAAGGTCGGTCTCCCTTCCCGGTACCGCGCTTTCTGGGAAATTGCCTCAGAAAGCCTTTTCCTCCTGGATGTGGGAAGGTTAGCATGGGGGTGAAAGAAGGCGCCGTGCCAAATAACAGGAGCCACCGAAATTCTGCCGACCCGTTTTTACGTATTTTCTTATTGTTTGGCTGAGTTCGTGGGAGGCTAATTATGACCACGATGGCAGATGTCAAACAGGCCATTCTCAGCCTTCCAAAAGGGGAATACGCGGAACTGATTGAATGGCTGCATGACCTGGATGAACAAAAATGGGACCAACAGATTGAGGATGACTCCATCTCAGGCCGTCTGGAATTCCTTCGGGAAGAGGCCATAGAGGGCAAGTGCACAGGAACACTGCGAAACATCTAATGCCCCGGGCAACCTCACGATTCTGGTCCTGCTTTGAGCAGTCGTACCAGTCCACTCAGTCAATTGCCAGGAGAAACTATGAGAGGTTAAGGGATGATCCCAGACATCCCTCTCTCAGGTTCAAGAAGGTTGGCGACTTTTGGTCGGTGCGGGTTGGTCGCTCTCACCGGGCCATTACCGTCGAAGACGAGGGCGATCTTATCTGGATGTGGATAGGAACTCACGGCGAGTACGATAGGATTGTTGGGTAAGAAAGGTTCGCCAGGCCAAGCCCATTGCTTTAGCCGGTTATCATTTTGGTGCGGCAATATATATCCCCCCACCTTGTCCCCAGCTAGCTGCCAAGCTATAATTGCCCCATTGGATACCAATGTGGGTTGCGGGGTTTGCAGTCGCTGTGCTGGCCTCTTCTCGATGCCCCTTTTCCGGAGGACACGCTCTTGGGATCTCTCGCTTTAATCGCCCTTGAACCCCGCGATGAGGGGTTTGTTTCATCCGTTCCCATCTCCCAGTTGGCTCGGCTAGGCGACAAGCCTGAAGTGTCCCTCAAGGTGGCTTGCGATGCCTATGGCCGCGCCATCGGGGCCATGCGGGAAGTCCTGGGAGATATTGACCAGCTTAAGAGCAAGCGCATTCCCATTCCGGCCCGCAAAATGTGGGAACTGGGCGATGCCGTGGTGACGCTGGGCGTGGAGTTGGAAGATTGCTCAATGGAACTGGACAGCATCAACGAGCACCTGGTAAGGGACCTGGGCATCAATGCCAAGCGAATGGGCACCATCGTAACCTTCCGGCGGCACCTGCCCGTGAAGGAACTTATACCCGAGTCCCTGGGCTGGAGCCAGTGCGAGAAGCAGGCCCGCAAGGTGGCCGAAAAGCTCAAGTCTGAGCAAGCGATGGAAGACTAGGCTTTGCGGTATTCTTCGAACTATCTAATCCACGCTGCCGCTCCCCGGGCATAACCTTGTTGCCATGCAAGTAAGAGACCTGGGGGAATTTGGCCTCATCGAACGCCTGAACGCCATGGTAACCGGGCAGCGACGCGGTCCTGACAACGGCTCGCCGCACGGTTTCAAGCTGCTGGTGGACACCGGAGACGACACGGCGGCATGGGCTGCGTCGAACGCCACCGAACTGTTCACCACCGACACCGTCGTTGAGGGCGTCCATTTCACCAGGGAAACTACACCCTGGCCCGACCTGGGCTGGAAGTCCCTTGCATCCAACATCAGCGACATCGCCGCCATGGGAGGACTGCCCCTTTACGCCCTGGTTACCCTGGGCCTGCCGCCCGAAACCCGCGTTGCAGATATCGAAGCCCTCTACCGGGGTATGCTGGAAATTGGCGAGGAATACGGTGTCGCCATTGTGGGCGGCGACATGGTGCGTTCGCCCGTAGTGTTCATATCCGTGGCGCTGACCGGTGTCAGGCAGGGGCCCCCCATGCTGCGCACTGCCGCGCAGGTCGGCGACCAGGTGGCGGTTACCGGCTGTGTCGGTTCATCGGGCGGCGGGCTCAAGCTCATGCTGGAGGGACTGTCGGTGCCACCCCCGGCCGCCGTTCACTTGCGGGAAGCCCACCGCCGGCCCAGGCCCGACGTTGCCGGCGGCCAGTTGCTTTCGGCGGCCGGAGTCCAGACCGCCATGGACGTGAGCGACGGCCTGGCCGATGACCTGTCCAAACTGTGCCTGGCCAGCGGTGTGGCGGCGGAGATTTTCGCGGAGGCGGTTCCGGTTCACCCTCACCTCAAGGAAGCCTTTCCTGCCGAATGGCTGAAGTTGGCCCTAAACGGGGGAGAGGACTACCTGCTGCTGTTTGCCGCGCCCGAATCTATGATGGACGAAGTAATCCCTGCCCTGCCGGTGGGAGCCGGCGTTGTGGGCAGGATAGTAGATGGGCCGGCGGGGCAGGTAACCCTGGTGGAGGCCAACGGCCGCCGCACCGTAGTCAGCCGCGCCGGTTGGGACCATTTCGGGTAGGTGGGGGGAAACTGCCGCAGCATGGCCGAACCACTGCACTTCCAGACCTCTTCGCCGGAGGAGACCCAGGCCCTGGGCCGCCTGTTGGGTGAACACGCCCAGCCCGGGGACGTTTTCCTTCTCTGCGGCCCCCTGGGCGCCGGAAAGACCTGCCTGACCCAAGGGATAGCCTGGGGCCTGGGCGTGGTCGAATACGCCCGCAGTCCTACCTTTGTTATAATGACTCGCTACCTGGGGCGGCTGACGCTGCACCACTTTGACCTGTACCGCATAAACGACCCCCTGGAGGCCTGGGACCTGGGCCTGGAAGAGCAGATTTTCGGTGATGGAGTCTGCGTGGTGGAGTGGGCGGAACGCGCCGAGGAGGTCTTTCCCCCCGACTGCCTGTGGATAGACCTGGATTATGCAGGGGATGGCGAGGGTCGCACTCTCACCATTGCCGAGGCGCCCGAGCGCTACCAGGAAGCCGTCGCCGCCCTGCGTAACCACTGGAACGAGGTTTCCGGCCGGGCCGGTTCCCAATAAATATGTTGTTGGCCATAGACACTTCAACCCGCAATGCGGGGGCAGCCCTGGCCCGGGATGGGCAGGTGGTATCCTCCCGCTCCTGGCGTTCCACCGTCAACCACACGGCGGAACTGATGCCGGCGGTTTCCTACCTTCTGCAGGGCGCGGGCATCACGGTTAATGGTCTGGAAGGAATTGTCGTTGCCTTGGGTCCCGGCGGTTTCAGCGCCTTGCGCGTGGGCATGAGCGTAGCCAAGGGGTTGGCCCTGGCGACGGGAAAACCCCTGGTTGGCGTCGGCACCCTTGATGCCGAGGCCCAACCCTATTGGCAGTCCGGCTTGCCCGTCTGCGCTTTGCTGGATGCAGGAAGGGGCGAGGTCGCGTCGGCAGCTTTTGGCCCCGGCAGCCAGCGCAGCCGGGAGGACCGCATCTGTTCCCCCGATGAGCTATTGTCCGGCCTTGACGGCGGCCATCTCTTTTGCGGTGAAGGCACGCTGCCTCATGCCCAGCTAATTAAGGAAAAGATGGGAGACCGGGCCGTGTTGGTGGGCCACTCGCCGGCGGCCCGTTTGTGGGCGCTGGCCGAACTGGGTCGCCAAAGGCTGGAGGCAGGCGACGCGGACGACCTTGCAACCCTTCAGCCCTACTACCTGCGAATGCCCACCATCGGCGGCCCCAAGCGGCGCGACCGGGTAAGGCAGGGGTAGTGTGATCCTCAATGACCGAAAAGACGGACTCTGTTGTAATTAAGAGGATTTCTCACATCCTATGGTCCGCAAGAGATGGAGAGCGTTCTTTTCCTGCCACTACTTTATACAACGAGGGATGGCTTCTGTGGTTGATTCTGGACTGGTTTTTCAGCCAGGCCGAAAGTTCGCATACGCTGTCTTTTAATTCGGGAGCCCGCTGGTTTGCGGAAGGACGCCTGCCTTCCCCATTCTTGGCTCGGTACAGGGGTGACCACCTTGCTGAAGGTTGGACAAACGCAGATGGAGTTATAGGTCAATTTACAGTTGGAGATGAATCCGGCAAGGCTAATGTTAAAGTGAACGTATCAGCTAACCAGCTTCTGATAGTCGAAGCTAAAGTGTTTAGCAGATTGTCTTCCGGAGTTTCCAACGCCAGATATTTTGACCAAGCGGCAAGGAACGTTGCTTGTTTAGCTGAACTACTAGATAGGTCTGGTAGCGGGGTTGGGAGTTTCGAGTCTTTGAGGTTCTTCGTCCTTGCCCCTAATAGCCAACTTGAAGAGGGCATATTTGCCAAAGAAGTCAATAAAGATTCAATCCGAGAGAAAGTCCAAGTCAGAGTGAGAGAGTACCAAGAACCTAGCATGGATGAGTGGTTTCAAGTCCGGTTCTTGCCCGTGTTGGAGAAAGCCAAAGTCGGGTGCATTAGTTGGGAAGAAATCATCGAATACATCGGGTCTGTTGATGTTCCTTTTGGCGAGGAAATGACCGAATTTTACGCCCGTTGTTTACGGTTCAACGGCTCTCCCAAAGGAGGAAACTAACATAGCTATGGCAGAACGCACACTGGTACTGGTAAAGCCCGACGGGGTCCAGCGGGGCCTGGTCGGCGAGGTTATAACCCGCCTGGAGCGGCGCGGCCTGAAACTGGCCGGAATGAAGTTGATGCAGGTCTCGGATGAGCTTGCGAGGCAGCACTACGGTGAGCACGTGGACCGGCCCTTCTTTGGGGGCCTGGTCAGTTTCATAACGTCCTCGCCCATCGTGGCCATGGTCTGGGAGGCCAACAACGCCGTGGAAATTGTCCGCAATACCATGGGCCAGACCAACCCGGTAAACTCGTCCGCAGGAACAATCCGGGGCGACCTGGGCATAGATATTGGCCGCAACCTGGTGCATGGCTCGGACAGCCCGGAGTCGGCGGAGCGGGAGGTGGACCTCTTCTTCCGGCCCGAGGAGATTCTCAGCTACGAGAGAGCCGTTGATTCCTGGGTGAACGAGTAGAGTCGTTGGAATTCGGCCGGTCCGGTCATCCGTGGTGGCGAGTTTCAAACCAGGAAGGTCTTGCTCCTGTAGGGGCGGGGTTCAAACCCCAAAGGTCTTGTTCCCGTAGGGGCGGGTTTCAAACCTCGAAGGTCTTGCTCCCGTAGGGGCGGGTTTCAAACCTCGAAGGTCTTGTTCCTGTAGGGGCGGGTTTCAAACCCGCCCTTGCCACATAAGCAGCAAGCAGGCTAACTCTATTGAAATGATGATTGAATCGGCCCAATCCGTCGTTCCCGCTCAGGCGGGAATCTTTACAGCTTGGGGCCAGATTCCTGCCTGCGCAGAAATGACGGAGGGGATTCCCGGGGCTCTCTACAGCATCCGGACCACCTGGGGGGCACGGGCCCAGAGCCGTTCCAGTTCAAAATACTCGCGCTCTTCGGGCCCGAAAATGTGGACGATAATGTCGCTGAAGTCCAGCAGTATCCACCCCGAGGCCGGCGTGCCCTCCCGGTGAAACCGGCGCACCCCGGCTTCCTTCATGGCATCGGTAATATCCTCTTCCAGGGCTTCAATCTGGCGAGATGAATTGCCGGACATGATTACAAAATAATCGGTGAAGGGAGCCAGTTCCCGCAGGTCCAGCATCACAATGTCCTCGGCCAGTTTCTCCGAGGCCACCTCCACCGCCAACTGGGCTACTTCCGCTGAATTCAGATTGACACCTCACTACCTTATCTAATGCTTCAATTTAAAGTATAGACAAGGCAGGTAGGCGGGTCAATGTGGGGATGTAACTGTTCAGAGTTAAAGAGAACAGGTTGCCCGCAAACCCGTCATTTCCGCGAAGGCCGGAAGGTGGCGGGACCTGGCGGGAAGTCTGGAAGCTTCGAGTCGAGATTCCTGCGAAGGCGGGAATAACGGACGTCGGGCTGGTACTTCGCTCCGTTTCTGAACTGTTACGTGGGGATGACCAGGCGGGGCATTTGACTTTAACGTCACCTGGGTTTGGGGCTTATGTGCCGCCTCCGCCCACTCAGCCTTGCGCCTCAGATTTTGGCAGGGGCAGCGCAGCAAAAACCACCGCGGCCAGGGCAAACAGCGCGCCGATATACCACACCGCCGCGTCGAATCCCACAGACTCGTACAGCGCGCCCGCAATCACCGGCGAGGCGGCTGCCATAAGGAAACTGGCGAAGGCCACCACGCCCAGACCGCTGGTGGCTACCTCCCGGCCCAGGGTGTCGTAGATGGCGGCGGTGAGAATGGGCTGGTCGGGATACAGGAACAGTCCCAGCAGGGCAATGGTCACGGTCAGCATTATCCCCGAGTCAAATGCCGTCAGACCCAACGCTACGATGCAGGACCAGACCAGGCCGGGGACCAGCACCTGCTTGCGGCCCCACCGGTCGGACAGGTATCCCGCGCCCGTCTTGGCCACGAGTCCCACCGCAATCAGCAATCCAATGTGAAAGCCGCGGCTCCATTCGTTCATTCCCAGGTCATTGCTCAGGTAGAGGGGCAGAATGGTGACCAGGGCGACCAGGGCCATAGCCCGGAAACCACGCACGGCAGTCAGGCCCCACAGGGAAAGACTCCCCAACAATGCGCGGGTGGCCCGCACCCGGCCCGACAGGTCGGCCGGTGCGGCCGGCTCGGAGGTGTGTCCAATGTTGCGAAAGGCCCAGACGGCCAGCAGGCCCAGGAGCAGGGGAACGGCGGCATAGATGTTGATAATCTCCTGCCAGGTAAGAAAGAGCAGCAGCGCCCCGGTGGCCACCGGCCCGGCCACGTCGCCGATGCTGCCGCCGACGCCGTGCAGCGAGAGGGCAGTGCCCCTCCGGCGGGCGTAGTGGTAGGAGAGGGAACCGGAAGCGGCCAGGTGCCAGATGGAGTGGGCGGCGGCCAGGACGGCAATGCCCGCCAGGAGCAGCAGGTAAAGCGGAGAGACGCCCATGACAACGGCGCCCAGGGCCGAAGCCAACAGGCAAGCCACCAGCAGACGGCCCCAATAGCGTCGCACCATGTCCGTGGCAACGCCGCCGGGAAGAGCGACCAGGCCGGCGGCAATCTCCCTCGCCGTCACCAGGCCCCCCACGCCCACGGCGGACAAGCTGAAGGCAGCCTGGATTTCCGGCAGCAGCACGACAAAGCTCTGCACTATCCAGTGGTACACCACGTGGCCGGCGGAAAGGCCGGGAAGGATGGTCTTGCCACCCAGGGCCAGGTGCGAGCGGTCGGGCGCGAAAGCCGGTTCAGCAGGTTGCAAGGGTGCTTGCTCCGGGGCGAAGAATGCCCACCAGGGAAGTACAGCCTGGCGCCGCCCAGTATAGTGAAAGGTAGAAGGGAGGGCAAACCACAGGGCGATGGCATTATGGAGAAATGCCATGCTGGGTCCTTCGGCAAGCTCAAGATAGACTGTGCCGAAGCATCTAACTCCAACCCAGCAGCCCGGTTTGGGTTTCCGGGGCATGGTTTCCTGCGAGGATTTTGGGCCCTTCGGCAAGCTCAGGGCGACATGATTTCTACCCGTAGTTCCCACGCAGGCGGGAACCTGGCACCCAACAAACTGCTCATTCGGCCAGTTTCTCCGAGGCCACCTCCACCGTCAACTGGGCTGCTTCCGCTGAATTTAGATTGACACCTCGCTGCCTTACTTAGTTATTTAATTTAGAGTATAGACAAGGCAGGTAGGGCGGTCAGTGTCAGGGATGGCGAGAGGATGTGGGGGCACACCTTCATCCTCTCGGCCAATATTTAATGTACACTTATAGCAGGCAAATTTTCTGTGATTTGAGCCTGCAAAATGCGGTACCCCGCCCTGCTGCTGAAGAGTCCAGAGGCCCCTTCGTTGCCGCGCTTCCAAAAATCAGTACCTACCACCCATTCACCGTTCTTGTTGTAACCGCCAAGTTCATTGAGCGGGTCTTCCATTATCGAGGCATAAGTATCGGGATCAAGTACAGATTTACCCTGAGACCCGATAATTGCTAACACATTCACCAATACGGCATGTAGGGCGATTACGCCTAGGGTGCGCTGCAGATTGTATTTTTCAGGGTCGGTAAAGACCTCTGGAACAACCGCCTTTATTCCTTCCCAGTAAGAGTTGAGAATCTTGATCTGTTGGTCCTCCCCCGACATTTTGAAGTATCCAGGTTGGTCAACTAGCGGCCTAAGGGACGTAACCATTCCGTTGTTAGTGATCAAAGTCCTCGCTTTGCTCTGTCCAGGAGACAAAATACGTCCACGCCACACCTCGGTGTCCTCTAACTTGTGGGTCAGAGCAACGGCCTCTCTCATCCACGCCTTCCCGGTTTCGACCAAATAGTTCCGGGCTGACTCAGAGTTATCGGCCCTTCGCTTCAGAAGCTCCAACGCCAAGCCGGTATCAATGCTTTTGGCATTGTCATTGACGACGTAAAACTCGGTCAGTTCTCCATCCCTGTCTGCCCCAAGCAGGCAAACAAATGGAATTGCATACTCTCCCCACTTATCTGGATTGTCCTTGTAAAGGGCTATCAAGGCCTCTGCCCTGTGCTGACCGTCAACTACGTACAGCCTGTCTTCATTCCGCAGCAACAGTTCAGCGTGATTGCCAAACCTTGATAGGTGAACGCCTGGCTCGTAGTTTCTCAAGTTCAGCAAAATGGCTGTCGGCAAATCCACCCTGCAATAGTCCAAGTCTCGCTTAAGGGAATTAACCCTGTTCGGAGTAGGTATCCTTTGATACCCTTCAGGATTCTCTGGTTTCAGGCGGTCCACGGTGAATAATTCCTGAAGGACTCTTACACTTATGGAACCGATGGCAATCTCCCTGCCCTTCTGTGAAATCCAGTCATTGCCAGTATCTCCCAAATCGGGCAGATTCTGGGCAATAACAGGCAGGCGGTGAACGGTGCTAGCCTCCGAGGCGACAGATGTGGTCATTGATCCTTCTCCCGGTCGATAGTTTCGAGCTCCCCCCGGCCAGTATTAATATACTGCATCGGATAAGCACAGTCAAGTAGTGCAGGAAGAAGTTAATGTCTAATGATGATGCAAATAAAGATATTCCCCAACATTGACGCAATTCCACCGCCCCACCATAATACCCTCCACAATCTCCCCAGGAGGCAAGCTCCTATGGCTGCAACGCTATCATCCGCCAGGCGGCGGCAGTTGGGCCGGCCCGTGTCCATCGTCGGCGCCGGACTTTCCCGCTTTGGCGCATTCCGCGACATGACCACCCGCGACCTTTTCGTCGAAGCCTTCCAGGACCTTGTTGACCACATGGACCAGGGCATAGACGTCGAGGACATTGAGTGCGGCTACATCGGCAATTACTCCTCCGACCTGTTCGAGGGGCAGGGCCATACCGCGCCCATCCTGGCCGACTGGCTGGGCATGACGCCCACGCCCATAACCCGCATCGAGAACGCCTGCGCCAGCAGCGGCAGCGCCCTGCGCGAGGGAATCATGGCCATCGCCTCGGGAATGTACGACGTGGTGCTGGTGGGCGGCGTGGAGAAGATGACCGACCTGCCTACCGAGGGCGTCACCGATGTGCTGGCCTCGGCTGCCGACGGACTGTACGAGGTGCCGGCCGGCCTGACCTTCCCCGGCATCTACGGCGCGCTGGCCAAGGCCCACATGGACCGGTACGAGACCAGCCTGGCCCACCTGGCTAAAGTCGGCATCAAGAACCACACCAACGGCGCCCTGAATCCCAAGGCACAGTTCAACACCACTTTGCTGGATATGATGAAACGGCGCAAGGCCCGGGCCGAGCAGCAGGGCCAGCCCGTACCCGACTGGCAGGACGAGATGGACTTCCTCAACGACCCGCGGGCCAACCCCTGGATCGCCTGGCCCCTGCGCCTCTACGACTGCGCTCCCATAACTGACGGGGCGTCCTGTGTGCTGCTGGTGTCCTCGGATATTGCCGGCAGCTTTACCGACAAGCCGGTGCACATCGCTGGCACGGGTCAGGCTTCGGGCCGTCCCCTGCACGACGCCGAAGAGTTGACCTCCCTGTCCGCTGCCCGGGAAGCCGCCGCCCAGGCCTACGCCATGGCCGGCGTCACCCCCCAGGACATCCAGGTGGCTGAAGTCCACGACTGCTTCACCATCGCCGAAATCATCGCCACCGAGGACCTGGGCTTCTTCGAGCCCGGCGAGGGACCCCGGGCCGTGGACGAGGGGCGCACCGCCCGGACGGGCGACCGGCCCATCAATACTTCCGGCGGCCTGAAGGCCAAGGGCCACCCCGTCGGCGCATCCGGAGTTGCCCAGATAATCGAGACCTTCCACCAACTGCGTGGCGAGGCCGGCCCCCGCCAGGTGCCCAACGCCAACCTGGAACTGGGTCTGACCCACAACGTGGGCGGTACCGGCGGCACCTGTGTCGTCAACATCCTGCGCAGGGGGTAGGGCAGCATGACCACCGAAACTAGAGCATTCAACGCCGCGTCCTTCTTCGCCTACCTTAAGGAGGGTCAGCTAACGGGAGTGCGGTGCCAAGCCTGCGGCCAGCTTTCCGCCGAGGCCCGCCCCATGTGCCAGGTCTGCCACAGCCGGGACGTGGAGTGGTACCAGTTCAGCGGCAGGGGGCAGCTCAGCGCCTTCACCTGCATTTCCGTGGTGCCCAACGCCATGGGCGAAAAGGGGTTTGGGCGCAACAACCCCTACTGCTCCGGCATAGTCACCCTGGAAGAGGGACCCCGCATCAGCGCCCTAATCCTGGGGGTGGACGCCGCCAACCCGCAGAACATCGCCACCGGCATGGCCCTGGTTCTGAACGTGCAGGACACGGACTCTGATCGGCCAACGCTGGCGTTCGTGCCGGCGTAGAATATTCGCCATGGCCCAGCCAAAATCAAGGCCCAAGCGAAACCGCGCCACTGCCCTCGTAATTAACGAGGGCGGGTTGCTTTTGGTGCGGGAACGGGGCGCAAAGCACTGGAGCCTGCCCGGTGGCGGCATGAAAAAGGGCGAAGACCCGGTTACTGCCGCAATCCGGGAACTGGACGAAGAGACCAGTCTGGTTACCCGGTCGGCCGAGTACCTGTTCGACTACGAAAGCCCCAGCCAGCGCCACCACGTCTGCCGCCTGGAGGCGGAGGGCACGATTGAACTGCTGAAAGAGGAGATAGGGGATTGCCGCTGGTGGGATGGGCGGAAACAACTGCCGGTAATCCCGTCGGCCTTGGAGATTATTGAACGGGCGAGGGACGGTGGGCTTTTGGGGGTTGACTTGCCGGAAGACGGAGTGTCCGGTGATCTGCCGGTTTCTCTTGCACGTTCCTTTGGCTATACTGTCAATAACTCAAAGATTGTCAGGTCACCATGAAACAGAAACTCACCATCACGGTGGATGCCGAATTACTGTCGCTTGCGAAAGTTTACGCCCAAGGCAAGGGATTGTCGCTTTCGTCGCTCTTTGAGCAAGCCCTTAGGGAAATGGACGTGCAGCAACCCCCCACTTTTGCTGAAAAGTGGAGGGGTAAGTTCCAGCCAGCCGATCGCGAGAATGATCCCCGATATGACGCTCTGAAGAACAAGTACCTCACATGATTCTTATTGATACCGATATTATCCTTGATGTCGCCCTTGACCGGCTTCCTTACTCCGGGCCAGCTTCAGAACTCCTCCCTCGATTCAATTGAGCATGGCGCCGAACCTGCCTGCATTGCATGGCATAGTGTGTCCAATGTCTATTACATCATCAGACCCTTGCGGGGCAGCACTAACGCGCGCGGTTTCATCCTGGAATTAACCCGTTTCGTGAATGTGGCGATCACCGATACCCAGGGTATCCGTTACGCCGCCGGGCTTCCTATGCCCGACTTTGAAGATGCGATGCAGGTAGCAGCAGCCCGGGCCAGTGGAGCCAGGCTCATTGTAACCAGGAACTTAAGGGACTACGCACAGTCTCCCATAC
Source organism: Dehalococcoidia bacterium (assembly GCA_034423215.1). GTDB lineage: Bacteria > Chloroflexota > Dehalococcoidia > Lucifugimonadales > UBA3495 > Bin22. The sequence goes on from DAOUIY010000061.1 coordinate 12,231, forward strand.
CTGCTGTGGATGCTGAAGCAGCCCTGGTGGGATTGGGTGAAGCTTCTGACCCTATGGACTTATAATTGTCCTGCAAGGTAAGTTAATGAACACAAAAACCCGGTGGGTGATCGCCCACCGGGTTTCCCGTTTCCTAGAATCAAAGGGCCTGGCGTCGGTAACCTAATCCAACCCCCGGGTTCCCACCCAGCCTACCTGGGACACGTCTATCATCTCGCCGTTGGGGCCTTCGTACTTGGTTTCCACGTTCTGGTGACGCGGGCCGTCGTTGCCGGCGTGGAGGGCTTCGTTGACCGACTTCATTTCCTCGGAACCGGCTGACATCAGGCGGGCCTCGATTTCCTCCAGGCTTTCAACCTCGAAGCCGATGTGGTGGATGCCTTCCCAGTCCTTGCCCCGCTCGCCGGCCACGGCGTCGTTCTGGAAGTCCAGGATGGCCATGTTCACGTTGCCGTCGCTGAGCATAAAGCCTATGGCGTTGCCGCTGTCCAGCTTGGCTACCTGCCTCAGCCCGAATACTTCAGAGTAGAACTTGGCCGTCTTTTCGGCGTCGTTGGTGGCTATGGCGATGTGCTTGATTTGAGGCATATTTTACCTCCCGTTTGCGGTGTTGTTTGGTACGAGCAAGATACCACTTTTGCCCGTTTGCCGCTACCCCGAATGACTGCCCCATTTCTTCACCAGGATAATTCTCTATACCAAAGGCCGGGTGTGCCGTGTTAGAATGGCCCGAAGATAAGAGATAAGGGTGACCGCCGGCGTGCGACCTCAACCAACGGCAGCATCTGCAGGGAGGACTTGGCATGGCAGTTAACGGCAACGGCAAGCACCAACGGATGAAATTCGGCGTTTTCATGGCTCCCTTCCATCGGGTAGGCGAAAACCCCACCCTGGCGCTGGAAAGGGACCTGGAACTTCTGCAGTGGCTGGACAGCCTGGGCTTCGACGAGGCTTACATCGGCGAGCATCACTCGGCGGGGTGGGAGACCATAGCATCGCCGGAGGTGTTCATCGCCACCGCCGCCGAGCGCACCCGCAACATCCGCCTGGGTACCGGCGTCATCAGCCTGCCCTATCACCATCCGCTAATGGTTGCCAACCGCATGGTGCTGCTGGACCACCTGACCCGCGGCCGCGTAATCCTGGGCGTAGGGCCCGGCGCCCTGGCGTCCGACGCGCTGATGCTGGGCATTGACCCGGCTCGGCAGCGGGAGATGATGGATGAGTCCCTGGGCATCATCCTGCGCCTTTTCAACGAGACCGAACCCCTCACCTACAAGAGCGACTGGTTTGAGCTGAACGAGGCGGTCCTGCAGCTTCGTCCCTACCAGCAGCCCCACCTGCCCGTAGCCGTGGCCTCGGTGCAGTCGCCGGCTGGCGTTACCCTGGCCGGCAAGCACGGCGCGGCGGTACTGTCCATGAGCATCCCCCGGGACACCGTTCGCTCCACCAGCCTCAAGGAACTGTGGTCCATCGCCGAGGACTCGGCGGCGGAGCACGGCAAGGAGGTCCACCGGGAAGACTGGGGCCTGGTGGTGGGCCTGCACCTGGCCGACAGCAAGAAGGAGGCCTTCGAGGATATTAGGGTAGGCGGCGGCCGGCTGGTCACCGAGTACTTCGGCAGAACCCTGGGCAACGAGGTGCCCGACGTGCCCCAGGACCAGATCGTTGACTTCATGGTTGAAAACAATCAGTGGATTGTGGGAACGCCCGATGACTGCATCGCCGGCATCGAGCGGCTGCAGGAAATCAGCGGCGGCTTCGGCAGTTTCATGATCCGGGTGGAAGACTGGGCCCCGCGCGAGAAGATTCTGCGCAGCTACGAGCTTCTGGCCCGCTACGTTATGCCCCATTTCCAGGGCAGTCTGGTGGGCATCCAGACCTCTAACCAGTGGGCCCAGGACCGCAGGGATGCCCTGCAGGAAAACCGGATTACCGGCCTGCGGCGGGCCACCGATTCCTATTACGCCAACCGCGAATAAATGCCACCGGGTTGATGGGGGATACTACAATGCGCAAGACCAAGATTATCGCAACCATCGGCCCGGTCTCCCGGGATCCGGACACGCTGGAACAATTGATCCTGGCCGGTATGGACTGCGCCAGGCTCAATTTTTCCCATGGCACCTTTCCCGAACATGAAGAGGTTATTTCCAATGTGCGCCGCCTGTCCGAAAAGCATGGCCGCCAGGTGGCCATACTTCAGGACCTGGGGGGCGTCAAGCTGCGCCTCGGCCACATGGATGAGGGGCTGAACCTCAATCACGGCGAGGAATACCTGCTCACGGCGGACGAGGCATCCGCCGACCCCACGATTATCCCCTTCCCTGAGCCCGGAGTGCTACGTAACCTGCGCGATGGCAACCTGGTCTTCATTTCCGATGGCATCGTCTGCCTGGAAGTGCTGGAAACCGACGGACTCCGGGTCAGGACCCGGGTACGCAACGGGGGCACTATTTCCTCCTTCAAGGGCGTAAATCTGCCCGGCGTAACGATAGACTTGCCGGTGTTGACCGACGACGACAAGGCGGCGTTGAAGTTTGGAGTGGAGCAGCAGGTGGACTGGGTGGCGGTTTCCTTCGTCCGCACGGGCAGGGACGTGCGCGAGGCCAAGGCGTTTCTCCAGAGCATCGGCAGCGAGGCCCCGGTGATGGCCAAGCTGGAACGGGGCGAAGGAATAGACAACCTGGACGAGATACTGCAGGAAGTGGATGGGGTCATGGTGGCCCGGGGTGACCTGGGGGTGGAAATCCCCATGGAGCGGGTCCCCCTGGTCCAGAAGGAAATAGTCCGCAAGGCCAACGAGGCGGCCAAGTCCTCCTGCATCGCCACCCAGATGCTGCGGTCCATGGTGATGTCGCCCACGCCCACCCGGGCGGAGGTATCCGACATCAGCAATGCGGTACTGGACGGTTGCGATTCCATCCTGCTATCCGACGAAATCGCGGTGGGTGGCTACCCGGTGGAGGCGGTAAGGGTGGCGGACATTACCATCCGCGAGTCGGAGAGGATATATCCCTACTACAAGGACTTCCGCTCCCGGGACCGAACCCAGGCCATTGCTGCCGGCGCCAGCCGGCTGGCGCGGGAGTTGAACTCCAAGCCCATCGTAATTACCAGTACCGGACGAGCCGCCAATGAGGTGTCCCGTTACCGGCCCGAGGGCGACATCATCGTATTCGCCCACGACGAGGCCACCCTGAGGCGGCTGACCCTGGGCTGGGGCCTTCAGCCCAGTGGCGTCATCCCGCCGGAGCAGGACATCTCCAGGCTGGTGGCCATGCTGATGCGGGGCGCGCTGGATACGGGTTTGGTCAGCGAGTCGGACGTGGTAACCATCGTCCACGGCAACCTCACCGGCGTCTCCGGCACCACCAACACCATCCAGGTCCTTGACGTGCAGGAGTACCTGTCAAGATACGCGGAACTGGTAGAAGCGGCTTCGGGGGTTTAGCGGCATCCGGTTAAGGCGAGATGCAGCGCCGGTAACCTGGCGGCAAACCGGCGTATGGTGGGTGCTGGCCTGTGTTGGAGGGTATGCCTGCGCAGAAATCGCCAATCACCTCACCGTTTCCGGGTTATTTTGGCTTGCTCAAAGGCGCCTCTTCGGCGATCACTTTCAGATCGGCCTGTTGGTCTTCTGGATAACCTTACTGTTTTCGTTTTTGGGTCTGGTTCTTGCCAGTGTATTTCAGTGGGTGCTTCTCCGAAACTACCTGGAGAATCCCTTCCGGTGGGTAAAGTTCACCCTTATCGGCGCCGGCTGCGGGGCGGCAATAAACCTCACGTTGTTTTTCTCAGCTCCTCCGGTACTCTGTTGGGGGATTGACTGCGGCACTGGACTGGACTTCCGCAGCGAGGACTTTAACCCGCACCGGCATATCATTTGGGCGGTGCTGGGAATTGTCGGAGCTCTTCCTTTAACTATAAGCCGGGGTTTGGCCTGGCGGCCTCTGCCATTGCCGCTGATTTGGTGGTGCCTGGCTTTGACGGGGTCCCAATTGCTGCACTCTATACTGCGGTTCTTACTCTTGGTGTACTACTTCATCCTGGATGCCTCGAACTGGACGGAGGTTGTGCTGTCCGGCCTGCTGTTTGGGCCTGTCTCGGCCGCAATCACGGGCCTGGTTGTGGGCTTGGTTACCGCGCTGTTCATTTTGCCCTTGTTGCGGCGCCAGATAAAATTGAACCACGAATCCCCTTTTGCGGACTAATGCTCACTGATGGAATGCACATAAGGGGCGCCAACATCGGCGCCCCTTAAGACATTTCAATTCATTAGTGACTAGTCGTGCCTATTCGTGGAGCAACTCTTAGTGCGTCGGCATTGACCTGGGCAGGTTAGAACTCCCCACCAGGTATTGGTCTACTCCCCGGGCCACCTCGCGGCCCTCGGCTATGGCCCAAACTACCAGGGACTGGCCGCGGGCCATGTCGCCGCCGGCGAAGACGCCGGGCACGCTGGTCATCTTGTTCGCATCCACCTGCACGTTGCCCCGGCCGTCCAGGTCCACGCCCAGGTCGGTGAGCATACCCTCGTGTTCGGGGTGCAGGAAGCCCATGGCCAGCAGCACCAGGTCGGTCTCCACTTCCATTTCGCTGCCGGGGACTTCGTTCATGGAAGGCCGGCCATCGTCGCCGGTGGTCCACTCCACCCGCACGGCGTGCAGTTTTTCCACCTGGCCGTTGCTGCCGGAGAAGGACTTGGTCAGGATGTTGTAGTCGCGAATGCCGCCCTCTTCGTGGGCCGCTGAAGTGCGCAGAATGGTGGGCCACTGGGGCCAGGGATTGTCGTCACGGCGTTCAACGGGAGGTTCGGGCAAGAGCTCGAACTGGTACACCACCTCGGCTCCCTGCCGGTGGGCCGTTCCCAGGCAGTCGGCGCCCGTGTCGCCGCCGCCCAGGATGACCACCCGCTTGCCCTCGGCGGTAATGTGCCGTTCCGGGTCAAGTTCCTCGCCGGCCAGGAGCTTGTTCTGCAGGGGCAGGTAGTCCATGGCCAGGTGTATGCCGTCCAGTTCCCGTCCGGGCACAGGCAGGTCCCGGGCGTGGGTGGAGCCCCCGGTCAGGCAAATGGCGTCGAACTCCTCGAGCAGGTCCTTTACGGGGTAGTTGACGCCCACGTTAACGCCGGTGCGAAATTGCACGCCCTCGTCAGCCATCAGTTGAACGCGGCGGTTGACTACCTCCTTTTCCAGCTTGAAGTCCGGGATGCCCAGCATCAGCAATCCGCCGATATAGTCGGCCCGCTCGAAAACGGTAACCGAGTGACCGGCCCGGTTAATTTGCTGGGCAGCGGCCAGGCCGGCGGGGCCGGAACCCACCACGGCTACCTTCTTGCCGGAGCGGTGGGCCGGAGGCTGGGGCTTGATCCACCCTTCCTTGTAGCCCCGGTCGGATATTTCCTTTTCGATGTACTCGATGGTTACCGGGTCAGCGTTTATGCTCAGCACGCAGGAAGCTTCACAGGGAGCCGGGCAGATGCGGCCCGTGAACTCGGGAAAGTTGTTGGTACTGAGCAACACTTCCAGGGCCTTGTGCCACTCACCCGTGTAAACGTGGTGGTTAAATTCGGGTATTACGTTGCCCAGGGGGCAGCCCATGTGGCAGAAAGGCACGGCGCAATCCATGCACCGGGCCCCCTGATTCCTGGCGTCGGGTTCAGGCCAGTCCAGGTAATGTTCCCTGTAGTCGTTTTTGCGCTCTGCTACCGGGCGGCGTTTGGGTGGCTGTCGCCCGAATTCAATGAATCCCGTAGGTTTACCCATGTTAGGTTACTTCCAGTTTTCTAATGTGCTACTTCTTTCCGGCTTTTTGCTTCCCTTCCTGCCAGCATGCCGCTCGAATCAGGCAAACAGTACAGACAGGGGCAACTCCCACCCTTCAACCACTTCTCCGCCGGAAAGAGTATCTTCTTCAGTCAAAATCTCGATGTCGTGCCGGGAACGGTAAACGGTCACAATGCGGCGGCGGGGGTCTATGGTCACCACCATACGGCAGCCTGCCTCCAGCCATTCCAGCACCTTTTCCTTCACTTCCGTATAGGAATCTCCCGGCGATATTACCTCAATGGCCAAGTCCGGCGCCCCGGACCTGAAGCCCCTCAATCGTCCGGTGGCATCTATTACTTCCTGTCGAACAAACGCGGCAACAGGGGCCCTTACCGTATCCGGGTTGCGGGCAATAATAAAGCCCGTCTCTGCGGCGTACACTCTGCCGAGCCCTTTGGCCTTGACGTGTTGCGATAGCTCGGAACCAATAGTCATAGCAAGTTCGCCGTGTTCGTCGCCCGCTGGGGCCATTTCACGCACTTCTCCCCGCACCAGTTCCCGTCGCTTACCGTTGTCGGGCAACTGCAACAGTTCTTCAGCAGTTATGGTGGTTGCGGTGGTCATCATCAACAAATACCAACAGGTACAGGCGGCGGGTAGAAATTCACCCGTAAAACGCGGGTTAGTCGGCGCTGGCCGGGGCGAGTTCGGCGGCCTTCCTGCGCTGTTCCAGCACTCGCCGGTAGTCCCGGGGCATTACCTTCCTGAACTGGGAGACGGAAACGTCCCACTGGTCCAGAATCTTTCGGGCTGGGTCGCTGCCGGTGTATTCCAGGTGGTCTTCAATTAGCTGGCGGAGCAGTGCGATGTCCTCGGGGTCGCCGAGATTTTCCAGGTCGGCCAGACCGTCGTTGAAACGGATGGCGAAATCGCCGCTGGGGTCATAAACAAAGGCCACGCCCCCGCTCATGCCGGCGGCAAAGTTGCGTCCGGTGGGGCCCAGAATGACGGCCACGCCGCCGGTCATGTACTCGCAACCGTGGTCGCCGATGCCTTCAATTATCGCCTGGACGCCGCTGTTTCTGACGCAGAAGCGCTCGCCGCCCATGCCGCGAATGAAAGCCTGGCCCCCGGTGGCGCCGTACAGGGCCACGTTGCCGATGATGATATTTTCCTCGGGTACAAAGTCGGAACCGGGCGGCGGGACCACAACAATCCTGCCCCCGCTCATGCCCTTGCCCATGTAGTCGTTGGTGTCGCCGGCCAGCCGGATATCCACGCCCTTGGCCAGGAAGGCTCCGAAGCTCTGACCGGCGGAGCCCGTGAGATTAATCCGGATGGTTCCCTCGGGCAATCCCTCCTCGCCGTAGTTCTTGGCCACCTTGCCGCTGAGCATAGCTCCCACGGTGCGGTTGGAATTGCGGATGGGCAGGTCAATCTCCACCTGCTTGCCCTGGTCAATGGCGGGAACGGCCTGGGCAATCAACTGGTGGTCCAGTGCAAACTCCAGGCCATGGTCCTGCTCGTCGCACTGGTAGATGGTCACTTCGTCACAGCGGGGATGACGATACAGCAGCTTGTCGAAATCCAGGCCCCGGGCCTTCCACTGGTCCACGTCGGTGTTGGCTTCAAGGACTTCCACGCGACCTATCATTTCCTGGACGGTGCGGAAGCCCAGTTGGGCCATTATCTCCCGCAGTTCCTCGGCCACGAAGAAGAAGTAATTGATGACATACTCGGGCTTGCCGGCGAACCGCTTGCGCAACTCCGGGTCCTGGGTGGCAATGCCCACCGAGCAGGTGTTCAGGTGGCACTTGCGCAACATAATGCAGCCGCTGACAATCAACGGCGCCGTGGCAAAGCCTATTTCGTCCGCGCCCAGCAGGAAGGCGATGGCGGCATCGCGGCCGGTCTTCAACTGGCCGTCGGTCTGCACCACTATTCGGCTGCGCAGGTCGTTGGCGACCAGCACCTGCTGGGTTTCGGCCAGTCCCAACTCCCAGGGAAGGCCGGCGTGCTTGATGGACGACTCCGGGGATGCGCCGGTACCGCCGTCGTGGCCGCTGATCAGCACCACGTCACCGTGGCCCTTGGATACACCGGCGGCAATGGTGCCCACCCCGACTTCCGCCACCAGCTTAACGTGGATGCGGGACTCGGGGTTTATATTCTTCAAATCGTGAATCAGTTGGGCCAGGTCCTCAATGGAATAGATGTCGTGGTGCGGGGGAGGCGAAATAAGCTCAACGCCAGGGGTGGTATGACGCACCCAGCCAATAATGTCGTCCACCTTGTGACCGGGCAACTGGCCGCCCTCGCCAGGCTTGGACCCCTGCGCCATTTTAATCTGGAGGTCGGTGGCGTTTACCAGGTAGTTGGGAGTGACGCCGAAACGCCCCGAGGCTACCTGCTTGATGGCGCTGTTGCGGGAATCGCCGTTCTCATCGGGAGTATAGCGGTTGAAGTCCTCGCCGCCCTCCCCGGTATTGCTGCGGGCGCCGATGCGGTTCATGGCAATGGCCATGGTCTCATGGGCTTCCTTGCTGATGGAGCCAAAGGAGGCCGCGCCGGTGGCAAACCGCTTGACAATTTCCCTGGCCGGCTCCACCTCTTCCAGGGGCACCGGCTGGTTGCCCGATTTGAACTCCAGCAATCCGCGCAGGGTTGCCAACTGCCGGCTCTGGTCGTTGACTGCGCGGCTGAACTCCTGGTAGGACTGCCAACTATTGGAGCGGGTGGCATACTGGAGCTTGGCGATGGTATCGGGATTCCACTGGTGGACCTCGCCGTGGCGCCGCCACTGGTAGGTTCCGCCCGGGTCCAGGTCCATGGTGCCTTCAATTTCCTGCTGGGGAAAGGCGAAGCTATGCCGCTCCAACTGTTCCTCTTCCACCACGTCCAGCCCGATTCCCTCGACCCGGGAGGGCGTCCAGGTGAAATATTGGTCAATGAAGTCCTGGTTTAGCCCCACGGCCTCGAAAATCTGCGCCCCGCGGTAGCTCTGCACCGTGGAGATGCCCATCTTGGACATCACCTTTAGCAAACCCTTTTCGTTGGCCTTGATGAAGTTCTTGGCCGCATAGTCGGGCCTGGTGCCGTTCAGTTCTCCCTGGTTGGCCAGGTCCAGTGAAGTTGCCAGGGCAAGGTAGGGATTTATCGCTCCCGCGCCGTAGCCCAGAAGCAGGCAGAAGTGGTGGACTTCCCGGGGCTCGCCCGACTCTACAACTATGCCGGCCCGGGTGCGGGTCCCCTCGCGAATCAGGTGATGATGCACGGCGGAAGTGGCAAGCAGGCTGGGTATGGGAGCGTTTTCGCCGTCCACGCCCCGGTCCGAAAGCACGATGATGCTGCAACCGTCTTCTATGGCCTGGGACGCCTGTTTACAGAGCCGGTCCAACGCTTCCTTCATGGATCCCTCCCCCTGGGCGCTGAACAGGGTGGAGAGGGTGGTTGACCGGACGTCGGGCATGTCCAGGTTCTTAATCTTGGCCAGTTCCTCGTCGGTGATGATTGGCGTTTTAATCTTGAGCTGGCGGCTGTGCAGGGGGGTCTCTTCAAACAGGTTGCGCTCGCGGCCGACAAAGGCCTCCACCGACGTAACCAGTTCTTCCCTGATGGCGTCCAGGGGCGGGTTGGTCACCTGGGCGAAAAGCTGCTTGAAGTAATTGAACAGCAACTGGCTCTTTTCCGACAGGACGGCCAGCGGCGCGTCGTTGCCCATGGACCCCACGGCCTCGTAAGCCGTTGCGGCCATGGGCGTGGTCAACATTCTCAGTTCTTCCAGGGTGTAGCCGAAGGCCCGTTGCTGCCGGATCAGTTCCTCGCCCTGCAGCGGGGATTCCGGCTGGGGAGCCGGCAAATCGTCCAGGGAAACCCTGTTTTCCTTCAGCCACTCGCCATAGGGCTGGCGGCGGGAGAGATTCTGCTTCAGTTCCTCGTCACCGATGATGCGGCCCTCTTCCAGCCGGACCAGGAACATACGGCCCGGCTGCAGGCGGCCGCGCATACGAATATTCTCCGGGGGTATTTCCAGCACGCCGGTTTCCGAGGCCATCACCAGCTTGTCGTCCTTGGTTACCGTGTAGCGGAAGGGGCGCAGGCCGTTGCGGTCGAGGACGGCGCAAATGTCCTTGCCGTTGGCCGCCACCATCATGGCGGGGCCGTCCCAGGGCTCCATCAGGCACGAGTGGTACTCGTAAAAGTCCTTTTTCTCCTGGGGCATCGTCTCGTGCTGTTCCCAGGCCTCGGGAATCATCATCAGCATCGAGTGGTCCAGGCTGCGGCCGGTCATCAGGAGAAGCTCCAGGGCGTTGTCGAAGCCCGCCGTGTCGCTGGCGCCCGGGGTCATGATGGGGGGCAGCTTGCTGACGTCGTCGCCAAAGAGGGGAGACTCGAACTGGGCCTCCCTGGCGTGCATCCAGTTGGTATTGCCGCGCAGGGTGTTAATCTCGCCGTTGTGGGCCAGATACCGGTAGGGATGGGCCAGCTTCCAGTGGCCCAGGGTGTTGGTGCTGAAACGGGAGTGGACCAGGGCGAAGGCGCTGACCAGGGACTCGTCGTTCAGGTCCAGGTAAAAGCCGTCTATCTGGTGGGCCATGAGCAGGCCCTTGTACACCAGGGTGCTGTTGGAGAGACTGCAGACGTAAAAATAGTCGGCGTCATCTTCGCTGAGGGCGCACTCGGGCAGGGACTTCTCAATAACCTTGCGCAGGGTGTAGAGCTTCCGCTGCAGCTGCTCCGCCCCAAAATCCTGGGCGCCGCCGCTCACAAAGACCTGGCGTATCACGGGCTGAACGGTCCTGGCGTCCCGGCCCAGCTTGGTGGGGTCCACCGGCACGTCACGCCAACCCAAAAGGGCCAGGCCTTCGGCGTCAATGCAGCGGTTGATTAACTGCTGGCACTTGTCGCGGGCCTCCGGGTTGGGGGGGAGGAACACCATGCCCACCCCGTAATCTCCCAGGGCCGGGAGAGTAATACCCAAACCCGGGCATACCTGCCGGAAGAAGGCGTCGGGCATCTGCAACAGTATGCCTGCCCCGTCCCCGGTTTCGGGGTCGCAACCGCAGGCGCCGCGGTGCCCCAGGTTGACCAGCACCTGGAGGGACTCGGTGATTATCTGGTGGGACTGGGCGCCCTTGATGTTGGCGACCACGCCCACACCGCAACTGTCGTGTTCATGGTGGGGAGCATACAGCCCGTGCTCGGCCAGTTCTCTTAACGGGTTCATGGACATAACCCCCACTTCAGGGCCAACTGGTGTCAGCTTGGACAAATAAATCAAAAATCGTCAAGAAAGCAGGCCAGCGGGAAGCTGTGTCAGCTTCAAATCCGGCCCCTCCCGGCGATTTGTTAAATATATCACAATATGCTAGCTGTGAAAATATGCATTATACACTCCGGGGCAGGTAGGGGATAGCCCCGTTGGTAAATGCGCCGGGCAAACGCATTCTAGATTTTGGAGAGTCCGTCGTTCCCGCGGAGGCGGGAACCTCGAATCTGGCAAGTAATGTACCAGGCCCCCCTTAACCTTCGGGAATCCGGTTAGGTGGGAGAGTGTGCTGGCCCACGGCAATTTTCCTGGCAGCGATGCAAGGGAAGGCGTCGCTGTGTTACAATAATCAGGCAATGGGGACGCGCGGGTTCGACAGGAGCGTCTCGTGGCAGATCGCAAGCCGAGGTGCCATCGCCCTCGTTAAACAGGTGGCAAACGCATAACTGGCGAACGTGAATTCGCTCTAGCCGCCTAAGGGCGGCTACGTCCGTACCCTGCTACTCCCGGATGCGGGGCTACGGGCGCCAACAGACCGGGATGCGGTAGCTTCGAAGCCGATAGGGGCTTCCCAAGATTCATCGGCTGGCCTGCCCGGGATTCCGCCGGCGGAAGGTCTGGCAGGCGAGACTTAAAGCGCCGGACAAGCTTGTAGCATATCTAGCCAGGGGGCCTTTTGGACGGGGAGTTCGACTCTCCCCCGTCTCCACCAAACCCTTTCTTATATCCTTAACTGCGGCGAGCGGAACGATGTGTCCGCTCGCTTTTTCATTGCACGCTCCCGGATTATGTTCGGGTGCTTCATACCAACAGTGGTCAGGTAGTTTGCCCTGGCAAACGCATTCCGAATTTGGGAGAGTCCGTCGTTCCCGCGAAGGCGGGAACCTCGAGCTTAGCAAGTAGAGTCTCAGACCTCGTGTAGCCTTCGGGAATCCGGACAGGGGCCGAATGCGTTTCCCCTGGGTAGGTTGCGCCGGTTCGCTGGTGTAGGGTAGCTGGCATAAATTTTCGGCGCGGTGTTGAAGGCACCGGGTTGCCCGTTAAATAGCGCGCCTCCCTGCCAGCCACTTCTATGCCAGGCGAATTGAACCGAGGTAGTCTTTCAGGGCTGCCGCGCATTCGGCCGGCTTCTCCAGTTGCAGAAAGTGGGTCGCTTCCGGCAGAAAGTCGTAGTCAACGCTCAGAATGTCGCTCAGGTCCAGGGTGGGCAGGTAGGAATAAGGCAGGGTGGGGTCGGCGCCGATGACCTTGACCGGGCATTGCAGCGAATCAAAGTCCACCGCCACGGCGTAAATGCCGGCATAGTCCACCATCTGGGCCTCGTAGTCTCGCGGGCAGCGGAGTTCGTAGCCCGTGCCGTCGGCGCTCATCCTGAGGGTTGTCTTGGCCATCAGTTCAAACACGCCTTGCTCGAACTGCTGGAAGGGCGGGAAGAAGGGAAGCAGTTCCGAAAAGTCCCGCTCCACTTTGAACTTGTCGGTGCGGCGACGCGCCATAGCGGCGGCCCTTTCCGATGCCTGCTCAAACTCCCTGAGGCTGCGGCCGGGTTTGCATATAGGCGGGTCGTACAGGACCATGGCAGAGAATCGTTCGCCCCGCAGCGAAGACAGCAGGGAAATAAGGGCCGAAACCGAGTGGAAGACGCCGACCTGAGTCTTTTTGCCGAAGTGCTCGTCTATGGCTGCCAGGATGAGGTCATGGTCGGCGACGAGGGTCGGGATGTTGTGGTCTTCCAGTGGGCTTACCCCGTTCCACCCGTGATTTCTCAGGTCGTAAATGACCAGGTCAAAGTCATCGCAAAGTCGCGACCAGAAGGGATAGTAGAGGTCAATGGCCAGCCCGTTGCCGTGGCTCATTACTAACCTGGTACCTTCCCGGTTGCCGTGCCGCCGAAGCAGGATGGAAGTGTTGGAATCCACCCGGACTTCGCAAACGTCCTCCGGGTCCGGAATTTCCCAGTTGATGTCCGAATTGGCAGCCAATATAAACGCCCCTGAAAGTTGAGGTTAGGGAGCAGGGCCGGGAAACCCGGAGGCGCGCCTGCTGCAGGTAGTCCAATTTATTTCAAACTATGGGTAGTATCCCCGTTCATGGTTCGACAGGCTCACCACGAGCGGACTCTCAGCTTGTCCATCATTCCAATAGCGTTGGGCCACTAGTTAATCTCCCGGGCAAGGGCGGCAACAAACGCCTCTGATGAAATATCCTCCAGTTGCCAGGCATCCTGTGGCAGATGCGGGAACCGGAAAATGGCACTGGAATCTCCCGCCCGCATATTGGCAGGTACCTGGAAACCGGAAATGTCGGTGGAAAAACCGGTGCCCAGGGCCTTGATGAGCGCTTCCTTGCAGGTCCATAGCCTGAAAAACTGCCGCAGTTTCCGGGATTCCGCCAGTTGGGCCAGTTCGCGTTGTTCATCGGGGCCCATAACCGATTCAATCAACGATTGCAGGTGGCGTTTGGGCGCCACTTCCTCCACGTCAACGCCAACTCGCCCCGAAAGTGAGATGGCAATCAGGCCGTGTTCCCCGCTGTGGCTGACATTGAAACTGATGGCGGCTACCTCGTCGCCGACGAAGGCGAGAGGTTTCTGGAACTCGGTAACGGGAAAAGTGAGGCGTGAATTTGAGCAATCGAGGTAAGAACACAGAATTGAGCGCAGGGCGGCCCGGCATAATACGAAGTGGCGGCGCGGCCCTGGCAGGTATCGGACGCACCGCTGGCGTTCCCCGTCGTCCAGCAATTTCATGGCCAGGGATTCGCGGGCAGGGTTTGCCCGCAAATCCACGTGCACAACCTGGACACCTTCCGCAACGATGATGGGAACGTACCAAGAAACACCCGGAGTGAGCTGGCGGGAATTGTGGTCTGTAACCATGGGCAACACCGACTGGCCCCGCCGGATGTTCAACACGGATTGACCTCAGGCTGTCCCTCGGGGCTAGTTGGCTTCCAGGCGCGTGATAAGTTCGCCTACTGAGTTGTACTTGGCGCAGTCATCGGGCGAGAAAGCGACACCAAATTCGTCAGCCACTATCTTGGCAAAAGCAACGAAATCTACGGAAGACACTCCCGAGTCCCGCAGGCTGTGCCCCGGGTCCAGCGGCGTGCCAGCCTCTCTGCCCTCAATTTCCAGATTGTCATCAACAAGCTTCCTGAGTCTTTCCTCGGTGGTTGCCATATTTGTTTCTCCTTCAATGGATGCTGTTAGTCCCGGCGGGCAATTGCCAACCGGTAACCAAAGGATATTAACAATGCGGCGAACCAGCGTCAATGTGTCAGGCAATCGGAGCAGGGTCCATGCCGGCATACAGGACGCGAAGGTTGAAACTCCAGCGCCGAGCGGCTGGAATGGGCCAGTACCGTGGCTGGCCTGGAACTACGGAGGCCGGTTTCATTCCCGGCGCCGGGGTGTTCCGTTGACTATTGTTCTTAGGGCGTGTCGTCAAATGCACCGTCATTCCTGCGAAGGCAGGAATCTTAACTACTGCCGGTCGAGGTTCCCGCCTTCGCGGGAACGACGAAAGGGGACGCTAGGAAGCCCCACATTCAATTTGACGACACTCCCTAGAAACTATCTCAAAAGTCCCTCTCCCATTGACGGGGGAAGGCCAGCATGGGGATGTTGGATAGTGCACCGCTACCGCCTGCAGCAATTGTGCAGACCAACATCCTCTTTGAGATAGTTGCTTGATGCCACCCGGCGGCGTGAGGGTTCTGCGAAGACCTCATTTCTGAAGACCTCATTTCTATTGAATCCGATGCATTGCCCTGCCTGGTATGCGTGGTAATGGTGTGCCGGGCGTGCTAGAGTTGAAAAGGCCTATCATTACAAACAGGGCCGCCGCCGGGCCTGCTAGATTGTGCGCTTTTTGCTTGAAAGGCTGGGATTCTCAGCCCTGAGAAGCTGGGCAGGAGGTGTTGCCAATGCAACCCCTAAGGAACGATCACTCCAGCACGTCAATTCCCTCACCGTACCCCGAGGGCTGGTATTTGGTGACCAGCCGCCGGGAGTTGCTCAGGGCCGGCATTGTGTCCAAGACCTGGATGGGGGAGGACATTGTTGCCTGGTGCGATGACAACGGGAAGACATGCGTGGCCGAGGCATATTGCCCTCACCTGGGCTCGTACCTGGGACCGGAGACCGGCGGACGGGTATGCGAAGGCAGGCTGGTCTGTCCCTTTCACGGGTATGAATTTGATGGCGCCGGTCAGTGAGTCGCCGCTCCCTACTCCGACCCGCCCCGGAATACGTGGCTGCGGACATTTGAGACCCAGGAAATCAATGGGCTGATTTTCGCTTGGTGGGGCATACAGGGACGCCCGCCCCAGTGGAGCCTGCATCCCGACCGGCCGGACCAGGAAGGCTGGACCGGCTTGGAAATCAGGACCCTGCGGTTTCCCGGCCATCCCCAGGAGACAACCGAAAACTCCGTGGACCTGGCCCATTTCCGCTACGTTCACGGCTACGACAGCGTTGACCGGGTGGAGCGGGTCACGGTGGATGGCGCGTACATGGAAAGCCGGTTCGATTTCAGGACTGTCCGAAGGTTTGGCGGTCTTGGCAGGTTGACCATGGACTTCGCCGTCATAACCCGGATATTCGGCCTGGGGTATTCCTTCGTGGAAATATGGGAGAGGTCCATCGGTGTTGATATGCGGCTCTGGGTGCTGGCAACCCCGGTGGACGGCACCCACATAGACCTGACACTGGTATCGCAAGTAAAGGAAATAAGGAAGCCCAGGCGGTGGTTTACCGGGATGGCGTACCTTCCCGTGGGGCTGCGGGCGCCCATATTCAACAGGTTCATAGCGACGCAGCAGCAGCACGACGTTTTTCAGGACATCGTCATCTGGCAACACAAGCGATACCGGTCCCGCCCACGGCTTTGCCGCGCGGATGGCGAGATTATGCCCTTCCGCGCCTACTGCGCCCAGTTCTATCCCGAAACCGCAGACGTTGACCGGGCCAACTCGGGGGCCAACACGGGCTCTGACACGGGAGCTAACATGGGATCCAACACTGGCCTGAAGTCGAGTGTCGAGCCCGCTGCTCCCGGCAACGCCGTTTCCTGAAGAAGAAAGGGCCAGCGCAGTTAGCCAACTTCCGATACAGGCCATACAGGAAGGTACTCCATGAACAGGACCCTCGGTTGGGTGAGCTGGCTGGTTACCGCCCGCCCCTATATCACTCTTCTCGTCCTCCTGGCGATAACGGTAGCCCTGGGCGCGGGCGCGACGCGGCGGGCGCCCCCGCCGGAGACTGCGGCAACCTTGCCCCAGGGAAGCGCGGTAGCCGAAGCCCTGCATGAAATTGACCGGTTGTTTCGGGACGCGGGGGAGGCCAACGTAGTCACCCTGCTGTTCCGGGGAGAATCCCTCACTCCCGGCGGCCTGGCCCAGATGGACTCGCTGATAAAAGGGATGCTAGGCGACCCGGGCGTATCGGAGTTGTTGGCGCCGGAAAATCCGGTCATCGCTCCGTCGGGTCTGGTAATGGCCCTGCTGCAGGTGGGCAGCTTTGAGTCCGTTACCCAGGCGGACATAGATTCTCTCCAGGGCCCGCCGGAGATACTGGAAGCCCTGGATGCTCTTACCGGCAACGACGTGGACGGAACTCCCGTCGCCGTCGCCACCATCCGCCTGCTGGACACCGGCGATGATCGAATTGGAGAGGCCGAACGCAAGCTGGCCCGGCTGGCAAGGGCCGACGAGGGCCCGTTGCGGGTAAGCGCCGTTTCGCCAGTTATTATCGAGGACGAATACAAGAAAGCTACCGAGGAGGGTATGGCCCCGCTGGTGGGGCTGGCCTTCCTGCTTATTGCGGCCCTGATTCTGCTCTTTATGCGGACAATCTCGGACCTGTTGCTGACCCTGATTGGCCTCCTTATGGCCATAATCTGGATAGTTGGCACCGAGGGTTGGCTGGGGCCCAACGCGCTGGGGCTGACCGGCCCTCCCAACTCGCTGACCACCATGGTGCCCATTATCATAATCGGGCTGACGGTGGACTATGCCATCCAGATTGTTTCCCACTACCGGGAACGGCGGAACGCCGGAGAGCCGGTGCTGGGCGCCGTCCGGACCGGGTTCCGCAACGTAACCGTGCCGCTGCTGCTGGCGGCAATAACGACCATCGTCAGCCTGCTGGCCAGCCTGTTCTCTCCCATAGAAATAGTCGGCGATTTTGGAATAATCGCCGGGCTGGGCGTGGGAATGAGCCTGATAGTCATGCTGACCCTGGTGCCGGCCGGGCGGACCATAATTGACCGGCGACGGGAGGCCCGGGGCACGCTGAAACCGCCCCGGCCAATTTCCAACGCCCTGCCGGGAGTAAGCCCGCTGGCCGAAAAGCTGGGGAGGAGCATTACCAGGGCCCCGGCGCCCTACCTGGTTGCGGTTTTGATAGTCACCGGCGCCCTGGGATACGCGGCCACGGGAATTAAATCGGAGTTCAGCATCAGGGACATTCTGCCCAGGGGCGGCGACCTGCTGCGGGACATGAACACCCTGGACGCGGCGGTTGGGGGCTCCACGGAGCTGGCCACCGTGCTGCTGAAGGCGGAAGCCACCGAGGCCCGCACCCTGCTGAACATGCAGGACCTGACCGCCGCTTTTCAGGACGAACGGACCCGGCCGGGAGCCGCTGCCGGACCGATCCAGGCCTCCTACGACCAGTTGCTGCAGGACTGGATTTCCGAAAGCGGGGAGCCCGGCGACAAGTACGACCCGGAGTTGGCGGCCATCTTTGAGGAAGCCTCGGCGGGGGTGCAGCTTGACCCCGCGCTGATGCAGGAGCTCATCAACAAGCTGGAGGAAAAGGACCCGTCGGCCAAACATTTGCTGGTAAACAACCCGGATGGCCTAGACGCCATGCTGGTCCGGTTTCCCACCTATTCGGGAAACCCTGCCCAGACGAAACTTATCCAGGAAGACCTGGAATCCCTCTGGTTCGGCGATGATGAGGCGCTCACCGCGACCTCGGAGAGCATCATATCGGTTACGGTTACCGACTCGATAACCGAAAGGCAGACCGAGGCTATCACCACCACCATATTGGCCGCCCTCACCGTGCTGGCCGTCTTCTTCTGGATTACGGTCCGCCAGCCGGCCCTGGCAATCATAGCCGTGGGTCCCATTGTGCTTGTGCTCATATCGGTGCTGGGAACCATGGCGCTGCTGGGCATTCCCTACACCATCATCACTTCCATAATCACCGCGCTGTCCATCGGCATAGGAGTTGACTACACCATTCACATGATCCACCGCTACCGGGAGGAGTATGCCCTGATGCGGGACCCGGAGCAGGCCGCCGTGCGGACCCTGGCCACCACCGGGTCCGCCCTCCTGGGTTCGGCCCTCACCACGGCGTTGGGGTTGGGCGTTCTGATAGCGTCGCCGCTGGCGGCCTCCCAGCAGTTCGGGCTCACTGCCGCAATAACCATCGGGTACTCGCTCATTGTCTCCATTCTGGTGGTGCCTGCCGCCATGACCTTCTGGGGGGCCTACCAGAACATGCGGCTCCGCTCCACGGTAAGGCGCTGGGCCGACGAGCTGGACATGGAAATAGAGGCTGTGCACCGGCGCTACGAAATGGAGGAGGACTGATAGTTCGCAAAAACTGCCGCCAACCGGGGTTGCCCGGCTACGGCGATTAACCCCGGTGGCTGATGGGACTCTATTGCGTTAAAGCATATTAGTCGGTGGGTAACTCTTGAAGGGCGGTGGCAAAAGGGGAACTATCTCGAGGCCGTCGGCGGACGTTTAATGTGCGCCACGTCTTTAAGATGAGGAGGCGTACCCCCATCCTTACCTTCCCCCGTCAAAGGGGGAAGGGACTTATGAGATGGTGACGGGGGGTCATGCCGGCAGGTCCCTTCTCCGTTCCGCGATTTGGAACCGCAGCTTCTTGTTGGGCTTCATGGAGGGAAGCGGGCTGAACCGCAGCTTGTAGTTGTGTGGATACACCCGGATGTTGAAGTAGTGGGCTACCAACAGCACATTCACGGCAAGTTGCAATTCCATCCACCGGGAACCGAGGCAGGTGTGGGTGCCCAGGCCGTAGGGAGCGTAGCCCGGGCTGAGGTGTTCGTTGCGCGGCGGCAGGTACCGGTCTATATCAAACTTGAAGGGCTCGGGGAACACTTCCTCCATGAAGTGGGTGGCCGTCTGCGCGGCGTAAATGCGCGAGCCCACCGGAAGCTCGTAGTCCTCCACCACGCAGGAGTTCATGACGTTGCGAATTGACATGGGCACTATCGGGTACATCCGCAGGCATTCCATGAGGAACCTGTGCGTAACGTCAATGGACGCCGGATTGAAGTCCTCCGCCGTCGGGTCGCCGTCGGCAAACAGGGCATCGGCCTCTTCCTGGATTCGGGAGTAGATTTCCGGCTGGGAGGCCAGGGCGTAGAGCGCAAAGCTGAAGGCGTCTCCCAGGTACACGCTGGCTATCAGCGCCGCCGACAGGGCAAAGCGCAGGTTGGATTCGGGAACGAACTGGGGGTCGCTGGCGTGCAGGCTGAGAACGTCGTCGGCGAGGTCGCGGGGGCTGCCCGCCCGCTGCGCCGGGGTGTGGACGCCCCGTACCCGCTCCAGCAGCGTATCCACGGCCCTGGCGCGGCGCTTCATGCCGGGCGTCTTCAACATGAACTTGGGCAGCGCCTTCACGATGTGGGTGTTAAGCGCCCGCTCCTTGTAAACCATCAGGTCGTCAATAATGTCCTGGGAGTCAACGCTGACGGAAAGCGGGGAAATTTGGGAGTTGATCAACTTCCGGCAGAGCCCCCGGGCCTGGTAGGTATCTCCCTCCTTCCAGTCTGCCATGTACTTGCGGGCATGGGAGTAGAGGTCCTCCAGCCTTCCCGACAGCCGGCCCCGGGAGTATGCCGCGGACATGGACTTCCTGAGCCGGAAGTGGTCGGCCCCATCCAGTGACGGCAGCACCCCGGAAGCGCCATAGACTCTTTCAAAGTCGGTGAAGTAGTCCCTCGTCCTGAGGTACATGCGGCCCCGCCGGTGCACCCACCTGTTGGCTTCGGTACCTCCGAGAAAAATCATTGGCTGGGAAAAGGGCGGTTTTATCTGGAATACCGGGCCAAACTCCCGGGTCAGGTCTGCGAACACTGCTGGCACGTTGCCCTGCCGGACGTGCCGGTTGAAGAGCAGCCTGGTCAGGGGAACGGTGGGTATCCGCTTGGCCAGCGCGGAAGGCCGGAGCAGGAACCCGGCCATGTTGTGGGACACCGCTGCCGCAATGGACCTGGCAATCAGGTCCATGTTGCAGATGAAATCAATCCGCTGCTCGGCCTCGTCGTCAAGCTGGAACATGAAGCGAAAGACGTCGCAGGTATTGACCAGGCTGATGATTATTACGTCCCTGGGGTCGGGTATCTCGTTGTGGAAGATGGCGTTGCTGATCCGGGTCTTGACGAACTGAACGCCCGGGCCGTCCTGCCTGTTGCTGAAAACGTCGGACTGGGAGGAGCCGCGGGCCAGGGTCCAGAATTCGCCGTCGTGATATTCAAGAATTTTGAGGTCCACGAGGCGGTCCAGGGTCAAGTCAATGATGGACTCGGCCTGGGGCGCCAGCCTTTCGATCCAGTACTGGGCATTTCTCGGTGTCGGGTCCTCGGAAATAGTCCTCAGCGATACGTCCAGTGAGGGGTTACCCGTTTCCGTTGAGTCAAGTATGAACAAGGACTCCATGTCGGTGTCAATTCGAGACTGAAGGGAGAGTTCGGCCAGGACGGCCCCGATAAAGGCGCAGTTCAAGTCCCAGCCGGGCACCTGGTGAAAGTACCCGTTCTCTTCGTTCAGGAGCATCAGGGCCAGTTCTTCGGTCAGGCTTAATGGATGGGTCGCCACCTTCGATGTCGAGACAGTCATCGCTACCCACCTCCGCAAGCCGTAGTTATTGTTACCATAGCATTGGCTTGCGAAACAATTAATCAGTTCCAATTATACAATTCGAAACGGCGCAAGCAACGATTGGCGTGGCGGACTGTTCCCGGAATCAGCATATACCGGAACCGTGCCCTTTCCCCGACCCTGCTGCTGTTGGGCAGTTCACGATGGGGTAAAGGCAATGTTCTGCAGCCCCAAAATAAACCGGGCCTAATTCAGGGGGGTGACAAACCCTGGGTTTTAGGTCTATGATTAGCTATTAGGTATCACTTATGATTGGCCATAGGTTCCTCGGCGGCGTACGCGCCCGCCAGGAGTTGTCCAATGAAAGACATGAGACCGCCGGTGGAAACGGAAAGAGCGCACCTGAAGGGCTCACGGCGAAGCCGCGTTTCCGAGGCCTTAGCCATTGCGCTTCTGACGATGCTCATAGTCGGCTGTCTCTCGGCCACGCTGCTGCCTGTCGGTCCCGCCATTGGCATCGGCGCCGTATGTTGCGTGGTGGTGGCGTTCGTACTGCTGGCGGCCCGGGACAGGGAATAGGCGCTGCAGGACCGGCATCAGAATTGTCGTTAACCGGGACTGTTGTTAATCGGGAAGTTCCGTCCGTCCGCCCTTTTCCCACAAGACCAGTATGGGCCACCTGGAGCCAACGGCGAGCATAGCCGGATTTATGAAGGCGGTACTGTCCCTGCGCCAGGGCGTAATCCCCAGGCGCCTGCATTTTGACAACCCCAACCCCGGGTGGACTGGGCAAATCTCCCCGCGCGGATTACGGACGAGAAGATGGGCTGGCCGGATGTTGACGGGCGGCCACCCCGGGCCGGGTTCAGCTCCTACGGCTGGTCGGGTACCAACGCCCACGTCATTATCGAATGCTACGGCCAACCCGCCGCGCCGCCATCGCTGAACGGCAACATCTCACTGCCCGTTGGCGGGCCCCTGGCCATCGAAGCTTCCGCCCCTGGCAACGAGGCTCGCTAGGCCGGGCCCTCCCCTGCGGGGGAAGCGAGGCCCGTCCGCCTGTTGCCCATGTCCGGCAAGTCGGAGGCCGCCCTTCGCGAATCTTCTAAGGCCCTCCTGGCTTGGCTGGACGAACACGAGATTGACGAAAAACTGGCCGACCTGCCCTGGTCCGCCAGCGTCGCCCGCAGCCATTTTGATTTTCGGGACGGCGTGGTCTTTCAGGTTGCGGTTTCTCTCCGGCAGGGACTGGAGGCCATTGCCGGTTCGCCGGGGTTGCCCTTTCTCCCGAGGGCGGCCCGGTTGGCATTCGTCTATACCGGCGAGGGCAACCAGTGGGTGGGCGTGGGCGAGTCTCTCTACGGCAGGAACCCGTGTTCCGGGAAGTGATGGACCGCTGTGACAGTTTCATCCGGCAAGAGCGGGGGTACATCGCTGTTGGATGTGAGGTTCGGTTGGTCGGGTTCTGAGGAAGACCTGGATGAACCCCGCTGGACGCAGCCGGCCATTTACGCCCTGGAGTGTGCCCTCACCGTCCTCTGGCGCAGCGTTGATATTGAGCCCGTCGCAGTCCTGGGCCACAGCCTGGGAGAGATTGCCGCCGCCCAGGCCGCCGGCGTGTTCACGCTGGAAGAGGGGATGAAGTTTGCCTGGGCCCGGGGTCGGCTGATGGGGGACCTGCCGGGGGCCGGGGCCATGGCCGCCGTTTTTGCCCCGGCGGCGCGGGTGACCGAGGCGGTAGAGAGGTGGCACGAAGAACATCCCGGGTCTGATCTCTGCATTGGCGTGGACAACGGCGCGCACCAGGTCATCAGCGGGCCGGCCGAACAGGTACACGCCTTCGCCGGCCAACTGGAAACGGACGGCGCAAACGTGAGGCGGCTGCGTCCCAGCCCCGCGTACCATAGTCCCCTGGTGGAGCCGGCCCTGGACGAACTGCAAGCCGTATTAGATGACATAGCGGTCGGCCAACTCCCGGTCTCCCTGGTCAGCAACGTGACGGGCCAGCGGGTGGCGCCGGGCCATGTTATGGACGGCCCTTACTGGCGTCTGCACACCCGTTCGACGGTGAAATTCCGCGATTGCGTGGAAACCCTGGCCGCCGACCTGGGCGTGGACGCCGTCATTGAGCTGGGCCCCCACGCCATCCTGGTCCCCCACGCCATCCTGGGGCCCCTGGTCTCCCTCAACTGGCCCCAGGGGTCAGGGGTTGCCGACTCCCCGCTGGTACTGCAGAGCATCTTCCGCCCCTCCTTTGACGGTTCGGAGCCGGAACGGGCCCATGCCTTTGTTACCGCCGTAACCCAGGCGTACCGGGCGAGCCTGCCGGTTGATTTCAAGGGACTTTTCACGGGTGAAGAGCGGAGAAAAATTGCCACACCCGGTTACCCCTTCCAGCGCCGGCGTTTCTGGACACCGGCCCCCCAGCGACGAGTATCGGAGGATTCTCACCTCATGCTGGGAAACAGGCACGATTCGCCCCGGGGCGAGGCCAGGTACGAGGCCGAAATGTTTCCCTCGGACCCGGCCTGGCTTGCCGACCACCGGGTTTACGGGCTGCCCTGCTGGGCGACCTCGAATGCCTGTCCCGCGCCTATGCGCTGGCCGGCCTGGACCGGCTGGGTTGGGAGCGCAGCCCGAGAAATGTTGTGGAACCGGAGCAACTGCGAGAACGGTTGGGAGGACTCCCGGAACACTCCATCCTGCTGGAAGGGATGCTGCGCTTGGTGGCCGATGCCGGAATGCTGGAACGGGACGGCGGCAAATACACGGTCGTGGTTGGGTCGGGAGACCCCCTGCCCGACCGGGAACTGGCGGACCCTGATGCCTTTACCGACCGGCTGAAGGCACTGCACCCGCATGGGGCTGTCGAACCGGGCCTGCCGGGCCAGTCCATTGTCTGGGGAGCCCGGTCGGGGCTGGGCGAGGCCGAGGAGCGGCGGGAACGTATCGAGCGCCAGTTGGAGGCAGCGGGCGCCGGCTGGCTCAGCCTGCAGCAGGGACTGGGCGTTCTCGAGGAACCGGTGCGCCAGGACCCGACCTTCAGCATGGTGGCAGCGGTGGACTGGCCGGCGCTGTCGGACAACTTCGAGGCGCCGCCGCCCTTCATAGCCGGACTGCTTCCGGGCCAGGATGAAGGCGAGACTGGCGAAACCGCCGATACGCACAGCCTGCTGTCCCAACTGGGAGTGGGCCAGCCCGATGCCTGGGAGGCCATCCTGGTGCCCTTCCTGCAATCGGAGTTGCAGGCCGGTCCTGAGAATGCCGACTGCCCCTGCCGAAACCCTGGCGGCGCCGGCGCCCCGGCAGCGGGCAAGGGTTGTGAACGCTGCCGAAGACGCCATAGCCATCGTGGGCATGGCCTGCAGTTTCCCCGGCGCCCCGGACCCGGATTCCTATTGGGACCTGCTGGTGGAAGGGCGCAGCGCCATCACCGGTAGCCGTCCCGCCGGCGGCCCCTGGGAAAGGGTGCCCGAGGACCAGGCGGCGCAGGACGCCATATTCCGGCGCGGCGGGTTTATTGAAGACCTGGACGGTTTCGACAACCGGTTCTTCCGCATTTCTCCCATGGGAGCGCGAATAATGGACCCCCAGCGGCGCATCTTGCTCGAAACTATCTGGCACGCCCTTGAGGACGCCGGCGTTGACCCGGAAGACCTGAGGGGAAGCCGCACCGGGGTTTATGCCGGCATCGGCACCAGCGAGTACCGGGAAGTCATCTCGGCGAGCGGCCATGACGACCTGTATTTTGGGGCCAGCGCCAGCCTGACCGCCGGACGAATTGCCTTTGTCCTGGGGTTGGAGGGTCCGGCA
Organism: Dehalococcoidia bacterium; assembly: GCA_034423215.1. Classification (GTDB taxonomy): domain Bacteria; phylum Chloroflexota; class Dehalococcoidia; order Lucifugimonadales; family UBA3495; genus Bin22. Next base: position 36,954 of record DAOUIY010000061.1, read on the forward strand.
ATGCCGGTGGACACCGCCTGCGCGTCTTCCCTGGCGGCCGTTCACCAGGCGGCGGCAGCCCTGCAGCGAGGAGAAGTGGACCTGACGCTGACCGCCGGCGTAAACACCACCCTGTCGCTGCCAATTGCCCGGTTCCACCGCGAAATGGGCATGTTGTCTGCTTCGGGCCGTTGCAACGCCTTCGAAGCCAGCGCCGACGGTTTCGTGCGCAGCGAGGGTTGCGGGGTTCTGTTGCTGAAGCGGCTCAGCCAGGCAGAGGCCGACGGCGACCGCATCTGGGGCCTGGTCAAGGGAACGGCGGTCAACCAGAGCGGGGCCAGCGCCGCAGTTTCTGGGTGCAGAAGCGGGCGGCGGCCCAATAGCAGGCCAGCGCCAGGGTGGTCCAATGGCACAGTTTCGTGACCGACAGCATCGGCGGGGCCCGCCCTTTGCCCATATCTTGAAGGAACTCCAGGGGAGGCAACCGCCCGGAGGCTGCGGATTTGCCTTCTCAGTTCAGTGGAGCCCTTGGAGTTCCTCCAAAATTCCCATTTTCTTCTACCGTGCCGGCTGTGGCGGCCGTGAAATCGCTGGCCGCCGGCTTTCCCCTTGCAGGTACTTCTCCGGCAGCAATTGCCTGAAGCCAATGTTGCCTTTCGGTCAAGCATAAATTCGGCAATAAGTAACCGGAACATAATGCTTGACATAGGCCAATATTTTGTTAAAGGTAGGTACACTATTAAATAGTAATGGACACATGAATAACAGCAACAGCAATACAGGTTACGCTGATGGTGTGCAGCCCCGGGCCGGATTTATTGTCAGCGAACAGCGGAAGCGCCGGCTTGGGTTTCAGCACTGGCCGGTCTCTCGCCATTTCGGTTAGAGCAGCATCAAATCGGCGCCGGAAACCTGGAAGGCTTTGCTGGTTGGCTGGACGAATCCGGTCTGACCTGCTGTGCCGTTCGCGGTCTGGACCTCTCTTGTGTTGGGACTGCGGACACTTTCACTGCGGCGGACGCGCCTCCTTTCTCCTCCCCAGAGGAGGCGCGTTTGTCCGATTCGGCAACTCCAACAGTCCAGGAAACGCCCGCTATGCAAATCCCTTTCCCCGGCAGACCACTGTCCGCATCTCCCCCCTATTCGTTCCCCGTAGCCGGCGAGCCAAATGTCGCTATGAAGAGCCTTTCCACCCGTCCGGTAAAGAGCATGAAACCCATGACTACCAGCCACAGGACAAATGCCACCCCGCTGAACCGGTGCACTAAAGTGAGGGCGTCCAGCCAAATGAAGAGCATGGCCGCCCCGACAATTACCGAAAAAGGCGATATGGCCCGCAGGGCTCCTCCGGCCATCCACTGGTACCGGGCCGCCACCAGCAGGGCCAGCCCCGCGGCGGTGAAGCCCAGCTTCCCGCTCAGCCAGCGGAGATAAGCCGCAGCCTCGGCGAAGGCGGTCGGGTCGGCGGCATTTGTAGCTGCTACTGCCACCAATGCCAGGGCAACGGCGCACAGGCCGGACACTGCGGTGAGAATTCCTGAAGCTCCAAACAGCCAGGGCGCCAGCGGGGTTGCTCTCCGCTGGCGAATTATCCACGTAGCCAGCAGGAACAGGGCGCCGCCAAGCAGCGTTAGACCGGATACCAGCCGGGCGACGCCCCCAAGGCCGTAGATGAATCGGCTCTCCGAAATAGCCGTCAGGGACTCTGCCAGTGTTGCCTGGTCTGCGTCGGCGGTGACCCTCGCCAAAACCGAAAGCAGCGAAATCGCCGCCGTGGCGATAAGGAACAGGCCCGCATTTCGGGCTGCCCTGTCACCGGGCCCTTGTGGGATGGCGTTGTTGTTTCCCCGGGGGGTTATATGATTGTCTTCCCGGGTGCTTTCCTGCGAGGATTCGGGTATTGAGTCTTGCATCTTGCGTTACTCCCCTTTCTACGGCTCCGGCATGACCCAGGATACGGGACCAACTCCGGGACGGATTGTCGCCAGGTTCACGGTTGGGTTAATAGTCCGCGCCGCCTGCCTGCCGTTGCAGCTGACAAGGGCATCGGCCCGGACCTGGGCTTGAGCGGAATCTCTGGCGGCAAAGTCGTCTCTTGGTCTCTTATCAGGTGTGCCGTAGCCAAAATCAGCCTCATCTGGCGGCACATTCGCTCAACCTGGCCCGGCGTAAGATACCACCCCGGGTGCACCCGTCTTTCACAAAAGCTAATGGAGCTACCGGATTTGGCAGGGCTATCGGAGTTGACGCCCCTGTACCCTACATGGCCCGCCCGCTCCGTATGCGCCATCCGCCACGCGAAGAGGCACACCTCTTCGGTCCAGCGCACGTTGATGGGTTATGCCAGTTGCCCAGGGAGCAAGACCAGCTAGACCGGCAGGAATCTAGTGGCAGCGGCGACAACTGCAACTGCCTTCCAGTTTAGATGAAATGGGCCGGCTTAGCGCGGCTTTCCCGGTCAAGAGTCACGAGCAGACCGGACCGCTCCCGTACCTGCCGCAGGGGCCAGTCCGGCGCAAAGAACACCGGCGAGAAGGCAATCATTATCCAGGGAAACTTTCCCAGCGCGGGGAAGAGCAGGGCGGTCCCGGCGAACACCTACTACAGAGAAATCTAGGCAATCAGCAGCCACAGGACTCCCTTGGAGTGGCTGGCAGAGTTCCGTTTATCTGCACCCGAGGGTCAAGGCCTACCGCCCGATTTATCGGAGAAAATAGTGCTGAAGCTGAGCGGGCTTACCATGTGGTAGTGATCGAGGTAGGTCGTCCCGTCATTCAACTCGACATAGGTGAAAATGAGGAAGAAAGCGGCCTATGCGGATCCCGAGAGAGAATCGCAGAAGGGCTTGTCACCCCGGCACAGCTTTGCGTTTTCCACCGACAGCCGCCGGAACGTCGGAACCGCTACATCGTCGGTGAGACTGACCGGGACTTCCTTGAGGGTAGGGCGCCCCCATGCAGCCGGCGGCCGAAAGGGTCGGGAGCGCAAGAGCCAGGACTGCCACCAGGCAAGCGCCCTCGCCGCGAGGCGGGACGGGCTAAGGGAGGCCAAGGAATCTAATGAGGGCAGTTCTTTCTTCAAGGGTGAGTCCCCAAAAACTATCGAGGGCCTCGCCACCAAGGGATTTAGTTGTGGAGAAACAGGCAATGCTATACAAGCTCGCCCTGCCCCAACGCAGGCAAGACGGAAGAAAGCAAGGATAGGGAGGGGAATTCCAAGGGTTCAACCTGGTGCGAATAATCCGTGAAGGATTGGCCGGCGTTTTCCAGGGGCCGGACAATATGAGGTGGGCAAGAGACTGGTTACAAGAAAGCGGCTTGTCCGCAACGCATCAGCAGACGCCCGGGAGCAAAAAGCCGTCAATGCTGTATGGCTAAACCAGTTTGGTGGGCCTGAGTGCACGGTAGGTGGAACCGTCTTCGAGTTGTGGCTGGGAGCAATGTGAGCCTGCCAGTCAGCGCCCTGCGATTATGACAGGACAGCGTCGGCAG
>DAOUIY010000062.1:0-2437 GCA_034423215.1 Dehalococcoidia bacterium
CCTGCGAAGGCAGGAATCTTAACTACTGCCGGTCGAGGTTCCCGCCTTCGCGGGAACGACGAAAGGGGACGCTAGGAAGCCCCCACATTCAATTTGACGACACCCCCTAGCAAATAAGCAGGTTAAGATAAGCCCCCGCCGCCCCGCGCCGCTACCCCAGCGCGCCCTCTTCCCGCCACCCGGCTATCTTGTCTTCGCCAAAGCCCAGCTCCAGCAATACCTCCTCCGTATGCTGCCCCAGGGCCGGGGGCGGCGTCGGCGCCAGGGCTGTTTCGCTGAACCGCGCCAGGGGCCCTACCATCCGCAGGGGGCCCACGTCCCGGTGCTCCAGTTCCGTCACCAGGTCGTTGGCCTGCACCTGGGGGTCATCAAAGACCTCCTCCAGGAAGCGCACCGGCCCGGCAGGAATGCCCCGTTCGTCCAGCAGTTCCAGCCATTCGGCGGCGGTGCGTTGCAGAAATGCCTCCTCTGCCTGGCGCATCAGTTCCTCGCCAAAGGCCGCCGCCTCGTCGCTGCGGGGATTGTAGCCCGGGTCAAAACGTATGTCCGTCAGTCCCAGCGTATCCAGCAGCCGACGGCGCAGGGGGTCGCTCAGGCAGCCCACGGAAACCACCCCGTCGGCGGTCTGGTAGCTGCGGTAATAGATGTTCCCGGGAGAGACGGGGTGGTCGGCCTCGTAGATTTTCAACAATTCGGGGTAGGGGACGCCGGCCTCCCGCATGGCCGCCAGGGATTCCAGCGTGGCGGCGTTGTTTTCCCGGTCCAGGGACTCAATCTCCACGAAGCGCATACCCAGCATGGCCAGGGCCAGCCCCAGCAGGGTGGTCTCCACCTTCTGCCCCCTGCCGGTGCGCTCCCGGTGGTACAGGGCGGCGCAAACGCACCAGGCCAGGCAGAGTCCGGCCGAGGTGTCCACAAAGGGGGACGAAACCACATGAACGGGAGCCCCGTTGCTCACCTTGCTTTCGGCGGCCATGATGCCGGTCATGGCCTGGAGAATCATGTCATACCCCGGCCTGTACGAGTCGGGCCCCTGGCGGCCAAAGGCGGTGTTTTCGCAATAAATAAGCCGGGAATTCAGGCCGGCTAGGGAGTCGTAGTCCACCCCCAGCTTGGCGGCCACGTCGGGCCGGTAGTTGACCAGGGCCACGTCCATTTGCGGAATGAGGCGCGCCAGCACGTCCCGGGCGGCGTCGGTGGTCAGGTCCAGGGTAATGCTGCGCTTGCCCCGGTTGTAAGCCATGAACACGCGGCTCTCGGTGGGAGAGATGGGCTGGGTACCTCGCCAGGGGTCGCCCCAGGGCGGTTCCACCTTGATAACCTCGGCCCCCATGTCGGACAGCAGCATACCGGCAAAGGGGCCGGCAATAATCTCGGTAAACTCAACGACTTTAACGCCGTGCAGGGGGCCGGGCATGGCGGGCCTCTTTCTTATGAAGTTGTGGATATTTTACATTTGAAAATGAAGCAAGTCATTCCAATAGAGGCTCAGTGCTTTTTCAAGAACTGACAGTAACAGGTTGAGTCAGTACCATCTTTACAATACACTCCTCACCGATATGTACACCTTAATCAATCGGAATTGCTTCTTGTCGAGTGGAGGCTACTAGCCGTCTATGTCAGAAGTAAGGCAACTCCCTTTGACCCCTGATAGGTCAAGGTACGACAGTTCTGACCATGAATATAAGACATGCCGAGACTGCGGGAATACAAAGCCACTTGGAGATTTCTATCCGGTGAAGTCAAAGGCCAAGGTTCAATCTATTTGTAAAGATTGCCGCAAAAACCATACCCGCCAGTATAAGGCAAATAATCCAGACCGAGTGAAAGAGTATTGGCGCAAAGCAAATTGGCGGAAGTATGGTATCGTCGGTTTCTCTGAAGCAGATTACGTAGCGTTGCTCGACCGGCAAAGTGGGCTTTGTGCCTTATGTGGAGAGTCTGGTCAATTATATGCTGACCACGACCATGAAAATGGAACTATCAGAGGGTTACTCTGTAATCGGTGCAATCTCAACTTAGGAATCTACGAGAAATTGGCTAAAGACCCAAAGGTAGCAGCTTATCTCTCTTTCCACGCAGAAGGTTCTGCAGATGGATAATCGCCTAAAATAAAAACGGCGGGGGGCACGCAACCCTCCGCCAAGTCGGTCGTTCTCTCGGGACGCACCCAAGAGTCATACTTAGCTTAATTCTCAGGTCGGAAAATGTCAACACTTGCAGGGCAACGCATCATAGAAAGATGTCATGCCTAGTCCTTCGGCAAGCTCAGTATGACATTTCGCTACGATGCAATCACCCTGGCTCGCCCTGCCCGCATCTTCCAGGGCAATCGCGTTTTAACGAATCATCGTCCTGAGCGGCCAAAACTGTCATTCTGAACGGAGTGAAGAATCCAAAAACCTTCCCAAAGCCCGGTTACGGACCCGAAAGTTGG
>DAOUIY010000063.1:0-46445 GCA_034423215.1 Dehalococcoidia bacterium
CCTGCGAAGGCAGGAATCTTAACTACTGCCGGTCGAGGTTCCCGCCTTCGCGGGAACGACGAAAAGGGACGCTAGGAAGCCCCCACATTCAATTTGACGACACCCCCTAGAGAGATGCTGCTGTCAAGCCTTTTGCCGTCCTGGCGCTTTTCACATATCATTAGTAATAATCAACTTCTTGCTTATGATTCCCCGTGGTGTTCCTGCCTGCCTTATAATCCAGGAACAAACCGAGTCGGTAACAGGAGAAGATAATATGAGCGCGGTAAAGACCATCTACGTCGGGATGCACGACGGGGTTTGTGCCATTACCAGCCAGGACGGCGGCGTTTCCTGGCAGCAGGGTCCGGTAACTGATCTGCCCCACGCCGCGGCCAGGCTGGCGGCCAGCGCCGTAAAGCCCCGGCGGGCCTACCTGGCCGCATACGAGGCGGGCGTGTACCGCACCGATGACGGGGGAGAGACCTGGACTCACCTGGATTCCTACCCCTCCCCTTACGCGCACAGCGTTCTGGCCCACCCCACCGAGGGCGACACGCTTTTCGTGGGCAGCGAACCGGCGACGGTCTATCGCTCCGACGACGGCGGGGAGACCTGGGCCGAGCTGGAGGGCTTTACCCGGGTCCCGGAGGCGGTGGACTGGAGCTTTCATGCCCCTACCCGCGACTCCCACGTCAGGGATCTGCGGGTAGCTCCCGACGACCCCAACCGGCTGTACGCCGGCATTGAGGTTGGGGGTATGGTCTGCTCCGGCGACGGGGGGCAGAACTGGAAGCAGCTTCCTGGTCTCAACGACGACATTCACTGCGTGGCCCTCAGCGACAACCGGCCCGCCAGCGTCTATGTCGCCACCGCCCGCGCTCCCTACCGCTCCGACGACGGGGGCGCCCACTGGGAGCCGATAAACGAGGGCCTGGACCGCCGGTACACGCTGCACATATCTCCGGCGCCCGACGATGCCAGCCTGGTGCTGGTGACGGTGTCGGAAAATGCCCGGCGGCTAAATCCGCTCTTCTACCGCTCCACCAACGGCGGGGATAGCTGGGAGCAGGTGTCTGACGTGGGGCACGGCACGGAGCCGGCGGACATGGTCGTAGCCTTTGAATGGGACCCGTCGGAGCCCAACCGGGTGTACGCCGGCGCCGACGGAGGCCGTCTCTACCAGAGCGCCGACCGGGGAATAACGTGGGAGGAACTGGCGGTAGAGCTTCCATCGGTAGCAGTGGGAGCATTGGCAGTGGGCCGGGGCTAGCAGTCCGACAACTTTGGAATGATAGGTGAAATTGCTTCTTTTCGTCGTTCCGGCGAAGGCCGGGACCCAGGAGTTCTGAAGGTAAGGAACCATGTCCGGCAGTAACTTTCCTGGATTCTGGCCTGCGCCAGAATGACGGGTTTCGATAGTTACCAGTCATTCCAAAGTGGTTGAACTAATAGTGGTTCAAGTCATTTGAACTGATGGTTAGTATTTCCGCTCACCCTGAGCTTGTCGAAGGGCCGCCCGTTCATGGTTCGACAGGCTCACCACGAGCGGCCCAACCCGTCGTTCCCGCGCCGGTGGTAAAGTGGACCGGCCAGAGTCAGCTACCTGCCCCGCTGAATTGTACAAATCGTATGAATTGCAGCGCGGCCTTGGGCCGTACCCCATTGGGCGGGGGCAGAGCTATGCTCCGCGCCCGATGACGCTGACATTGCATTTTCCCCGGGCATAAGGCATTGACGTTGGCGGGGGCTGTTGCTAATATCACCATTAGAGGACTCTCACCGAATCGCTTAACTCCCTACAGGTTGTGTGACAAGATTATATGATTGCACCCTTGACGACCCGCACTGAAATTATGGCGATTCTGGAGAATCGGGGTTACCGCGCCACCGCTCCCAGGAAGGCAATCGTAGGGTTGCTGGAAGGGAAGCGCGAGGGGTTTACCGCCGAGGAAATCAGCAACGAGTTGCCCGAGGTGGGGCGCGCTACCGTCTTCCGGACGGTGAAACTGCTGCTGAACGCCGGGGTACTGTGCCGCCTCAATATGCTGGACGGCGCGCCCAGGTACAGCCTTTCCAGCGTGGAACACCACCACCACACCATTTGCGTCCAATGCGGAAACGTGGGCGAGTTCCGGGCCGGCAACATCGAAAACCTGATGCGGGCCCTGAGCGAGCAGATACCGGGCGAGATCGTAGGGCACCGCTTTGAGTTCTACGTTAAATGTGAGAATTGCATAAACGCCTAGTGGGTCAACCTCTTTGAAAGGCTGGGTAGCATTTCCGCTCACCCTGGGCCTGTCGAAGGGCCCTCCGGTCATGGTTCGACAGGTTTACCACGAACGGACTTCCGGTTCGCCCGTCGTGCCCTTTGCGATGGCCTACTAGCCCAGGCTTGCTGTTCGAGCGTACCAAGCGGCGCGGGTGGGCAGGCCCGGCGCCTGGTTTAGCCAGTCAAGAGAAAAGTGCAGAGAGTTTACGAGGCGGGAAAGACCCGCCTCTTTTCTTTGGCCCCGCTGGCCAGTTGCCAAATGTTGACCTGCTCAATTCCTCTGTATCCCAGGCAACTTGGGCCGAATAGGGCCCCGCCTGAACTGCAATCCGATTACCCTAAAGAGAAATGTGATACTGAGTCCTCCGGCAAGCTCAGGGTGACATTCATTTCCAGTTGAAGCGCCTTGCGTTAATTGCGGCAAGCTTATGATGCAATTGCCCGGCCGGGCTGCTCCTGGTTTGATACCGCCTTTCATTTACCCTATAATTGAAGACGGCCCAGTTGATTATTGACCTACAACTGGAGTCGGCTTGAGAAGGGTGGTTGCCGAAAGTTCAGCCGTCCCGCCTCCCAATACCCGCTGGGGAAGAAGCTATTGAACAGCAGTCCAGGAATAACTGTTACCGACCTGGTGGTGGAACGGGAAGGATTCCGGGCCCTTTACAATGTGAACTTTCACATCGGCCCGGGCAACCTGGTGGGAGTGGTTGGCCCCAACGGCGCGGGCAAGAGCACCATGTTTGACGCGGTGGCCGGTGTCCTGCCTATTACCAGGGGTCACGTGGAACTGCACGGCATTGAAGGGCGCAAGGGTGGACTGGCCTACGTGCCCCAGCGCGACAACATTAACCTCCGCTTCCCCGCTACCGTCTATGACGTTGTAATGATGGGCCGCTACTGCCACCTGGGCCTGTTCCGGCACGCGGGCAAGAAAGACCGGGCAATTGTCCAGTCCTGCCTGGAACGGGTGGGCCTCTGGGAACGGAGGGATGCCCTGATTGAGGAAAACTCCGGCGGTCAGAGGCAGCGTGTCTTCATCGCCCGCGCCCTTGCCCAGGAGGCCTGCATAATCCTGCTGGACGAAGCCTTCAGCGGCGTTGACGTGGGCGCCCAGGAAGGTATTATCGAGGTCCTGCAATCACTGAGGGACGAGGGCAAGGTGGTAATGCTGGCCACCCACGACTTGACCAACCTGGCCCAGCGTTTTGACCAGATTATCTGCATCAACCGCCACGTATGCGCCTACGGTCCGCCCTCGGAAGCGTTTACGCCCGAAGTGCTGGAGGAACTTTACGGTTCCCACGGCATGGTGTTGGCCCATACCCACGCCGGCGGAGAAACGCATATCGAGAACCACATGCACAATGATTGACTACATCATCGGCCCATTTCAATACTCCTTCATGCAGCGCGCCCTGATTGTATCCGTCCTTGTCGGGCTGCTGCTGCCCATGGTCGGGGCCTACATCATCACCCGGGGCCGGGCGTTCATGAGCGACGCGCTGGCCCACTCCCTGGTTGTGCCGGTGGCCGTTTCCTTCCTGCTCGGGTTGACCACCTACCTGGTGGCGGTGCCCGGCGGCATAGCCATCGCCATGTTGATGGGATATCTGGGCCGCCACACGGGCATCAGCGACGATACCTCCATAGGGGTCGTGTTCGCGGGAATGTTCGCCCTGGGCTTGATAATCCTGTCGGTCAGCGCGGACATCAGCCCCGGGCAGGTGCCCCCCATCGAAGACCTGCTCCTGGGCCAGATTCTGGGCGTCACCAGGACCGACGTTGTCGTTTCCCTGGTCCTTACCCTGGGGGTGGCTTTCGGCATATACCTTTTTCACCGGCAGTTGGTGTTCACCACCTTCGACCCCATCGGAGCCAGGGTGGTAGGCATCAGGACGGCTATCGTGGAGTACGTGCTGCTGGCCCTGCTGGCGCTGGTCATTGTCATCGGCCTGTCGGCTGCGGGAATAGTCCTCGTCATGGCCATGCTGGTCATACCGTCGGCCAGCGCCTACCTGCTGGCGCGCCGGTTCACCGGGGTAATTCTCATGGGAGCCGCCATCGGAGTGTTCTCCGCCGTTGCTGGCCTGTACCTTTCCTACTACGCGGACTGGCCTTCCGGCCCGGCCATGGCGCTGGTTGCCTCAGTCATTTTCGGGGTGGCAACCCTGCACACCAGGACCTTCACCGTGCGCGCCGACGAGTGAGCGCCATTCCTCTTGTCCCGCGTTGTGGCAAATTACCTCTGCTTACCTCTGCTTACCTCCGAATGGTATCATTGACTGGACGGCCCTGGTTGCCGACCTAAGCGCTGCTGACCTCAGTGTTGACGGGTCGGGATAAGGAACAAGGAGCCTGCGCCCGTCGCGGCATATTCACTGGATCGGGGAGAGAGAATGCGGTTAGATGGTAAGGTTGCCTTTATTAGCGGCGGCGCCCGGGGAATGGGCGCCGCCGAAGTCCGACTCTTTGCCGCCGAGGGCGCCAGGGTCGCCTTTGGGGACGTGCTGGAAGGCGAGGGCCAAGCCCTGGCCGCCGAGGTGGAAAGCGGCGGGGGACAAGCCCTTTTTCTGCCGCTGGACGTTACCAGCTCGTCTCAATGGCAGGAGGCCATTGACGCCACCCTTGCCCGCTTCGGGCGGCTGGACATCCTGGTCAACAACGCCGGTGTCCGGGGCGCCGGGCTGGTGGAAGACGTGAGCGTCGAGGAGTGGGACCGGGTAATGAATATCAACGCCAAGGGCGTTTTCCTGGGCACCAAGACCGCCCTGCCGGCCCTGCGCCGGTCCGGGGGCGGTTCCATCGTCAATATATCCTCCCAGCTGGGCCTGGTTGGCGTGGACAACAGCAGTTCCCAGTACCAGGCATCCAAGGGCGCTGTCCGCATATTCACCAAGGCCACGGCCATCCAGTACGCCGGGGAGGGAATCCGCGCCAACTCGGTACACCCGGGGCCCGTCGCCACACCCATGACCGAGGGCGGTCGATCCGACCCGCAGCGCTACAGCGCCACCGTATCCCGCATCCCCCTGGGCAGGTACGGCCAGCCCGACGATGTGGCCTACGGTGTCCTCTTCCTGGCCTCCGACGAGTCGTCCTTTATGACCGGGAGCGAACTGGTCATAGACGGCGGCTGGACGGCGCAGTAAGGCCCGGTTTAGGGGGGGCAATTTGAAGACCGTCGTTCCCGCGATGTCGGGAACCTCGATGTTTCAAAGTCGAGATTACCGCCGGCGCGGGAATGACGGTTTTGGGGCAAACCGTTCCCCTAAATGCGGAACTGTTCCCGGGCCTGTCTCTCATGCCATGGGGACTGTGGTAGGATGGTTGTTGGGGAAATCGGGAGACGTGGTACGGGAGATTCACAATGCAGATTGTTCGGGTTTACGCCGCTAGCGACGGCGAGTCCTACTTCGAGGACATGGCCGCGGAGCAGCTTTCAGAGTTGGTAAATCGGGTGGGAGAAGGCGACATCAGCCTGAATACCCGTCCACCGGGCCACTTCCTTGACTACCATCACGCGCCCCGCCGCCAGTACGTGCTGCACCTGGCGGGAACAGCCGAGTACGAGACTGCCGACGGCTCCACCCGTCGCCTGGGACCCGGAGACGTGCTGGTTGCCGAAGACCTGACCGGCCACGGCCACACCGCCCGAACCGTCGGGGACGTGCGCCGCTACTCCCTGGGCATTCCCCTGGCCGCCGATTAGAGGGCCGCAGCCCGCTTTCCCCCGGGGCAGCGAGCGCACGTTTACGGACAGCAAGAAACAGGAAAGAGACCGCATGGACAACGACGAATTCATCCAGCAAATACGCGAAAAGATAGAACGGCTGACCGAGGGCAAGATTGACCTGCACGTTGACATGGAAGACGTAAACCGGCTGGAGGTTGACGTGGGGCCCGAGGTGCCGTCGGTGACCCTGGGCGCAAACATTTACAACTACTCCGGTTTTGCCCGCATGGGCGTGGAGTACGCCGTGGCATCCATACGGGAGCGCAGAAACATTGAGCCCATGGAATTTCACCTGCTCCTGGCCCGCAACTGACCCGTAGCCGGTCTGCGCCGGCCCATGACAGACCCGTACCGGTCTGCAACTAATCAGCCACCGTTAACCCGACCCGGGCTGTGCCTCCTGCAATGAACAACGATGACCGGGGAAACCCGAATGACCCACAAGACCGGCAAGACTCACAGTACCGGGAGGACCGGGAAGGCCGGGATGCGGAAGGATCCAGGGGGGCCACCGGGGCGTCACAAGAGCAGTCCAGTGCGGAGGAGAAGCCATCTCCCCCCGAAGAACTCAAGCCCTGGTACTACCAGTACTGGTTCTTCTATCCCACCATCATTTTCTGGCCGCTCTGGCCCATCCTGATTATCAGGTCGCCCTGGCACAACGGAATGTTGTCCGGCGCAATTGCCTGGGCCATGCTCATATCCGGCAGCTATATCGCGTACCAGTTGGCGGGAGGGTTGGAAACGCTTGATCGGCTGCGGGCCTGGGACCAGACAACCATTGTTACGCTCCAGGTAGTGCTGCCCGGCATTCTCTTGACCGTTATTACCCAGGCCCACTGGATTAAGAACCGGCGCAGGATTATGAACGCTGCCAGGACCTTGACCGCAAACCCGGCTGCCGACACTACCAACACTTCCGAAACCACCGCCGGCGCCACCGCGGCAGCCTCCCGCCACCGTCGAGCCAGGCGGCCCAACCGCAGGGGCGGCCGGCGACGAAGGTAATACCCGGCTTTGGCCCCAGCTGCCCGACGCAGGGACAATTGTATGTGAATCCGTGGTCCCTGCGTCGAAGAGTAAACCCAAGATTCCGCTCATGGTGCGCTTGTTGAGCCATCACGGGGCGGCCCTTGGACAGGCCCAGGGTGAGCGGCAATACTACTCATGGTTTCAATCAAGTTGACCCACTCGCCTGCGCCTGCCCGGTTTGTCTTCCCCTCCCCGAATGTGCGTCCGGACTGATTCCCCCGCCCTTTCCCGGTGTTGCGAGGATATGGTACGCTGGTTCTGAGAAATCGCTCCCTGAGCCGTCGTTGGGGCGTAGAAATGACCGGTCAGAGTACCACCAATGCCTCCGCAGGGCCGCCGTTGCCCGCCATGTTTGCCAGGTACACTGACCTGGTAAGGGATGGACTCGTGGCGGCCGTTCCCCATGCCGATTTGACCGACCTGAACCTTCTGCTCCAGTACCATCTGGGCTGGACCGACAGGGATGGAAATGCTGCGGCCAGCGGCGCCTCCCAGGGCAAGGCCCTCCGCCCCACCCTGTGCATGTTTGCCTGCGAGGCGCTGGAAGGCGACCTCTCCCAGGCCCTTTCTGCCGCCGCTTCCATTGAACTGATTCACAACTTCTCCCTGATACACGACGACATCCAGGACCAGGACCTGGAGCGCCGCCACCAACCGACAGTGTGGGCCCTTTGGGGACAGCCCAAAGCCCTGGTGGCCGGTGACGCCCTGCAGAGCGTGGGCGACCTGGCCATGCTCCGCAGCGCCCAACTGGGGGTGGTTTCTTCCACTACCGTGCGGGTGTCCAGGATATTAACCCAGGCCTACACGGAAATGATTGAGGGCCAGTGCCAGGACCTGAGCTTCGAAGGCCGTACCTCCATTACGACCGACGACTACCTGCACATGATCTCCTGCAAGACGGGCGCGCTGATACGGTGCTCGGTGGAAATCGGCGCGACCCTGGCCACCGAGGACCGGGAAGTGACCCAGGCCTTTGCCAACTTTGGCAGCTACCTGGGGCGGGCCTTCCAGATTCGGGACGATTACCTGGGGGTTTGGGGGGACGAAAGCGCCACCGGCAAGTCGGCTGACAACGATATCAGGCGGCGGAAGAAGTCCTTTCCCGCCGTTTTCGCCCTGGAGCGGGCCAGCGGCGCCGCCCGGGATGACTTGTACCGCATATACTCCCAGGAGGAACTGGAGGACTCGGACGTGGACCGGGTAATGGCCATCATGGACGAGTTGGGCACGTCCCGCTTTGCCCAGCAGCTTACCCAGGAAAGCGCGCAGCGGGCCATCATGGCCCTGGAGAACGTCTCCCTGCCCGACTGGGCCAGCGAGGAAGTTGACCAGTTGGTGGAATTCCTGGCCAATCGCCAGTTTTAGGTTCCTGCCGGTCAAGTTTGCGGCCATGATTGAACAGCCAGCTTCGATAGACCAGCCAGCTTCTGCGGCCCCCGCCTGGACCAGGGAGTCCGCCAGCCGGTATTGCGCTCGGCTGGCTCGCAGCCATTACGAGAACTTTACCGTCGGCTCCTGGCTGGCGCCCCGGGACAAGCTGTGTCACATCTACGCAGTTTACGCCTACTGCCGCACCGTGGACGACCTGGGGGACGAGGCCGCTCCGGGTTCGCCATCCGACGGCAATGCGCCCGACGCCAATGCACCCGCCGACACGATTTCGCTGCTGGCGGCGAACCCGGGCTTTCAGCACCCTGGCAGCGGCGCCGACGTCAAGACCTACCGGCTGGCCCTGCTGGACCTTTGGCAAGCCGAACTGGAGGCCTGCTATTCCGGCGTTCCCGCTCACCCCGTAATGGTGGCCCTCCAGGATACTATCGAGACCTTCGACCTGCCGCGGGAGCCCTTCCTGAAATTGATCGAGGCAAACCGCATGGAACAGCGGTCCTCCCGCTATCCCACCTACGACGACCTGCTGTTCTACTGCGACCGCTCGGCCAACCCGGTGGGGCGCCTGTTCCTTTACCTGTTTGGCTATCGCGACGAGGAACGCCAGCGCCTGGCCGATGCCACCTGCACCGCCCTGCAGCTGACCAACTTCTGGCAGGACGTTGCCAGGGACTACGACAAGGGACGCATCTACCTGCCCCTGGAGGACATGGCAAAGTACGGCTACACGGAAGCGGAATTGGCCGGCGGCGTTTTCAATCCTGCCTTCCGGCGGTTGATGGAGTTTGAGGTTGAACGGGCCATGGACCTGTTTCGCGACGGAGCCGGCCTGGTTTCCACCCTGGACGGAGTGGCCAGGCTGGACGTGGCTCTCTTTACCCGGGGAGGGGTTGCGGTGCTTGAAGCTATCCGCCACAGGCAATATGATGTTTTGAGCGGCCGTCCCAGGCTATCGCGCGCCAGCAAGGCCGGGCTCTTTCTTTCCACCTGGTTGGGCTGGAAACTGGGACGGGGTTTTGGGCTGCCGACCTGAACTGCAACGCAGGTCTCACCGAGTTGCCCCACGTAATGCCAAGTCACGCCCTGAGGTTGCAAATCGCCGTGACAGAGCTGGAAATTGCATACCGGGAGTGCCAGTTAATAACCCGGCGGGAAGCCCGGAACTTTTACTACGCCTTCATTTTGCTTCCCCCCCGGCGGCGGCGGGCCATTTACGTGGCCTACGCCTTTTGCCGCTTCTGCGACGACGCCGTGGATTCGGAAAGCTCGACGGAAGAAAAGCTGCAGCGGCTCAACGACCTGCGCCGCCAACTGGACCGGTGCTACCAGGGTCATGCCGATGAGCCCGTCTTTATCGGCCTTTCCCAGGTTGCCAGGGACTACAACATTCCCCAGGAGTATTTTGAGGAGATACTGGCGGGAATGGAAGCGGACCTGGTCAAGACCCGCTACCGCGACTTTGGAGAGCTGCGCCAGTACTGCTACCAGGTGGCCTCGGCGGTGGGCCTGATTTGCATCCATATATTCGGATTCAAGGACGCCCGGGCCGAGGCCCACGCCATTGACCTGGGGCTGGCCATGCAGCTGACCAACATTTCCCGGGACGTGAAGGAAGACATGGACTTTGGCCGGATTTATCTCCCTCAGGACGAGTTGGCCCGCTTCGGCTATTCCGAGGCAGACCTGTTGTCGGGACGGGTCAATGGGGCCTTCCAGGAACTGATGCGGTTTCAGACGGAACGGGCGCGCGCCTACTTCCGCAGCGGGTTCCAGTTGCTGCCCTACCTTACACCCCGTTCTCGCGCGTGTACTGCCGTTCTCGGCAGCATCTACAGCAAGCTGCTGGACCGCATTGAGGCGGCCAATTACGACGTCCTGAACCACCGGGTAAGCCTGTCCACCTCCGAAAAGCTGGTGGTTATGGCCCAGTCCTGGGCGGGCAGCATGATGCCCCGCCGCCTGCCCGATACCGGGTAGGCGCACCTGGCGCTCGTGCCTGCCCCAGAAGCCCTTTCTGCAGCCTCTGCCGCGCCGCCTTCCGGTTCCGCGGGCGGCGTGGTAATCCTTGGAGGCGGCATTGCCGGCATTGCCGCCGCCCTGGAACTGGCGGAAGCCGGCCGCCCGGTAACGCTGGTGGAGGCCCGGGGATTTCTGGGCGGGCGCGCCTTTTCCTTCTTCGACCAGGGCAGCGGACGGGAACTGGACAACGGCCAGCACGTAATCGTGGGCTGCTGCACCCGGTTCAGGGGCTTCCTGGAGCGGCTGGGTGTCCTGGACAAGTGGTTCCTGCAGGACCGTCTTCAAATACCGGTCCTGGACCGGCAGGGCCGCCGGGGAACCCTTGCCGCCTCCAACCTGCCGGCGCCGCTGCACCTGCTGCCCTCCTTTCTTGCCTACCCCCACCTGGGCCTCACGGACAAGCTGAGGACGCTGGCGGGCATGGCAAGAGCCCGGTTCGCCGACCGCGCCCATCCCCACCTGGAGGACATAACCTTTTACCAATGGCTGCGGGAAGCAGGGCAATCGGAGCGGGCCATCAACAATATCTGGAACCTGGTGGTGGAACCCACCCTCAACGACAACGCCAGGGACGTGAGCGCAGCCATGGGGCTTATGATTGTGCAGGATGGAATGCTGGCCGGCATCCATAACGCCGACCTGGGCTATGCCAGGGAGGGATTGTCGGGTTCACTGGGCCGTCCGGCGCGACGTGTTCTGGAAAGCAAGGGAGTCCGTATCCTGCTGAACTCGCCCGCTCGCAGGGTGATGCTCGAACCCCAAGCCGGTTTGGGGGAAGGCCAGGCGTCCGTGGCCGGGGTGGAACTGGCGTCGGGGGAAACGGTCCGGGGCGGCAGTTTCGTCAGCGCGCTGCCCTTTTCGGTCCTGAGTGGGCTGCTGCCCCGGGATTGCCTGGCTCACCCTTACTTCCAGGCCATCGCCGGGCTGGAGTGGTCGCCCATAGTAAACGCGCACATTCTCTATGACCGCCCCGTTATGGCCGAACCTTTCTGCGCTTTTGTGGACAGTCCCCTGCAGTGGGTGTTCAACCGCAGCCTGATTGAAGACCGGCCTGACGACTCCGGCCAGCAACTGTTGACCGTCTCCGTAAGCGCGGCCTTGGGCTACTCCCAATTGCCACGGGAGGAACTTGAGCAGGTATTCCTGCGGGAAATGGCTGAGGTATTTCCCGGCACTGCCGGGGCGCAGGTGGTGAGCATAACCGTCGTAAAGCAGCGGGAAGCGACTTTCAGGTGCCTGCCGGGGGCTGGCCGCCGGCGCCCCGACCCCGGCACGCCGGTTTCCAACCTGTACCTGGCCGGGGAGTGGACTAATACCGGCTGGCCTTCTACCATGGAAGGGGCGGTTCGCAGCGGCTATCGGGCCGCTCGGGCGGCGCTTGAAGGGAGCGGCGGCTGACCTGCGCCATGCCCCTGGCATTCGGGCAGAGGCACAGGGGAAGTTGTAATGGGCCGAGCCTACCGCTGTCCGGCATCCCTGCCTTGAAATTAACGACTGGAAAAGAGAATGCTTCGGAACAGTAGCAAGCGGTTGGAGGCAGGCTGCTGAAATGTCTCCTTCTCCCAGAATTGTCGCCGTTACCGGCGCTTCCGGCTTTATCGGCACCCGTCTGCTGTTGCAGTTGGAGAATAACCCGGAAGTGGGGAAAATAGTGGCCTTCGACCAAAGGCCCCTGCCCTTTCCCATCCACAACATCGCCTTTTACCGGGGCAACATCTCCATCCCCAAAGTGGCGGAAGACACAGAAACCGGCCGGAACAGCAAGAAAAAGAAGGTGGAAGACGACCCGCAGGAAAAGCCCGTTCCGGTCGCCGACCTTATGCGGCAGCACCGTGTTGATACCCTGGTACACCTGGCCTGCACCTTCAGCCACACAGACACTTACCAGGACTGGGCTTCGGAGTCCCAGGACAACCTGCATATACTGCAATGCATAGAAGAATATTGCATTGCGGCCAGGGTAAAGCACGTCATTTTTTTGAGCTCTCACCGGGTGTACGGGACCTTCCCCGACAACCCCATTCCGGTGAGCGAGTCCGGTGAATCGCGGACCAGGCCTGACGATTTTCTGGGGCATGCCAGTGCAGCCTCCGACATGGCAATGGCGGAATTCAAAGCCAGGGAGGACCTGAAGGGAGAAGGTTCGGGCATCAAGGTAACTATCCTGCGATGCTGTCCGGTGCTGGGCTATTCGGATGACCATTTTCGGGCCGAGCACGTATTTCCCCATCACTTTTTGGGCGCCGGAGAAAACCCTCCATTCCAGTTTCTGCACGAGGTGGACATGGCCCACCTGCTGGAGAAAGTCATCCAGCGGGAGCAGGAAGGGATCTTCAACGTCGCCGGAGAAGGGGTGGTCTTCCTGAGTGAGCTTTCGGAAATAACCCGGCGCAAGCTCACCCAATTGCCCATCTTCCTGGCCCGGCCAGCGGCCTTCATTTCAGCGAGAATGGGAAAATCCGGCCTGGGAAACTGGAACCTCAATACATCCCGTTATCCCATCATCATGAGCACGGGCAAAATCAAGCAGACCCTCAACTATCGTTTCGATTACACGTCCATGGAGGCGCTGAATGCCTTCGTAAACTACAATGGCCTATAGCAGGTCAGCAGTTTCGATAAGTAGAACCACCGGCCGGGCCGCTCCGCTTTGTTCCGGCCCGGGGTGTCCGGCGTGGCCCGACGAAGGGTGGGAGCATCGGGCCAACTACTTACCAGTTCTCCGTTAACGAGGAATTTATGATTGACAACCCCATGAAGCGCAAATTGCTTTCAGGCCAGCCGGCCTTCGGTGTCTCGGTCATGTTTCCTTCCCCCCATGTCGTTGACATGCTGGGAAGGCTGGGCTTTGACTGGGTATTGATTGACTGCGAACACGGTTCCATTTCGGTGGAAAGCGTCGAGATTATGGTGCTGGCGGCGGAGGCTGCCGGGATAACTCCCATTGCCAGGCCCTCCGTCAACTCCTTTGAGACCATCTGCCAGTTAATGGACCGGGGCGTGATGGGCGTGCAGGTGCCCCACGTCAATACGGCGGAAGACGCCCGCCGGGCGGTGGAAGCGGTCAAGTACCACCCCCAGGGCGAACGGGGGCTGGCCGCCGGGCTGAGGTCATCTTCCTACGGCTTTGGCATTTCCATGTCCGAGTACGCGGAAATGTCCAACCGGGAAACCCTGGTCTGCGTCCAACTTGAAGAGGGGGAGGCCGTCAAAAACGTGGAGCAGATTATGGGGGTGGAAGGTGTGGATGTGCTGTTCGTCGGCCCGTCTGACCTGTCCCAGTCCCTGGGCTACCCCGGCCGGCCGGATGCGCCGGTAGTGCGAGAGGCGATGGAGCACGTCTTTTCCACCGCCCGAGCCGCCGGCAGAATCACCGGATCTGCGGGCGGCGCCGCGCCTACGCAGGGGTATTTGAAACAGGGCGTAACCTACCTGTACACCCACCTGACCGCCCTGCTGGCATCAGGCAGCGAGGCCTTTTTGAAGGAAGTGTCCGCTTAGAACTCCCGGCCCGGGCTGAAGACGCAAATAGCCGGAAGTTCAAGAGGCTTATAGTGGGGGCTTTGCCCGGGGCTGTGCTGCCCGGCGAAGAGTTCCGGGGAGGTCGGGGGGGTCAGGCGGTTTTGTTGGATTGCAGGCTCTGCCAGGCCTCCAGCATCACCGGATGGACTGCCTTGCCCCGGGCCGTGAATCCTTCAATCTGATGGCCCAGGAATTCCAGCACCGCAGAGTCCAGGTTTTCCCTGGCCAGGTCCAGGATTTCCGGCTGGTACGGGAATTTTCTCCGCTTGTTGGGATCCAGCTTGTCAGCCAGAAAGACCACCTTGCCCAGGTCGTCGAGCAGGGTAGGGTGGAAGGTGGTATGCCAGTAAACGGCCTGGTAAATGTCTCGTTCACTCTCGCCAGCCGCCAGGCCGTCTTCCACCCGCAGCAATTCGGCGCCCACCGGGCCGTGCAGGACAACCGGCGCCGCCTGTTCCACGGGGCCTATGGGCAGGTGGAAGCCCGCGGCTCTTTCCAGAAGCTCCGCCCCGGGCATGGCGCGCGCCACGTCGTGAGCCAGAATCCCGAGGGCTGCCCGTTCCGGGTCAATGCCGTGGCAGGGGGCCAGTTCCCGGGCTACATCCTGGGCCCGGGCGATGTGGGCCTGCAGGCCGGTGGGCAGGTTCTCCACCCGCCGGCGAATTCGCAGTTCCAGGGTGGCATCAATCTGGGCAGTTTGTACGGTATGGCCTGTTTGGGTTTTCGGTTGCATCGGCGCCTACCCCATGGCCCCCAGTTCCCGGCCCCCCAGCAGATGCACGTGGGGCCAGGCGATGGTCTGGCCGGCGGCGGCCCCGTTGTTGACCACCAGGCGATAGCCGCTGATGGTCACACCCTCACGGCGGGCCATTTCCGCAGCTACCACAAAGAGATGCCCCATGGTGGCTTCCATGGCCGGGCTGATGTAGTCCAGGCCATTGATGGGCATGTTGGGGATGATGAGCAGATGCACCGGCGCCTGGGGGTTGATGTCGCGCACTACAAAGCAGCGTTCGTCCCGGTAGATGACGTCGGGATGAGCCGGGTCGCCGGCCATGGCCGCAAAGGGCGAACTGCGGGCGGGAATCATGGTCATTTGAGGCTCCTTGCAATCATAACTCTTTGACAGATAAAGACACTTTTGAGTACGGCCTTGGCATAAGGGCAGTCTTTATCTCTGCGAACTCCTACGTTGCCGGCGCAGGGGCGCACGGCCGTGCGCCCCTACCACACATTGCTTCTGTTCCTTCAGCTGCCTCAGGAAAGGCTATTAACTTCTCCTGTCAAGGCGGAAAGGACTTTGATGGGGTTCCCTATGCCTCAATCTGCCGCATGGCCGCTTCCTTGTGGAAGTTGACGTCTCCGTAGGTCAGCTCCTGCACCTTGGCGCGGCGGGTATAAAGCTGGAGGTCGTGCTCCTTGGTGAAACCGATGGCACCGTGACACTGGTGCGCCAGGTTGCATACCCGCTGGTAGGCGCTGCTGACCCAGGCCTTGGCCATGGCTACTTCCCGGTCGGCCGGGTCGCCTTCCGATAGCTTCCACGCGGCGTGGTAGGCAATCTGGCGGCAGCCCTCAACATCCGTCGCCATGTTGGCGCAATGGTGCTGCACCGCCTGGAAGGTTCCCACCGGTCGGCCGAACTGGGTGCGCTGCTTGGCGTATTCCACGGTCATTTCCACCACGGCGTCGGCGCCGCCCAGCATCTCTACGCACTTCCCCGCCGTGGCCCGCTGCAACGCCCGCTGGATGATGGGCCAGCCGGCGTCCACCTCGCCCAGCACAGCCTGCGCAGGGACGGTGACTCCCTCCAGGGTGATTTCGCACTGGCGGTCGGAGGATATGGTGCTCAACTGGGTGACGGTCATGCCGGGGGCGTCGGAGTTTACGAAGAACAGGGTTATTCCCTGGGCCGGGTCGTCAGATTGGGAAGTGCGGGCAGCCACCAGGATGACGTCGGCAGCGTGGGCATCGGGAACAAACAGCTTTTGGCCGTCAATACGGAAGGAGTCGCCATCCCGGGTTGCCGTGGTCTCAATCCCCCACGGTTCGTAGGTGGCGGAGGCTTCGGTCAGTGCCAGGGTCATCAGCGTCTGGCCGGTGCAAATGCCGGGCAGTAGGTGTTGCTTTTGCGCGTCGGTGCCGGCGTCCATGACTGTAAAGCCGCCCAGCACCACGGTGGAGAAGAAGGGGCCGGGCGCCAGGGAGCGGCCAATCTCTTCCAGCAGGACGGTTAAGTCGAGGAAACTGCCGCCGGTGCCTCCGTACTGTTCCGGAAAGGCGATGCCGGTCCAGCCCAGGCCGGCAATCTGCCGCCACAGCTCGTCGGTATAGCCCCGTTCATCCTCTTCCATTTCCCGAACCAGCGTCAGCGGACATTCTTGGGAAAGAAATTCCCTGGCGCTGTTCTTCAACATCTGCTGAATTTCGGTCAGGCCCAGGTCCATGAGAGACTCCTCAATACAGGGAATGGCGTAGCCACGGTGCAGTTGGATTGCGGGGCTAGTATAGCGCAAAAGGTGAGAGGCTGCATGGGGCTAAACGTGGCAAAATAGAGACGGACCACCCAGTCCGTTTAGTTGCGCTCGACCCGCCAAATCTCGTTGCCCACCCTCATTCGCTTAGGGTCCTGAAGCCCGCTCGCTCCCAGGGAACCGTCGGATCGCAGATATTGAAATACCTCTACCATCAAAGCGCCTTGCTCATCACAGTAGCGAATCATCTGGCCTCGGGTGCAGTACCTTTCACCGACCCTCTCCGGGTTTTCCAGGTGACTATCTCTTAGCATCGTGGTTTCCAAGTCCCCCCGCCTTATGAGGTCCGGCAATTGACTGGAATTGAACGCCTCACGTAGAATAGTTGCTGGCACTCGGAATATGGGACTTGGACCAAGGGGAGAATCCACGATGTCTTTCCTTTCCGCTATAGTTGATAAAGTCAACGCTTACCTCCAGGGCAAGGTCGCAGAAGACGAACTGGAGGACTGGATAGTTGGTCATCTTCAAGCGGTCCTGGATTCCGGGGAGAAGGAAGCCATCCACATCGCAAATGAGGTGGATGTTTCCTTCGTTGAGCTTGAGGAATCCATAATAGACCGCCCAACTCTGCGGGCTCGTTTAGCTGAGTTGGCTGTCAGGCACAATTCGGTTTAGCTTCCTGCTTTTTCCTTCCACTACACCAACGTCCCCACGAACTCGTTCAGCCGTTCCAGGGCTTTCCTGATATTCTCCTGGGAGTTGGCATAGGACAGCCGCACATAGCCTTCTCCGTAGGCGCCGAAGGCTGACCCGGACAGCAGGGCGACGCCGGCCTCGCTCAATGCCCTCTCCTCGAACTCGCTGCTGCTGATACCCGTTTCCTTGATGCTGGGGAAGGCGTAAAAGGCGCCCTCCGGTTCGGGGCAGTTGATGCCGGGGATGCTGCGAAGTCCGTCCGTGATGAGACGGCGGCGCTGGGCAAACTCAGCGGCCATGGCCTGCACCTCGTCCTGCGGGCCGTCCAGGGCGGCCACGGCGGCCCTCTGGCTGAAGGAAGCAGCGCAGGAGACGCTGTTCACCGCCAGCCGGGTGATGTGGGGCACCAGTTCCTCGGGCATAATGCCGTAGCCCAGCCGCCAGCCGGTCATGGCGTAACTCTTGGAGAAACCGTCCAGAATGACGGTCTGCTTTGCCATTTCGGGGAAGGCGGCAATGCTGAAGTGCTCGCCAGTGTAGAGGATGTCCTTGTAGATTTCGTCGGCCATGACGTACAGGTTGCGGCCCCGGGCCAGGTTGGCGATGGTCTCCAGTTCGTCCTTGCTCAGGGCCGACCCGCAGGGGTTCTCCGGCGAGTTGATGATGATGAGCCTGGTGCGGTCGGTAATCTTGCCGGCCAGGTCGTCCAGGTCCGGGTGGTAGTCCTTTTCCTCCAGCAACTGCATGGGCACCGGGGTAGCGCCGGAGAATCGGATCATTGACTCGTAAATGGGAAATCCGGGGTTGGGGTAGATTACCTCGGCGCCCTGCTCGGCCAGGGCCAGGATGACGTAGAACATGATGGGCTTGGCGCCGGGCGTGACCACTACCTGGCCGGGGTCGGTGTCTATGCCCCGCACTTCCCTGCTGTTGCGGGCCACGGCCTCGCGCAGTTCGGGCAGGCCGGGCGTGGGCCCGTAGTGGGTGTAGCCTTCCTGGAGAGCGCGAACGCCGGCGTCAACAATGTGCTTTGGAGTGTCAAAATCGGGCTCGCCAATTTCCAGGTGGATAATTTCCTTGCCCTGGGCCTCCAAAGCCCGCGCCTTGGCAAGAACTTCGAACGCCGTCTCGGTGCCCAGGTTGTACATTCTTTCGGCCAGGGTCATAAATCCTCCAGATAATTTGGTAAGTGAGTTTCCTTTAGTCCAGGGTTATCAGTCCTTCACGGAAGTCAATGGTGAGCCGTTGGTTGCGGAAGAAATTAAGACCCAATAATCCGTCAATTCTTGTGCCGGAAGGCAGGTTATGACACAGGACTTCAAGGTTGCCATGTTCGAGTCCCAGGGCTGAAATCTGGCTGACAGTTATTATTGGCATATTTTCAATCCTGCTGCTAGTGGTTCAACTTATTTGAAATTATGGATAGTATTTCCGCTCACCCTGAGCCTGTCGAAGGGCCGTCCGTTCCTGGTTCGACAGGCTCACCACGAGCGGACTCTCAGCTTATCCATCATTCCAATAGCGTTGGGCAACTAGTTGCCACCATGGCAGTGGGCAGACCTGCTGAAAGGCTGTAGCCCAACCGCTCAATTACGTCTCTGTTGACCAGAGTGCGTGATGCTCCCGTATCAAGAATAAGACGAACCAATGCCTCACCCCTTGGGCCGGACAGCTGGACTGACAACGGAATGTGGTTGTCTTCAGATTGAAATAGGTAGTCACAGAATGTATTCCAAGTCTCTTGGAGGGTCGCCTATATACAAGACAGCGTGATACAACGTAGGCAACTTTTCCATCGCTTCGTGAACTTCTTGCCTGTCCTCACTGTGAAATACTACTTTGCCCCGCAAAATCTCCAGCATCGGAGTAGTCTCTGGGTTCTCAATCAGCACCCACTCGCCGTCAAACTCCGCTTCAATCTCCGCCCAGGTCATCACTTCGCTCATCAGGTTAACCTCCAGACGGGCCTATCTCTGGGCCTGGTTTTGCGTTCGCACCGGCAGGCCGAATATGTCTATGAAGCCGGCGGCGGCTGAGTGGTCGAACTGGTCCCCCCGGTCGTAGGTGGCCAGGTTGTAATTATAGAGGGCTTGGGGGGCGCTGCGGCCAACTACGGTGCAAGTCCCCTTGTGCAGCCGCACCCGCACGTCGCCGGTCACGTACCGCTGGGTGCTGCGGACGTAGGCGTCCATGTCCAGGCGGTGGTGGGTAAACCAGAGACCGTTATAGACCATGTCGGCATACTGCTGGGCTATCTGCGCCTTCAGGCGGGCCTGGTCCTTGCTCAGGGTCAGGGTCTCCAGGGCCTTGTGGGCGGCGTGAAGAGTTACCGCAGAGGGAGTTTCATAGACTTCGCGGGACTTGATGCCTACCAGGCGGTTTTCCACGTGGTCAACCCGGCCCACGCCGTGCTGGCCGGCCAGCGCATTCAGGTGCCGAATCAGGTCAACCCCATTCATGCTTTCGCCATCCAGGGCAGTGGGCGCTCCCTGCTCAAAACGAATTTCCACGTATGCAGGTTCGTCGGGGGCGCTGGTCACGGGTTGGGTCCAGTCGTAGGCGTCCTCGGGGGGTTCCAGCCAGGGGTCTTCCAGTTCGCCGGCCTCGGCGCTGCGGCCCCACAGGTTCTCGTCCACGGAGAAGCGGCTCTTGCTGGCGTTGATCGGTAGGTTGCGGGCCTGGCCGTATTCTATCTCGTCCTCCCGGCTCATGCCCCAATCTCGGATGGGGGCGATTACTTTCAGTTCCGGGGCCAGGGCGGCCACGCCCACGTCAATGCGGACCTGGTCGTTGCCCTTACCGGTGCAGCCGTGGGCCACGGCGTAAGCTCCCTCGGCCCGGGCCGCCTCTACCAGGTAGCGTGCAATCAGTGGGCGCCCCAGGGCGGTGGCCAGGGGGTATTGTTCTTCATAGATGGCCCCGGCCTGGAGAGCGGGGAAGAGAAACTCGTTGACCAGCGTTTCCTTGCCGTCCACTGTCAGGGCCTTGGCCGCGCCCACCTGCATGGCCCGCTGCTGAATGGCTTCCAGGTCCACCATGCCCAGGTCAATTGTCAGGGTAATAACGTCAGCGCCGTACTGCTCCTTAAGCCAGGGTACGGCCACCGACGTATCCAGCCCACCGCTGTAGGCCAGGACGATTTTGTCGTTTGGCATTATTGGCGATTTACCTCCGAAGGGTTATTGTTGTGGATTGGTTGTGGTACGGCGGCCCGCTTGCCTGTAGCGAAATGCCAAGGTGTTGAAACTGGCCGCTTCCTCGTTAACCACAACGAAAGTGCCCTCTATTAGAGGGCCTGCTTCGTCCAACAAGTAGCTGAGCATGGCAATGTTCCGGGCTGGAGTTTCGTCTTCCAGTCGAAGTAAAACCACTCCTCTGTGGGGGAGGTGTTGACGAAACACCAACTCTCCAAAGCCTTTATCACAGGTGACCACTATCCGATTGTCTGCAACCGCCCACTCCAGGATAGACCGGTCATCCAAGCCCCTGCTGTCCGGGACAATAGATATGACTTCATGCTCCTGCAGGCAGAGCCACGGGGCTACCCGGGGCCGGCACATTCGTCCACCAAGAAACGAATTGTTTATCCCCTTGCCTTGCTGAAAGGCATAAAAGAAATGTCCTCCATGGACTTTTGGGCAAATAACAGGCAGGCGTAAATGTCTTCCTAGGTTATAGCTCATATTCCTCAAGAATTTCCTGCATGGTCATACCATGTCCCAGCAACCCCAGAATGAAATCCACGGTCAAACGAGTGCCGCCGATGACCGGCTTTCCAACCTTTACGTTGGGATTCATCGTAATGCGTTCCAGCAGTTCAACTTCTTTTTGCGCCATCAAGGTTGCTCCTTTGGTGAACTTTCACGTTGCCCTTGTGGACTTGAAAACACTGCTCCCCTCTCCTTCGGGGGCATAAAGCTCGCGACCGATAGCATCTGAGAATGGAAAGGAAATCAGAACAACCTCTCCCCTCCGGCAACTCGCCGGCATCACAGCGAGTTATAGATGGAGTCAGCTTCGTTGTACCCGTTAAAAAACTGTTCAAGGGCCAGCTTTGACCAAGCCTCGGCCTCGTACTCTTCCCCTTCACGCACCACTACCAGGACTTCCGAGTCTTCGGCCAGATAAACATCCTCGCAAAGCTCAAGCAGACGGTTGCCTTTGTATATGGCTGCAAAGGTTTTCATTTCACCCGCTCCTGTTTGGGCCAGACTATGTCTTGGCCTTAGCCCCTAGATCTTCCCCAGCGCCTCCTCCAGCCGACCGGCTCCCTCGTCAATTTCCTCCGGGGTGATGGTCAGGGGGGGCATGAAGCGGATGGTGTTGGGGCGGGGGCCGTTGAGCAGCAGACCGGCCTCGTTGCAGCTGGACAAGACCTGACCGGAGATGGCGTCGTCAAAGTCCATGGCGGCCAGCAGACCCTTGCCGCGAACTTCGGTAACGAAGGAGAAGCGGTCCTTGACTTCGTTCAGCCTTCCCAGCAGGTAGGATTCCATCTGCTTGACGTGGCCGGGAATGTCGTTTTCGATGAGGAACCTGGTTCCGGCGTAGCCCACCGCCGTGGTCAGGGCGTTTCCTCCGAAGGTGGAACCGTGGTCCCCGGGCACCAGCGCCTGGCAGTGGGCCTTGGACAGGAAGGCGCCAATGGGCACGCCGTAACCCAGCCCCTTGGCCAGGGTCATAACGTCCGGCTCCACGTCGTACTCCTGGTAGCCGAACAGGCTGCCCAGCCGGCCCATGCCGGTTTGCACCTCGTCCAGGATCAGCAAAATACCCTGGCTGTCGCACCACTGGCGCAGCCGCTGCAGGTAGTCTTCATCGGGAATGACGACGCCGGCCTCGCCCTGAACCGGCTCCACCATAACGGCGGCGGTGCGGTCCGACGTGGCATTCATCACCCCTTCCACGTCGTTGTAGTCCACGTGGACAAAGCCCGGCAGCAGGGGCGCGAAGTTTTCCTGGTAGTGGGGTTGCCCGGTGGCGGCGACGGTGGCCTGGGTGCGTCCGTGGAAGGAGTTGAAAGCAGTAATGATTTCATAGGCGCCGTCGCGGTGCAGCTTTCCGTAGCGGCGGGCCAGCTTCATTGCGCCCTCTACGGCCTCGGCGCCGCTGTTGCCGAAGAAGACCAGGTCCAGGCAGCTGTTTTCAATCAGAATTTCGGCCAGTTGAAGCTGCGGCACGGTATAAAACTGGTTGGAAGTCTGCAGCAGCGTTCCGGCCTGCTCGGTCAAGGCCTGGGTGATGGCCGGATGGCTATGGCCTAGCTGGTTGACTGCCCAGCCGGCCACGAAGTCCAGGTATTCCTTGCCGTCGGCGTCCCAGACGCGGGTTCCTTCGCCCCGGACGATTACCACGGGCTGGCGGCGCACCGTCTGCGCGTAGTATTGGTTTTCGATGGCGATCCATTCACTGCTGCTCTTGCCGGTGGTCATGGTGAACTACCTCCCAAGGTATTGCGTAGATTTTGCAGGGACTCTTCCAGGTCTTCAAGAGCTTGGTCAAGCTCTTCAATTGTTGCCTCAATCTGGTCCAGTTGCTCCAGTTGGTCGGGGGTGAGGGCACCCCCATCCGTCCGGGAGGGCATCCGCCCAGGGCGGACCCCTGCGCCCGGCGA
The DNA here is from genome assembly GCA_034423215.1 of Dehalococcoidia bacterium. Taxonomy (GTDB): domain Bacteria; phylum Chloroflexota; class Dehalococcoidia; order Lucifugimonadales; family UBA3495; genus Bin22. The sequence continues at coordinate 22,740 of DAOUIY010000063.1, forward strand.
GGTGGAAGGGACTAAATCGGCATCCGAACCCACCAGGCGGGCGATGCCTTCCGACATTGTGTCGGCCATTACCACGTTGGTATTGTCGGCCAGTATAACCTTTTTCAACTCCGGGAAGGTGAGCCCTTTGGATTGAAGGTACAGGGGTTCCACATAGACTATTGTATCAGCGATGGGAATCGCCAGAAGTCGGCCCCGGATAATTTTGGAACCAGAATCGGAACCGGAACCGGAGCCGCCCCATAGGGTGAACTGCTGGGAAAACTCCTGGTCGTTCTCAATGCGGGCCTCCACCTGGCTGGGTCCGTCTATCTGGCGGTCATCGGAGATGGTATAGCTTCTCAGTTCGCCGTAATTCGGAGGGTCGTTGCGCGCCGCCAGCCAGCCAACCAGGTTCTTCTTATCGCCGGCCGGGGAGAAGGGCATCATCAAAACGAACTCTTCCTGCTCCTCGCCGGGGAGCCGTACCATGACGTAGGTAGGGGTAACCTGCACACCGTCCTTTCCGAACCGGGTTTCCAGGGGTATGTTCCACTGTTCCGCCTGGTTGAAGAAGACCTGCGAATCGGTGACATGATAGCGCAAATACATCCGGGCCTGGGCCGAGAACAGGGTTATGGGATAGCGTATATGCCCCTGAAGGCTTTCGGGCATATCGGAGAAGGGCAGGAAGAGTTCAGGAAAGGCGTTCCTGTACATCAGCAGTAGTGAATCGTCCGGGTCCATGACGTAGAATTTTACGCCGCCGTCATAAGCGTCCACCACCGCCTTGACGCTGTTCCGGATGTAGTTGAACTCTTGCCGACCGCCGGCCGATTCGGCAGCCGTGTAAGTTGCGGAATAGGGATAGTTGCCCGTGACCGTATAAGCGTCCTGGATCCACCAGATTTTCCCCTGGTCATCCAGCACCGGATAGGGGTCGGGGTCGAGCTTCAGGAAGGGGGCTACCGCCTTTATGCGTTCCCGAATTTGGCGACGGTACTGGATGCGGCTGCCGGCGTCAACCTGGTCGCTCAGGAGGATATTCACGTCGCCGAACTCCAGCGTGTAAATTATCCGGCGGAACAGCGAACTCAGGGGCACGCCGCCCTTTCCGTCGTAGTTCCAGCTCTCCGAGTCGGGGTTGACCTCGCGCATGCCGCTGTTGACGATGGCGAATTCCGATTCCGCCTCACCGTAATAGACCTCCGGCCGGTTGACCGGCAGTGACCCCTTTATTGGAATGTCCTGGATGAAGTATTCGGGTCTTCCTTCTCCCTCCGTGTATCCCGTGGCCGGCGTCATGGAAACCCCGTAGCCGTGGGTGTATTGCAGCTTCTGGTTGACCCAACGCTGGGCCTCTCCGGGTAAAGTTCCGACCAGTTCCCGCACTCCTATCAGCACCTGCTGCACCTGGCCGTCCACCCGGTACCGGTCCGAGTCCATGTTCAGAAAACCGTAATAGAGTTCCATGAACTGGAGTTGGTTATAGGCGTCCTGCAGCGGCGCCGCGTCCCAGAGGCGTATGTTTTCGATGGTCTGCCGGTTTTCCGCGGCCTTCTCCCGGGTCAGCGATTCTGAAACGGGGTAGGCGCTCTCCTCGATTCCGTCCAGCCCGTAGGCGGCCCGGGTGGCCTCGATGTTCCGCTGGATGTAAGGCTGCTCGCGGGCGAACTCGTCCGGGTCCACCTGAAAACGCTGGAAAAGGAAGGGGAATATTACCCCGGCAACCAGGAACATAATCAGCCACAGACTGAACGAGCCCACCATGAGCCTTATTCCGGCCAGGTAAACGCTGGCGGCGAACCCTGCGGCGGCCAGCAGTCCCATGCCCACCAGGAACCAGTACACCGGAATGCGGGCGTGGACGTCGGTGTAGGTGGCTCCGGCCACCACCCCGCCCTCGGAAAGGGGTAGTTCGTAAATGCTGAGGAGATGGTGGAGGGCCACAACCAGCATCAAGAACACGCCAAGGGATGCCAGGTGCCGCAGCGTCTTGGGGGTTATGACGAATCGCACCCCCCGCAGGAAAAACATGGCCGCATAGAGAGCTACCGACAGGACGATGACGGTAATGGTAAGAGCCAGCAGCCAGGACTGGGCAAAGCGGACGACTTCCAGGTTGACCACGTAGAAGGTCACGTCCCTGCCGAACTGGGGGTCAACCACGTCGAAGGGCGCGCGGTAAATGAGCAGGATAAGCAGGTCCCAGCGTTCTGAAAGGGCGGACCCGAAGGCCAGGCCGGAGGCCAGCATGCTGACGTAAATCAGGACTCGAAGAATCGCCAGGACGAGGCGCAGAAAATCGGCCGGCAGCGGGCGCGTGAAGGGGCCCAGCGCCAGGGGCAGGACTATAGCGATGTTCAGGCCCACCATGGTGGCGGCCAGCAGCCCACCCACGGCAAACAGGGTGGCCTTAACGGTGACTATGGTCAGGAACACGTCGGCGTAGCCCAACGCGTCGTACCACAGCCAGTCGGCGTACACCCCGACTGCCCACCAGGCGACGGCACCCAGGGCGACGGCTATCACCAGGACCGTCAGCCAGCGCCTTAACTCTTCCAGCCTGTCAGCAGAAATGCCCGGCAGGGGAGGGCCGGGCACCTGGTCTGCATCGTTGGTCAGGTCATAACTCACGGGAACAAGCTCAGGAGCAGGATAGGGAAACGCGGTCCGGTGGAAAACCCGGAACCATCCGGAACCCTTCGGGCGGCCGGGGCGTCTCTTGCGCAAGAGTTCCGGTCAAGGGAATAGAGGGCAGGGGAAGAACCGGGCAGCAAGAACGTCCACGAATCACTGGCAGCCACCCCGCAACGGACTGTATTGGCTAGTGGTTCAACTCATCGGAACTGATGGCTAACATTGCCGCTCACCCTGAGCCTGACGAAGGGCCGCCCGTTCGCGGTTCGACAGGCTCACCATGAGCGGGCGGTCGTTCTTACCCATCAGTACAAGGTTGTCGGACTACTGGAACTGTATTGGCCTGGATTGAGAATTATCCCGGAAAAGCCTCTTCACACAATATTCGGGGTGTTCGCCACGCAGCCCGGCTCTCCTTCCGCAGGGCAGGGACGGGCCCCGATGGCCGGATGGTAAAAGACCAGGTAAATTCGACCGCTACCCTGCGATGCGGGTGCCGCCGCCCTCGCTCTCCAGGCACTTGAGCAGCACGCCCGGCTCCCGTCCATCTACTATGTCGGCAACCGGTGCAAAACCGGCGTCCGGCGAGGACTCCAGGGCGCGCACGCAGGCCTCCAGCTTGGGAATCATCCCGCCCTTCACCACGTCCGAGTTGAGCAGCAGCCCGGCTCGCCGCCGGTTCAACCTAGCCATCACCCGACCGTTGCCGTCCATCACTCCCGGTACGTCGGTGAGGAAAATCAGGTGCCGGGCGCCCAGGGCCCGGGCCAGTTCCCCGGCCACGGTATCGCCGTTGATGTTCAGGGCGCCGCCGGCATGTTCCGAACCGTCCCGTTCCTGCATGGCCAGCGGAGCCAGCATGGGAATGTACCCGCTCTGCAGGACGGCGGTAACGGGTTCCGTGTTAACCCTGGTTATCTCGCCCACGTAGCCCAGGTCCGGGTTGGCGACGCGGGCCTCCAGGATGCCCGCGTCAATTCCGCTCATGCCCAGGACCCTGGCGCCCAGGCCGTGCATGACGCCGACCAGTTCCTTGTTGACCAGGCCGGTAAGCACGGCTACCACGATATCCAGGCTCTCGGCGTCGGTGACGCGCAGTCCGTTGACGAATCTGGGGGCGATACCCTGGCGCTGCATCCACTGGGAAATTACGGGGCCGCCGCCGTGGACAACTACCACGTCCTGCCCCTGCTGCTGCAACTTCACCAGGTCCGCCAGGCTGGTGTCGTTGTTGCCCAGGGTACTTCCGCCTATTTTAACAACTATGGGTGGCTTGTCTTGCCGGTCAGGCACGCCGGTCTCCGTACTGACAATATGGTAGGGAATGAAAAATTACGAACCGGAAAGTTTTCGCTCATCAAGCCTGTGCTTCCCAATTCGTAACTTGCAACTCTTGCTTCGCTGCTGAATTCATGCAGCCGAAATCGGGCAGGTCAACTCAGGTGGTGTAAGCGCTGTTGATGATTACGTATTCTTCGGTGAGGTCGCAGCCCCAGGCAATGGCATCGCCGTCGCCAAGATTCAGCTGCAATCGGAAGGTAACTTCAGGGCGCTTCATCTGCGCTACCACGGCGTCCCGGTGGAAGGGGATGGGCTTGCCGGCTTCCATAATGCACACGCCGTTGACAAAGAGGTCCACCTTCTCTTCCACGGCCTTTGCCCCGCTGCGGCCCAGGGCCATCATCAGGCGGCCCCAGTTGGGGTCGGCGCCATATACGGCCGACTTTACCAGGGCGGAGGATGCCACCGTTTTGGCAGCCAGGCGCGCGTCGGCCTTATCGGCGGCCCCCGCGACTTCAACGATAATCAGGTGGTTGGCTCCTTCGCCGTCCCGGGCCAGTTCGCGGGTCAAGTGAGTGCAGACTTCCCTCAGGGCTGCGACGAAGGTATCAGCGTCCGGAGTACCGGCGGCAACCACCGGATTTCCCGCGGCGCCGTTAGCCATCAGCAGCACCGTATCGTTGGTGCTGGAGTCGCCGTCCACGGTGAGCATATTGTAGGTTTCGTCGGCTACTTCGCTGAGGGCCTGCTGCAGAAAGTCCCGGTTCACTGCCGCGTCGGTGGCCAGGAAGGACAGCATGGTGGCCATGTTGGGGTGAATCATGCCCGAACCCTTGGCGATGCCGCCCAGGTGAACCTGCCGGTTTCCCAGTTCAAAGGAGACCGCAACCTCCTTTGGTCGGGTGTCGGTGGTCATAATCGCCCGGGCCAGGTCCGAGCCGCCCTGCCCGCTCAGCTCAATGTTCTCAAGGCCGTCGCGAATCAGGGACATGGGAAGCTCGACCCCGATAACCCCGGTGCTGCACACCACTACTTCCTCGGGCGTCACCCCCGTCTTGTTGGCGGCCAGGCCGGTCATTTCTACGGCGTCAATGTATCCCTGGTCTCCCACGCAGGTATTGGCAATTCCAGCGTTGACGATGAGTCCCCGCATGGGAATGCCCTGGGCCAGGCGCTCCCGGTCAAGCGTAACGGTCGCAGACCTGATGGCGCTGGTGGTGAATACGCCTGCGGTGGCGCAAGGCGTTTCGGAAAACAGCAGTCCCAGGTCCAGCTTGTCTTCGGCGAAGGTTTTGAGTCCGGCGTAGGTGGCTCCGGCCCGGAATCCCAACGGAGAGGTTACCGTGCCGCCGCTAATAAACTCTATCGCTCCGGCCATGAAAGGCGCCCCCTAAAACTCTTTTTTCAGTAGGCGAAAAGTATAACACACAGGCTTGAGGCAATGCAGGTTGAGTACCTTGGCGGGCTGCGTCAAACCGCGTGGTACCGTGACGGGCCGTCGTCCACCTTTGATACGCCGTACATTAAGCGTTATACTGTTGCCCGGCTTTGGCGCCGCCCCGGCGGCTGCCAAGGCGCTGTTGTGTCCCTGGCCGATTTGGCGCCAAATTACTCAATCTCGGAGGCAGCGGGTGGAATTCAACATTGCAGTTCTCAGCGGGGACGGTATCGGACCCGAGGTAACCGTCGAGGGCGTGAAGGCCCTGGAAGCCGTGGGCCGCGCCTTCGGCCACACCTTCAACCTTGAATACGGCGACGTGGGCGGCATTTCCATAGACAAGCACGGCATTCCCCTGACGCCGGAGGTTGAAAGCCTGGCCGGTTCCGCCGACGCCGTCCTGTTTGGCGCCGTGGGAGGCCCCAAGTGGGACGACCCCTCGGCCTCGGTACGCCCCGAGGACGGGCTGCTGCAACTGCGGGCCCACCTGGGAGTTTTCGCCAACATCCGGCCCGTGAAGGTCTATCCCAACCTGGTGGAGTCCAGCGTCCTCAAGCCCGAGGTGCTGGAAGGCGTGGACATGGTGGTGGTGCGGGAGTTGACCGGCGGCCTCTACTATGCCGAACCCAAGGGCCGCCACGAAACGCCCCAGGGCTGGACCGGCGTGGATACCATGCGCTACAGCGAGGCCGAGATTGAACGGGTGCTGCGGGTTGGCTTTGAACTGGCCCGGGGCCGCCGGAAGAAGCTGGCCTCCATTGACAAGGCCAACGTGCTGGAATGTTCCCGGCTGTGGCGGCAGATAGCCACCCGCCTGGGCGCCGAGTACCCGGACGTGGAACTGGAGCACGTGCTGGTGGACGCCTGCGCCATGCAGTTGGTGCAGCGCCCCTCCCGTTTCGACGTTATCGTGGCCGAGAATACATTTGGCGACATTCTCACCGACGAAGCGGCGGTGTTGTCCGCCTCCATGGGCCTCTTGCCCTCGGCCAGCCTGGCCGACGTGCCCATCGAGGGCCGCAAAATCCCCGGCTTCTACGAACCCATCCACGGCACCGCCCCGGACATTGCCGGCCAGGGCATAGCCAATCCCGTGGCTTCCACCCTCAGCGTGGCCCTCATGTTGCGATACTCCCTGGGCCTTACCGAGGAGGCCGCCAGCGTGGAAAGGGCGGTGGACCAGGCCCTGGACGCCGGGCACCGCACCCCGGATATCGCCGTTCAGGGAGCCCACCGGGTCAGCACCGGGGAGATGGGCGACCTGATTGCCAACGCCATTGCGAGTTAAGGCTTGGGAATTGAGAGTCTATCCGGTACTGCTCCCGTTATGAGCAACAGCCCAAATATTCAGTCTCAATTCTTAACTCCTAATTCATAACCCAAGGAGAACCATGCCTTTCGTTCCCCACGAGGTCGGCTTCATAATCTCGGTACCCATATTTCTTGCCAGCGCGGTCGCCGTTGTATTCCTGGGAGTACAACTGGCTAAGTATGGCGACGCCCTGGCGACCCTCACCGGCTGGGGACGACTCTTTGTGGGTAGCATCCTGGTGGCCCTGGCCACCTCCCTACCGGAACTGTCCCACAACTTCACCGCCGTCCGCATTGGCGAACCGGAACTGGCCTTGGGCGACGTCCTGGGTTCAAACATCGTGAATATCTTGGTCCTGGCCGTGGTGGCGCTGCTCTTTGGCGGCAGGCGCTTTCTGCAGCAGGTGGCCCCGGAACAGGGTTACCTCATTGTGCTGGCCGCCATTATGACGGGCCTGGCAGTAATTCTGGCCGCCTGGCACGCCCTGGCGCCGGGGCCCCTCACCGAGGCCCATCTATGGCAGATTGGCTTCTCCTCCATTTTCCTGCTGGTGGTATATGTCATCGGTATGCGCATTGTTTACCAGCATCCTGCAGTCTCGCAGGAGGAGAATGACGACGATGTTGGAATTTCCCTGGGGCGCGCCTGGGTAATGTTCGTCATGGTTTCCCTGGGAGTGGTCTTTTCTGGTATTTTCCTGGCTCAAAGCGCGGCCTGGATTGCCGAATCCTCCGGCATTTCTTCGGGAATTGTGGGCATCCTGGCGGTGGCCATCGTCACCAGTATGCCGGAAGTCTCGGCAACCATCGGCGCGGCCCGGCTGGGAGCGGCGGACCTGGCCGTGGCCGGCATTTACGGCAGCTGCGTATTCAACATATCCATCCTGGCCTATTCCGACTTTTTCCTCCGCAGCGGTGTCATCCTGAACGCTGCGGAACCGGCGCATTTTGTAGCCGGCAGCATTGCGCTGGGCCTGATACTGTTTGGCGGGCTGCTTATCTGGGGGCGCCACCGCTTCTCCCAGCCCGTCATTGTGACGGGGCTGGCGCTGATAGCGGCGGTCTACGTCGCCGGCTCTACCTGGGTAGCCCTGCTGGCCACCCGGGTTTAGCGGTGTTTTTTCGCGAATGGGCAGGAATAATCACCAATTTATTCGTGCTGATTTGTGCTTATTCGTGGATTGAAACGAAGAAAGCCCTGGTTGACGTCCCTACCCGCCTGGCATAGACTTTGCCCCACCGAACCAGTTCCATACCGGGGGGACGCTATGACCAGCCCGGCTGCCGCCGCCGACTTTGTTTCATCCCTCAAGCGACCGGACGACATTGACGCCTTCTGGGACGACGTTCTGGCCCGTACCGCCGCCATACCCCTGCACGCAGAGGTTGCCCACGACCCGCTGCGATCAACGCCCCAGGTGGACGTGTACCAGGTGCACTACACCAGCCTGGACCAGGTGCGCATTGCCGGCTGGTATGCCCGGCCCGCCAACCACGCCGGCCAACTGCCGGGGCTGCTGGTGGTGCCCGGCTACTCCATGGAGCCGCTGATTCCCAAGAACTGGGCCGCCAGGGGATACGCCGCCTTCAGCGTGTCGCCCCGGGGCAAGCTGCGAAGCAACGGCCAGTTCAACCCCGGCTACCCGGGCCTGCTCACCCACGGCATCGTTGACCGGAATACCTACGCCTACCGGGGCTTCTACATGGACGCCTGCCGCGGCGTGGACTTTCTGCTGTCCCGCGACGAGGTGGACGCCAGCCGCCTGGGCGTTACCGGCCACAGCCAGGGCGGGGGATTGTCCGTGGTAGTAGCGGCCCTGCGCCCGGAAATCAGGGCGGCTACTTCCGGTGCGCCCTTCCTGTGCGGGTTTATGGACGCCCTGGAACTAACCGATGCCTACCCCTACCAGGAAATTGGCGACTACCTGCGCCAGCACCCGGACAGCCGCCAGCAGGTGGTAGAAACCCTGGCCTACTTCGATGGAATCAACCTGGCGCCTCGGGTTACCTGTCCGATCATCTTCAATATCGGCCTGCAGGACAGCACCTGCCCGCCGGAGACGGGTTACGCCCTGTTCCGTTCCATCGGCAGCGAGGACAAGCGCCTCTACGACTACGACGGTTACGGCCACGATGCCAGCAATCACACCCACGCCCGGGTGATTGATTCCTTCCTGGCGCAGCACCTGGAACCATGACCTTGTAACCATGAACCAAGACCAAGACACTGATTCCGAGTTTGCGGCGGATGGAAAGCCGGACTTGAGAATTAGGCCAGGGCGTATCGTCAGATGCACCGTAATTCCAGCGGAGGCAGGAATCTCGACTACACCCAATCGAGGTTCCCGACTTCGCTGGAACGACGAAATGGGAGGCTCGGCAGCTTCCTCCTGCAATTTGACCACACGCACTGAAGGGTGAAAAATGACCGCTTCAACCGACGCCAGGCCTGAGGACTTTGACGCTTTCTGGCAAGCCGTTCTTGACGAACTGGCGAGCCTGCCCGCGGCCCCGGAAGTTGAAGAAATTCCCATGCGCTCTACCGATTTTGCCACTGCCTATGGCGTTCGGCTGACCTCCATCGGTCCCTACCGCATCTTTGGCTATCTCAGCGTTCCCAGGGGCCAGGGGCCGTTCCCGGCTCGCTGCTTCCTGCCTCGGTACGGCAGCGTGGCCGACCTGGTGCCCCAGGGCTCCTCCAATAGCCAGCGGCGCAACCACGTGACCTTTTCCATTTGCGCGCGGGGTCAGCGGCGCTCCGACAGTCCCTATGCCGCCAGCTTCCCCGGCCAGCTAACCGACGGAATTGACGACCCGCTTGAATACGTTTACCGGGGGATTGTGGCGGACTGCTGCCGGGGCCTGGAGTACCTGGCCCAGCGCCCGGAGGTGGACGGCTCCAGGATAGCGGCCATTGGCACGGACCTGGCCCTGGTCGCCGCATCCCTCAGTAGCCGGGTTTCGCACCTGGTATGCACTCCGGCGATTTTTCACCGGGCCCTACAGCGGGCCGCGGCCACCCAGGCATATCCCCTGGAAGAGCTAAACGACTACCTGCGCCTCCACCCCGACCGGCAAGGCAGCGTGGCCCGAACCCTCTCCTACTACGACATCCGGCACTTCGCATCCGGCGTGGAGGCTACGACCCTGCTCATGGCCGAGGCCGCCGGCAGCTTGCTGGACTCGGACGCGCTGTCACCCATGGCCGAGGACATCCGGGGCAGCACCCTGGTGCAGGAGTCGCAGAACTCGGGATTCAGGGACGGCGCTTTCAGCGAAGTGTGGTTGTCGGAACAGCTGGGAATGACGGATCCCAGCCTGCCGCCCCACTGGCGAGAACGGGGGTAGGCGCCCAATTGCCCTGGCAGGTCAACCGTTTTTGAATCAGGGGTAAAGTTTCCGCTCACCCTGAGCTTGTCGAAGGGACGGCCCTTGATGGTTCGACAGGCTCACAATGAGCGGACTCCCGGTAGGCCCATCAATGCAAAGGGGTCCCACTACTGTCCGGTCAACCGTTTTGAAATGGCGGCTAATTCACTGAACCGGCATTCCTGCGAAGGCAGGAATCTGAACTCTAGCCTGTCGACACTTCAGCCTGTCGAGGTGCCGCCGGTGCGGGAACGAAGAGTTGGGCCGGTAGAATCGTTGTTTCAGATTTGTCAGACTGCCAGAGCTTCAGTTAAAAGAACTACAGGAGCCGCCAAAGCCGGACTGCCGTCGCCATCCTCAACCGCCACAAGGAGCCTTGCCCATGCCCTATCTGTCCCTTCCCGGCGTTGACCTCTGGTTCGAGGATACGGGCGGATCCGGCACGCCGGTGGTACTGCTGCACGCCGCGTCGGGCACCACGGAATGCTGGGCTCACCAACTGCCCGCCTTCACCGCCGCCGGATACCGGTGCATCTCCTACGACCGCCGGACCTGGGGCCGTTCCCGTCCCACCGAGTCGGGCCCTCAGCCCGGGTTTGCCGGAGACGACCTCCACGCCCTGTTGGGGGCCCTGGGCCTGGACCGGGTACACCTGGTGGGCACCGCTGCTGGGGCCATTCCCGCCCTGGACTATGCGCTGACCCATCCGGAACGGGTGCGGAGCCTGGTGGCGGCCAATACCATTGGCGGCGTACAGGATGTTGAGTACCTGGACCTGCAGCGGCGTCTGCGCCCTTCGCAGATTCAGGACTTGCCCGTGGAACTGCGGGAACTGGGCCCTTCCTACCGGGGCAATAACCCGGAAGGAGCGGCTCGCTGGCTGGAAATCGAACTGGGCAGCCGCCCCGGCGGCCCGCTGCCGGCGCAACCCTTCCGTGACCCCATAACCTACCGCCGCCTGGCCGGAATGGAAGTACCGGTAATGGCGCTGTCGGGAGAAGCGGACTTGCTTTCGCCGCCGGCGTTGATGCGGCTGCTGGCTGACCACATCCCCACCAGCCGGTTTGTATCACTGCCCGACGCCGGCCACGCAGGTTTCTGGGAACGCCCCCATGTGTGGAACGGCCTGGTCCTGGAGTTCATTGACCAGCATTGATCGTTATTTAATCCACGAATGGGCACGAATGACCACTAATTCTCCCTCTGCCGCCCGGCATTGGTTGATTTTCCGGGAAAGCCCTGAAAGGCATACCCATTAGTGATTATTCGTGTATATTCGTGGAAAGAAGAGAGGAGATACAGCTATGCCAAGAGTCACGCTAAATCTGGGAGAAGAATCGGGGCGGGCCGCCACCGGCGCAACGTGGCGGGTCGCGGTGGGCTATGTCCCCGGCGAGGAGAACGGTGGACTGGTGTTTGAGACCGGTGAGCCAAGCCCGGCGCGCCTGGCGGACTATGACGACTCCGGTTGGGAGGTCATCACCGACCTACCGCAGCGACAGTCGGGCGGATTTACCTTTGCCTGGTACCGAACCAGGATAACGATACCCGAAACGGTGGACGGCCACCCCACGGCCGGTATGCGGGTACAGTTCGAGACCTGCGTGGACGACTACGGGGAAATCTGGATTGACGGGGAATGCAACCGGGACCGGGGGACCGTGCAGGGGTTCAACACGCCCCAGCGGACTCTGGTTTCCCAGAGCGTCCAACCCGGCGACCAGCACACCATTGCCGTCCTGGCCATCAACGGGCCCCTGGGCGCGCCCTTCGGCACCGTTTTCGTCCGCTACGCCAACCTGGGGTTTGAGTGGTAGGGGTCAGACAGATTTGGAATGATGATTGGACCTGCCCTACCCGTCGTTCCCGCGCAGGCGGGAACCTCGACAGGCTGGAGTTCAGATTGATGAGAAAGCAGGAATGACGCTTTAGTGAATTAGACGTCATTTAAGTTTGGTTGACCTACTGGTGGTACACCGGAATTGGAATGATGGATAAGTTGAGAGCCCGCGCGTGGTGAGCTTGTCGAACCATCGACTTGTCAAACTGCGAGCGGGCGGCCCTTCGACAAGCTCAGGGTGAGCGGAGAATATTAGTCATCTCAAATATGTGAACCACCGGTAGGGGGATTGGGATGAGGGCGACAGGTCAGTGAAGAAAGGCATAGCGCCCCTACTCCTCCCCCAACTCCTTCATCCGCGGCAGCACCCTTTTCCCGAAAAGCCCTATCTGTTCCATCACTCCCTGGTGGGACATGCCCGGCTGCTGGAAGGCCAGGTCAACTACTCCGACGCCGCAGCGGTGATGAAACTCGGCTATCTGGGCAGCCACCGTTTCCGGCCCGCCCACAAAGTTCAGCTGGGCCCGCGGCGGCCGGGCTGCAGACGCCGGCGGGTCGCTGTCGGCCCGGGAGTCGTACACTGCGCCGGAGCGGGCGGCAACCACCGCCCGGGCCAGGGATGAGCTGATGGACAGGCCCCGCTCTACTCCCCGGACGTGAAGGCCGTTAAGGAAGTCCTCGGCCTGGGTATCGGTCTCCGCCAGGCAGATGCCGCCCCGGTACGCGATGTTGTCCGGGGCAGGTTCCCAACCAGCCTCCGCGCACCAAGTCCGGTACTTGTCCACGATGCCTGCCGTAGCCTCCAGGCTCTCGTAGGCGATGCCCAGGCCCAGCCGATTTTCCGCGGCATACTTGATGGTATCCTCGCTGCGGGTGGCAACGATGGCCGGGGGCATGGGCCGCTGCACCGGCCGTGGCCAGACCGACACCGTGCGGTAGTTGAAATGGCGGCCTTCCCACGAAAAAGGCTGGGGTTCGGTCAGCGCCCGCAGCACCAGGTCCATCCCCTCCAGCAGCTTGTCCCGGCCCTCGTTGGGGTTCAGGTCGTACACCTGGTCTTCGCTCAGGGTGCCCCGCATGAAGGCCACCACCAGCCGCCCCTCCGTGAGGTTGTCCAGCATCCCGATCTCCTCGGCGGCCCGCACGGGGTTGAGGATGGGAAGGAGCTGGCCCAGGAGGGCGATTCTTACCCGCTGGCATTGCTGGGCAACTGCCGCGGCCATTACCGCCGGATTGGGCGTGGTGCGGTTGCCTGAGTAGTGGTGCTCGGACAGGCTGACCCAGTCGAACCCCACCTCCTCGGCCAGGCGACATTCGGCCATGCCGTCGCGGTAGGACTGCATCGCGACTTCCGGTTCGTAGTAGGCCGGGGGCACCGGCCAGCCGGCGGGAAACTTGTCCCGCTCCAGGTAGCCCATGCAGCCAAAGTATGATGCTTTCATGTGTCCAGCACCCGGATAGCGAGGCTTTTCCCGCCTCTTGAATTTGCGGGCCTGTCGGCAGGCGCCAGGGGCTAATTGCTTGGGCCCGGCGTGGTCGGTTGTCAGCCTTGTACGGCGTACTTGATATGGTCTATCTGGGGGGAACCAGAACCGTTGGTCAGGCAAATGCTGACCAGGTCAATGCGCCAGGGCGGCTCCGTGCCGGCGTGGTCATCCGGGTGGTTTTGCAGGTAATGCCGCGCGGTAGCCACCAGGTTATCGGCCTTGCGGCGGGTTATGGACTCCTGGGGCGTCCCGAAGTTGGCAGTGCGGCGCGTCCGCACTTCGACAAAGGCCAACTCCTCCCCGTCCCGGGCCACCAGGTCTATTTCGCCCCAGGGACAGCGGTAGTTGGACGCCAGGATACCGCACCCCTCGGACTTCAGGAAGCTGGAAGCCAGTTCTTCGCCGCGCCGGCCCAATCTCACCCTGGACATGGTCATGTCAGTCATCTCCCAAAGACAACGTCGTCTGCCGCAGCGGGGAAAAGGACCTGCGGTGCAGGGGGCATGGCCCCAGGCTTGCCAGCCGTTCCCGGTGTCGCGCCGTGCCGTAGCCCTTGTTGCGGGCAAAGTCGTAACCGGGGTAGAGGGTTTCCGCCTGCTCCATAAACCGGTCCCTGGTCACCTTGGCGACTATCGAGGCCGCCGCGATTGAATAGCTGCGCGAATCTCCCTTGACCAGGGTTTCAAAAGGGTAGGGGCACTCCTTGATGGGAACATAATCCAGCAGCAGGTGCTGGGGAGAAACCGGCAGTCCGTTCACGGTCCGCAGCATGGCGCGGATGACCGCCTGCCCAATTCCGATGCGGTCAATTTCCGCCGGACTTTCCTCGGCCACCGACACCGCCGCCGCATGGTCGCTTATCAACTTGAAGGCTGCTTCCCTTTGCCTGGCCGATAGGCGCTTGCTGTCGTCCAGGGACTGCAACCAGGGTTCCCTACCGCTAATGTTGGCGGGCAGTACCACCGCCGCGGCTACCACCGGACCCGCCAGCGGCCCCCGCCCTGCTTCGTCCACACCCGCCACCGCCCTCAGTCCCTGCCGGAAAAGGCGGAGTTCGTGGCTCAGGTCAGGCATGGCGCTTCCTGCCGGCGCGCCCCGCGCCATTGCATTTCATATCCTGGCATAGCCCGTGGTTCCCGCGCCGCGGGAAACCTCCACGCCGGGGAAGTTGCGTCCTGCCTGCCTTGCCGTCAGTCAATGAACCCACCGCCCAGCACGGCATCGTCCCGGTAGAAAACGGCCGCCTGCCCGGGGGTAATGGCCCTTTGGGGCGTCTCAAAACGGACTTCGGCGCCCTCGGCCCTGGGGTGCAACACCGCCGGGGCCTCCTCGAACTTGTAGCGAATCTTCACCTTTACGGGCGTCGGCCCAGCCGGCGGCCGGCCCGCCACGTAGTTCACCCGCGACACGGTCAGGCTGTCCCGGTACAGGGCCGCCTCCGGTCCCACCACAACCCGGTTGGTTTTCGGCTCCACGCCGATAACGTACATGGGCTCGGCGCCGGTTATGCCCAAGCCCCGCCGCTGGCCGACGGTAAAGAACTCTATGCCCTTGTGTTGACCCAGCACACGGCCGTCCTGGTCCACTATGTCGCCGCCGGTGGTGGTCATCCGCTCGTCCAGGAATGCCTTGTAATCGCCGAAAGGTATGAAGCAAATGTCCTGGCTGTCGGGCTTTTCCGCGTTGGGGAAATCGGCCTCCAGGGCCAGTTGCCGAATGTCCTCCTTGGAGTAACCCCCCACGGGCATGAGGGTGCGGCCCAGTTCCTCCTGGCCCATGCCGAACAGGACGTAGGACTGGTCCTTGGCGGCGTCCAGGCCCTTCTTCAGGGAAAAGCCGTCGGAGCCGTCCTCAATGCGGGCGTAGTGGCCCGTAGCCACGTACCTGGCATCCAGGATGGCGGCGCGGGTGGACAGGAAATTGAACTTGATCTTGTCGTTGCAGGCGATGCAGGGATGGGGAGTGCGCCCGCGCTGGTACTCGGAGCAAAAATAGTCAATGACGTGCTCCTGGAACTCCCGCTGCACGTTCAGGACGTAGTGGGGTATGCCCAGCCGGTGGCAGACGATACGGGCATCCTCCACGTCGTCCACGGTGCAACAGCCCCGGTAGTAATCGGGCAGGTCGGCCTGGTCCAGGCTGTACAGCTTCATGGTGACGCCGACCACGTCGTAGCCCTGCCGTTGCAGCAGCAGCGCGGCAACCGACGAGTCCACGCCGCCGCTCATGGCGACCACCACCCTCTTTTCAGGCACGTTTGGCATAGTTGGATTAGCGTAGCATACGGGGGGTTGGCGGTACAAGGATGAGTTGTCAGGGAATTAGATTGCATCAATCCGGGGAGGGGGCGTTTGTGAGGGCAGGGCAGCCACAAGGGCTGCCCCTACGAATGGACTGAGCCGGCACAGGGGCGCACCGTGCGCGCCCATTCGCCCAGTTTAGCTACGCCTCTTCGGCTACCACCGGGTTGGTCAGCGTCCCTATCCCCGGAATTTCTATCTCCACCACGTCGCCGGGACTTAACTGCTCTACCGAGCCCGGGGCGCCGGTGAGGATGATGTCTCCGGGGCGCAGGGTGACGAACTGGCTGATGCCGCTGACGGTGTAGTAGCAGTCGTAGATCATGCCCGAGGTGCTGCCCCGGTCGTGTTCCTGCCCGTTCAGGCGGGTGATGATATCCAGGTTGTGCGGGTCAACGTCCGTCTCAATCCATGGGCCCACGGGTCCGAAGGTGTCGCACATCTTCCTCCGCCAGTTGGACAGGTCGGCGGCCCACGAACCCTCGCCGCTCACGTCATTGGCAATGGAGTAGCCCAGGATGAAGTTGGGAGCGTCTTCTACCGAAACGCGGCGGCAAGGCTTGCCGATGACTATCAGCAGTTCCCCCTCGTAGTGGACATAGTCGGACTCAGCAGGCAGGACGATATTCTCCCCGGGGCCGATGATGCAGTTGGCGCCTTTCTGCCAGGGCCGGAAGGCGGAAGAGTCCCGTTGAATGCGCTCCGTGTCCAGGGCCTCTTCCTGGTGGGCGATGTGGGCGGCATAGTTCAGGCCCACGGCCCAGTAGGCGGTGGGCACGGTGGGCGGCAGCAGCTTGACCTGGCTGAGGGGATAGGATGCGTCGGTGACAGTATGCTCACCGAAGATGCTGCCCTGGATAACGCGCACCTGGTCGCCTTCCACCAGGCCGTAGCTCTCCCAGGGGCCCACGCTGAATCTGGCAAGTTTCATAAGGTTACCTCCCGTAACAATTGGGAATTCAGAGCCCCATCCGGCAGCCTGACTTGGTGCGGCCGGTTCCAGTTCTTAAGTCCTGATCTGAAATGCTAATTGGGAATGTGTACCACGGCCTCTACTTCCACCAGGAACTCGGGGCGTACCAGGGCCGCCACCACTACAGTAGAACTGGCCGGCGGGCTCTCGGGGAAGGTCTCGGACCGCACGGCGCTGAAGGCTGGGTAGTCGTCCAGGTTCGTGAGGAAGGTGGTAATCTTGACGACGTCCTGCATGGTAGCTCCGGCGGCTTCTACGATGGTGCGGATGCGGGCCATGACCTGGCGGGTCTGGGCGCCGCAATCGTCACCGCCAACCAACTCGCCGTCAGCGCCCTGGGCTATCTGGCCGGAAACAAAGAGGAACTCGCCCACCCGCACGCCGGGAGAAAAGGCGGGGCTGGCGGCCAGGCCGTCGGGAACTATGGGTATGCGCTCTGACATGGGGATACCTCCAGTTACCTAGTTTTCGGGTATGATACCATTCCATCTCCGGTCGCGGGGTGTTCGCGGAAGATTCAAACATGGATAGGCGAGATAAACAGGATTGTCATTGAGGCAACTGTTCCTTTGTATCCCTGGCATCCATGTTTAGTAAATAAGGTGCAGCAGCATGAAATTTGGCATTAACCTGGGGGGCGGCAACCTGCCCCACGAATCGCGGGCCGAGGCCCTGGAGGGACGGCTGGAGAAGTCCCGGCTGGCCTCCAGGCTCGGCTACCACTCCCTGTGGACGGGAGCGGCCTACTTGAACAACGACTTTCACGCCACCTTGCTGCTGGCCCGGGTGGCCGCCGAGGCGCCGGATCTGGAGCTGGGGTTTGTGGGACTGTTGCCCCTGTACCATCCTGTGGAGGCAGCTGAGCAGCTTTCGACGCTGGATGTTATCTGCGGCGGGAAGCTGGTGCTGGCCCCGGCCCTGGGCTGGCGGGACTTCCAGTTTGAGGGGTTCGGCATCCCCAAGTCGGAACGACTGTCCCGCTTCCGGGAAGTGCTGGAAACCATGAAGGAGTTGTGGGGAGAGGACCGGGTTACGCACCAGGGGCTGCACTTCCAGATGACCGACGTACCGCCGGTGGGAGCCCCGCTGCAAAAGCCACATCCCCGCATCTACATCGCCGCCAACCAGGACCGGGGCGTGCGCCGCGCTGCCCGGCTGTCCGACGGTTGGCTGGTCAGCTCCCGCTCCACCCTGCCCACCATTGAGCGTCAGGCGGGAATCTACCGGGAAGCTGCGGAGGCGGCGGGCAAAGAGCCCTACATTTCGGCCTGGCGGGAAATGTTCATTGCTGAGACCAGGGAGGAGGCCATTCGCATCGCCAGGCCCCACGTCGAATGGCTGTATCAGGACCGGGCGGCTTCCGGCCACAGCCAGGAATTGCCCGAGGCCGACCGCATAGACGTGGGATTCGAGCAGGTGCTGGAGGGCAGGTTCATAATCGGCAGCCCGGACGAATGCGCGGCGGAGATTGAGAAATACCAGGAACTGGGCATCGAGGAATTGGTATTGCGTTGCCAGTGGCCCGGTATGTCCAACGAGGACTCGCTGCGAGCGGTGGAGCTGTTCGGAAAGGAAGTGCTTCCCAGGTTCAGCTAGCCTTTCTTTATCCACGAAGGACACGAAGCGGTACAAAGAGATGAATGCAGGGGAGGACTTGTTTTCGCCGGGCAGCGGTCGTTATTCCCCTACAAACTCCCTAATCGCCGTGAAGTACTCGTTGATGCCCCGGTATAGGAGGTCGTTGTGGCCGGCGCCGGGGATGATCAGTATGCGCTTCTGCTCCGAGGCAAAGCTATCGTACATCTCCCGGGCCTGCTCCACCGGGGCCAGGGTGTCCATTTCCCCGTGAATCACCAGGGCCGGCAGGGATATGGAGGCCACCTTGGCCCGGTAGCAGGCTTCCAGCTGCTCGGCCACCGCCGGGTCCACGCCGTAGCAGAAGTTTCCCAGGATGGGCCGGCCGCTCTCGATAATGACCCCGGCCAGGGCGCCGTCGGGACTGTTGGAGGCCAGTTCAAAGGCGGCGTGGCGGCCCATGGAGCGGCCCATGACGAAAAGGCTGCCGGTGAATCCGCCGGATGCCAGGATTTGCGCCACCTCATGCCGCACGATGTGGGCATCGGCCAGCATGGAACTGAAGGTGGGGAGTCCCCCGCTGTTGCCGTAACCCCGGTAGTCAGCCACAAAGAAATTGACCCCCACCTGGTTGTAAATGGGGGCGATGTTGTCGTAGTCCGCCGCCGTTTCCCCGTTGCCGTAGAAGAACAGAACGGTTGGTTGGCCCTGGCCCACAGCGAAGAACCGGCAGGAGAGCGATATGTCGTCGGAAACGGGAATGGCAAAGTCCTGGGCGCCGGACGGAGTTGCAGTCCAGTTGCGCCTGGGGTAGAAGGAGTTCATGGAAATGTCGGGCCGGTCCAGGGCCGAGTAGTCGGTAGTCGTCATCAGCAACCCCCGGGTTAGGTTAGGAGCCAGGGTTTATGGCAGTAGAAGCCGCCCTGAAATGGCGGCTCTCGGCCTTTAACTCACTTCCCCGTTGGCCCAGGCCTTGATCAGGTGGTGGGCGATGGCTATGGGACCTGGCAACCTCAGTTTTTCGCTGTCTTCCTCCAGCGCCCTCAGCACCTCGGAACGGTCAAACCACTGGACATCGGTCATTTCCTCGTTGTCCATGTTAATGCTGGTGCTGTCGGCCTCGGCGTGGCAGCCAATCATCAGTGAAGAGGGAAAGGGCCAGGGCTGGGAGGAGTGGTAGCGCACGTTCTTGACCCGTATTCCGGCTTCCTCCATGACCTCCCGGGCCACGGCCTCCTCGATGGCCTCGCCCTGGTCCATGAACCCGGCCAGGGCCGAGTAGCGGTTCATGGCCTGCAGCCGGCCCCGGGACTGGCCCAGCAGGCACCGCTCCCCGTCGTGGACCAGCATGATGATTACCGGGTCGGTGCGGGGAAAGTGTTCCGTTTTGCAGGCCGGGCATTCCCGTTTCTGGCCGCCTCGCCTGACTTCCGTGGGTTGTCCGCAGACGGAACAGAAGCCGTGGCGGCTGTGCCAGTTCACCTGGGCGCGGCCCTGGGCCATAATGCCCGCTTCGGCGCCGCTCAACAGGTTCTCGGCGGCGGCCCGGGCTTCCTCAAACCGGTAGTCCCCCATGGACTCAACGGCCGCGGCCGCCGATTCCTCTTTGGTCAGGTCTATGGCAAAGTAGGTGGCGCCGTCCCTCATTCCCAGCAGCAGGGGAGTAGCCGAGGTTACGCGGGATTCCAGGTCCGACCAGGTCACCCAGCCCAGGGCGGGCTCTCCGTTACCGGTGGCGGCGGCGTTTACCAGGACGTGGGGCCCTCGCATGGGAAGGAACAGGCTCTCCGGGTCGCAGGCTCTTTCAGCTATCCAGTTTTCGTCGCGGCGTTCCACCTCGCCACGGTCCAAAGGATTGCCGGCGAAAACGTGCTGGTAAAAGTCCATGAACGGAGCCTCCCTGCGGAATGTTTAACCACGAATATACACGAAAGGCCACGAATATTCTAATGAACGGTAATCCGCCCTCGAATACCGTCAAATCCTGTATCTATGACCCCCACCTGGACACCAGCGCCAGTTATACCGGCGCTGTGCCAGGCAGCCACATTATGGACGGACTCACCCTCCGTATCATCGCCGAATGTCTGTGGGATGGACGAGGTTTCGGTGCAGGGGGACCCCAAAATCCTCCGTACCCCCTCTAGGCCCGCCAGTTCCCGGATTTTGCTCACCGGCAGTCCGTAGACTAAGACGGTGGGGCCCCACGTTTCGGAGAAGACCTCGGCATTGTTGAACGACCTTACGTTGTTGTCGCTGAGCCAAGTCCGTAGCCGGGTCTGGACTTCCGGGGTGTCGTAGACTATCACATGTGCATGGACATGATTATCATCTTCCAACGCGCAATGCTTAGATTTATCCAGTTGGTCGTAGGTGCCGGCTTCCCAAGCCTCCACCAAGAAATGGAGTCCCTGATACTTTCTTTCAAGGGGTTCGGTAGACTCCTTGTAACCTGGAAGCCACTGGGGTAGGGTCGCTGTGTCGGAGTCACCTTGAGCGCCCCCTGCTACTTCCGCTCCATCAGGAGCCTTTTCCGTTATCACGTGGTTGACTTCTGTCAACTGACTCAGTGCGCCCAGGAGCGAGACCGGGACATACCCATAGGAGTGCGCCTCTATCTCCCAAGGGTCGGTCCAGTGGGGATCTATTGAGTTGGTATCGAACCAAGTCTGCACCGCTTGGGTCCTGGCGGGCATGGCAGCCAGGTCGGCAGCCGTTGGTGACCTGGATCTCAGGTAGATGGTCACCAACACCTGGTTGCGGAAATGTTCCGGTGCCAGGGCAGCCGCTTGGGATTCCGTCAGCTCGTTGGTCTCGTACTTGTTGACGATATCCTGCAATAAGGCATCGAGCTTCGGATACGTGCCCACGGTTCCCGTGTACTCCGGTTCCGGCGTGGATTCCGGTTCCGGCGTGGATTCCGGTTCGGGTTCCGGCGTAGACGTTTCCGTGCCGTCCTGAGCCGAGGGCAGCTTGCCGATGCCCTGTTGTCCGAATGCTTCCGTGGGTTTTTCCGTAGGTTCTGGCGTGGGTTCGGGGGTAGGGGTTCCCAAGGTTTCCTGTGCTGTGCTGGGGAGGTTGCCAATCTCCCGCTGCACGGATTCATCGGCGGGCCCACAGGCCAGCAGGGTTGCTATCACCAGGGCCAACAGGCCAATCAAGAGGAACAATTGGGTATGTGGTTGCCTGTGGGTTTTCATTTTTCTCCCTGAGGAAATAAGTGGCCCTTCGCGCCCATTCGTGGATTAAATGTTCTCAATCTCCACCGGCTCCACCGGCTCGGCCAGGTCGAAGCCGAAGACCCGGGAATAGAAATACAGTTCACCGTCCAGGGAGCGGCGGATGTTTTCGGCCCGGCGGAAACCGTGCTGCTCACCCTCGAAGGGAATGTAGGCGCAGGGCAGGCCCTTGGCCCGAACCGCTTCAAACATCAGCTCCGCCTGGCTGGGCGGCACGATTCTATCCTCCAATCCCTGGAACAGAATCAGGGGGCAGGACAGACCCTCAGTGTGATGGATGGGTGACCGCTCCAGGTACAAATCCCGCCGTTCCGGGTAGGGGCCGATCAGGCTGTCCAGGTAGCGGGACTCGAACTTGTGGGTGTCCTGGGCCAGGGCTTCCAGGTCGCTTACTCCGTAGTGGCTGGCGCCGGCCGCAAATACGTCGCGAAAGGCCAGGGCCGCCAGGGTCGTGTAACCGCCGGCGCTTCCCCCGTCTATGGCCAGCCGATTGCCATCCACCTCGCCCTGCTCCACCAGGTAACGGGCCCCGTTCACGCAGTCGTCCACGTCCACTATGCCCCATTGTCCCTTCAACCGCTCCCGGTATTCGCGCCCGTAGCCCGTGCTTCCCCCGTAGTTGACATCCAGCACCGCGATGCCCCGGCTGGTCCAGTATTGGATGGACAGGCTCAGTGAAATGGCGGTTGCTGCCGTGGGGCCGCCGTGGCTCTTGACCAGCAGTGGCGGTTTCTCTCCTGACGGCGCCGCGTAGTCCCTGTTGCGGGGCGGGTAGTAGAAGGCGTGGGCGGTGAGGCCGTCCTCCGTGGGGAACTCAATGGCCCGGGGCTCCGAAAGGTAGCCGGGGTCCACCGACTCACCGGAAGCCTGGCGAAGGGGCTGAACCGAGTAGTCGGCCAGGTCCAGCCTCAGAACGGAAAGGGGATGGGTGGGCGCCCCGGCTCCAAGTACAACCTGGTCGGCATCAACCTCCAGGTCAGCCCGGCCCATTTCGCTGTAGGGTATGTTCACTGCGTCCAGCCGGCCGCTGGCGGTGTCCACGGAATAGAGCCCCCAGGTTCCCCGCCGGTTGGCGGCACAGATGAGGCGGTCAGCGGAAACGAAGCCGTAGGAGGAGGAGCCAAATACCCAGTGGGGCTTGCCGAACTCCATGTCCAGTGGTCCGGTGACCGACTCCACTTCACCGGCGCTCCCCAACCGGTAGATGTTCCACCAGTTGGTCCGGTCTGAAACGAAGTAGAGACGTCCGTCGGGTGACCATTCGGGTTGAAAGATGGACTCGCCGGGACCGCCGGCAACCAGGGTGGCCTCGCCAATGCTGCCGTCATTGGCAATGGGAGCCACCCACAACTCCACGCCGTCCCAGGGCATGTTCGGGTGGTCCCACGAAAGCCAGGCCAGGCGGGAACCGTCCGGGTTCAAGCGGGGCGCGGCATAGAAATCGCTGCCCGATACCAGGGTGCGGATTGTGCCGTTGTCCAGGGAAACCGTCGCAACCGTGTTGACCGGCTCGGCAGTATTTCCGGTGTGGTCTTCATGGACACAGACCAGGCGGTTGCGGGCAGGGTCAACCACAAAGTCGGCGTAGCGCAGCCCGCCCACCGGGTTGGCGGCCTCGGTGATGGCCTCCGGTTCACCGCCGGCCTGCTGACAGTAGAGCCCCTGGTCTTCAAAGTTGGTGAAATAGATCACTCCGCCGGCCACGGTGAAGTCGCCATCGCCGTATTCGTGGACCCGCGTGCGCACGTTGAAGGGCCGGGGCGTCATGTCGTGGGTCTCTCCGTCCGGCGTGCGCCTGACGATGACCCTTCGTCCGCCTTCCGAGGGGCGCGACTCGAGCCAATAGATGTCGCGGCCATCCAGGGCAATGCCGCCAAAACCCACCGCCTCGGCGACGATGGTTTCAGATGTGATGGGAGACTTCCAGGAGCCGTAGGGCGCGGTGGTAGGCATGGTTTGGTCCCCTGATGCGGAATTTGTCGCCAATCCTGGTGGTTCAATTTGCATGAAGTGAACGGTAGTATTTCCGCCCACCTTGGGCTTGTAGAAGGGCCGCCCGTTCATGGTTCGCCAGGCTCACCATGAGCCGACTCTCGGATTACCCATCAATCCTATGGTGATGGACGACCATCTCGCGCCTGGGATTCACTACTAGTGGTTTAACTACTTTGGAATGACAGGTAACTATCGAAACTCGTCATTCTGGCGCAGGCCAGAATCCAGGAAGGTTAGCGCCGGACATGGTTCCTTACCTTCAGGACTCCTGGGTTCCGG
>DAOUIY010000064.1:0-15459 GCA_034423215.1 Dehalococcoidia bacterium
CCTGCGAAGGCAGGAATCTTAACTACTGCCGGTCGAGGTTCCCGCCTTCGCGGGAACGACGAAAAGGGACGCTAGGAAGCCCCCACATTCAATTTGACGACACCCCCTAGAGACCGCCGTCGGCAATTGGACTGAAGTTACGTAGGGGCGATTCGCGAATCGCCCCTACGGGTGCCTGTCAGGTTTGAAGATAGTCCCTTCCACCATGGCCAGGGAAGGATTGGATGGGGGTGACGGTGACGCGCTCAACCTCTTTCCCGGTCCAGCATTCGCTCCAGGTTCTCACGAACCTGGGGCCACTCCTCTTCAATGATGCCGTAGTAAACCGAATCGCGGTTGGAGCCGTCCCGGTTGATGCGGTGGTTGCGCAGAATGCCTTCCTGCACGCCGCCGATTCTCTCTATGGCCCGCCGGGAGCGTTCGTTGTTGACATCGGTCTTGATGCAGACGCGCCTCGCCCCCTGTTCGTCGAAGGCGTGTTTCAGCAGCAGGTACTTGCACTCGGTGTTGACGAAGGTTCGCTGGTAAGCGACGCCGTACCAGGTCATCCCGACTTCCAGGGTGCGGTTGGTCCGGTCAATATCCAGGTAGCCGGTGGAGCCGATGGCCTTGTTCTCGTTGGGCAACACCACGGCGAATTGAACGCGGCCGCCGTCCTCCATGCGCTTGACGCACATCCGGACCCAGTTCTCAGCGTCTTCCGGAACCGCGAAGGGGGGCGTGGTAAGGTAGCGCCAGATGATTTCGTCCTGCCCGGCATTGAACAGGTCCCGGGAGTGATGGGGGCCGATGGGTTCCAGGCGAACCCGTTTACCTTCAAGTGTTATCGGCTGTGGATCCATTGATCGGCTCCTAGTCTTCCGGGTCCGCGGAAAGCAGCTTGCCCTTGAGCTTCTCAACGACTTCCGGGGGCAACCCCTCATCCAGTCCGTCCAGGATATCTTGAATCCTGGCCCTTTCTTCCTCTCGCCCTTCAACACGTCCTTCCACTCGACCCTCGTTACGACCCTCTTCCAAGCCTTCTTTTCGAGCGGACTCCCTCAGTTTTTTCACTGCAGATGGTATCAATAGCACCATGGCTTACCCGTTCCAGTCGGGGCCAAGCAGCTTGCCCTTGAGCTTCTCAACGACTTCCGGGGGCAACCCCTCATCCAGTCCGTCCAGGATATCTTGAATCCTGGCCCTTTCTTCCTCTCGGCCTTCAACACGTCCTTCGACACGGCCTTCGACTCGACCTTCAACACGTCCTTCCACTCGCCCCTCGTTACGACCCTCTTCCAAGCCTTCTTTTCGAGCGGACTCCCTCAGTTTTTTCACTGCAGATGGTATCAATAGCACCATGCGGCCAAACACCTCCGAAACGATTGCCAGGAAGCTGGCGGTTCCCGCGGACACACCGAATATCGCGGCCAGCCGGAAGATGGGATCAACATCCGCCTGTAACTTTCCCCATTGCATTGCCACGCCGACCACTACGCCGACCACATAAACAATATAGTAAACAACCCAGTACTTTTCAATCAGCCTCTTAAGTATATTGGTCAAGTAGTGGCTCCCATATCCAAATACTGCTCGACCTGGCTTGGCTCTTAAACGGACTCGGCCAGCAAGTCCCGGATCCTGTCCAGAATGCGGTTGCCCACCTCGTATTTGGTCAGCAAAGGCAACTCCTCCACCTTCAGGTCACGGTCAATCAGGATCACCCGGTTGGTGTCGGAGCCAAAGCCGCTGTCGGCGTCGGTAATGTCGTTGGCGACGATAAGGTCCAGGGACTTGCGCCGCACCTTGTCGGTGGCGTTGGCCACCAGGTTCTCGCTTTCGGCGGCAAAACCAACCCGTATGAAATCGCCCCGGGTGGTGGCGAGGATATCCGTGGTCCTTGCCAACTCAATGGTCAGTTCATCGTCGGTCTTCTTGATTTTCTGTTCCGCCGGCATGGCGGGCCGATAGTCTGCCACCGCCGCCGCCATTACCAGGGCGTCCGCGTCGGCCATGCGCTCCTCTACCGCACCGGCCATCTGCTCCGCCGTGTTTACCCGTACCACGTCCACCAGTGGCGGGTCGGGCAGGCCGGTGGGGGCGGTAACCAGCACGGCGCGTGCGCCGCGGTCCCGTGCGGCCTCGGCCAGGGCGTATCCCATCTTGCCGGAGGAGTTGTTGGTTATCACCCGTACCGGATCTATCGGCTCCTGGGTGCCCCCCGCGCTGATGACTATGGTGCGCCCGGCCAGGTCCCCGTTCTGCCCCAGGGCGCCGCTTATGTGTCCCAGCAAATCCACGGGCTCCACCATGCGCCCCATGCCCATCAGCCCCGAGGCCAGACGACCCGGCATGGGACCGGCGATGGCCACACCTCTCCGGCGCAGCCGTGCCAGGTTTTCCTGGGTGGCCGGGTGGTCATACATGTTGGCATCCATGGCCGGGGCTACCAGCAGCGGCGCGGCGGTGGCGATTACCGTGGTGGTCAGGGGGTCATCGGCCAGGCCTACGGACAACTTGGCGATGCAGTTGACCGTCGCCGGGGCAATCACTACTATGTCCGCCCGGCGGGACAGGGCCACGTGCTCGTTGGCAAACTCGGAGGAAATGTCATAGGTGTCGGTCACCACTTCCCGGTGGGTGATGCTGCGAAAGGCCAGCGGGGTAACGAACTGGGTGGCCCCGTAAGTCATTATGACGTCCACCAGGGCGCCGGCCTGCACCAGCTTGCTGGCCAGGTCAACCGCCTTGAAACTGGCAATGCTGCCGGTTACGCCCAGCACCACATGCTTTCCGGCCAATGGCCCTGCCATCATTCCTCCCACTGGCGGAATCCGAGACTCAACATCTTTCCACCATTTTATTGCGCCGGCGGCGAGTGATCCCTTGCCCGCGCCGGCCTTTCCTGGTTCATCTCGTAGATAAGGCGAAGACCGATCAGGGTCAGGTCCTGGTTGATGTCGTGGAAGACTTCGGTATGTCCGGCAATCACCGGCACCAGGCCGCCGGTCCCGATTACCTGCGCGTCTCTCCCTATCTCCTCCTTGATGCGGTCCACCATGCCGGTGACCAGCGACGCGTAGCCATACACCAGGCCGGACTGCACAGCGTTGACCGTGTTGCGCCCCACTACCGACCTGGGCGCCACCAACTCGACCCGTCGCAACTGGGAAGCGTTGAAGAAGAGGGCATCCGCGGCCACGCTGATGCCTGGCGATATGACGCCGCCCAGGTACTCTCCCTCCCGGTTCACCACGTCGAACACGGTGGCGGTGCCCAGGTCAACCACAATCAGGGGCGGCGAGTAAAGCTCTATGGCAGCCACCGCGTCGGCTATGCGGTCCGCGCCCACATCGCGCGGGTTGTCGTACAGTATCGGCAGCCCGGTTCGGACCCCGGCGGACACGGTCAGCGGGGTCACGTTGAAAAAGGAGCGGCAAAGGTCGGTGAACACCACCGTCAGGGGAGGCACCCCGCTGCAAATGCAGGCCGAATCTATCCGGGAGAGGTCAATTCCCTTCAAATTCAGCAGGCTGACCAGCTGCAGGCCGTATTCATCGGAAAGGCGCCGGGTGTTGTTCGACAGCCGAAAAGTGGCCAGGAGCCGGTCTTCCTCAAAAACCCCGATGGTTACCACCGTATTGCCGATGTCAATGGTGAGAAGCATTGCCGGATTATACCTTAACGGACTTGCCCTTTACACCAAACATAGTCGGGCCACCGGGCATACGCCGCGCCGCGTGATTGAGCTTGCGCCATTCCCTATAACCCGTGGCAGAGCTTTTTCGCCGATGCGACAAGTGGTTCAACACACTTGAACTGGCGGATAGTATTTCCGCTCACCCTGAGCTTGTCGAAGGGCCACCCGTTCATGGTTCGACAGGCTCACCACGAGCGTCCGTCCCAAGCAGACCGGTTGCCTATCACTTTCCTGGCAATGGACCAGGAGCGCAGATTAGCAAGCTAGCCTGGCACGAAACCGGATTGGAAACCGGATAGGAAACCGGCGGCGCTTTCCGCCATCGGACCATCCAAGTTGACGTGCCGTTTCCCAGTGGCTACCATAGCCCTTGCCCAGGGGGAAACTCCTGACCATTTGCTGAATACCGCGGAGAGGACAGTCATGGCCAATATGGAGCAAGTTCAGATAGTACGGCAGGGCAGGGACGCAGTGGCGCGCTGGCGAGATGAGCATCCCGGTGAGTTCATGGACCTCAATGCCTGCTACATGAGCCATACCCGCATTCCCATGGTCAACCTGACCGGGGCCGATATGCGTAACTCGGACCTGATGGGCGCCATGCTCCGGCGGGCCGACCTGTCCGACTGCCGGTTGAATCCGATTCACCTATACCGGGGCGACGTGCGCGAGGCGAAGTTCGTCGGGTCTTTGCTGAACGGCGCCAACCTGCGGGGAGCCGATTGCCGCAGCGCCGATTTCAGCAACGCCGACATGGACCGGATTATCCTTTCCGATGCCAACCTTTCCGGCGCCAACCTGCGGGGAGCCAACCTTTCCAGGGCCAACTTGGACCGGGCGGACCTTTCCGGGGCCGACCTTACGGGCGCCACCCTTAACGGCGCCGCGCTGACCCGCACCAATCTCACCAATGCCATCCTCCGGGAAAGCGACTTCTACGAGGCCGTGTTCAACAGCACTCCGCTGACCGGTGCAGACTTCACCGGCAGCATTATGGGGTACACCGTTTTCCAGAATTGCAACCTCAGCGACGCGGTGGGCCTGGATGCGGTAAGGCACGATGCTCCCAGCACCCTCGGCGTTGACTCCCTGTTCCGGTCCGGCGGCTCTATCCCCGCCGTGTTCTTCGCCGGCTCCGGTTCGCCGGAAACTCTGGCGGTATTCCAGGAATCACTAAGCGGTTCGCAGACCCTTTCCGGCGATTACTTCATTGCCTGCGCTTCCGGCGACGTTGATTTCGCCACCAGGCTGCAGGACGACCTGCGACACAACGGAGCGCGCTGCTGGATATTCCCCGAAAATGCGCGGGGCAGCGCCCTGGTTGACCGGCGCAGCACCTCGGAAGAGGAAGAAATCGAACGCTGGATTCGGCACTACGACAAGCTGATTGTCGTCTGCACGCCCGAGGCCTTCGCCAGCGAGACCATACGGAACGACATTATTGCCGCCCAGGAAAGGCAGCAAAGCCAGGATGAGTGGGTGCTGTTCCTGGTTACCGGCGACGGGTCTATGAACTCGCCCCGGGACAGGTACGCCCGGGGGCTGAGTACCGAGCACCGGGTGATTGACCTGCCGGGCCAGGCGGAGAATACGGAGGAGTACCGGCAGGGCATAGCGGAGCTTGCGGCTATCCTGACCGAGGTCCACCCGGCCAGCGCCGGCCGTCCCGTCCGCAGCGCCTCGTCAATGCAGCTTTAGTAGGTCTGGCAAGTTTAAAATCATGATTGGACTGGCCCAATACGTCGTTCCCGCGCAGGCGGGAACCTCGACGGGCGGGAGTTCAGATTCCTGCCTTCGCAGGAATGACAATTGAGTGCATCAGCAACCATTTCAAACAAACTGACCTGCCAGCGGTTCTCGGCCACACCGGCGGGGCAAGGCCGGCGGGCGACGGCGTAAATATACCCGGCAACTTATCCAACTATGCGGTTGAAATTATGGTCCAGTACTCCTTCCGACTGCCCAACGCCGATTACCTGGGCTTTCCGGCCACCACGGAGGCCATAGTTCAGGCCGCCGTCAAGGCCGAGGAGCTTGGCTTCGACGCCCTGTTTGTAAACGATCACGTCATCGTGGACGATTCCCCCCGCAGCGAGCCCTGGCGCAATGTTTACGATCCGCTCGTGGTCCTGTCCTACGTGGCGGCTCGGACCTCACGCGTCCAACTGGGCACTTCGGTGCTGATAATGCCCTACCGCAATCCGGTGGTCACCGCCAAAATGATCGCAACCCTGGACCAGATGTCAGGCGGGCGGGCCATAATCGGCGTGGGGGCCGGCTGGAACGAAGCCGAATACCGCGCCCTTGGCGCACCCTATCGCCAGCGGGGCGCGCGTACCGATGAATATCTGCGCATCTGGCAGGCCTGCTGGGAACCGGGCCCCACAACCTTCCAGGGGCGTTTCTTCTCCTTTGAGAACATGTACGTCTATCCCAAACCGTGGCAGCAACCCCATCCGCCCCTTTGGATAGGCGGCTCCGGCCAGGCTTCCCTGCGGCGGGCGGCCCACTTCGGCCAGGTGTGGCAGCCTACGCCCACCCCGCTGGACACCCTAATAAGCAACCAGTCGTACCTGGCTGACTACTGTGCCGAGATAGAGCGGGAGGACACGCCGCCGACCAGGATGAGCTTCCGCGTGAACTTCAGCAGCATTACCGGCAGTTCCAGCGGCGACGCCGACCGGCCCACCGGACAGGGGACGCCCGAACAGGTGGCTTCCGACATTAGCCGGTACCGCCAGCAGGCCGGCCTGGACCAGTTCCAGATTAACTTCAACGGCTGCGGCAGCCTGCAGCAACTCCTGGATTCCATGGATACCCTGGTTGAGGATGTTATCCCCAGGGTGGACGCCTGACTTCAACCCGCTGAATAGCCATACCCGGGAAAGCTGCCAACCCTAGCGGCGGCGCCTGGGATCCACGTCATCCCCAAAGCTCTCCTCCTGGCCCAGGCCGATGGTTGCCATGCCCAGGGCCAGGGATATGGGAATCAAGGCGGCGGCGGCATAGATGGGTACGTGCCCAACGGAGCCGCTGGCTACCTTCCAGATCCGCTCCACCAGGCCCATGTCTTCCCACCTTGCCGCGTAATCGGCATCCTGGGGAGCGTCCTCGTAGTTCTCATCAAAGTGCTGCCACATACCCACACAGGACACGATAACGGTGATGGCAATAACCAGCTGCACCAGCTTCTTTGTACCGCCGGAGGGGAAAAGCACTACGGCCACCAGGGCCACGAAAATCAAGCCCAGGGTCGCCCAGGGAATCAGCTGCCAGTAATCGTGCCAGTGACGTTCAAAGGCCAGGACTATTGCCACCCCGGCTATTCCGATGACAACCAGCCACAAGAGGCTGGCCCGCAGCCGCCACGCCAAAGATTCCAGTCGTTCAACACGCATCAGGGCAATTCCAACTCAGTAGTTATCAGGTTAACCGTGCCGGCTGCCCGGCCTGCCATAAGCAGTCCTCGGGCACTCCGGGCGATTCCACCAACCAGCCAAGGCATTGTACCTATGCAGCTCACAGCCCACTTTCGCAAATTTAGCGCCGTTCGCGGGAGTGGGCCCGGCCAAGTGACCAGGGATTTATTCACATCGGACTTCACTATCATAATTGTTTCCACCCGTTGATTCCAGATTCTCTTGAGCCGAACTCCACGCTGGCATCAAGTTGCCCCCCGCTGGGATACCGGCAGGGCGTCCGGCACAGCGCCAATAGGTCAAATACCTTGAAATGATGGCTGATGCACTAACCCGTCCTTCCGGCGAAAGCAGGAGTCTAGTAGGCTGACAACTTTGAAATGATGGGTGAATTTGCTTCTCTCCGTCGTTCCGGCGAAGGCCGGAACCCAGGAGTCCTGAAGGTAAGGAACCATGTCCGGCGCTAGGGCGTGTCGTCAAATGCACCGTCATTCCTGCGAAGGCAGGAATCTTAACTACTGCCGGTCGAGGTTCCCGCCTTCGCGGAAACGACGAAAGGGGACGCTAGGAAGCCCCCACATTCAATTTGACGACACCCCCTAACCTTCCTGGATTCTGGCCTGCGCCAGAATGACGGGCTTCGATAGTTACTCGTCGTTCCAAATTGGTTGAATTACCAGGCTCCAGCCTTTCGAGGTTCCCGTATGCGCGGGAACGACGGGTTGGGCCGGTACAATCATCAAGCATCAAGCATCATTTCAGACGTGCCGGACCATCGGGTCTCACGACAACCAGCCACTTGCCTGACCACTTGCATAGGAGTTGAAACAAGCACTCAGTGCCTTTTGCCCGAGTGGAGCCCAAGGGTTCCCGGCTGACCCTTGCGGCTTCAGCTTGCCTCTAATTCGCCGCAGGCATCCCTATTATTGATACCAATGACTCATTAGGCGAGGATGTTTTCGCAGCCTGGGCGCCGTCGGCAATCTTCCCCTCATACGCCTATTTCGCAGCGACAGGAAAGCTGGGAGAGCGGCGACGCCGGCGATATGCACGCGGTTCAATGGCTTGAACATAGGGCAGTGTTGGTACAGAGTATTGACATATTCAAGCGGTGGTTGGCAGAATGGAAGGACGCCCCGAATCTTCCAGTTTCGACGTTGCATGTCTCAATACATTGAGACTCATTATCACGTTACGACGGGCGCAGGCGCCTGAGGCACAGCGCCGTCAACATTAGAATGGAGAGAAACACTATGCCAAAACCCGCTTTTCGAATTCTGGCGCCCCTGTTGCTATTCGCCCTGCTGCTGCTCGCAGCCTGCCAGAGCGAACAGCCGACAGTCGCCCCTTCGGTAAACGAAGCGGCGGCCAGCCAGTCATCGTCCACTGAGTCGTCGGCTCCCGAACCGGTTGCTTCTTCCCAGCAGCAGGCCCCTCAGGCGGAACAACCGGCCCAACAGCCAGCGTCTCAATCGGAACAACCGGCAGCGCAGTCCGATTCCGCCGCAGCCGAGGCCATGCCTGAAACCATTAGAATAGTGACTACCAGCAACCTGGTGGCCGACTGGGCAAGGGAGGTTGGCAAGGAACGGGTGGACGTTTTCGCCCTGCTTCCGGCCGACGCGGACCCCCACACCTACCAGCCCGGGGCCCAGGATGTTGCCCAAATAGCCGACGCAGACCTGGTCCTCAGCATTGGCCTGTCCCTGGAGGGCGGTTGGCTCACCGAACTGGTGGAAAACGCAGCCCAGAGCCCCGACCGGGTAATCGAGCTGGGAGATGACGTGGACCCCATAGATTTCGTGGAGATCTTTGATGAACACGCCGGCGAAGGAATGGAAGCCATCCCCGGCCGGCTGATAGTGGGCGACGGCGAAACCGGAGCCGCTACCGTCATCGAACTGGACCACGGTGAGGTCGAGCAGGATGCGCTGGACCTGGGCAGCCGGGCCGGGCGCATTTATCCCACCGGCAGCGGGCGCTTCGCCATTGCGGTTTCCAGCGACGCCAACGCGGTGCACATTATAGACGGCGGGCTCTATCTTGAAGCCCACGAAGGCCACTTCGACGTGGTGAACCGGGAGGTGGACACTGTAGGCCTGGACCTGAGCGGTGACCGCCCGGTACACCTGTACGTGGGCGAAGAGTGGTCCACCGTGTTCTACGATGATTCCGGGGAAGTCGTCCTCATCAACGAGCACGAACTGGAAGAGGATGGCGCGTCCTACGAACCGGTGCGGTTCAATGCCGGCGCCCATCACGGCGCGGCGGTGCCCCTGGAAGACGACCTCTTTGCCGTTACTGCCCAGCATCCCGACTACGGTTCAAACCCCGAGCAGTATCGCCTGCCGGTCAGCGTGGACATCCGCAACCTGGACGGCGATGTGCTGTACACCGCCGAACGCTGCCCCGACCTCCACGGAGACGCCGGGAACGGGCACATGGCAGTCTTCGCCTGCACCGGCGGTGTCCTGGCCGTGGCAGCCGAGGAGGGGGAGTATTCCCACGCCTTCATACCGGCCCCCGCCGGCGAACCCGAGGACTTCCGGCTCACCTCGGTTTGGGGAACTCCCGGCGCTGACCACTTCTTCGCCCTGGGTTCCTCCGTCGGTCTCTACGTGGCGGAACCGGAAGAGGGTGTCCTGGAACAGGTCATACCGGCTTCGGAAGATCTCCGCCCCATCCAGGTAGCCCTCAGCCGGGACGGCGAGTTCATGGTCGTTGTCATGAGCGACGGCGAGATCCGGCTTTACGACACTCACGACCTGGATGTTATCGCGACCAACTCCGACGCCCTGGCCACGCCGGTTGAGACCGGCTTCTGGGCCCGGCCCCACGTGGCCATGGCCCCGGGCGCCATATTTGTTACCGACTCGGTTGGCGGCGAAGTGCTGCAGCTTGACGACCACGACCTGGACGTGGTCAACCACTGGGATGTGGAAGGAACTCCCGTGAAAATAGCCTACGTTGGCATCCTGGGCGAGACCGAAGGCCACGAGGAAGAGGGTCACGGCCACGAAGAAGAAGGCGAACACGACCACGGTGAACTGGACCCCCATTTCTGGTTTGATCCGATCCGCGTGGAGCAGGCCGTAAACAGCATCGCCGCCCGGCTGTCGGGCCTTGACCCGGCGGGCCAGACTTTCTACCGGGACAACGCCGAAGCCTACAATGCGCAACTGTCTGAACTGCACGGCTGGATAGAGGCAGAGGTTGCCGCGCTGCCCGTGGAGAACCGGCTGCTGGTAACCTCCCACGACAGCTTCCAGTACTTCGCCCAGCGGTACGAGTTCACCGTTGTGGGCGCCGTGCTGCCCGTTACCACCGAAGCAGAGCCTTCGGCCCAGGACCTGGCCGAATTGGTGGAGACCATTGAACATTCCGGGGCAAAGGCGGTCTTCGCCGAGAAGTCCCACAGCAACCGCCTGGCGCAACAGGTGGCGGACGAAACGGGGGCCCAACTCATCGGCGGCCTGTACACCGGTTCACTGGGACAGCCGGACAGCGAGGCGGGCAATTACCTGGACTTCATGCGCTACAACGTCAGTACCATAGTGGCTGCATTGCAGTAGCTTTGCCGCCCAACTCAACCCGTCCCGTCCGGCCTCATTCCGGAAGCGCCGGGGACCTAAAGGGCTATACCAGGGCAAGGTTGAACCAGGGGAAACTCACCGGGGTTGCCGATGTGGCAACCCCGGTTCCTTTTGGTCGGGCGCGACGGCACGTAGCAGCGCTTCAGTGCGTTCGTCCGGCGGGGAGAAACTGCCGCTACACCTCGTAGCAGGCCGCCCAGTGGCCCGGCGCCTTTTCCTCCGTGGGCGGATGGGGGCTGTTGCGGCAGTGTTCCGTGGCCAGGGGGCACCGATCGTAGAAGCGGCAGCGGTCCGGCGGGTCAATGGGCGCGGTCAGGTCTCCCCGAATGTCCGGCGGTTCGCGCCTGAAACGCGGGTCCGGCACGGGAACCGCGGAAAGCAGGGCCCGGGTGTAGGGATGCAGCGGGTTCCTCAGCAACTCCTCGGTTTCGCCCAGTTCCACGATTTTCCCCAGGTACATTACGGCGATGCGGTGGCACATGTACCGCGCCACTGCCAGGTCGTGGGTAACGTACAGGTAGGCCACGCCCATATCCTGGGCCAGCCGCTGCATCAGGTGCATAATGCCGGTGCGGCTGGAAACGTCCAGCATGGACGTTGGTTCGTCGGCCACCACGAAGGAGGGGCCCACCACCAGGGCCCGGGCGATGGCCGCGCGCTGCCGCTGCCCGCCCGAAAGTTCATGGGGATGCCGGAATAGGAAAGCGGCCGGCGGCGCCAGGCCCACCTGTTCAAGAATAGCGGACACCCGGTCCACCCGCGCCGTCAACGTGCCTATTCCCTGCACCGCAAGAGGTTCGCCGACGGTGTCGTAGATGGTGCGGCGGGGGTTCATGGACTCGTAGGGGTCCTGGAAAATCATCTGGGCCTGCCGCCGGAACTCCCGCAGCACCCTTCCCTCGATGGCCGCCGAGTCCACCGCCCGCCCGGTCAGCGCCGCCGGTGTTCCTGGGCCGTCTTCGGTTCCGACGCCTGGCAGGTTGAAAAGCACTTCCCCGGAGGTGGGCTCTAGCAGCTTGACCAGCAGCTTGCCTACCGTGGTCTTGCCGCAGCCCGACTCTCCCACCAGGCCCAGGCTGCCCCCCTTTTCCAGGGCAAACGAGACGTCGTCAACGGCGTGAATAAAGCTGGTGGGGCGACGAAAGAGGTTGCGCCCCACCGGAAAGCGCTTAGTCAGGCCGGAGACCGAAACCAGGGGCTCTGAGGGCACGGGTTGGACGGCGGGAACGGTCACGGCAGTTGGCCTCCACTGGCGGAAGGGTCCTCGCCGTGGGCCGCAGCCTCCAGGGGATGCCAGCAGTCCGCCCACTGGCTGCCTTTCCAGGCCCGGGGCGGATACTCCTCCTGGCAGACCTGGGTTGCCCGGAAGCAGCGCGGGTGGAACGGGCAGCCCGGTGGCGGGTCCACCAGGTTGGGAGGCTCGCCCGGCAGGTTGGTCAAGGGCCGCCGCTCCCCGGTAACGCTGGGAAAGGACCCCATCAACGCCCCGGTATAGGGATGCAAGGGCGCTCCAAAGACATCAACGGTCTCGCCGTACTCCACAAGGCGGCCGGCGTACATCACGCCCATGCGGTCGGTTACTTCGGCGACCACCGCAATGTCGTGGCTGATGTAGATTACGGCCATGTCCAGCTCTCGTTGAATGGCCTTCAGTTCGCGCAGTATCCGGTCCTGGACTATAACGTCCAGCGCCGTGGTAGGCTCGTCGGCAATGATTACCGAGGGGTCGCAGGAAAGGGCCATGGCGATAACGGCGCGCTGGCGCATTCCGCCGCTGAACTCGTGGGGGTACCGGTCCATCAGGGCCGGGTCCAGGCCCACCAGCCTGAAGAGGCGAGCCACCCTTTCCCGGGCGTCGGACATGGTGGATTCAACGCCGTGGGCCTCAATGGCTTCTATTACCTGGTCTCCCACCTTGTACACCGGGTCCAGGGAGTTCATGGCCGCCTGAAACACCATGGCCACGCGGCTCCAGCGGTACTCCCGGATCTCCTCTTCGCCCAGGGACAGGACATCCACGCCGTCGAGGAACACCCTTCCGCCCGCCAGCCGGGCGTTGTCGGGCAAGAGGCGCATCAGGGAATTGGCCACCGAAGTCTTGCCGCAGCCCGATTCCCCCACCAGTCCCATGGCCTGGCCCCGCGCCAGGTCAAAGCTCACGTCCTGCACGGCCTTGACTTCACCGCCCCGGGTCCGGTAGCGCAGCGTCAGGTCTTCCACCCGCAGCAGCGGCTCCCCAGCAGACCGGGACGCCGGCGGGGTATCCGGCGGGGACACCGACCGGTCCTCGACAGGGCTAGTCATCCCGCCGCCTCAGCCGGGGATTTACCACCTCGTCCAGGGCCCGGCCGCCCAGGTAGAAGGCGCTGCAAAGCAGGGTAATTGACGCCCCGGCGGGGACCACCAGCCACCAGTACCGGGTTCCCCCCATCAGGTATCCCCCCGTGTTGGCCGTGTGAATCATTATTCCCCAGCTCATCCTCAAGTCCAGCAACCCCAGGAAGGACAGCACCGCCTCGGCAAAGATGGCGCTGGTCACGGTAAACATCATGTAGAGGAGGGACAGGGGAAGCAGGTTGGGAATAATGTGGACCAGGATTATGTGAAAATGGCCCCCGCCCGCCACCCGGGCCGCCTCTATGTACGGTTTCACCTTGATGCTCAGGGCCTGGGACTTGAGAATAATGGCAGTGCCGCCGAATCCGCCCAGCACCCCGATTACCAGGGCCAGGTAAAACAGGTTGAGCTTGAACAGGGCGCTCAGCACTATGAGCAGGGATATGCCCGGCAGGGCGATTATCAGGTCGGCCAGCCGCATGAACAAGGCGTCCACCAACCCCCCGTAGTAAGCGGCCACCGCGCCCACCGTGGTGGCGATGGCCACGGTTACCAGCGCCGCGGTAATGCCCAATACAAACTCGGACCGGGTGCTCCACAGCAGTTGGCTCAACACGTCGCGGCCCAGCGGGTCGGTGCCCAGGGGGTGCCGCCAGGTGGGGGAGGCCGGCTGTTCCAGTTGGTCAAAGGCATAGCCGGTAACCGGGTCGTAGGTGTCGGCGTCCCAGATGGTCAGCATCAGGACCGGGTGGGCCACCGCCATGAGGGCAAAGACGCCGATTATCACCAGGGCCAGCACTCCGATGCGGCTCTCCAGGAAAATGGACCAGCCGCCCTTGAAAGAAAGCCAGGCCAGCCGGATTCGGGCCAGGGCCAGCCGCACCCTGCCGTGCCCAACGTCCACAACGGGCGGCTCGGGAGAAGCGCCGGGAACTACCGGATGATTGGGCGGCGTAATCACTGGTAACGTATCCTCGGGTCGAGATAAACGTACAGCACGTCAACTACGACGTGGGCCAGCAGAGAAAACAGGCCGATGAAGACCATCGCTCCCATTACCAGCGGCAGGTCCTCCGAGCGCACCGCCTGCAAGAGGGTCAGCCCGGTTCCGGGCCAGGAGAATACGCCTTCAATAATGACGCTGCCGTCTATGGCGAAGATAAGGCTGTAAACCAGGCTGGTAACCACCGGCAGCAGCGCATTGCGGGCGGCGTGCCGGTCCCGCACCAACTTTTCAGGCAGGCCCTTGGCCCGGGCCGCCATCACGTAGTCCTCCCGAACCGTCTCCAGCATACTGTTGCGGGTCAGCAGCATGGTCCCGGCAAAGGAAATCAGGGTCAGGGTGGCTATCGGCAATACCATGTGTTTGAGAATATCCAGGGCCAGCCCCCCGATGCCGGAAACGACCCAGACAATAAGGGCAACCACTGCTCCCAGGCCCAGCAGCGGGCCGGCCCAGCGGGCAAGACCTACGCGCCCGGTCAGCTTTAGGCCATACAGGAGCAGGAAGGCGAACAGGACAAAAGCGCCTGCGGTGAGAAGCATCTGGCTGAAGACGAAGTTGGCCGACACCTCGGTGTGGCGCCAGACCAGTGGGTCCAGGAACTTGCCCACGGGCAGCCAGCCCAACCGGAAAGCAAATATCCAGATCATCATCAGGGCGAAGGCGGGGGTAAAGACGGTGAAAAGGGTTGCGCCGGAAATGGTGGCCGTATATTCCAACCAGCCGCCCCTCCGCCAGGCGATGGCCTTGCCGAGGAAAAAGCCGATATAGAAGGACAGGACGGTGGCGGACAGGAAGAGTACCGCGGTACGGGGCACGCGCTCTATCAGCACGTCCATTACCGGACGGGGGAAATGCCCGAAAGACACGCCAAAGTTGCCGGTGACCGTGTTTTTCAGGTGAATCAGGTACTGCTCCCACAGGGGCTTGTCCAGCCCGAAGGAGGCACGGATTTGCTCCTTGACTTCGGGCGGAAAGTCGGGGTTGAGGGCGTAGAAGGTGGCATAGTCGCCGGGCTGGGCCTGCACCAGGAAGAAGGCAAAGGTAACAATCAGAAACAGGGTGAGGACCATTTGTCCCGCGCGTCGGACCAGGTAACCGGTCATTTGGGGGCAAACTCCTGGGCTGCCGGTTGGGTTTCGGCCTGAGTCTTAAGGAGTGCCGTCAAATTGAACGTGGAAGTCTCCGAAAGTCCCATTTCGTCGTTCCCGCGACGGCGGGAACCTCGCTGGGCCGGAGTCGCGATTCCTGCCTGCACAGGAACGACGGCGCTATTGACGATGCACCCTGGTAGTCCGACAACTTTGAAACGATAGGTGAAATTGCTTCTCTCCGTCGTTCCGGCGAAGGCCGGAACCCAGGAGTTCTGAAGGTAAGGAACCATGTCCGGCGCTAACCTTCCTGGATTCTGGCCTGCGCCAGAATGAC
>DAOUIY010000065.1:0-22067 GCA_034423215.1 Dehalococcoidia bacterium
AGACGGACCCGAAAGTTGGCTTGTGGGAAGGATTTTAGGCCCTTCGGCAAGCTCAGGGCGACATGACTTCCTGCTTGGACGTATAGCCTCACTTAAAGCGCGATTGCCCTGCCATCAGATAGGCCGTAAGTTGACACTCAAGGGCCTGTATGATACGTTTCCAAAACTCTGCATAGCGCATTTTCGTAACGTTGAGGAGGGTTAGATGGTTTCCAACATTCTGTTAATTGGCTTGCCGCTGGCAGCCGGGGTAATTGCCCTGGTGTTCGCCACCATTATGGCCTTTCGAGTGGTGGGCGCGGAGGCGGGCAACGAGCGAATGACTGAAATTGGCGACGCCATCCGAACCGGGGCGTCGGCTTTTTTGCGCCGGGAATACCTGGCCCTGTTGCCCCTGGTCGTAGTTGTTACGGTCGTGCTGGGCGTGTTGGACTACACCCTGTTCACCCATAACCTGGGGGTACCGGCTACTGCCATCTCCTACCTGGCGGGCACGATATGTTCGGGCCTGGCCGGATTCGTGGGTATGAACGTGGCGGTAAGGGCCAACGTGAGGACTGCTGCCGCGGCTATGCGCGGCTTGAATCCCGCCCTCCGCGTAGCCTTCTCCAGCGGCTCCGTAATGGGAGTTACGGTAGTGGGCATCGGACTGCTGGGGGTAACCATCCTGTACCTGATCTTCCAGGACATCAGCGCCGTGGCCGGGTTCGGATTTGGGGCAAGCTCCATAGCCCTGTTCGCCAGGGTGGGCGGCGGCATCTTCACCAAGGCCGCCGACGTGGGTTCCGACCTGGTGGGCAAGGTGGAAGCCGGCATCCCTGAAGACGACCCCCGCAACCCCGGCGTCATTGCCGACAACGTGGGCGATAACGTGGGCGACGTGGCCGGCATGGGCGCCGACCTCTTTGAGTCCTATGTGGGCAGCATAATTTCGGCCGTGGCCCTGGTGGGCGCCGGAACCCTCTTCGCCATGCAGGATGGGGACCAGGTTCAGGCCCTGTTCCCCATGCTTCTCGCCGGGGTTGGCATCATTGCGGCCATCCTGGGTACATTCGTGGTGCGAAGCGGCGAGCAGGCCGACTTTGAGAAGCTGCTCTGGGCCTTGCGTTACGGCATTTTTGCGGCGGGTGGACTGCTCATAATCTTTGCCGCCATTCTGACCCTAACGGTGACCGGGGAGTGGTCCTGGTTCGGCTGCGTGGTGGCCGGACTGGTGGCCGGAACCATAATTGGCCTGGCCACCGAGTACTACACGTCGTACAGCTACTCCCCAACCAGGCGGGTCTCCGAGTCCTCGCAGACGGGGGCCGCCACGGTGATTATCAGCGGCATCGCCACCGGAATGCTCAGCACCCTGGTTCCCGTGGTCTGCATATCCATAGCCATCCTGCTGGCCTACTGGTTCGCGGGATTCTACGGAGTTGCGCTGGCCGGAGTCGGGTTGCTGTCCACCCTGGGCATCACCCTGGCCACCGATGCTTACGGGCCGGTTGCTGACAACGCTGGCGGCATCGCCGAGCAGGCCCAGCTGGACCCCCAGGTTCGGGAGCGCACCGACGCCCTGGATGCCCTGGGCAATACCACCGCCGCCACGGGCAAGGGATTTGCCATCGGCTCCGCCGCCCTCACTGCCCTGGCCCTGCTTGCTGCCTACGCCGTAAGCGCCGGCCTCATAACCCTGGGCGACAACGGCAAGCTGGAAGCGGGAGGAGCGGGCATCAACCTGCTGGACCCCCGCATCCTGGTGGGGGTTGTCATCGGCGCCATGCTGCCCTTCATCTTTTCGGCCATGACCATGCAGGCCGTGGGACGGGCTGCCCAGGGAATAGTGGATGAAGTCCGCCGCCAGTTCCGGGAAATCCCTGGACTAATGGAAGGCAACGCCAGTCCCGACTCGGCCCGGTGTGTTGACATAAGCACCCGTGGCGCCCTGCGGGAAATGGTGCTGCCGGGGGTGATGGCGGTTATTGCCCCGCTGGCTACCGGGTTCGTGCTGGGGCAGGCGGCCCTGGGCGGACTGTTGATTGGGGCCATTGCCGCGGGCTTCATGCTGGCTATAATGATGGCCAGCGCCGGCGGCACCTGGGACAACGCCAAGAAGTACGTGGAGTTGGGCAACTACGGCGGCAAGGGGTCTGATGCCCACAAGGCCGCGGTGGAAGGCGACGTGGTTGGTGACCCCTTCAAGGACACCTCCGGCCCCTCGCTGAACATTCTCCTGAAGCTCATGGCCATCGTGTCCCTGGTCTTCGCCCCGGTGTTTGGCAGCGGGTTGATTGCCTTTTAGCAGGCAGGTGTGACCGTCGGTAGCGATAGGCAGAAATTAGAAAGTGGACCCGGCAAATTGCCAGGTCCACTTCTTTTCGAAAAAGCGCTCGACCCTACCTGGCTGCTCCCGCTACCTGTTCCGAAGGGTTCTAATCCGAAGGGTTCTAAAGCTGGACAATGCGAACCTCGACGGAGCTTCCCTCGACCTTCAACAGGCCCAGCGTTCCCAGCGAACCCGGCTTGTGCCTCTTTCCAGGGTAAGTGGGGCTTCCGGGGTTGATGAACAGCGTGC
This sequence comes from Dehalococcoidia bacterium, assembly GCA_034423215.1. Classification (GTDB taxonomy): domain Bacteria; phylum Chloroflexota; class Dehalococcoidia; order Lucifugimonadales; family UBA3495; genus Bin22. The sequence goes on from DAOUIY010000065.1 coordinate 2,561, forward strand.
CTTCGCTCCAGCAGACCAGCTCTTCGTGGGTGTCTCCGAAAACCACCACGTCCACGGATTGGCCGAACTTTCGGGCTACCAGGTCGGCGGTTTGCCCCGGGGGGAGTGCCAGCCCAGTGCCGTCGGAAGTGGTGGCGATGCGGGGCGTGGGCCACTGAATGTCGTGCACCATGCCGATGCGGACATCTTCAATCTGGACTACCCGGGTCGCCAGGGCCAAACGCTCGCCCGGTTCGGTGGGGTCTTCGTATCCCCGCACCGCCAACACCGGCGCCACGGTCTCCAGGTAGTCCAGCACGCCCAGGCATTCCAGGTCCCCACAGTGGAGAATCAGTTCGACGCCTTTCAGGGCGTCCATCACTGCACCGGGCAGGTCCCGGCCGTTGCCCGCAGAATGGGTATCTGAAATGAGTCCAACCAGTTTCAAGGAGGGTAGCCCGTCCAGCGTATGAGATTGGCGAAGGGCGGCCTAGTTGCGGTTCTCCCACAGGGTGAAATAGTCCGGCGAATCGTCGCGCAGGGCCTCGGTCAGTTCCTGGTGGCTCAGTTCCTGCAGCACCCGGTTCTCCTCGGCAACCAGACGGGAAATCACCCTTTCCCACTGGGAAATGTTGGAGCCGCCGGGGTAGGTCTGGAGCAGGTCGCGCAGACTGTTAATCAGCCGGTCCGAGTGCATCGCCAGCGCGCCGCCGCTGATGATGAATACCACCACCGAAGGCAGGTCTTCCTCGTCGAAGGTGTCCACGCCCATTTTGTCCAGGATGGAGGACATGGCCACGTTGCGGACTATCTCCTCCAGCCGCAGGGGCAGGTTGATGATGTGGGCAAAGGGATAGAGATTTCCTTCCCGAAGCGTGTTAGAAAACTCCGCCTCCAACCCGTGAAAGAACTCGCCGTCGAACACTTCCTCGGTGTTCATCAGGAGAACTTCCGAGTAGTCGTCCCGCAGGTCAACGGCAAGAAACTCCTGTAGGTGGGGAAAGATGTACAGGACGATGTCGGGACGTTCGCCGTCGGGCAGTTGGCCGTAGAGGGGATCGTCTAACAACTGTGTTCTCCTGGGACTACCGCTCTGCCGGGATGGACGAGTCGGCCAATTCGGCCAGGTCTTCCAGTTGGCGGCAAATCCAATGGTTTATGTCCTCGTGGCTGACCGACTCGGCCAGCAAGACCGCGCGCCTTCTGCGCTCTTCGGGGGCCATGTTGATGGCTTCCAGCAGGGCCTCCATTGTCCCTTCAATGTCGGTGGGCGACACGGGCAGCGCCCCCTCAGCCAGTTGCTCGTAGGCCCCGCTGGTCTGGGAAAGCACCAGCACTCCATCCCTGGTATTTACTACCGGCCCTTCCTTGGCCACCAGGTTCATCCCTTCCATTATGCTGTTCACCAGCAGAACGTCGTACAGCTTCATCCCGGCAATGGCCTGGGTGTAGTTGTTCTCCATGTAAGTGGTAATGGGCTGCCAGTCCTCGCTGCCGTAGGTCTCGTTGATTTTGGCAACCACCTGGTTAATCTCTTCCATGTAACGCTGGTACTGGCGTATGTGCGTCCGGGAAGGGACCAGGAAGGCCAGGAAATTGAGCCGGCCGTGCAACTCCGGATGGCGAGAGAGCAAGAGCTCGTAGGCGCGGAAACCCCGAACCACATTCTTGTTGGGTTCGGCGCGGTCTATTCGGACTATTGTGGTTGCCCCGCTGCGGGCTTCCATTAATTTGTCCTCGTGGTCCAGGGCCCGGGGAGAGTTGGATATGCGCTGCACCTCTTCCACGTTGATGGACAAGGGATATAGCCGGACCGAGGTCTTGAGGTCCTCCCGGTAGATGCAGTTGCCTTCCCGATCAACCCTGGCGCCCGGCACAAATTCCTCCACGGTGTCCAGGAAACTCTGGCGGTCCTGGGAAGTCTGGAACCCTACTATGTCGGCGCTAACCAGGGACGAGCAAATCTGCCGAGTTATGTAGGAGGGAATCATCTGCCAGTACCTGGGCGTGGGCCAGGGAATATGCACAAAATGCTGGATGAGCGCGTCAGGAAATTCCTCCCTTACCATCTGAGGCAGCAGGTAAAGGTGGTAGTCGTGGACGATTACCACCGGCGGCGACTCGTTCTGACGGGCCTGCTCCAGCACCGCGTCGGCAAAGGCCCGGTTGACTGGAATGTAGCCGGCCTGCCAGGCGTCATGAACGCTGGCGTCCACGTTGGGGTTGTAGGGAGGATTCCACATGTAATGCTGCAGGAACCACAGCAGGGGGTTGCACAGGACGTTGTAGTACTTGTGGTAAACCCGCCGGGGAGTTACCACGTATTTGAGGTCAATCTTGTGACCGGGCAGGGGGGACCTGTAGTTGGAGGACTGGGATGTGCCGGCAACTTGCCGGTCGCCTTCGCCCATGGCGCTGGCCACCCAGGTAAAGTGCGCCGTCTGGGCCAGGGAGTTGAGCGCGGTCACTATGCCGCCGCTGCCCCGCCGGGCCTCGGCGCGGCCATCGGGCGCAACGTAATGCTCCACAGGGCCCCGATTGCTGGCCACAATCAGGGACCGCTTACTCAATAATCTATCGCAGATACGGTCCAGGCTTGCCATTGCAGGCTCCACCGACTCCGCCACGTTGCATTCCTTTACGTCGGAGCCACTTGGTGCAGATTCCCCTTGACGGTATGCAGTTGCCGGTGACGAGGGCAACTTGAAGGGATGGGGAATCTGCCAGGCCCGAAGCAAGAAATCGGCTCAAATACTCACACTAGGATAAGGTATTGCGCTTGTCATGGCAAACCTGTCGAGCCGCGAGTTTGGCGGGTTTGCGTTTCAAAGGTTTGTAGGGGGTCTGAATCGGTCTGAAAGCTAGGGGCAGTGGGGTATGTGATTTTTCTGAGAGGGCAAAGCCCGGCGCAGATTAAAAGGGTTCGGCGACCTTTTCGATAGACCTTCAGAAACTATCTCAAAACGGTTATTGGGCTTCGCATTTGCTGCGGGCGGCAGCATTACACTGTCCGCCACCCCCATGCTAACCTTCCCCGTTAAGAGAGAAGGGACTTTGGAGGCAAGTTCTTCGTCACCTGGCACAGGCCCGGCCTTGGCGCCGGCTGGTCAAACATATTTGCGCACTGAATGAGTCTCGGCTTCGCCTACGTGGACACGGGGAAAGCCAGCCGGCGAACCGCCGCCGCTACTTCACTCAGGTCGGAGACGCTTTCGTCCGGCTCGGTGGCGGGGTCAGCGGGGTCGGGCCTGTCGTAAAAGCCCTCAATCCATATAGTCTTCAAGCCCCACTTCCTGGCTGCTGCCACGTCATTGAAGATGTGGTCGCCAACGTGGACCGCCTGCTCCGGCGCCGCCCCCAGGCCCGCCAGGGTAACGGAAAATATTTCCTGGCCCGGTTTGGCCGCGCCCAGTTCGTCGGAAAAGCTAAGCACCTCGAAGAAATGCAGCAGGCCATGCTCTGCCAGGAACCTTCGGAAGGAGACGCCCGGGGTCATGCCGGTATTGGAAACCAGGCCAAGCCTCAGCCCCATGGCCCGCACTTCCTGAAGCACGTTTGAAGCGGCCGGGTGCGGCAGGGCCGGATAGTCAAAGAAGCAATCGGAGTAGGCGGTCGAAACTTCCTGGAAGGCAACGTCCGGGATTTGCGCCAGCAGGCCCGGCTCGATGGCCTCGACGAAAATTTCGACCTGCCTTCGAAAGCTGATATCCAGCGCGCCTTCTCGGATTCGCTGGCACTGCTGAATGCCTTCCCGGTAGGCCTCTTCAATACGGCTTTCGCTGAATTCCCGGCCGCTGTTTCGCAGCGCTTCCCTTGCGCCCTTCAGCCTGGCAACCGTCCGTTCCCGGCCCACCTCGGGCCGGTCCAGCAGCAGGGTCTGCCATAGGTCAAAAGTCACCGTGGTAATCGAGTCCAAGCGATGCTCTCCACTGTGCGGAACTGGACCTGCCGAGGACTGGTTAAGGGGTAAGACCGGGCCGGGACCGTGACGCCCTTTACAGGTTATGCTGCGCTGGCAATGTCCCTCAAGGGCGCTTAGAAACTATCTCAAAACAGTCTCAAAACAGTTGGTGGACTTCGCGTCTGCTACAGGCGGTAGCAATGCACTATCCGGCAACCCATCCTGGCCTTTCCCCATCAGGGGGGAAGGGACTCTAGAGAGACTCTTACAGCGGCGGCCGCCGCAGCCGCCACTCGCAGGCCTGTTCGTAGGCGTGGGCTACCCGCAGCACCGTTGGCTCGTCGAAGGGCCGTCCGGCCAACTGCAGACCAATGGGCATGCCTTCCTCGGTAAATCCGCAGGGTACGGAAATGGCCGGCGTGCCGCTGATGTTATAGGGCCGCGTAAACTGGGTGAGCGCCGCAGTGGTTCCCACCGTCCGGTCCCCGATGGCAACCTCTCCGGCCAGCAAGGGCGGCGCGGTAATCGGCTCCGTTGGGCCGGCCAAGAGGTCCACGTCGCGGAAAAGGGCCGACATTTCGTGGTTGAAGCGGGCCCTGCCCTGCTGCGCCTTGAGGTAGTCCGCCGCCGTGACGAAGAGGCCGGCCTCCAGCCTCAGCCGTACCGAAGGGGTCAGCTTGTCGCCGTCGCTGGCCAGCAGGTCCCGGTGGTAGGCCGCCGCCTCCGACATCAGGATGGTCCCGGAAATGGCCTGCGAGTCGGCGAACATGGGGAAAGAAACCTCGGTGATCGTGGCGCCCAACTCCGCCAGTTGGGCCAGGGCGGCCCGAACCGCCGCCTCTACCCGGGATTCCACCGGCGCTTCAAAGTACTCCCTGACGACGCCTATGCGCAGCCCCTCCACCGAGCCGGTGAGGGCCGCCGTATAGTCGGGCAGTTCGCGAGTGACGGTGGCCTGGTCCTTCGGGTCGTAGCCGGCAATTACATTCATCGCCAGCGCCGCGTCCTCCACCGTCCTGACCATGGGGCCGGGGTGGTCCAGGCACCAGGACAGGGGAGTCAGCCCGGCCCGGCTCACCAGGCCGTAGGTAGGCTTAAATCCCACAATGCCGCACAGGGCCGAGGGAATGCGGACCGAGCCGCCGGTGTCGCTTCCCATGGTGATGGTGCACTGGCCGGCCGCCGCCGCCGAACCTGAACCGCCGCTGGAGCCGCCCGTAACCATTTCCGGGTTCCAGGGATTGTGCATGTGGCCGTAGTCGAAATTCTCTCCCGTGGGGCCATAGGCAAACTGGTGCATGTTCAGTTTGCCCAGCAGGATAGCCCCGGCCTGTTGGAACCTGGCCGCCACTGTGCAGTCCTCGGTGGGTATGAAGTTATCGAGCACGCGGGACCCGGAGGTGGTTCGTACCCCGGCGGTGTTGAACAGGTCTTTCAGGCCCACCGGAATGCCGTGCAGCGGGCCCCGGTAGTTGCCCGCCTGAATCTGGCTTTCGGCTCGCCTGGCTGCCTGCATGGCATGGTCGGGCAGCAGGGTGATGAAGGAGTTCAGGGTGGGCTCGGTGGCCTCAATTCGCTGCAGGTGAGCTTCCACTACCTCCACCGGCGAGACCTGTTTGTCGCGAATGAGGCCGGAAAGCTCGCCGGCGCTCATGTAGCACAGTTCCAGCGTATCCAATTTTCACTCCCTGTCCTGGTAGAATTGCGCGGGGTCGAAGGCGGCGTCCGGCTCGTAGCCCGTCACATCCAGGTTGCCCAGCCCGTCGCTGGCCGCCAAAGCGGCCTGCACGTAGGGAAAAAGCTCGTCCATGTGGGGGTCGTTGACGTCCAGCCCGGCGGCCTGCGCCAGGTAATTGAAGGCGTCCCGGTCCAGCGGGTTATTGGTTGACATTTTAATGCACCTCAAGGGGTTGTATCGTCGCTTGCCTGTCCTGGACGAGATTTTCCGGGTTGGGCGAACAGGAACGGCGCTTGGGAGGCCGGTGGGGCCGCAAACCGGGTGGCTCACCCCTGGCATTTGCCGGATATTATCATCCTTCCCGCCAACTCTGGCAATCTGCCCCAGGGCAATCGCGCCTTAACTTACGCTGTAAGCCTGAGCAGGAAACGATGTCGCCCTGGGTCCTTCGGCTTGGCTCAGGATAAACTTTGCCGGTGGGCCTAAAGTTCTGGCAGGAAACCATGACCTGGAAACCGAGATCAGGCTGCCGGGTTGGAGTTTAGATGCTTTGCCTTCGCTCAGCATGACATTTTTCTTTAATGCGATTGCCCGGCAATCTGTCCGGTGGGGCTGCCGGATGCCTTTCGTTTATTGATATACTGTCTGTTCGCGACTATTTCCTGGCTGACCTGGTCTTGCCTGAAAATGCTTGGAGGCTGAAGTTTGTTCTGTCCCAGTTGCGGCAACGCTCTGCATGGGGAGGAAGCATTTTGCACCCACTGCGGACAGGGCGTAAGTTCTTACACCGGGGCGGTGGGCGACCAACCGGACGCCGGTGATCTGGCGCTCCTGGTCCCCTGGCGGGGAGGCCAGGTTGTCCTGGGCATTGGGGCGGTGGGACTGGCGTTCCTGTTGATAAGTTCCGTTCTTCTTATATTGGAACGGGCCGACTTAATCGAAGGCGCCACCGCCTGGGCGGCCTGGGCCGGCAGCCACGCCATTGGTTTCGTCATAGTCCTGGTTGTCTGGTTTCTGTGCCGGAGCCAGGGGCAGTTTACAGCGGCAGCGTTGGGGCTAAGAAAGCCCAGACTGTCCTGGCCCGTCTCCATGTTGATGACAAGCCTGGCCCTGAGCCTCAGTTTTGGCGCAACCGCCCTGTACGCCTGGCTGGCGCGGCCCCTGGGCGTTGAGTGGCTGCTGCCGCCGGACCTGCCCCGGGACCTGGTATTCCAGGGAGCCGCCGCCTTCTGGACCTTTGAAGCCCTGGCCGTGGTAACCCCCATTACCGAGGAGCTGTTCTTCCGGGGGTTCATCATGGCGGGGCTGGTTTCCAGGTGGGGCGTAGTGGGCGCCGCCGTGGGAAGCTCCCTTATTTTTGCATCATTCCATTTGCATCCGGGAGTGCTGCTGCCCATATTCGTGACCGGGCTTTTGCTGGCGGGCCTATACCACTACACCGGCTCCCTCTGGCCCCCGATAATCGCCCACTCCATCCAGAATACGATAGCCCTGGGGGCCGTGATTTACGGGGGCTAGACACAGTTCGGGTATTGGGCTAGAGTTCCGACTTGAGAACGGCCTGAAAGACACGCTGGCAAGCAGGGTGGAATGCGTCTTGATGGTTCCACTTAATCGGACTGATGGTTGATTCATTGGCATGTCATTTCTGCGAAGGCAGGAATCTTAACTCCGGCCTGTCGATGTTCCCGCCCGCGCGGGATGGAATAATTGGGCTGGTTTATTCACCATTTCGAGCTTGTCACACTACTTAAACTCGGCCCGGATTGTAATTAATTCTCCCCGCACACGGGCCCGATTTTCGAAGATTTGCGAAAGCCGGGCTACGGGCGAAATCGAAACAGTGAGCGAAATCGGGCACACACGCCATGAGAAAAGACCGGATTGGAGATAAATTTGCATCCATAGCCGCCGAAGGCCGTCCCGGGCTGATTGTTTACCTGACGACCGGGTTCCCGGACATGGAGGCGACGCTGGAACTGATTCCCGCCCTGGCGGCGGCCGGCGCCGATGGCATCGAGTTTTCCATTCCCTTCAGCGACCCCCTGGCGGACGGCCCTGTTATTCAGGAGTCGAGCTTCAAGGCGCTGGAGCGGGGAGTCACTCCCGATGACTGCCTCGACATGGTGGCGCAGGTCAGGGACAAGGTTCCCGACACTCCACTGATTCTCATGACCTATTACAACCCCGTGTTCACCTACGGCCTGGACCGGTTCGCAGCGCGGCTTGAAGAGTGCGGGATAGACGGCATCATCCCGGTGGATGTTCCGGCGGAAGAGGCCGGCCCGCTCTACGAGCGATGCGCGCCCAGGAACGTGCATATCGTGCCTCTGCTGGCGCCAACCAGCACCGATGAAAGCATCGAAACGGCTGCGGAGATAGGGTCGGGCTTCATTTACTGCGTCAGCGTCACCGGCATAACCGGGGTCCGCGACCAGGTATCCAACCGGGGGCTGGAACTTCTGGAACGGGTGAGGGCCAGGACATCGCTGCCGCTGGCCGTGGGCTTCGGCATTTCCCGCCGGGAGCACGTTGAGGCGGTGTGCCGGCAGGCCCAGGCGGCCGCGGTGGGTAGCGCCCTTATCCGGACAATGCTAGAATCGCCCCGTGACGAACTGGTTTCACGGGCCAGCAGCCTGGTCTCCGAACTGGCAGGCAAGAACCAGGGCAGGGGGTCGTGAGCCGAGGAACCAACGGGAGGAAAGCGTAGATGACGGTTTGCCGGGGACTGCGGGGAGCGACCAGGGCCGAATGCAATACCGCGGAAGAGATTTACGGGGCGACGCGGGAGATGCTGACGGCTATTATCGAGGCCAACGCCATCGAAGAGCGGGACGTAGCCATGGCCTACTTTACCGTCACGCCCGACCTGGACGCCGCATTTCCGGCCGCCGCCGCCCGCCAGTTGGGGTGGAACAGCACGGCTCTGCTGTGTTCCACTGAAATACCCGTACCAGGCTCCTTGCCGAGTTGTATCCGCGTGCTTATACTAATCAACACCGACAAGGAATCCGGCGAATTGAACAATATTTACCTGAAGGGTACGGAAGTCCTGCGCATGCATGGCGCGGAATCCACATGATGTCTGCCAAGCTGGAAATTGCAATGACAGCCGAGAGCGCTTCCCTGTTTAGCCGCTTTTACTACGGCCCTTGGGCCGTATGTCTTTTTTCATAAAACAGCTTTTCCCATCGGACGGGTTCCCTGTAAACCTAGAAATGCCGGCCCTGGTTGGGTATAAACTGGGGCACAGTATCAGTTTGAGAAGGTGCGAAGAAATGATTGTGGTAATGTCCAAGGATAGTACCCCGGAGCAGTTGGAGGAGGTCAAGGCCAGGATTGAGCGGCGGCCCGGCCTCATGCCCCAGGTATCCGAAGGCGCGGAACGGGTGGTTGTCGGCGTCATCGGCACGGTCACCCCCGACATGCGGGACGAAATGGGCCTGCTGCCCGGGGTTTCGGAAGTTATTCCTATCACCAAGCCCTACAAGATGGCCAGCCGGGAGTTTCACCCGGAAAACTCGATAGTAATGGTGGGCGATGTGGCCGTCGGCGGGCCCGAACCCGTGGTGATGGCCGGTCCCTGCTCGGTGGAAGACGAAGAGCAGATGGTAAGCACCGCCAAGTCGGTGAAGGCGTCCGGCGCGAAGATTTTGCGGGGCGGCGCTTTCAAGCCCCGAACCTCTCCCTACAGCTTCCGCGGCATGGGGTTGGACGGCCTGAAGCTGCTTAACCTGGCCAAGCAGGAAACCGGCCTTCCCATCATCACCGAGGTTATGACGCCCGGTGACGTGGACACGGTTGCCCAGTATTCCGACGTTCTGCAGGTGGGCGCCCGCAACATGCAGAACTACAACCTGCTGGACGCCGTGGGCGAAACCAGGATGCCGGTAATGGTCAAGCGGGGCCTGGCAGCCTCTTACGAGGAATGGCTGCTGGCTGCCGAGTACGTGCTGGCCGGCGGTAACGACGACGTGATGCTGTGCGAGCGGGGGATTCGTTCCTTCGAGACCACTACCCGTTTCACCCTGGACGTGGCGGCCATACCGGTAATCAAGCGGCTGAGCCATCTGCCCATTGTTGGCGACCCCAGCCACAGCACCGGCCACTGGTACCTGGTCACCCCGGTTGCCCTTTCGGCCATAGCGGCCGGGGCCCACGGCCTGCTGATCGAAGTCCATCCCAACCCGGACCTGGCCAAGTGCGACGGGCCCCAGTCGTTGACCTTCGACAACTTTGCCAACCTGATGAGCCAGGTGCGGGCGGTCAAAGGCGCGCTGGCCGAGGAACCCGTAGGCGTAGCCTAGCAGGCCGACAGACTTGAAAGTTGAAATTGGGCCCGCCCAACCCGTCGTTCCCGCCTCCGCGGGAACCTCGCCAGGGTCGAGTTAAGGTTGCTGTCTTCGCAGGACTAACGAACTAGTGGTTTGACCGTCAATTCAAGACTGTTGAGCTATTGGCAACAACCTGACCACGGCTCGCCCGGGGTGGCGAGTCCTAGCGAAACCCGCAAGTATTGAGCGGGTCCGGCGCATTCGCAGTGTGCCGGGCCCGCTCTTTTTCTTGGCCGGCGGGGGCGCAGGCACTTGTTCCTGTTCCGGCAGGTCCCGGCAATGCAAGAGCGATTGCATTTTTAATCCCGTTCAAGTCGTTCCAGGTCTGGTAGCAAGGAATCATGCTACCCTGACCTTGCCGAAGGGTCTGAGTTCAGTCTTGGGAGCCGTGGTTTGGGTCTTGATTCCTGGCTGGCAGGTACCTCTTTAGACGCTTCGACTTCGCTTAGCTTGACATTACTTAGAGTGAAATTGCCCGGTCTGCAATACCCTACCAGCCATACGATGAAGTACGCGATTCGAGGATGTGGGATGGCCTCAAGCAACGCGCGGTGAATTAGTGGGCTGCGAAAGGATGGCAGTCGGCATCCCCCTAACAGCTGAAAACTCTGTAGCGGCATTCCTCGTGTTCACAGGGTTCTCAGGGTTCTCAGCCGGCTGGTTGCCGGCTTGCTAACCCGGTGAGTTTGGATTTTACCTATCATGGGAATTGATTTTATCGTTCTTATGTTGGATACTAGCCATATACAGAGGTTGCAGCTAGACTTGGGGGACACGTAAGGGCATTACCGCCGGGGCGCCCCCGGGACCCGCGGCACAGCGAGGTTCGACGATGTTTCCACAAATTACCCTTTCCGCCCTGACTCGTGAAGACGTTGAGCGAGTTGCTCTTTGGCTGGACGACGCCGAGGTGAGCGCGCTGTGGTACGGCCTGGGAGAGGACGGCGCTCCCCTGCACATCGGGTATTCGCCACGGGAAATTCTCGGCGCTCCAGAAGGTGAGTGGGACGAATCCCTGGAGGACGAAGAGTTCCGAAAAATCCTCTCCGTATATACCAGCGAAGGAGAGCACATAGGGGAAGGACAGCTGGTGTTCGAATGGCCCCTATTTGAGGCCCAGCTTTTTCTAATGATCGGACGCAAGGACCTGTGGCATCACCACTACGGGACGTCGGCCCTGATCGCCATGCTGGACGAGGCTTTCACTTCCTACGACCTCCACCGGGTGTGGGTTGACGTTCCCGAATATAACGAGAACGCCTTGCGCCTGTGCCGCCACGTGGGTTTCGTCCTTGAGGGTCACTTCAGAAAGACCCATCGCAAGGAGGATTCGTGGTACGACTCCTTTGCCATGGGCTTGCTGTCCGATGAGTATGAGCGCCGCCGGGCCAGGCTCATGGAAGCAACAGCCTAGTGGATTAGTTGCAGCGTCCCATTGGCCGTCTTTGCGGTCTCCAGATACAAGACTCAGAAAACTCTGCCTAGCGCACAACTTTGCCGAGGTGATTGCCATGCCAGTAATAACGATTAACGGTCCGATTGGCAGCGGCAGCTTTGAAGTAGGCCAGATGGTGGCCGAGCGGCTGGGTATCAACTACGTTGACCGGATGGTGCTGGCCGAAGCCGCCAGGCGCATTGGCTCCCCGGTGGGCAGCCTGGTGGACAAGGAGCAGCGAATCGTGCGGTTCCGAGAGCGGCTGGGGCGTTTCCTGCAAACCATGCTGGAAAGGTCCGCCATTTCGGGCGTAGGAGGCGAGCCCTACTTTGGCCACGGCACCGAAATGCTGCCTGCCGAAACCTACACCGAGCTCTTGGGGGAGTCACCCTCCGCGACGCAGACGGTCAACGACAAGGCCTTCATTGAGTCCACAAGCTCGGTCATCAAGGAAATAGCCGGCGGGGGAGACGTGGTTATCATCGGCCGCGGCGGTAACATGATTCTCTCCGACTTCCCCGGCGCCCTGCACGTGGGGATGCTGGCGCCCCTGGAATCTCGAATAGAGAACATCATGACCCGCGAGCACTACACCCGGTCCGAGGCCACCAAGTTTGTGGCCGAACTGGAAGAGGCCAGGATTGCCTTCTTCCGCAAATTCTTCCGCGTAAACGCCAATGACCCGGAGCTGTTCCATATTATCCTTAACGGCGCCAGGATCCGGCCCGAGGTCGCGGCCCAGATGGTCGTTCACGCCGCAGAGGACATGAGCCACTCCACGGAAAGCGTACCGGCCTGACCCGCTGGTTCCCTTGCGCCGGATACAGTGGTTGAGGGTATTGCGCTCCTTTCGGTGCGCCAGCGTAAGAATGCTGGATAATGCACCAAATCGTCATTCCCGCGAAGGCAGGAAACTGCATTTATGCCTGTCGAGGTTCCCGCCTTCGGGGGAGCAACGGGTTGGGTCGGTCCATACATCATTTCAAGATTGTCAGGCTACTGGCCTCCCCTGGCTACGGTAATTCTCTCCATTGTGTTTTTCCATCAAGAGAGAGTCTTGAACGCCTTTTCGTCCTTCGCCTCATCCGCTCGCCAAAGGAATAGCTTCCTTGATCCCGATTTCCGATGCTGATGCCCCGGTAAGAGCTTTTGATCCGGTGAACAAGGCCATAATCGGCCTGAACCTGCTGGTTTTCCTGTACGAACTGACCCTGGGCGGAATCGGGCTGCTGTTCGGGGCCGACAATCTCCGGTTGACCACCTTCTTCCTGACCTGGGGCTTCATTCCCAGGGAATTGACCCTGGGGGAAGCCTACACGTCCTTCCTGATTTTTGGGGACATTGACACGCCGATACCCACCTGGGGAACCATATTCACGTCCATGTTTATCCACGGCGGGTTGCTGCATTTGGCCGGAAACCTCATGTTTCTCTGGGTATTCGGCAACCGGATCGAGGAGCGGTTGGGGCACTGGCTGTACGCCGGATTTTACCTGGCTGCCGGCGTGGGGGCGACCCTGACCCACTGGATAATAGACTTGTCATCGCCGATACCGCTGGTGGGAGCCAGCGGAGCCATAGCCGGGGTCATGGGAGCCTACCTGCTTTTCTATCCCCGCAACCGCATCAACAGCATAATCCTGTTCTTTTTCATTACCATGGTTCGGCTGTCCGCCATCTGGCTGCTGGGATTCTGGTTCGCGTGGCAGTTGATCCAGGGAGTGCTGACCGTCGGCATATCCGAGCAGGTAAGCGTAGCCTTCTGGGCCCACGTGGGAGGTTTCGTGGCCGGCGTGGCCCTGGCCGCTTTACATAAGCTGCTGTTTGGCGGGCCCTCCGGTCGGGCCTTTAACGGCCCTCATCAGCGAGGTCCGACCAAGTATTGGCGCGGAAGGCCGCTGGACTAAGGTACCTACTCCTTTAAGTCAACACCTTTCAACCAATGGACAATTCTCCCGCTCACCCTGAGCTTGTCGAAGGGCCGCGCGTTCCGGGTTCGACAAGCTCACCAGGAGAGGACTTGCGGTTTACCCATCAATGCAAAGTGGTCAAACAATTAGTGGTTCAACCACTTTGGCTTGACGGGTAACTATGGAAACTCGTCATTCTGGCGCAGGCCAGAATCCAATCAGAATCCAATTAGGTTGGCGTTGGATATGGCTCCTTACCTTCAGGACTTCTGGGTTCAGGCCTGCGCCGGAACGACGGAGAAAAGCAGTTTCAACCATCATTTCAAAGTTGTCGGACTACTAGCCCCCTTCGCCCGCCGTTTCCAGGCCTGCAAGGGCCTGCGACAAGTCCTGAATGAGGTCATCGGCGCTTTCCAGGCCCACCGACACGCGCAGCAGGTTTTGGGGCGTTGTTGTGTTATCGCCTTCGATGGACGCCCGGTGCTCGATGAGGCTTAGGGTTCCGCCCAGGCTGGTTGCCCGCACAAAGAGCCGCACCCTCGCCGCGGCCCGCATCGCGGCTTCCCTGCCGCCCTTGACCTGAAAAGACAGCATCCCGCCGAAGTCGGACATTTGCCGTGAGGCAAGTTCGTGCCCCGGGTGGTCGGCCAGTCCCGGGTAGTGGACGGTTTCCACGGCCGGATGGTCCTGCAGGAACCTGGCAATGGCCCCGGCCCGCTGGCTGTGAGCCGGCATTCTCAGGTGCAGGGTCCTGATTCCCCGCAGCACCAGCCAGCAGTCAAAGGGAGAGGGCACCGCGCCGCAGTTGTTCTGGATCAGCCTGATGCGTTGGAAGAAGGGCGACTCCTCGCCGCCAATCAACATTCCGCCGAGAACGTCCTCGTGGCCGCCCAGGTACTTGGTCGTGGAGTGCATGACCAGGTCGGCTCCCAGGGCCAGGGGCCGCTGAAGGGCCGGACTTGCCCAGGTGTTGTCACATACGCAGATGGCCCCGGCATCGTGGGCAATACCGGCTACCGCCGACAGATCGGTTATCTTGAGCAGCGGGTTGGAAGGTGATTCGGTCCAGATAACCCTGGTGTTGGGCTTCACCGCGTCCTTTACCTGGGCGGGTTGGGACATATCCACCCTGGTGGACTCCAACCCCCAGTGGGAAAACACATCCTCCAGGAGCCGCGCGGTGCCGTGGTAGCAGTCGTCGGGAAAAACAACGTGGTCGCCGGCAGACAGAGCCTGGAAGACCGTCGTTATTGCGGCCATGCCCGACGAGAAGGCTGCGCCCACCGCGCCACCCTCCAGGGCGGCGACGCACTCTTCCAGGGCTTGGCGATTGGGGTTGTTGCTGCGGGAATAAACGAAGCCGCGAGAATACTGTCCGTCCTCATCCCGCTCGTAGGTGGTGGACAGATAGATGGGCGGAGATACCGCTCCGGTGGCGGGGTCAATCTTATGGGCGGCCTGGGCCGCAATGGTCTCAAAATCCATGGCTCTGCCTCGCACTGTTTGTTGGGCGGGCGCATCCGGCCCTCCGGCGGGTAACTTTCTGGCAATGGCCGGACGGACTGTAAACGATACGTGAAATCCGCTGCGACATATTATTAACAGGCACCAAATATGGTACTATAGCAGCCACACTGCCATTCAGATTACTTTCCAATCTCAGGCCAATCTCAGGTGGAGGAACGTATGCTCGATTACAAGCCTAACATTGTCCTTTCCAACCAGGAATACAACGTAGTTGGCACTCGCCCCATCCGTCCCGACGGCGCCGACAAGGTGACGGGCAAGGCCAACTACAGCGCGGACATCAACCTGCCCGGAATGATATACGGCAAGATGCTGCGCAGTCCTCATGCCCACGCCGTCATCAAGTCCATAGACACCAGCAAGGCCGAGGCCCATCCCGGCGTAAGGGCCGTGGTTACTTCGGCAGACATTCAAAAGCCCTCGGGCCGCGCGTCGGAACTGGCCGAGGGCGCTATGGTCAACTACAAGTTCCTAAGCAACAACGTGCTGGCCGACGGCAAGGTTCTCTACAAGGGCCACGCCGTTGCGGCGGTGGCGGCGGCCAGCGCCCACGTCGCCGAGGAGGCGCTGAAGCTCATTGACGTGGAGTATGAGGTGCTTCCCCCGGTCATGGATGCCAAGGAGGCCATGCAGGAGGGTTCCCCGCTGGTCCACGAGCGGTTGGCCGGGTTGACTACCGTCTCCATCCGCGCCGGCGGCGTGCTGGACGACGACGATCCCAACAATGGCACCAACATCGCCAACCACTTTGAATTCAAGCTGGGTGACCCGGACGAGGGCTTCCAGCAGGCCGACGTCATAGTGGAGAAGGAAGTCTCCACCGTGGCGGTACACCAGGGCTATATCGAACCCCACTCCGGTACCGCCCAGTGGCACGAGGACGGCAGCCTTACCATCTGGTCCAGCAGCCAGGGCCAGTTTACGGTGCGGGATTACACCGCCCGACTGGTGGGGATTCCGGTCTCCAAGGTCAGGGCCATTCCCATGGAAATCGGCGGCGGGTTCGGCGCCAAGCTGACCATGTACATGGAGCCCGTGGCGGCCCTTCTGGCCCGCAAGGCCGGCGCCCCGGTAAAGATGGCCATGAACCGCACCGAAGTATTCGAGGCATCGGGCCCCACCTCCGGCACCTACATAACCGTCAAGATTGGCGCCACGAAGGAAGGGAAGATAACCGCCGCCTCGGCTACGTTGATTTTTGAGGCAGGGGCTTTCCCAGGCTCTCCCGTTGCCGGCGGCGCCCAGTGCATGATGGCGGCCTACGACATCCCCAACGCCTACATTGAAGGTTATGACGTGGTGGTTAACCGCCCCAAGACGTCGGCGTACCGGGCCCCCGGCTCACCCGCCGCCGCCTTTGCCATCGAGACTGCCATTGACGAACTCTGCGAGAAGATTGGGATGGACCCCATTGAATTCCGCCTGATGAACAGTTCCAAGGAAGGGGTGCGCCGGGTAACCGGGCCGCTGATGCCCAAGGTCGGGTTTGTCGAGACACTGGAAGCGGCCAAGGCGCATCCTCACTACTCCGAGAAACTGGAGGGCCCCTACCGGGGCCGGGGAATTGCCAGCGGATTCTGGGGCAACAACACCGGTCCCTCCAGCGCGGTGGCCCTGGTCCATCCGGACGGCAAAATCAGCATGACCGAGGGCTCCCCGGACATCGGCGGCACCCGCGCTTCCGTGGCGCAGCAGATGGCAGAGGTGCTGGGCATCCCCGTGGAGGACATAGATACCAAAGTCGGCGACACCGATTCCATTGGCTTCACTTCCAACACCGGCGGCAGCGGCGTGACCTTCAAGACCGGTTTCGCCGCCTACACGGCCGCCCAGGATATCAAGCAGCAGATGATCCAACGCGCGGCCAGGATTTGGGACGTTGACGCCGATGACGTGGAATATGCGGACGGCGCGTTGCAGCACAAGTCGGACCCGGAGTTGCGTCTGACCTTTCAGCAACTGGCGGCCCGCCAAACTCCCACCGGCGGCCCCATCGTTGGCCGCGCCGGCGTGAACCCTGGCGGAGCCGGGCCAGCTTTGGCAACCCACATTGTGGACCTGGAGGTTGACCCGGACACCGGCAAGGTGACCATCCTGCGGTACACCGCCCTGCAGGATGCCGGCAAGGCCATCCACCCCAGCTACGTGGAAGGCCAGATCCAGGGCGGCGTGGCCCAGGGCATTGGCTGGGCGTTGAACGAGGAATACTTCATCAACGACCAGGGGCACATGGTCAACTCCAGCTACCTGGACTACCGTATGCCCACCAGCCTGGACCTGCCCATGATTGACACCGTGGTGGTGGAAGTGGCCAATCCCAACCATCCCTTCGGCGTGCGGGGTGTTGGCGAGGTCTGCATAGTGCCTCCCATGGCCGCCATTTCCAACGCTCTCTACGATGCCATCGGCGTCCGGTTGAACAGCCTGCCCATGAACCCGGGCGCTATCCTGGAAGCGCTATGGGGCAAGGAAAACGGCAGCAAGTAGCCGCCGGCCAGTGAGTAATAGCAATGCCTGAAGTGTGGATTCCGACTACCATGCAGAGCCTGACCGGCGGCCAGCACCGAGTCCGGGTGGAAGGCCGAACGGTGCGGCAGGTCATAAACAACCTGGACAAGGACTTTCCGGGGGTTAAGGAAATCCTCTACGACGAGGAAGAGGACGACCTGCAAACCGGGATTGCCGTAATAGTTGACGGCGAGGCCAGCCAGATAGGACTGCTGGAGCGGGTGCAGGAGGACAGCGAGGTACACTTCCTTCCCGCCATCGGCGGCGGGTGAGTGTCTCCCGGGCAAATACCTCAAGGTAGCTTGAAACGCGGAAAGGGGCCGGGCATAGTGTCCGGCCCTTTAACTTAGCGGCCATCAGCCTGATTTTATGAAGCCACGGCTGAGTGCAACTATTCGAAATTGAGGGAAGCAACAGCTCGGAGTCGAGATTCCCGCCTTCGCGGGAATGAAGATCTTAGGGGCTACCTGTTCCTTATAACTCTGTACAGTTACGGCTGGGAGGCGGGAATGTCATCAACTTCTACCAACCGGGACACCTCTGCCGCCTGGGCTTACCACGACGGCACCAAGCATTCCTGGCACAGCATCCACACCGGCAATCATCGCCTGGACTTCCAGAACCAACCGTCGCCTTTCAAGATTTATCCCCAACTGGAAGGCCAACGCCTTCCAACCAACCTGGAGTCCCTCAACGTGCCCGCCCTGACGGCCCTGCAATCCGCTGACGGGACCCGGGGCGGCGAACTCACCCTGAAACGCTTGGCAGGCCTGCTCTACTACACCGGCGGCATCACGAAGCGGGGAATAGTATCTGGTGGACAGATTTTCTTCCGGGCGGCGGCATGCACCGGCGCTCTCTACCATATCGAACTTTACCTGGTATGCGGCGACCTGGACGGGTTGGAGGCCGGCGTCTATCACTTCGGGCCCCATGACTTTTCGCTGCGGCAGCTCAGGCAGGGCGACTACCAGGCGAAGCTGATTGAGGCTTCGGGAGGCGAGCCGGCGGTGGCCAGGGCCCCGGCCATCCTCGTGACCAGTTCGGTTTACTGGCGCAACGCCTGGAAGTACCAGGCCCGGGCCTACCGCCATTCCTACTGGGACAGCGGGACGATGCTAGCCAACCTGTTGGCCATGGGCAACGCCAGCGGCATACCCGTAACGGTGGTGAGTTCCTTTACCGATGGCCCGGTGAACGAGCTGCTGGGCCTTGATACGGCGAAGGAAGCGGCCCTGCACCTGGTCCCCCTGGGGGCGGGTACGTCTGGGGACGTTTCCGTTGCTCCCGTCGCCCCAGCTATGGAGCGACTGCAACCCAAAGTCGCGCCCTATTCTCCGAGAGAGGTTGACTACCCCGAGATTGCCGATTTTCACCGGGCATCATCCCTGGAGCGGCCCGAGGAGGCGGCAGAGTTGCGGGGGAATCCACCCTTGCCTGGCGCGGCGGAGGCGGCAGGCCCGGTTTTGCCGCTGGACCCCTTGCCGGGAGATGAACTGCCCGACGAGTCCATTGAGCCGGTGATAGTCAGGCGGGGCTCCAGCCGCAGATTTCGGCGGGACTCCATAACCTTTCAGCAGCTTTCCACCCTGCTGGAGGCCAGCAGCCAGGACCTGCCCCTGGACTTTCTGGGTATCCCCGGCGCGGCGCTCAACCAGGGATACCTTATAGCAAATAATGTACAGGGCCTGGAAGCAGGTTCCTACGTTTACCGCCCGGATATTCGGGCTTTGGAACAGCTACAAGCCGGGCAGTTCCGGCAGGAAGCCGGGTATCTTGGCCTGCAGCAGGAACTGCCGGCCGACGCCAGCGTGAACCTCTATTTCCTGGCAAATCTGGACGCCGTCCTGGAGCGCTACGGCAACCGGGGTTACCGGATGGCCCAGACCGAGGCTGCAATTCGGGCCGGTAAAGTCTATCTGGCGGCCTATGCCCTTCGCCTGGGCGCTTCCGGGCTGACCTTCTTCGACGACGACGTGACCGAGTTCTTTTCTCCTCACGCCGCCGGCAAGAGCGTCATGTTCCTGATTGCCCTGGGCCGGCCGCGGCCCCGTCGTCGGGCGGGAAGTTAACAACGGGCGGGAAGCTGCGCTGCCGGGAAGGGGCGTGGACGCTGGGGAAGCTAGGGCGTGTCGTCAAATGCACCGTCATTCCTGCGAAGGC
Organism: Dehalococcoidia bacterium; assembly: GCA_034423215.1. GTDB lineage: Bacteria > Chloroflexota > Dehalococcoidia > Lucifugimonadales > UBA3495 > Bin22. The sequence continues at coordinate 21,996 of DAOUIY010000065.1, forward strand.
CGTCTATACAACACCGAAGGCTTAACTACTGCCGGTCGAGGTTCCCGCCTTCGCGGGAACGACGAAAGGGGA
>DAOUIY010000066.1:0-31620 GCA_034423215.1 Dehalococcoidia bacterium
GGAACCCAGGAGTCCTGAAGGTAAGGAACCATGTCCGGCGCTAACCTTCCTGGATTCTGGCCTGCGCCAGAATGACGGGTTTCGATAGTTACCCGTCATTCCAAAGTGGTTGAACTAATAGTGGTTCAAGTCATTTGGACCGATGGATATTAGTTCGGCTCACCCTGAGCCTGTTGAAGGGCCGCCACCCGATGGTTCGACAAGCTCACCATGAGCGGACTGCCGGCTTTACTCATCAATCCAAAGGCTTTGGGCTACTTGAACTGGGGGGCCGGCGGGCGACCCGACCGGGGGCCACCTTCGCCTGGCCGGCTTCGGAAGTTGGAAGGAAGGGGGGACAGCCGGGGATTGCCGCTATGCCTGCCGCAGCGCCCGCACGGATTCGAGGATGCGGCCGTAGGCGTTGCAGCGGCACAGATTGCCGGAAAGGCCCTGCCGTATTTCTTCGTCGGTAGGGTTGGGATTGCTGTTGAGCAGGGCACGGGTGGACATGACGAAGCCGGGGGTGCAGAAGCCGCACTGCCCGCCGTCGTTTTCCAGGAAAGCCCGCTGCACCGGGTCCATGGACTCGGGGTGGGGCGAGCCGTCGCCCAGCCCTTCAATGGTAACGACGGGGCGCGCGCCCACCTGCACGGCGAGAATCTGGCAGGAATAGACGGGTTTGCCGTCCAGCAGCACGGTACAGGAACCGCACTCCCCCCGGTCGCAGCCCTTCTTTGAGCCAATCAGGTCCAGTTGCTCGCGAATAACGTCGAGCAAAGTCCAGTGATGCCGCACCTGGAGGGAGCGGTCCTGTCCGTTCACGTTCAAGGTAAGTTCGGCGGAATGGGTCTGACCGGAGGTTGCTGCCATTAGACTGTCTCCTGGCTGCTGAGGGTCTTGCCTATCCTACTGTAACCTGGCGGCTGGGGCAAGGGGAGCAGAGTCATTTTATGACAGCAGTTGCTTGACTTTGGACCTGCGGGGCACTTAGAGTCTTGCCGTGCCCCGGTAGCTCAATGGGATAGAGCAGTGTTTTGACGAAGCACATGTTGCAGGTTCGAGTCCTGTCCGGGGCACCTTGGATATAGCCTTGTGCTAAGATTGACAGGTGAGTCAGCTATTGTTACCCTATAAGTGCTTCGTCAAAGCACCGCAGTGACGCCCTGTTGAGAGGCCGAAGGCTGCAATGGGCCGGAGTTTCAGAACCGAAAGGTACAAACTCTGGCCCTTTTCTTTTGTTTAACCCTCGCCCAGGGTTTGCTTCAATTCCTCCTCAAGTTCAGTCAGCGTGGCGTAGCCCTCGAACCGCTGCTCGACAAGCCCTTCGCCGCTCATTATGAAGACCCAGGACTCGTTGAACCAGTGGGGCAAGGAGGAAAGGCCCCATTCATCCACGGTCGGCACCAGCGTAGCGCGGCTCAGGTCGCCCTGGATTTCGTCCGGGAAGTCGTAGATTTCCACATGGACAAAGTCGGCCCGGTCCTGGTAGGCGGCCTTCAGTTCCTTTACCGTATCCAACTGGGGGCCGCAGGTTGGGCTGGTGCAGAAGGCGGGCGATGAAAACACCACCACCGAGGGGCGGGGGCTCTCTATAGCCTCGGCCACCGAAATGCGGTACATGTCCTCGTCGGGTCTGTAATCAGTGGTCAACTGCTCGATGCTTTCCACGTCATTCAGGGTCTTGGTGCGGCTCAGGGGTGGACGTTCTCCTATGCCGGGTACGGGAGCTTCCGCCACGACTTCCAGTTCGATTACGGCGCTGCCGACAACCTCCCCTTCTTCCACGGCTACGTCCAGCCGCCAGGGACCCGGCCGGTCGAAAGCAAGTTCGGCGCTATAGGCGCCCCGGATGCCGTAGGGCCACCCGTGGTACACGGCCCGCGCCATCTGTGACGGCGCTTCGGGGCCGGCCTGGGCATCGCCAAGATAGCTGGCGGCAACCGAGACCTCGGGCGCCTTGATGATGGCCCTGGGGCCGGCCAGCAGAAAGGCCACCCGCTGCACCCCCGGATTCAGCACCTTGGTGGCCAGGATGGGCTGGATGCTGCCCTCCGGCGCGGCGGGAAAGGCAGAAGGATTCGACGACGCCGGCACATTCTGCGGAGGCTGGGCGCCGGCCGCGCCAGTTGACGATGAAACCGTACCGGATGCCGGCTTATCCGTTTCCTGCGCTGGCGATGCCGGGGGCTCGGTTGCCTGGGTCGTCTCGGTCAATGCCTCAGTTGACGGGGCGCTGGTCGGTGTTGGGGAGGCACAGCCTGCCGCGGCCAGCAGCAGGAGGAAAGCCAGGCCCGCGGCCAGCATCCCGATCCTGCGGGCCAGGCCGGGGGGGCGGTTGCCGACGCGGTCTCCGGCATGGTCTTTGGCACAGCCCGGGGCGAGGTGCAGGGATGCTATCATGGCCCTTCTCCCAGGTAAACGCCAAAGGTGAAGGCGAAGATTTCAAAGTCCGGCGAGTTGGAACTCAACCGAAGCTCCTTTCGCTGGCTGTACTGGGGACTGTTGACAATCTCGTACAGGCGGGGCTTGTTCACCATAATGTAGCTTTCGCCGTCATCACTTATCTGCACGTCCAGACCCCTGTTCTCTTCGGTAAGGTACTCCCCGTCCAGCGTCACCCGTACCCGGTAAGGCTCCTCGGTGAAGGAAGTCAGCACCGCGTTAACGCTCTTGGCAGAGTAGTTAAGGGCCAAATAGTCCTCGTAGTTGTTGGTGGTCCTGGCGTGCCTGGTGTTTTCCAGCCCCACTTCCCAAGACCCGTGATAGAAGATGTGGTGAGGGTCAAGCTCGCTGGGCGCCTGGAAATTAGCGACCTGCCCCACGTTTTCGTAAAACTCCAACTGGATGACGTAGGGCCGGAAACCGCTGTAGATGCTGTTGACGTTGCGTTCGTACCCGGCGTAAAGCTCGGGGGTAACCTCAGCCTGCAAGGCGTTCAGGTACGCGGGGTCCAATACCTGGTCCTGGGGCAGTTCCATGTCGTCGGAGAGGTCGGCGCCGGCCTCGGCCAGCAGCTTCCGAATTTCCTCCTCGGTTTCGGCATACTTGCCTTCGCCGAAGTGGGTGTAGCGAATGATGCCGTCCTGGTCAATCAGGTACTTGGCCGGCCAGAAGCGGTTCTCATACGCCTTCCAGGTCTCGAAATCGTTGTCCTGGGCCACCGGCCAGGCGATGCCGTTTTCCTCCGTGGCTTCCAGCACATTCCAGTAGTTCTTTTCAAACTCGAACTCGGGAGTATGAATCCCCAGGATGACCAGCCCGTCGTCGGCGTAGCGGGAGTGCCAGAGCTTCAGGTAGGGGAAGGTGCGGACGCAGTTGACGCAGGTGTAGGTCCAGAAATCCACCAGCACCACCTTGCCCCGCAACTGCTCCAGGGTCAGGGGTTCGGTGTTTATCCAGGCGTAGATGCCCACCGGCTCGGCGGCCATAGGGCCTTCTGCAATTTGCCGCTCGGGCGCGGCCGTAGGTTCGGCTTGCGGCGTGGGCGTAAACGCCGGGGGGTTGGCCTCAACCACGGCGGCCAACTGGCTGACCGAGGGCGTCGCCGTTGGCGCAGGCTCGCTTTCAACCGTAGCCGGGGGCTCCTCGTTGCTTACGGCAGAGGAATCGGGCGCCTGGCCCGCGCCATTCTCCGCCTCGGAGCCGGCGTCTTCAGAGGGCGCAGCATTGGCGGCGGCGCTAGTCTCTGCCGCCGCCGCAGAAGCAGACTCGTCCGGTGCGCCTTCTGCCAAATCCTGGGCCGTGGCCTGGGAGCCGGCTGCCGTGGTTTCCGCGGCGGTCAAGGCTGCCGGGGCTTCTGACTGGGAGGCGGATTCAGGGACGGGTTCGGAGACGGCCCCGGGCCCGCAGGCTAGGGCGAGCGCCAGCAGAAAAAACCCGGTCACCAGGGCAAGTCTTCGAAGGGTACGGGGCTGCATTGCGCGGGGTTTAGAGGCGCCTGCTATACGAAAGGCGTTCGCCAATTTGCACTCCTGGAGCCTGTGTTGTTATTGCAGGATAGGGATACACCCATTTATACGCCATAGGCAGTTGGTCGGATGCTCTGCTGCATGATACCAGAGATTGCGCGGGGGCATGACTTGCGGCGGCGGTCTGGCACAGGGCGATCGCGTTATGAATTCGGCCGAAGGGCGCAGAGGAATGCCATGTGATCTTGAGTCCTTCGGCTTGGCTCAGGATAAACTCTGCCGAAAGGTCTAGGGGGTGTCGTCAAATTGATTGTGGGGGCTTCCTAGCGTCCCCTTTCGTCGTTCCCGCGAAGGCGGGAACCTCGCCCGGCAGTAGTTAAGATTCCTGCCTTCGCAGGAATGACGGTGCATTTGACGACACGCCCTAAAGTCCTCATACCCAGTCGCGGTCGGGGTCCCGATACAAGCCTCCCGGGTAGGAGTTTAGATGCTTCGGCGCAGTCTATCCTGAGCTTGCCGAAGGGCTCAGCATGACACTCTCCTACGTGCAATTGTCCTGGGGCTAGGGCCAGGGCAATCGCGTCTAAGTTACGCTATACGCCTGAACTGCAAGGCCTGTCGCCCTGAGCTTGCCGAAGGGCCTAAAATCCTGACCAGCGGACTCCGTTACCTGGCCGAAAGTCTGTTAGTGGGATGGAGTTTAGATTCTTCACTCCGTTCAGAATGACAGCTTTGGTCATTTAGGACAGCATTTCCGTAAGACGCGTTTGCCTTAGGGGCCGGGGCGCCCAACTTGACGCAACCCAGCGGCCTATAGAGAATAGGGGGGCTTGGAACCAGATTATCGAATGCGAGGATTACCATGCCTAACTTTGTACGTTGCTATACCGGCCCGGACGGTGAGTCTCACTTGGAAGACCTGAACCCGCCCTTCGAGTCCTTCGTGGATACCGAGGGAGCTTACGGAGAGGGTACGCCAATGCAGGGGGCCAGCGGAGTCACCATCCGAATTGCCCAGCCCGGCTACCTGCTGGAGTGGCACTGCGCTCCCCGCCGCCAGTACACCATTACCCTGGCCGGGCGGGCGGAGGTTGAGGTGGGAGACGGCACCAAGCGGGAGGTTGGCCCCGGCGACGTGCTGCTGGCCGAGGACCTGACCGGAAAGGGGCACATTACCCGGGTAATCAGCGACGAGCCCCGCTACTACATAGTCGTAGCCCTGGACGACGAATAAGCAGGCCCGCGCAAGGGTCCTCCCCCTTTCAGCCGGGAAGGGTACGGCTCGTTTGGGGTGGGCGGCCGGGGCCCGTCAAGTTTAGCCGGGTTCCTCGTTCGGTGAGCCGGTGGTTCAACTCGATTTGAACTGATGGATAGAGTTTTCGCTCTTCCTGGGCTTGTCGAAGGGGCGCCGGTTGGTGGTTCGACAGGCTCACCATGAGCGGGATCGGGGGGTTGCTCACCATGAACGGCTTCCCGCGGTTGATTATTGATGCAATGCAGGGGCGCATGGCCATGCGCCCCTACAGCTTGGCGAATTTGAAATGCTGAATGGAACGAACCAACCCGTCGTTCCCGCACCGGCGGGAAGATAGACAGGCTGGGGTTTAGATTCCTGCCTTCGTGGGAATGACGATTCAGTTCATTAGCCGCCATTTCACAAAGGCCGGACAAACTAACTATAGCCAAAGTGGGATGGGCATTATACCCTTGTGGGGTCTGTTGGGATTGGGACCGGCCCTCACCCCCGGCTTCTCTCCCAAAGGGAGAGGGGAGATAAAACAAGGCACATTTTGCCTTGGCTTCGGTTTAGACCTGGGGAGACGGCGACTTTTTTCAACAGGCTGCAATGCCGGATTGGCGGGCGGCGACCATTTCCCGGAGCAGGGGAATGAGTTCCCGGCCGTATTCACGGGCGTCGTTCAGCGGCTCAAAGCCCCGTATGATGAAGGTGGTGCAGCCCAGTTCGTAGTAGGCCAGCAGCGACTCGGCTACCTGTTGGGCCGTGCCGACCAGGCAGGTGGTGCTGCCGGCGGCGCCGCTGGCCGCCGCCACCGGCATCCAGAGCCGTTCGTCGTGCAGGTCGCCCTGGGAGGCAAACTCCAGCAGTCTCCGAGACCCCACCGACTGCAGCCGCGCGGGCTGACCGGGAACAACGCTGCCCCTGGTGGCCTCCTGCACCCTCGCCAGAATTCCCCTGGCCCGCTCCCAAGCCTCCGTTTCGGTATCGCCCAGGATGGGACGCACCGACAGGCTGAAGCCTATGTCGCGACCCCACCGGCCGGCACGGTGGCGAATTTCCTTAACCCTCTCCCGGATGGCGGCGCGAGGCTCGCCCCACAGGGCAAATACATCGGCGCGGCGGCTGCCCACCTCCAGGGCTATGTCTGAAGCCCCTCCGAAAAAGAGGGGAACGTGGGGCGACTGGAAACAACGCACCTGGCTATTGGCGCCCTTCAACCGGTAAAACTCGCCTTCATAATCGAAGGGACCGGCGCACACCCACGTGCGGCGGAGAATGTCCATGTACTCGTCAGTGCGGCGGTAACGGGCATCGTGGTCCAGAAAGTCCCCGTCCCGCTCCTGCTCCACGTCGCTGCCCCCGGAAATGATGTGCAGGGCGATGCGGCCGCCGGTAAGCTGGTCCAGGGTCGCCGCTTTTCTGGCCGCCAGCGTGGGAGCGACGAAGCCGGGCCGGTGAGCGATGAGGTAGCCCAGGCGGGAAGTGTGGGCTGCCGCGTAACCCGCCACCTCGAAGCCGTCCGGCGTACTGGAAGAGTAGCCGGTGAGCACCATGTCAAAGCCTGCTTCCTCGTGAGTGCGGGCGAATTCCAGGATGTAGTCGCCGTCCACGCCGGCCGGTACCTCTGAGCCGGGATTGATGCCGCCGCCAAAGACGCTGAGAGTAGCGCCGGAGGTGGAGGCCGCCTCGCGGGTTACCCCGATCATGCCAACGATGCGAAGGTGATTGGCCGTTTCAGTCATTTACCGAGTCTCCGTTCAACGCAGTTCATTCCCGAAAAAGTGCAGCAGGCTGTTAACCGGGCCGCCGGCCATCTGTCCCAGGCCGCAAAGGGAGGCGGCGCCGACAATTTCCGCCAGGTAGCCGATTTCCTCCACTTCACCGCCGGTTGCATTGCCCGAAGCCAGCCGCTCCAGGGCATCCACGATGCGGGGAGTCCCCTCCCGGCAGGGTGTGCATTTCCCACAGGACTCGGCGGCATTGTAGGCCGCGAGGCGAAGGGCAACATCCAGCGCGGGCACGGCGCGGTCCATGACCATGACGCCGCCGGCGCCCATTACCACGCCCGACGGGTGGAGAACGCCCGGCTTCAGCTCTAAATCCAGTTCCCAGTGCGGCAATACGCCGCTGGAGGGGCCGCCCACCGCCACAACCCCGATTTCCCTTCCTTCCGGTGGCCCGCCGCCGATGCCGTAGATTACCTGGCGCAGGGTTGTTCCCATGGGAACTTCGGCCAGCCCGGGACGCTGCACCGACCCGCTGAGGCAGACCAGCTTGGTCCCGGGAGCCGATTCCAGGCCCACCTGCCCGTATCTGGCCGGCCCACGCTGGAGGATGTAGGGCAGGTTGGCCAGGGTTTCCACGTTATTGATGACCGTAGGCTGCCGGAATAGCCCCGACTCCACGGGGAAGGGAGGACGCAACCTGGGCTCGCGCCGCCGTCCCTCTATGGTGTTGAGCAGGGTGGTCTCTTCGCCGCACACGTAACCGCCGGCGCCGCGGCGAACCTCTACCTGGCAGTCAAAGCCGCTGTCAAGGATGTTGTCTCCAACCAGGCCGAACTCCCGCGCCTGCTCCAGGGCGGCTTCCACTCTTTCGGAAGACAGATGGGCTTCGGCGTTGATGTAGATGTAGCACCGGGACGCCCCGGTGGCATAGGCGGCGATGACGGCACCCTCCAACAGGCGATGGGGCAACCCTTCGAGGATGTGCCGGTCTTTGAAAAGCCCGGGCTCTCCCTCTTCGCCATTGACGACCAGGACCCGCGGCGCGGGGAAGGCCCTTGCGCCTTGCCACTTGCGGGCCGGCGGGAAGTAGGCGCCGCCCCTGCCCTGAAGGCCCGACTCCAGGACCTGGTCTATTACCTCTTCGGGAGACCTGGACAGGGCGTCGGCCAGGCTGGCATAGCCGCCCACGGAAACGTAGTCCAGCGCACCAATGGGGTCAAGCTGCCCGCACCAGGCCATAACCTGCAAGTGTTGAGGGCTGAAGAAATCCTCCAGAGACCGGGTGGGCCGCAAGTCCGCGCCGCCGCCCAACGCCGCCACGATGTCCGGCACTTCGTCAACGGTAACATGGCTGTAGTGCCGAGTCCGCCCTTCGGGTTCGTTAACAACGACCTGGGGCGCGGCAAAGCAGGCCCCGTCGCAGCCCGTAATCGCCAGGTAGGCGTGGTTTCCCGGTCCCAGGGCTTGGCGCAGCGCGAGGGCAACCTCCTCGCCGCCCACCGCCAGGGTGCATTGGCCCGACTGGAGCATGACGCGCGTACCACGCGTACCAGCCATGCCGGGATCCGACCGGCGTTTGAAAGAAAGCTCCCTCAGGTCATCGAACTTCATAGGGCTCCCAACTCGTTCAAGCGGCCGGTTACCAGCGCGACGGTAGCGCGCCCTCGCCACCGGCCCGCAACCTCAACCAGGGGCGCCAGTGGGCACCGGTAGGCACAGGGCGTCTCCTCCAGGACAACCGGAATACCCGGGGCAGGGTTGGCTTCGGCAGGTTCCAGCATTTGAGACAGTTCGGCCAGCAGTTCGCGGCCGCCGCCGTGCCAGCAACTCAGGCCGGTACAGACCCGCACCAGGTGGCCTTCGGGGGCATCAATACGGAGTTCCGTGTAGCTGGTGGCCGCACCGTAAACCACGCTGGCGGGGGTGCGCAGATGCCAGGCCACCACTTGCAGGGCCCACTCAGGCAGGTGTCCCAGTTCCTCCTGGAGGTAGTGCAGGGCCGGCAACAGGTAAGTACGGTGCGGGGGAAATTTCTGGCGGAGGATTGGCCGTAGTTCTTCCCGTTCCATCGAAGTTCCGGCGCCAGGCGCGCCAACGAAGATAAGCTGGGTTACTCGTCGAATTCAGGGGGTGGAATGCGGAAAATTACATTCCCGTCTTCATCATGGGAATGGGACATAATGGCTTGCTGCAGATTCCTGATTTGCTCTCGTGTCCTCTCGCCTTCAGACCGGATCAACTCCTCGTTATGACGAATCATTTCTTCCAGCCGCCTGAAACGCTCGTCGTTTACCTGCTCGTTACGGCGGAAGCGCTCGTCAATCAGCTCTTCGTGACGACGGAAGCGCTCCTCGCTTAGTTCTTCGTTACGGCGGAACCGCTCCTCACTTAGTTCTTCGTTACGGCGGAAGCGCTCCTCAATCAGTTCCTCGTTGCGGCGGAAGCGCTCATCATTTAATTCCTCGTTCCGGCGGAAACGCTCGTCAAGTTGCTGAAAGCGCTCTTCACTCAGTTCCTCGCTACGGCGGAAACGCTCCTCGATCAGTTCTTCGTGACGACGGAAACTCTCCTCTAGTCGCTGAAAACGCTCTTCGCTTAGTTCCTCGTTACGGCGGAAACTTTGCTCTAGTCGCTGGAAACGCTCTTCACTTAGTTCGTCATCTCGGAGGAATCGTTCGTCTAGTCGTTGAAACCGCTCCTCACTTAGTTCTTCGTTGCGGCGGAACCGTTCCTCAGTCTGCTCCTCGTTGTGGCTCAGGCGGTCGTAGATGCGCTGAAATTCGGCATGCATTTCTACCGGCAGCCGATTGGTTGCCTCGGTGAGCTTGCCGACACGGTATATTGCGGTGGCTACCAGGCCAATGCCGGCAAGTATTACCGCAATAATACCCGCAATCGCGGTCAGTTCAACGGCGGTCATTAGAAGGAGTCTCGCTTCCGGTGGTCTCCAGGTATTCTACCGCACGGATTGCCTACTTGCCTACATGACATTGTTATACAGTTTTGCCAACTCGATTAGCCCCAGTTCTTCCAGCTTACTCCCCGGTATCAGTCCGTCCTCCGTCCAGCCCCGCGCCCGGTAGTAGCAGCTAATCATGTAGTCCAGTTCTTCACGGGACAGCCCCACGCCGGCGGCCACGCCCGTGGGCAGGGGTTCCTGGAGGATGCGCGGCGGCAGGGTGTCGTCGCCGCGGGTCCAGCCCTCCCTGATGTTGAAGAGCTTTTTAGTGTTGTTTATTCGCTCGCCGCAACGGCGCAGTTGGTCGGGAGTTATGTGCCGGCCGGTTACCATTGTATAGACCTGCGCCGACTCTTCGTAGAAGTCGTGGAAGGCCTTACGCAGAAACTTGCACCAGATGAGGGAGTCCAGCACTGCCTCAAAGTCTTCGGATTCGGCGGCGATGGCTCCGCGGGTGTCATCTACGGACAGCCGGTCCACCCGGTTGGAAAAGTCGGCCTCGTAGGCGGAGGAGCGGTTGTGGCAGGCGCCCCGGGGCGTGACCGCCAGACCCAGAGCCATAGTCTTCAGGCTGCGGGGCTCATATCCCGGCATTTCCAGCCCCTTGACCTGCATGGCCCACTCTTCGGAGCCTCGACCAACCGCGGCGGCGGCGGCGCGGCTGCCCTCGGCCAGCAGGTTTCCGATGCCCCGACGATGCCCCATGTCTTCCAGCGTCCGCAGCAGCGCTTCACCGTCTCCAAACCCCAGTCCCAACCCGCCGGTGTCTGCGGCGGTCAGCAAACCCTGCTCAAAGCACTCCATAGCCCAGGCCACGGTGACGCCGGCGCTTATGGTATCCATTCCCAGGTCGTCGCAGATGGCGGCGGCGCGGATTACGATATCCGGGTCTGACACGCCGCACAGGGGGCCTAGGGCGAAGAGGCTTTCGTACTCCATGCGCACCCCACCCATGCCCTTCTTGGCGCCCTTTCCGCCATTGCCATCCTTTTCCCGCGTCACCAGGATTCGCTCGCACCCGATGGTGCAGTGGGCGCAACCCGTGTTCCGCTGCAGGTGGCTGCGGTGCAACTCCTCGCCGCTGACCTGCTCGGCCCCTTCAAAGGTGGATTCCTGGAAGTTGCGGGTGGGCAGCGTGCCCAGCCGGTTGAAGACGGCCACGTTGGCCATGGTACCCAGGTTTCGGTACTTCTCCGTTGCGGCGCCCAGGCTGCGTCGGCTCAGGTCCCGGCCGAAGTGGTGGACCGCCTCCGGGTCGGCCACTTCAACCGGCTGGTAGCCCCGGAGGGCCAAGGCCAGCAGATTCTTGGAACCCATTACCGCGCCGGGCCCGCAGCGGCCGGCCTGCCGGCCCCCGTCGTTGCAGATGGAAGCGAACTTGACCTTCGCCTCACCGGCAGGGCCGATGCAAGCAACCCGGTAGCGGGGGTCGCCCAGCCGCGCCTTGACGGCTTCTTCCTTGTCGGCGGTGCCCAACCCAACCAGGTCGGACGCGTCCTCAAACCGGACAGTCACACGGTGCGGTTCCTGGGCTTCGCCATCCACTCTCAGGAGGGTCGGCACGGCGGCGCGGCCAGTTATTATGAGGGCATCGCCGCAGCACTTTTTCAGTTCGGGGGCCAGGTGACTGGAGGAAAGGGAGTCGGCGATGAATCCGGTAAGGGGAGACTTGGTGAGAACCGCAAACTTGCTGGAAGTGGTCAACCGCGTCCCCACCAGCGGACTGCCCACGAACAGCAGGGGATTCTCCGGTCCCAGCGGGTCGGCGCCGGGGGGACAGTAGCGGTACAGCAGGCAGGCGCCCAGACCGATGCCACCGATGAAGTTGCACAGGGTATCTTCGTCAATCGCATCCCACCGGTAGGTGCGGTCGGTCAAGTCTACTACCAGGGCCTTTCCGTGGTAACCGTACATGCAGCCAGCATCCAACCGTTGAGCAATCTCTGGCAATCGGATTGGGAAGCGACGGGCGGCGTTCCGTTTCTTGTCGTTCGGGATTCAGGTATTGGGGGTTCAGCCGCCGGCCTGGCCGGACATCAGGAGCAGGAAGTCGCCGTCCGCCAGGGCAAAGTCAGCCTCTCCCAGAAACTCCAGGCCGTTCAGGTTAAAGACGTAGCCCTCCTGAAGGTCAGCCAGATCTTCCCTGATGCCCTGTCCCACCAGGGCCGGGCATTCTGCCGAAAGTACGGCAAGGAGAAGGGGACGGCTGGCCGGATAGGGCACCGCCAGTTCTACCACCCTTCTCCCGCTCCGAATCTGCGGGGCGCCGAACAGCTCAACCCTTACTTGGACGGTGGCCGCAATCCCGGTCATGAAGCCTCTCCCGACAGGGCCCGGGCTTGGGCCAGGTCATCCGGCGAGTTTACGTTGAAAAAGCTGCGCAGTCCGGGGTCAAATCTGCTGACCTCTTCCTCGTCCACGTACCTTACGTTGACTTCTTCGAAGAAACGGGCAATCTTCAAATTGCCGGAGCGCAGCTTTGCCTCGATGGAGGGCAGGCAGGAATCCGCGTACAGCGCATGGGTGGGTTCGGGGAAATCACCCGGCATTGGCACCACCGCATCGTAGCCGTCGCGGAGAGTCAGCATATACTCCAACAGTTGCCGGTTGAGAAAGGGCATGTCGCAGGCCACCACCAGCCCCCAGCGGGTCCGGGAGGCGCGCAGGCCGGCGTATATGCCGCCCAGGGAGCCGCCCTCGGGAAATACATCCACGGCGACGCGGTGGTTCTCGTCCAGGGGCAGAGCGGAGGCGCGAGCGGCATCGGCCACCGACACCACTATTTCGTCGGCCAGTTCTTCCACCTGCCCGATGACCCTGCGGATGAGGGGCTGCCCACCAAAGGGTTCCAGCGCCTTGTCCCTGCCCAGGCGACGGCTGCGGCCTCCTGCCAGAATAATGCCGGTTATTCCCTCTTTTATCCCGGATTCCGCAACTGTTGCCATGATTTTCTCAGCCAAAGTTATGGTTTGGGCAGGCTACCTTTCGAATTGAGTATAGCATACGCCGCCCGGGGGCCTGGGAGGGCAATCGCGTTTTAACGAATCATCGTCCTGAGCGGCCAAAACTGTCATTCTGAACCCTTCGGCCTGCTCAGGGTAAACTCAGTGAAGAATCCAAAAACCCTCCCAAAGCCCGGTTACGGACCCGAAAGTTGGCTTGGGGGGAAGGACTTTAGGCCCTTCGGCAAGCTCAGGGCGACATGACCTCCTGCTTGGACGTTCAGCCCAGCCCAAAACGCGATTGCCCTGGGGAGCCTGGGGAGGAGGGTATGGCCCTAGGGCGGCCGTTAACGGGCCAGGGGGTGGCCGGCCAGGTTCCAGTAGGGGACCGCCACCAGGAATACGACCGCAATCGCTACCACGGTCATCACCGCGGCGAACCGGAAGATTTCCGGGTTTCTGATGTTGGCCATCTGGAAGATGAACACCGAGGCGGTGCCGGAGGCGGAGTAATAGACCACCGAGTCGCCCACAACCACCACCGCCATGCCGCAGACCAGGGGGTTTAGTCCCAGGGCCCCGCCGCTGGCCATGGCTATGGGAATGACCAGGGCCAGGTAGCCGGCTATATTGGGCATCAAGAGCCGGGTGACGGCCGCAAAGCAGCAAAGCACGCCCAGCACCAGGAGGGGCTGCCCCTGCACCAGCAGGGTGCCGCCTACCAGGGTTCTTGAAAGCCAGTCCGCCGCCCCGGTGGATACCAGCGTGTGGGCCAGGGACAGCGAGGTGGCGATGACGAAAAAGTTGACCCAGCCCAGGTCGCGCTCAAAGGTCTGCCAGCTTATTACGCCAACCCGGGGCATAATAAGGAGGGTCATGGCCACCAGGGCCGGCACCGCCGGATGCAGCCCGTGGGCAAAGTCGGTAAACCACAGCAGAGCCGTAACCAGGACAATTACCCCGGCCCGGACCTCTATTGCCGTCATGGGTCCGGCGATACTGAGTTCCGTCGCGTCCCGGTCAATTTCCAGCCGGAAGCCCTTGCGATAAATCAGGAACAACATGGTCCCGCCAACCACCAGGTTGGCGTAGAAGGGAAGGCTCATCAGCAGAAACCAGCCGGTCCAGGAGAAATCTCCCAGCAGGCTGGACGCCACCACCGGCGTAATCCCCCCGGCCAGCAGGGCCGTGGATCCCAGCCGGTTCAGGGAGCCCAGGGCCATCATCAGGGTCTTGTAGTAGGGGTGTTCCCTGGGAATGTTCCAGCGGTCCAGCACCTGGGCATAAACGTGCACCATGATGGCGCTCCTGGTACTGGCCGAAGGCAGCGCAAAGGTCAGCAGGGCGAAGGAAAGCAGCATCTGCACGTAGAGCAGGCCGGGCCGGCCCCCGGCGGTCCTGATGAGAACGGTTGCCAGCCTTTCCGCCAGGCCCGACTGCCTTACCGCCAGCCCAATGGTCAGGATGCCGATGAGGAAGTAGGACACGGGCTGAGAAAACCCGTAAAGCCCCTCCAGGATGCCGGGAACTGCCCCCAGAACCACCAGCAGCAGGACGCCCATCAGGCCGGTCACCGCAATGGGCACCACCTCGGTTGCCCAGAGGGCCACCGCCAGGGTCATAACGGCCAGGGCCCTCTGCCCTTCCGGGGTCAGGCCTTCCGGTGTGGGCATGAGCAAGACGGCCAGGAAGAGGAACCCGGCGACGCCAATTTTGACGGCGCTGGCGGGGTTGGTGCCATTGAGAAGGAGACGATAGACGCCCTGAGATGCCATGGCTCACTTTGTTAAGGGTTTGTTAATGGGTCACTATAGTCCACTAATGCAGGCAGAAATGCAAGTGGACGCAGATTTGCGGGGGAATCGCGTCTAGTATCATGTCATCAAATTGAAAGCTGGAGCTTCCAAGCGTGCCTTTTCGACGTTCCCGCCCTCGCAGGAATGACGGTGTCTTTGACGACACGCCCTGACGAACTTTTGACCTTGAACCGCCACGACTGTCATTCACAACGGAGTGAAGAATCTAAACTCCAGCCCACAAGCCGTCTTTCGGAGCCGTGACCGGGCTGAGAAGCAAGATTTCAGGCCCATCGGCAAGCTCAGGGCGACATGGCTTGCGGCTCAGGTGTCCTGGTAAACCGAACGATTGCCCTGAGACAGGAGTGGCGCAGAGACAGGAGTGGGGTGTTTTCGTGTATATTCGTTGGCAACACTTGCGTTGAGGTGTATTAATGCCCAGAGCCGCCTTTGTTTACGACGACGCCCTGTCCCGCCACGTACTTCGCTCGGACCACCCCATGCGGCCCGTGCGCCTGCGCCTCACCTACGAGCTTCTTTCGGCTTACGGGGCCTTTGACGGGGAGGATTCCCTGCTGGTGGACCCCCGGGCCGCCAACGAAGAGGAACTGGCGTGGGTACACTCCAGCGACTACATTGCCGCCGTCCGCAGCCTCAGCGCCGGTCTGGCCGCCGTCCAACCCGAGAGGTTCGGGTTCAGCGCCATGGGTGACAACCCGGTTTACCCCGGCATGTACGACGCCGCCCTGCTCAGCTCGGGAGCCACCATGGTGGCCGCGGAAATGGTGGCCGACAGGCGGGTGGACGTTGCCTTTTCCATCTCCGGCGGCCTGCATCACGCTGCCCCGACCCACGCCTCGGGCTTTTGCATCTTCAACGACCCGGCCATTGCCATCAGGTATTTCCTGGGCCGGGGTATGCGCGTGGCCTACGTGGACGTGGACGCCCACCACGGCGACGGGGTGCAGGACGTTTTTTACGGGGACAGCCGGGTGTTGACCATTTCCATTCACGAATCCGGCCAGTACCTGTTCCCCGGCACGGGCTTCATTTCCGAGGCGGGCAGCGGCGAGGGAGCGGGCTACTCGGTGAATGTGCCCCTGTTTCCCTATACGGAAGATGAGCTTTACCTGTGGGCCTTCGGCGAGGTTGCGCTGCCGCTAATCAGGGCCTTCCGGCCCGACGTGTTGGTAACCCAGTTGGGGATAGACAGCTATCACTCCGACCCCATCACCCACCTGCAGCTAACCTCCAGGGGCTACGTGGACATCATCAGGGAGTTCGCCGGGCTGGGGCTGCCCTGGCTGGCCCTGGGAGGGGGAGGTTACGACATCGGGGCGGTGGCCCGCTGCTGGACCCTGGCCTACGGGGTGATGCTGGGCGCCGAATGGCCGGACCGCATTCCCGACCTGGTGGCGGGGCAGTATCCCTCGCCCAACCTGCGGGACACGGTGGCCCTGGAAGTTCCCGAAAACGTGCGGCAGCAGGCCCACCAATACCTGGAGGATGGCGTGGCTGAACTGAAGCGGGAGGTGTTGGCAAAGCACGGGCTGGCGTGAGGCGGCTGGCAGGATTTTATTTGGGACTGCTAAGGGAATTGCCGCAAGGGGTTTCAAAGAAGATCGGAGAGAGCGCCGCCGCTATTGGGGCGCCAAATTTGAAACCAAGACTGAAGTTTCCGCTCACTGTGAGTAAATCCCCGAGTCCGCTCATGGTGAGCCTGTCGAACCATGAACGGACGGCCCTTCGACAAGCTCAGGGTGAGCGGACTCCGGGGTTGCTCACGGTAGCGGATTTACGGGGTTGGTCAATGATGCGAGGCAGGGGCACATGGTCATGGGCCCCTACGGCCTGACAGGTTTGGGATGATAATTGGGTAGGCCCGGCTCGTCGTTCCCGCGCTGGCGGGAACCTTGGCAGGCTAGAGTTAAGATTCCTGCCTTCGCAGGAATGACGGGTTAGCGCATTAGCCTTCATTTCAAATGGGTTGACCTGTTGCGGGGTTAACCTGCGTTGGGGCCCGGTACGGCGAGCAAAGGAAAAGGCCAGCCCGCGGTGGGCTGGCCCTCATTTGAAGCCTTTGCTCAGTTGATGATTAGCTAATCTGATGCTTCTTCGCCCAGAATTTCCCGGGCCGCGTCGCCTACGTTTGCCTCAATGCAGTCCCGGAAGGCGCTATAGACGGACTTCTTGATGGCGTCCATCTTCCACGCTTCATACTCGGGGTCGGTCAGGTAGGTGTTCTTGAGGGCAGTCAATCGCTCCAGCAGGCTAAGGTAATGGTACTGAAGCGGCGTCACGGACTGCTGAACACCGCCGATGAAGAAGGTATTATCGCTGCCTAGTACTTCTTGCCCTGCGCTCTCTGGTGCATTCATTTCTCTCCCTCAAGCCTGTCTTGGATGATATGGCCGAGCCAGCGACCCTATTACATAACAATTGACATTATATCAGATTCACCGGCCGGCCGTAATGTGGCAATTAGCCGGAGTTTACACTTCCCTGAACTCGCCTTCCACCGTGTCGCCGCCATCGTCGCTTCCGCCCATGCCCGAATCGCCGGGGGAACCGCCGGGGGAGGCGCCGCCCGACTGCTGGCCGTAAACGGCCTGACCCAGCTTTTGCAGGGAGTTGTTCAGGTCGGCCATGGCCGTTTGCATCTCGGCCACGTTGTTGGCTGCAATCGCGCTCTTCAATGCGGTTATCTTCCCTTCCACCTCTTCCTTCAACTCCTGGGGCAGGTTTTCCGCATTGTCCTGCAGCAGCTTTTCGGTGCTGTAAACCAGCGAATCGGCCTGATTGCGGGTTTCCACCTCGGCGCGGCGCCGCTGGTCCTCTTCCTCGTGGGCCCGGGCGGCGTCCACCATCTGGTCTATTTCCTCGCTGGAGATGCCGGAACTGGGCTGAATGACAATCCGCTGCTCCTTGCCGGTGCCCTTGTCCTGGGCCGACACGCTGAGGATGCCGTTGGCGTCAATATCGAAGGTCACGTCCACCTGGGGCACGCCCCGCGGGGCCGGCAATAGTCCGTCCAGGATGAACCGGCCTATGGACTTGTTGTCCCCGGCCATGGGCCGCTCGCCCTGCAGCACGTGAATGTCCACGCTGGTCTGGCCGTCGGCGGCCGTGGTAAAGGTCTCCGTCTTCTTGGTGGGTATGGTGGTATTCCTGGGAATCAGGGTGGTCATCACGCTGCCCAGGGTTTCCAGGCCCAGGGTCAACGGGGTAACGTCCAGCAGGACGATGTCACCCACCTCGCCGCCCAGCACGCCGGCCTGGATGGCCGCGCCCAGGGCCACCGCCTCGTCGGGGTTCACGGTCCGGCTGGGCTCCTTGTTAAAGATGCCCTTCACCTTGTCCTGGACGGCGGGCATACGGGTCATTCCGCCCACCAGGATCACCTCGTCTATGTCTGCGGCGTTCAGGCCCGAGTCGGTCAGGGCCTGGCGGCAGGGGGCCTCGGTCTGGTCTATGAGGCTGCCCACCAACTGCTCCAGCCGGGCGCGGCTGAGGGACTTGACCAGGTGCTGGGGGCCGCTGGCATCGGCGGTGATGAAGGGCAGGTTAATCTCCGTTTCCAGGGTGCTGGAAAGTTCAATCTTGGCCCGCTCCGCGGCGTCCCGCAGGCGCTGCAGGGCCATGCGGTCGCTGCCCAGGTCAATGCCAGTTTCCTGGCGAAACTCCTGGATGAGCCAGTCGAGGATTTTCTGGTCGAAGTCATCGCCGCCCAGGTAGGTGTCCCCGTTGGTTGACTTGACCTCAAAGACGCCCTCGCCCATCTGCAGGATGGTGATATCGAAGGTGCCGCCGCCCAGGTCGAAGACGGCAATGGTGGCGTCCTCGTTGGTCTTGTCCAGGCCATAGGCCAGGGACGAAGCCGTGGGCTCGTTGATAATGCGCAGCACGTCCAGCCCGGCAATGGTGCCGGCGTCCTTGGTGGCCTGGCGCTGGGCGTCGTTGAAGTAGGCCGGAACGGTGATGACCGCCTGGCTTATCTTCTCGCCCAGCTTGGCCTCAGCGTCCTGGCGTATCTTCTGCAGCACAAAGGAGGAAATCTGGGGCGGGGCGTAGGCCTGCCCGGACATTTCCACGTGGGCATCGCCATTTCCGCCCTGCACCACCTTGTAGGGCAGCTTCCCCAGGGCGCTCTGCACTTCCTTGTCGGCGTATTTTCGCCCCATCAACCGTTTGACCGAGAAGATGGTATTCTCCGGGTTGGTGACCGACTGCCGCTTGGCCACCTGACCGATATATCTTTCGTCGCTGCGGGGGTTAACCGCCACCACGGAGGGAGTCAACCGGGCTCCCTCGGCGTTCTCCACGACCACCGGCTCGCCGGCTTCTATGACCGCGGCCACCGAATTGGTGGTGCCCAAATCTATTCCAAGAACCTTAGCCATCTCTTACTCCTTCCCTCGCTAACTTTCGTTTCAGTATTGCTTCAAAAATCAGGATTAATCCGGCTGGGCCGCCTGGCCCGTCAAGTCATTTACCTGGCGACCACTACCTGGCGACCACCACCTGGGCCGCCTGGATAACCCGGTCGCGCAGGCGATAGCCGTTGCGGAGGGCTTCCACCACGTACCCCGAGGGGTGTTCTGCGGATTCCACGACGCCCACGGCCTCGTGCTGCAACGGGTCGAACTGGAGACCCACCGACTCTATCCGGGAGAGTCCTTCGGCTTCCAGGACCCCGTAGGCCTTGCGGTGGATGAGCTTCACGCCCTCCACCCAGGAACTGCCGGCCTCGCCGTTGCCGGGGTCGCCAAGGTGATTGATGGCCAGTTCCAGCTCGTCAATCACGGGCAGCAGGTTCATTATCAGCCGCCGGTTGGCGTCCTGGCGGACCGCGGACTGTTCTTCCTCGGTGCGCCGCCGGAAGTTGGCCAAATCGGCCTGGGCCCGCTGCACCTGTTCCCGGGTCTGGCCCAGCTCGTCCCTGGCCTCGTTCAGGTCCTGTCGCAAAATAGCCACCTGCTTGTCGGCAGGCAGGGAACCGAAGTCTACAATTATGTCCGGCCCGGTATCCGAACCGGCATCCGAACCGGTTTCCGGCCCGGCAACCGGCGCAGCGTCCGGCCCGGGATTTGGCGCCGTTTCCGGCTGAACGTTTTCCGGATTGGGGTCCGGAAGTTTGCTGTCGTTATGCCCGTTAGTCATGTGGGTTCACCTTGCTGGAACAAATTGCCATAAATAGTGCGTACTGCTTTAACCCCTCGGCCCATCGGACGGCAGGTTGAGATTGCGGAACAACTGGGCCATGGCCGGCTCGATCAGCGGTTCGACCTGGGTTCCCTCGGCCACGGATTCCAGGTATTGCCGGAAGCCCCACAGGTTTTCCACCAGGTTCAGGGCAAACTCCACGCCGGCCAGGTTCAGGCCCAGGTTCTCCATCAAGTGGCGAATGAGAAACACCTTGCGTATGTCCTCCTGGGAATAGAGGCGCAGCATACCCACGGTGCGGCCCGGGTTAATCAGGCCCAGCCTCTCGTATTTCCGCAGGGTCTGGGGGTGCATGTCCAGGATACGGGCCGCCACGCTGATGATGTAAACGCCCTCCATCTCCGCGCCGGCGCCTTCTTCCCGGCCCTGATGTGCCTGGTTGGACGGGGCCCGGTTGGGGTCGCCGGGCTGGGTTGGTTGACCGGGTTGCCTGCCGGTCGCCCTTTCCACGTGGGCCTCTTCGGGAGCCGGCGGAGGCATACGGAAGGATGCGCCGTCCCGGTCGTTGGCCTGGTCCGTATCAATCCTTATCCGAAATCTCTCGTACATAGAGTCCCTCCCGGGGTTTGCCGGCAAAAGAACCGGAGTTGCGTTACAGGCAATATAATAAGGCTTGACATTCATTGTGTCAACCTTTATTATCCAGTTGCAATATTTCCGATGATGTACCCAGTAGCAATACTACGCAGTCGAATAGGAGGTGAATGGCAATGTTGAATTTGAAGGGATGCCCCAAGTGCCAGGGTGCATTGTACCTGGCCAGCGACATGTACGGTAAGTACGTCAACTGCCTCCAGTGCGGGTTTACCAGGGACCTGCCGGACCACCGGGAAGCGGCCATCCAGGCCCAGCCGACCGCGAGCGCGCCCCAGTACCGGGCCCCGGCGAGGAAGGCTGCATAGTCGAAACCTGGGAGACGGGCAAGAGCCCGGCAGGAGATTCTGCAAGTTACAGTTCAGTCCAACAACAGGGGTTGCCAGTGGTTAGACTGGCAGCCCCCGGTTTTTGTTAGGCGTCCGTGCCGGGTAGAGTGCCGTTTTTGAATCCTGGGGCGTGTCGTCAATTGAACCTTGTCGTTACTGGGCAGGCAGGAAGGTTGACAGACCGGAATTCAGATTCCCGCCTGCTCAGTAATGACGATTTAAGGTTCCGTTTGGTTTAAGGGTATATCCTGCTAAGAAAGGACGCCAAATGCCGTAAAGCCCAACAGAACCGACATTTGGTCTTATCACGTGTCCCAGGGAACACACCAGGCAGATTTGTGGTCTGCCCGACTTCCGTCAACCCCTCTGCTCAGGGTGGTCCCCTCGATGGAGCTGCGCCCTCCTCAGCGCAATCGCGTCCTCAAGCAGCTTGGAATTCCAACGCTCAAGAATGTCAATATCCCCCCTGGTTATGGGGTCAGACACCTTGACCTTGTTCTCGGCTCGACTCAGTTCCATCAGTTCCTCACCGCTTGGGCGTCGCTTGCGGGTGAGCCACCAAATGCAAAATGCGATCAGGACCAGCGCGGCCAAGGCGAGTAAAGGCATGGGGGACCTCCAGGGAGCAGACGCTTGTCAAGTGTAATCCGGCCCAGGCACCGTTTTGTTTTTGGGTTATTTGGCGTCCATTTCAAATAATCTATACCCTAAGGCCAAACGGTACCCGATATAAAGCATTTGCCATCTATTCTAAACGGTTGACCTGCTGGTAGTTTGACCACTTTGCGTTGATGGGTAAACCCCGGAGTCCGCTCATGGTGAGCCTGTCGAACCATAAAATTGTCAATCTGCCAATGGGCGGCCCTTCGACAGGCTCAGGGTGAGCGGTAATACTATCCTTCATTTCAAACAAGTTGAACCACCAGGGCGTGTCGTCAAATGCACCGTCATTCCTGCCTTCGCAGGAATCTTAACTACTGCCGGTCGAGGTTCCCGCCTTCGCGGGAACGACGAAAGGGGATGCTAGGAAGCCCCCACATTCAATTTGACGACACCCCCTAGGCCCTGACCCCGGATTTTCGGGCCGGAATTAGCCGGGGCCGCCAAATTAGGTTGTGGCTGGGCTATTGCCGGACCGGGAAGCGTTGACTAACAGGAGCAGAAGCGATTGCATCAATTCACCGAGTCGAAACGGCCCACGAACTCGTGCGTCCCCTTTTCCCGGGGCAGGCGGGCGAAGGCGAAGGACTCGGGCAGGACGATACCCCCGGAAAAGACCATCTTCATGGCATCTTCCACCGTCAGGTCAGTTTCATAAACGTCGTCCTCAACCACTATGGCCATGTTGCCCGAGGTGGGGTTGGGCACGGTGGGGATGTAAACCACAACCAGGGACTCGCCCGTGGACGGCGATACGGCCCTGCCGGTCACGAAGCCGAGGGCTATCATGTCGTCCCTTGGCCACTCAAGAAATACGACCCGGCTGAAGCGGTACTGGGAAGACATCACCGCCGCCACGGTCTGGGTAAGGCCGTAAATGCTGCCCACCACCGGCGTGGCGTTCAATATCTTGCCGGTGGTGTTGAAGGAACGACGGCCCAGTCGCGATGACACCGCCAACCCGGTCAGGTAAAAGAGGACCGCAAGGATTATCAGGCCCACCCCGGTGAAGGTGAGGCTGCCGAGGAAGGGAGGCTGCCAGGGGATGTGCTTGATCATGGGATGAACGAAGCTGTCGGCATAGCCGATGATAACCGTCACCACCAGAATGGTTACCAGAAGCGGGAACAACTCCATCAGGCCACTGATGGTCTTTCCCTGTATGTGGCGCTCCAGGCGTCGGGCCAAGTTGGGGCCACCACCGGCGCCCAGACTCGGGTTGGGGGGCGTATTACCAGCACGTTGAGTCACAGAGTACCTCCTGGTTCACCATCTGATGCGTAGGGTGTATGCCAATGCAGCCGGCAACGGACGCAGGTTGTCCAGCTTGGGCCCAGCTTTCCCTCGACATGCAAGCTCGACATGCAAGAATGATACAACATACCTGAGAGCGGGAACAAAGGCGAACCAAGAAAATAGCCCCGGATACGAAATCCGGGGCTTTCATCAAGGGCAGGCGGGGGGTGTCGTCAAATTGAAGGTATAAGGCTCCAAGTATCCCGTTTCGTCGTTCCCGCGCAGGCGGGAACCTGGACAGGCCGGAGTCGAGATTCCTGCCTGCGCAGGAATGACGGCGCTCTTGGCGACACGCCCTGGGGAAGGTCAGAAGGGCGTGCGGTCAGCGGGTGAGTTCCGGCCAGAACCGCTCTTCCTTCCAGGGGTCGGCGTTGTTGTTGTAGCCGCGCTGCTCCCAGAACCCGGGCGAGTCTTCCAGCATGGGCTCCAGGCCGTTAACCCACTTGGCGCTCTTCCAGGCGTAGCGGCTGGGGACGATGAGGCGCAGGGGCCAGCCGTGGTCCTTGCCCAACTCGGCGCCGTTGTGCCGGTGGGCAAGAAATCCTTCTTCCAGCACCATGTCCAGGGGCAGGTTGGTGGTGTAGCCGCCAAAGCAGTGGGCCATTACAAATCTGGCCTCGGACTTCACCCCGGCCAGCGCCAACAGGTCGGCGGCGCGGACGCCCTCCCAGGTCTGGTCCAGGGCGCTCCACTGGGTAACGCAGTGAAAGTCGGCGTTTATGGTGACCCATTCCAGCTCGGAAAACTGCTTCCAGTCCAGGCTAATTTCCCTGTCCACCACGCCAAACACCCGGAAAGTCCAAAGGCTTATGTCAACTTCCGGCCTGGACCCATAGGTCAAGACGGGAAAGCGCTTGCTGAGGAACTGGCCGGGGGGTACGCGCTCCCCCTGGTCGGGGGCATCCTTGACCTGGTCGGGGCGCTTCAATCCGAATTGAGGTTCCAACTTACTCAACCACCTGTTCAAAGAATCGGTAACAACTGCCGGGCCGAAGCTCATATTAGTCTCCGAGATTTGGGGTGTCAAACGGGGCGTTTTCCTTGAAGGAAGCACCGCTTCAACCAGAATTTGCCCGCTTAAGGAATACTAACAACGCCATGGACACTGAGAGTATGGCTGATGCGACGGCAATGACTATGGCGATAATGCTCAGAGTATTATTTGCGCTTTGACCGGCTGGGCCCGGCGGTCCGGCCGGACCGGGTGATCCGGGTGATCCGGGTGGTCCAGGCGGTCCAGGCGGACCGGGTTCTGATACTTGCGAAAAGCCTTCGACCTCCTGTATCGGTTGGCTGACCGCGTTAAGGTTGAAGTTCCGCACTACGGTCCCAGGTTCCCAAATCGACGGGTATAGGGTACTGTCTGCCATCATGCCTTCTACAAGAAAAAAGACCACTTCTCCTAGAGGATTACCGACCGAAATGCTAAAGTTCCCCCCTTCTACAACTCTTGCCCAACCTAGCACCGAAGCGCCGCCATAGGCGATTATCTCAGAGCAGATGGGAGCCTTGGCCCCATTCAAGAAGGCTTGGCCTAATAGCACTTGGGGAGGTGTTTCGTAACCGGCGTGAGGCCCGAGTGTAGAGCCCCGGGGGCCACAAGGTCCTTGGGGTCTAGGATTGCTCATGGCAGTCAAGTTGAAGCCACGCTCCCTTTTACCTAAAACCCAAGCGGAAGAAGCCATACTTTCCTCGGCCTTTACGCCCCCCACCATGAAGGTAACAGTTTTTCCTGCAGGTCGTTTGATAGCCAGAAGGAATTGCCCCCCCTTCTGTGCGGTTGTTGAACCTAGTTTGGCATCATCGTCGAAAGCGATTATCTCGGTGCCGATAGGAGGGGGCACCCCCTCCAACCTGGCAAAGCCAAACAACAAGTGAGGAGGCTCTTGCTGTGCCATGACGGTTGCCGGCAAGATTATGAAGGCCAAAGCTGCCGCTGTTAGGGCAACCAGCGTCGCGTATCCCACTGACCCGGCCTCCCTGGTTCCTGTGCTCGCAGAAATCACGATTCTGTTCACTCTAATAGTAGTTTGACCAGTTTGCATTGATGGGTAAACTGGGAGTCCGCTCATGGTGAGCCTGTCGAACCATCAAATTGTCAATCTGCGAATGGGCAGCCCTTCTACAGGCTCAGGGTGAGCGGAAATACTATCCACCAGTTCAAATAAGTTGAAACACTATTAGTTCAACCACTTTAGAATGACGGGTAACTATAGAAACTCGTCATTCTGGCGCAGGCCAGAATCCAGGAAGGTTGGCGTTGGACATGGTTCCTTGCCTCCATGACTTCTGGATTCCGGCCTTCGCCGGAACGACGGAGAGAAGCAGTTTCAACCATCATTTCAAAGTTGTCGGTCTACTAGATTGCCAGTGAAGAGCATTTTTTTGCCTGGATGCTAAGGCCAGTTAACAGGGCAGCCACAAGGGCTGCCCCTACGGTTATTCAGGCTAGGGTATTGCTGAAACGGGGGCGACGCTACGGGTTCGCCACTATTGTTCCCGCTGGCCCGTCGGTGATGCGGCCTACCACGACGGCGCAGGGGGTGCCTGCGGCGGTGAGTTCGGCCAGCAGCCGTTCTTCCTTGTCCCTGGAAACGGAAATGAGCAGGCCGCCGGAGGTCTGGGCGTCGCACAGCAGCAACTGGTCGTTGTCGGTCAGGTCCGGGTGCCAGCGAACGACGTCGGCCACGCTGTCCCGGTTGCGGCTGGTGCCGCCCGGGGCAATGCCCTGTTCCAGCAGTTCCCACGTCCCCGGCAGGGTGGGTACGCTGCCCAGGTTTATCTCGGCGCAGACGCCGCTGCCCTTGACCATGGACTTGAGGTGGCCCATGAGGCCGAAGCCGGTGATGTCGGTGCAGGCGTGGACACCTACATTGGTCATGGCCTCTGCTGCGCCCCGGTTCAGGGTTGCCATGTTGGTCACGGCGCCCTGGAGCACGTCGGGGTCAACCCGACCCTGCTTGCCGGCGGTGGTGATGATGCCGGTGCCCACCGGCTTGCTGAGTACCAGGGAATCGCCGACCCTGGCTCCGGCGTTGGTAATCTGCTTGCCCGGCTCCACAATGCCAACCACGGACAGGCCGTACTTGGGTTCCGGGTCGTCCACGGTGTGACCGCCCACAATCAGGCATTGGGCCTCGGCGGTCTTGGAGTACCCGCCCCGCAGCACTTCGCCCAGGATGCTCTTGTCCAGCGCGGAGGGAAAGCCGCAGATGTTAAGGGCCACCAGGGGCTTGCCGCCCATGGCGTAAACGTCGCTGAGGGCGTTGGCGGCGGCGATGGCGCCAAACTCAAAGGGGTCGTCGGTGATGGGCGGGAAGAAGTCCACCGTCATTATCAGGGCGGTGTCGTCGTTGATTCGATACACGGCGGCATCGTCGCCCGTTTCCGTACCCACCAGGAGATCGGGGTGGGTGAGTTGAGGGAATTGACTCAGGACCTGCACCAGGTCCTCCAGGCTAATCTTGGCGGCTCAACCGGCGCAGTGGGACAGTTCGGTGAGACGGACTTCGCTGCTTTGCATTCAAGGCCTCCTGTGGGCAGTGGGGTAAGCGGACATGGGGAAATTACATCGTTAAGAGTGTACCACGAAGAGGGAGGGGCGGGCCTGCCGTGAAAGGTGGGATTCTATCGGGGCAATCGCATTTCAGGTTTGGGGCAAGCCCGTCGTTCCCGCGAAGGCGGGAACCTCGAACTTGGCAGGGACTAAGAAACTATCTCAAAATTGGCAGGAAGGTTTGCGTTGGCCCCGGAAGTTAACTGGACTGTAGCCATCACCCCCATCCTAGCCTTCCCCCGTCAAGGGGGAAGGGACTTGTTCAGAGGTTCCCTAGGGCCAGATTGGAATGTACATTAAGAGGCCGCCGGCCTGTCATTCTGAACGCCGAGTTGTCATTCTTCACTCCGTTCAGAATGACAACTCGGCGTTGGAGGGCTCTAAACGGCGGAAATGAAGCCACCTGTGGAAATGTACATCCAACCTTGGCTCTGATTTAGAACCGCCGGCAAACTCAGGGCAACATGGCCGCAAGAAAGGACGACAGATTGCCTTTGCTGAAAGAAGAGGACCCCGGGCAATACCGGGGTCCTCAAAAGCCTGACCTGGTTCGTCGGGGGTTGGTTTGCTACAGCTGGCCGCCGCCGAAGATGGCGTGCTGCTTGTGGTAAACCTGCAACCGCTGGCGGGGACACTCCAGCACGTAGATGCGGCCCTCGTCGTCCACCTCCACCGAGATGGGGCCGTGGAACAGCTTCTCCCGCTCGTGCAGGTTGTGGGCCATTTCCCTGGCCCTGACGATGGTGGGGTCCAGGTTAACCCGCTCCCGTCCCCAGGTGGACAGGGTGGCCTCGCCCAGCAGCTTGGTCATAAAGTTGCCCTGGGCATCAAAGACCTGAAGGCGGTCGTTCTTGAAGTCGGCAACGTAGATGATGCCTTCCTTGTCCACCGCCACCTTGGTGGGGCGGTTAAGCTGGCCGTCGCCATCCCCCTGGGAGCCGAACTTCATCAGGAACTGACCGTCCGGGGTGAACTTCTGGATGCGGTCGTTGCGCCAGTCGGCAATCCACACATTGCCATCGTAGTCAATCTCAACGCCCCAGGGGAAACTGAACTGGCCGTCGCCGTTGCCCTCGCTGCCCCACTGGAACTTGAACCGGCCCTCGCCGGAATAGACCTGGACCCGGTGGTTGTAGCTGTCCACCAGGTAAATGTCGCCGTTGGCATCCGCGGCCAGGCCCGAGGGCTTGTTGAACTCGCCTTCGCCGCTGCCCGTCTTGCCCCAGGTGCCGGTGCATTCCCCGTCCTTGTTGAAGACGGTGATGCGCTGCAGCCACTCGTCGGCCACGAAGGTGTTGCCCTGGCTGTCCACGGTCAGGGCGGTGGGCCACATGAAGGTGCCGGCCGGGGCGTTCTCGTCGGCGTCTTCCGGGGGAATCTTCTGGCCGAACTCCTGCAGCAGTTGCTCATCCACGGTGAACACCGTCACCCGCTTGCAGGGGAAGAAAGCGGGAGTTTCGGAGCCGCGGCTGATGACGGACAACTGGTTCTTGCCGCTGCGGACAATGTCCACGGGATAGAAGAAGCCGGAGCCGCTGCGGTTCTCCTGGCGCCCGATGGTATGGCTGTACTCGAAAGTGATAGGAGCAATCTCAGTAGTAACCATTTCTCCTCACTGTTTGTCTCATTTATGGGCCCTGTTTACGTGGGTAGAAACTCCTGCCCCAGTTTGGGCCCAATGGCCGTTTCGAACCGGGCGGACACATTGGTCTGACCCTGCATCGCTAATCCGGCCTGGGCTGGGCTGGGCTGGGCTGGGCTGGGGTTGCCCATGGGCGAAGGGCGGGTTTGAAACCCGCCCCTACATGTCCAGGTGAAAGTCTCTCCCGCTAATGCCTCACCGTTACTTGATGAAGTCGAACTTCTCGTAGTTGCCGTTGAGGATGGGCTGGGCGTCCAGGCCCATCCAGTCCTCCAGCAGGGTGGCGTAGGTGCTGCGGAAGTCGTTGTTCCACCGCAGGTCGCCCTCGTCCAGCTTGTCGGGCTCCAGGGACGGGTACTCGCCGTAGAGGCCGCCCTTGACCGCGTCGCCGATGACGAAGGCCACGCCGCCGGAACCGTGGTCGGTGCCGGAGCCGTTCTCCTTGACCCGGCGGCCAAACTCGGTGAAGACCACCATGACCACTTCCTCGTTGGCGTTGTGCTCAACCAGGTCCTGGTAGAAGTCGCCGATGGCGGTGGTGACATCGCCCCACAGCCTGGGCAGGGTAATGTGCTGGTTGGCGTGGGTGTCGAAGGTGCCGGGGTTGACGCCGGTGTACAGCACCCGGGTGCCGAAACCGGCGGTGTGGACCTGGGCTATGTTCTTCAGCCACTGGGCGAAGGGGCTGCCGCCGTACTCGATGCTGGAAGAGTACATGTCGGGGGCGGTCTTCAGGATGTCGGCGCCCTTCAGGGCATCCAGGCCGGTCTGGGACAGGTAGTCGTTAACCGGGCCGGAACCGATCATGGGGGAGTACATGCGCCCGAAAATGTCCAGGGCGTCCATGCGCTCTTCCTCGCCGTCAATGCCGGTCAGCACGCCGTAGCTGGCCAGGTCGCCCACCGAGGCAACGGAAACGCCAGGGGCGGCCAGGGCGCGGGGCAGGCCGCGGCCGAAGTTAACGGCGGTCAGGATGTTTTCCTTGTTGGGGTCCAGGTCCCGGATGGCCTTGCCCAGCCAGCCGTCGGTGACCATCTTTTCCGGCTCGGCGGTGTGCCAGATGTCCAGGGAGCGGAAGTGGGACCGGATGGGGTTGGGATAGCCGATGCCCTGCATTACGGCAACCTTGCCCTGGTCGTAGAGTTCCTTCATGGGACCCATGCCAGGGTTGAAGCCGACGTAATCGTCAACCGCATGCACGTCATCAGCCGAGAGGCGCAGAACGTCGCGATAGTCCTGGTAGTGGGGGTCGCCATAGGGTACGAAGGTATTCAGCGCATCGTAGGCGCCGGTCATCTGAAGTATTACCAGTACCGGATCTTTCTTGGTGGAGGTCATCTTCTTCTCCTTGATGGAATTCGCTGACGGAATTCGTTTCGGGTTCCTGTTCCGAAGGGTCGGGCCAACCGAAAGTCCGGTTAGGCGTAGAGATACTCCTTGGTTGCCACAATCATCTGCAGCATCTGGGTAACCTGCCCGGCAAACTCGCGATTGCCGGTGGGCAAGTCACCGCTCTTCTCCGCGTGGTTGATCAGCATCTGGCGGGTCTCCGGCTCCAACTCGTAGCAGCCCAACAGCCGCAGGCAGCCATCCACCAGGTTCGTCGGGGACATGACCGGTCCCTCAGATTGGAGCTTCTGGACCATTTCCTGAATGCCCGGCTGGTTCAGGTCGCCCACGTAGTCGGCGATGAAGTTGATGCGCCGCACCAGGGTGCCGCCGTCAATCCACTCCTTGCCGGTGTGCCAGCCCTCCACGCTGGGGGGATTCAGAATTTCCTGGCCCATGTGCTTCATCTCGTCGAAGATGACCTCGAAGCCGGGCCTGGGCGACGTCCAGTCCCCCACCAGGCGGATGGTTCCAACTATTGACTCGATGGGGCCCTTGATGCGCTGGAAGCGGGCTTCCTTGAAAGCGTCGGAATTGAACAGGGCCCGTAGCATGGCCTTGATGTCGTACCCGGAGCTGAAGTAAACGTCCTCCAGCATCTGGATAGTCTCCATGTCCCGCGGGGGCGTCTCCATCCAGGAGGGTACTCCGCCCTCGTCGGCCACAAAGTAGCTGTACATGTGGCGGGAGATGAAGCGGGCGGTGGCCGGCTGCTTCACGATAATGTCAATGACATCCTCGCCGTTGAAGTTGCCCGTCTCGCCCAGGAAGGTCTTGGTGCCCTCGTCGTGGTCCGCCGGGTTGTAAACGAACTGGGAAGGATAGCGACCGTAGGGCTGGCCGGGAATGTTGTTGGCAATGGTCCAGCCGGTGAAGGCCCGGGCGCACTCCTTGACGTCGTCTTCGCTGTAATTGAAC
The DNA here is from genome assembly GCA_034423215.1 of Dehalococcoidia bacterium. GTDB lineage: Bacteria > Chloroflexota > Dehalococcoidia > Lucifugimonadales > UBA3495 > Bin22. The sequence goes on from DAOUIY010000066.1 coordinate 30,162, forward strand.
TGGCCGTCCATGCCCACGCCCATCGAGAAGAGCTCCAGCAGTTCACGGCCATAGTTTTCGTTAATGTTGTCCTTGTGGCTGAGGCAGTTGTCCAGGAAATAGATCATGGCCGGGTCCTTGGAGATTTCAATCAACAGTTCCCGGAAGTTGCCCATGCCATTGGCCCGCAGCATATCCAATTCGGCCTGGGAGGTAACGTAGCTCTGGGTCTTGCTGTCGGCGGTGCAGAGAATGCCGTGCCAGAACAGCACCATCTTCTCTTCCAACTGGTTCCTGGAGTTGATCATGCGCCACATGACGTATTCGGGGACGCAGCGAATGAAGTGGTTCCATTCCAGGAAGCTGCGCTCGGCCAGGTCCAGCTCCATGCCGTGGGACTCGTCGGTAGGGTTCAACAGTTCCTCTACCGTAGCCTCGTACCCTTTGGCGGCGCGCTCGACTATTTCGTCATACTGGGCGCCGAACCCGGCTCGCCGCATAAGGTGAGCCATCAAGGCAATATCGTTATCGGCCATCCGTACTCCTCCTCAACCAAGTTTGAGGCAAACATAGCTGGGCAAATAATAGCATTATCGTTACCGTCAATCAAGTTTGACGCAAAGAATCGGGAAAGGGTTTTGGAATAACCTGGTCTGCAATGCACTGGTTAAGCGCCCAACCCCTCAATTGCTTTTGAGGAAGCTATCAGCCACCCATTGCCGCAATTCTTCGGACAACCCATGTAATGTATGCCTTGCGCGTCATGCCCCGGCGTCTGGCCTCGGCAGAAATGAACTCTGCCACATCTTCGTCCAGGGTCAGACCGGCCCGTACACTCTTGCCGGAAGTGCGTATTAGCGGTATGGAAACAAGCTGGTTGCCAGGCGGCGTATCTACCAACTGGAAAGGCGTGGCCGGTGCCAATTCCTCCCCATCCCGTTCCGTTTCAATTGCGTAGTCTCGTAGGACCTCTTCGGCGTTTATTAGGGCCTCTTCTATGTCTTTGCCCATGGCCGCTACCCCTGGAATGTCAGGAAAAACGACGCCATAAGCGCCCTCTGTTCCGTCAATCAAGGCAGGATAACGAATCATCTTTTCCCCCTATACGGACCAGCCAGCCTTCTTGGCTATGGTGGCTGCTACACCTGTTGAAAGTGTCCGATGGCGAGGCAGCGAGATTATGCCTGTTATGGTACGGTGCCGGTAAATGTCGTGGTCCGAACCATAACGGTCCAAGTACCACCCTTCCCGTTCGAGCCGTCGCCTGACCCTTCCCCTGTTGGTCTCCATCAGGTGTATATATTAGCACGTAACTCTCCCAAAACACTTAGGGGGTGTCGTCAAATTGATAGCGGGAGCTTCCAAGCGTCTCTTTTCGTCGTTCCCGCGAAGGCGGGAACCTCGACCGGCAGTAGTTAAGCCTTCGGTGTTGTATAGACGGCCTTCGCAGGAATGACGGTGCATTTGACGACACGCCCTA